>NZ_AWGC01000027.1 GCF_000495835.1 Asticcacaulis sp. AC402
GTTGGAGACCGTGGCCGAGTTGGTGAAGTTGCCGAACGTCAGGGCATCGGTGCCGGCGGCCAGGTTGATAACCGCTGCCGTGGCGATGGTGGCCAGGGTGACGTCGTCGGCCGCTGTGCCGCCGGTGATGGTTTCGACGTTGGAGACGGTACCGGTGTTGGCGACATTGGCCAGGGTCAGGACATCGGCGCCGGTACCCAGGTTCAGGGTGACACCGGTCAGGGTGGTGGCCAGGGTTATGGTGTCGATGCCGGTGCCGCCGGTGATGGTCTCGGCGTTCGAAACGGTGGCGGTGTTGGCGAAGTTGCCGAGCGTCAGAACGTCGGTGCCGCCGGCCAGGTTGATGGTGGCAGCCGCCAGGGCAGCCCCGATGGTGATGGTATCGACGTCGGCATTGCCGGTGAGGGTTTCGACGTTGCTTACCGTGACCGTGTTGGCGAAGTTGCCCAGGTTGAGCGTGTCGGCGCCGGTGCCGAGGTTGACGGTACCGGTCAGGGCCGTAGCGATCGTGATGGTGTCAGCCAGGCTGCCGCCGGTGATGGTTTCGACGTTCGACAGCGTGCCGGTATTGGCGAAGGCACCCAGGGTAAGGGCGTCCGCACCCGCCGCCAGGTCGATCGTCATGGTGTTGGCCAGGGCCGTCGCCAGGGTGATCGTGTCGGCTCCGGTACCGCCCGTGACGGTTTCGGTGTTCGAAACGGTGGCCGAGTTGGTGCCGTTGGCCAGGGTCAGGCTGTCGGTACCGGTGGCCAGGTCGAAGACACCGGCGGTGACGGCGGTAGCAAGCGTGATGACGTCGGCGGCGGTATTACCCGTGATGGTCTCGACGTTGGAGACGGTGCCGGTATTGGCGACAGCGGCCAGGGTCAGGCTGTCGGCGCCGGCGGCGAGGTCCAGCGTCATGCCGGTGAGCGTCGTGCCGAGCGTAATGGTGTCGGCCAGGGCGTTACCGGTCAGGGTCTCGGTGTTGGAAATCGTCGCCGAGTTAACGAAGTTGCCCAGCGTCAAGGCATCGGTGCCAGCGGCCAGGTTGATGGTCGCGGCCGACAGGATAGCGCCGATGGTGATGGTATCGTTGTCGGCATTGCCGGTCAGGGTTTCTACGTTGGAGACCGTGGCCGAGTTGGCGAAGTTGCCCAGCGTCAAAGCATCGACGCCCGTGCCCAGATTGATAGTGCCGCCGGTGATCTGGGTCGCCAGGGTGATGGTATCGTTAGCCGTACCGCCGGTGACGGTTTCGGTGTTCGAAACCGTGGCCGAGTTGACGAAATTGCCCAGGATCAGGGCGTCGGTGCCGGCGCCGAGATCAACGGTGCCGGCGGTCATGATGGCGCCGAGGGTGATGGTGTCGGCGCCGGTGCCGCCCGTGATGGTTTCGACGTTCGAAACCGTCGCCGAGTTGGTGCCGTTAGCCAGGGTCAGGCTGTCAGTGCCCGCCGCCAGGTTGATTACGCCGGCCGAAATGGCCGTGCCGAGGGTAAGGGCGTCAGCGGCCGTGCCGCCAGTGACGGTTTCGACGTTGGAGACTGTACCGGTGTTGGCGACATTGGCCAGGGTCAGGGCGTCAGCGCCACCGGCCAGATCCAGCGTCATGCCGGTCAGGGTGGTGCCAAGGGTCACCGTATCGGCATTGGCGTTACCGGTCAGGGTTTCGGTGTTGGAGACGGTCAGCGAGTTGGCGAAGTTGCCGAGGTTCAGGACGTCGGTGCCGCCGGCCAGGTTGATGACGCCGGCCGCGATGGCGGCGCCCAGGGTTATGGTGTCGACATCGGCATTGCCGGTGATGGTTTCGACGTTGGACACCGTGCCCGTATTGGCGAAGTTGCCGAGATTAAGGGTATCAGCGCCGGTGCCCAGATTGACCGTTACGCCAGTCAGGGTGGTGGCCAGGGTGATGGCGTCGACGGCGGTGCCGCCGGTGATGGTTTCGGCGTTGGAAACTGTTGCCGAGTTGGCGAAATTGCCCAGGATCAGGCTGTCGGTTCCGGCCGCCAGGTCGATCGTACCAGCCGTCATGATGGCGCCGAGCGTGATGGTGTCAGCACCGGTTCCGCCGGTGATGGTTTCGACGTTCGAAACCGTTGCCGAGTTGGTGAAGTTGCCAAAGGTCAGGCTGTCGGTGCCGGCGGCCAGGTTGACGACCGCTGCGGTGGCGATGGTGGCCAGGGTGACGGCGTCGGCTGCTGTACCGCCGGTGACGGTTTCGACGTTGGAGACGGTGCCGGTATTGGCGACATTGCCCAGGTTCAGCACGTCGGCGCCGCCGGCCAGATCCAGGGTCATGCCCGTCAGCGTCGTGGCCAGCGTAACGGTATCGACTCCGGTGCCGCCGGTCAGGGTTTCGACGTTCGAAACTGTGGCCGTATTGGCAAAATTGCCCAGGGTCAGGACGTCAGTCCCGCCGGCCAGGTTGATGGTCGCCGCCGACAGGGCAGCGCCGATGGTGATGGTATCGACATCGGCATTGCCAGTCAGGGTCTCGACGTTCGAGACGGTGACGGTGTTGGCAAAGTTGCCGAGATTCAGCACGTCGATGCCAGCACCCAGATTGACGGTACCGGTGAGAGCGGTGGCGACGGTGACGGTGTCGATGGCGGTGCCGCCGGTGATGGTTTCGACGTTGCTAACCGTGCCGGTGTTGACGACATTGGCAAGGATGAGAACATCGGCGCCGGCCGCGAGGTCGAGCGTCATGCCGGTCAGGGTGGTGGCCAGGGTGATGGTGTCGGCGCCGGTGCCGCCGGTCAGGGTTTCGACGTTCGAAACCGTGGCCGAGTTGGTGAAGTTACCAAACGTCAGGGCATCGGTGCCGCCGGCCAGATTGACGATGCCGTTGGTGAGGATGGTGGCGAAGGTGATGGTGTCGGCCGCGGTGCCGCCGGTCAGGGTCTCGACGTTCGAAAGTGTGCCGGTATTGACGACATTGGCGAGGAGCAAAGTGTCGGCCCCGGCGCCCAGGTCCAGGGTCATGCCGGTGAGCGTCGTGCCGAGCGTTATGGTGTCAGAGCCAGAACCGCCGGTAATGGATTCGGCGTTGGATACGGTCGCCACGTTGGTGAAGTTGCCCAGGATCAGGGCATCGGTGCCGGCACCGAGATTGATGGTCGCAGCAGGAAGGGCTTCGAGAACGGTGATGGTATCATCCCCCGTGCCCGACGTAAGCGAATCGAACGTTGTGACGGAGACGACGTTGTTATTGTTGCCGAGAACAATATTGACAGCCATGGCAATGCCCCTTTTACGAACACATTACGCCGTCCTGTTGCCCATGTTTGCGCGACGCCAACACGCACAGGAGTGCGCAAGTCGAATTGACCTGAATGGAGGCGCTTTCAGCAATCTGAGAGAATTTCTGTCTATTGAGAACGCAGTCCGCCCCGAAACGGGAACAGGCCTTATGCCAATGAGATTTTCACTCTCCAGCTCCCTTCTAGAGCCTATTGGTAAGTATTATGGGGACAAACGCTTGAACAAAGTGTTAATTGTTGCCCGTTCGTCTTAACGCGTAGCGCAGGGTCCTGCGCAACTGATAAATTGCTCATTAAATCAACGTTTTATAATATAGTATATAACCGTTATACGTGTTAATTTTTCGGAATCTCAACCCCTGGGGATCGCCTGGCTGGCTTGAATTTGACACTTTTGTTAATAATGGTGCGGCGCAATAAAAGTATTAACGGCAATACTTGCCGGGACTATACTGGGGGTAGGCAATTTTTGCCGATCTATACTGAATTTATCTCAATCACTGGCACAGCGGTACCTGATAACCCCGGCGATCGAATGTCGATCGCCCCCTGGCTTGCACGCATACAACCTTGCGAAAGACATTGACAAGACACGTGCAGAGTTTTATGAACAATGTTCAATATTGTCAGGAACGACAGCGTGACCTATCCCATCGGTCTCACCCTCGCCGGCGCAGGCACCTATGCCCCGCGCTTGCGCCGGCCCTCCAGCGAGCTGGATTCGGTTTACGGCCAGGCCGAAGGCTGGACGCAAGCCAAGTTCGGTATCGCCGAACGCGGGGTGGCGGCGCGCGATGAAACCACTTCCTTCATGGCGGCGCGGGCCTGCCGTGCCGCCCTGGATGAAGCCGGCTGGGGTGACGATTTCGACGTCATCGTCGGCGGCTGTGGTGTCATGGAACAACCGATCCCGGGGACCTCCGTCCTGGTTCAGAACGCGCTGGGCCTGCACAAGTCCGGCATCCCCTGTTTCGACGTCAACATGACCTGCCTGTCGTTCCTGAGCGCGCTGGACCTGGTCAGCCTGGGGTTCAAGGCCGGCCGGTGGCGGCGCGCCCTGATCTTCTCCAGCGACATCGCCTCGGCGGGGCTGGACTTCGGTGAGCCGGACATGTCGGCCATCTTCGGCGACGGCGCCGCCGCCGTCTGCGTCGAGGCCCCAATGGACGAGGCCACAATGGATGAGGCCCCAATGGACGAGGCCCCAATGGACAAGGGTGGTCCGGCCATCCTGGCGTGCCGGTTTGTGACGTTGAGCTCGGGCAAGGACCTGGCCCACCTGCGATCGGGCGGGACGCGCATCCGCATCGAGGATGGCATTGCGGCGTTGCAGGCGGGGGCGCATTTTCACATGGACGCCTTCGGAATCTTCAAGGCCGCCGGCCGGCGCCTGCCCGAACTGATCAAACAGACTGTCGACTCGGCCGGTTTGACGCTCGACCAGATCGATACCGTTATCGGCCACCAGGCCAGCAAGCCGGGTCTGGAATATGTCCGCCATATCATCGGTACGCGACCGGAGCGGGTGGTTGATATCTTTAGCCATACCGGCAACCAGATCGCCGCCTCACTGCCGACGGCCCTGTGCGCCGCCCGCGCCGAAGGCCGCCTGGCGCCGGGCAGCCATGCCCTGCTGGTTGGCACCTCGGCCGGGGTCAGCATGGGCGCCATGGTCATGCGGTGCTGACCGCCGTTTCGGCCTATTTCAGCGCCCGTTGGCCGCCGCAGTCGCGCTCTGGCCTGGAACAGCAGCAATTGCGGTTGTGGGGCCGACTGCAAAGCCGGTTTGCGCTCAGCCCAGCCCTGGCCAGCTACGCCAAAAAGCCGCTGGCCGAGCTCCCGGTGATTTCGACGGCGGAGTTTCGTGACCGGTTTAGCGATTGCACAACGCAAGGCCTCGATGCAGCAGTTGCCGCCGATGCGGCGCTGGCGGCGGAAACGGACGGCCGGGAGATTCTGCCAGGGGGTTTGAGCGCCGGATTTTCGACGGGCACGGGTGGGGGAACACGTGGCCTGTTCGTCGCTTCACCCGTAGAGCGCGCCATCTACGGCGGCCGGCTGGCCGGCAAGCTGTTCGGTCCGCTGGAGCTGGCCGGGCTGACGCGGATCGGCGTCTGTCTGCGCGCACCGAACCGGCTATACGAGAAACGACGGGTGCGGTTTTTCGGGCTTGCCGATGGCGACCGCGACACGGCGATTGCGGCCTGGGATCCGCAGGTCCTGATCGCCCCGCCTCAAGTCCTGCTCGAGCTGGCCGACGCCGGCCGCCCCCTGCCCGCCCTGCGCCGGCTGTTCTACGGTGCCGAGACGCTTAACGCCGCAGAACGCCGTTTCATCACGACCCGGCTGGGCCGGCGGCCCGACCCGATCTATCAGGCGACCGAAGGCTTCCTGGGTGCGCCGTGTGAGATCGGGACCTTGCACCTCAACGAAGACGCACTGATTGTCGAACGCGCGCCTTTGGGCGGCGACCGATTCCAGCCGATTGTCACCGACCTGTTGCGGCGCACGCAACTGGTGGTGCGGCTGAAGCTGGACGACATCCTGCGGCCCAAAACCTGCGCCTGCGGTTCGCCGTTGATGGCCGTCCATCCGGTCGAGGGCCGGGTCCAGGACATCTGGCGCTGGGGCGAGCAGGTGGTCTTCCCCGGCGACGTCGAAGCCGCCGTAGCGACGCACATCGCCCCCGGCCACCGCTGGATCGCGATCGGTCATTCGGGCGGCATCGCCTTTGCCTGCGAACAGGACGCCGATGCCCCACGGCTGGCCGGCGCCCTCGCCGCCTTTGGCAGGAAGCTGTCGCGTGAACCCTATGACCGCGGCCTGGACTTCCCCAAACGCCGCCACGTGCGATGGCGGCCATGAAGATCCTGCTGACCGGCACCCGCGCCCCGGTGACGCGCGACCTGGCAAGCGCTTTTACAGCCTGCGGCCATGAGGTCCACGGCATAGACAGCCTGGCCGCCGCCTCCACCAGCCGGGCCCTGGCCAGCTTCACGCTGTGCGCCGCGCCGGCCCGGTGTTTCGATGCTTTTGCCCGTCAGGCCGAGGCGATCGTCGACCAGCTGAAGCCAGACTTGATCGTGCCGCTGTGCGAGGATATCTTTTACTGGGCCAAGGCGAGCCACGGCTGGCCGCTGTTCGCGCCCGGCCTGAAGCCCCTGATGCGGCTGCATTCCAAGATGGCCTTCATCGACCAGGCGCAAGCGCTCGGCCTGAGCGTACCCAAGACGCGACGCGTTAAGCCGGACGAAGGCGCCACACCGGGCGACTGGGTCTATAAACCGGAATTCTCCCGCTTTGGCACCCACACCGTGATCCGGCCGAAACGGGACCAGGCCCTGGCGCACGACCCGGCCAATCCGTGGCTGCAACAGGCCTGGATTGCCGGCGAAGACCTGAGCTTTCACGCCATAGCCAAAGATGGCCGTGTGCGCGCTTTCGCTGCCTATCGCTCGGACTGGCGCACAGATGGCGGGGCCAGCTACTATTTCGACCCTGTGGAAGGTGTCCTCGCCAACAAACTCGAAACCATCGCGACGACCCTGGCGGGTGCCCTGAACCTGACCGGACAGTTTGCCTGCGACCTGCGCCGCGATGGTGACGGCGGGCTATGGCTGATCGAGTGCAACCCGCGCGCCACCAGTGGCCTGCACCTGCTGGTCCACGATCCGCAAGCCCTGTGCGCCGCCTTTACCGGCACCGGCGACGGCGTCGTGCATTCGAACGGCCTGGCAGCCTGTATCGGCGCGGCCATGTGGTTCTACGGCCTGGGTCAGGGACGTTTGCGTCAGTGGCAAGGCGATCGGGCGCGGGCGCGCGATGTCCTGGACGGGGTCGCCTGGACGGCCGCCCTGGATACGGCCGGGTTCATGACGCGCGCCGCCCTCTGCGGCCAAAGCCTTCAGGCGTTTCTGACGGCGGATTTCGAATGCAATCGAGACCTGACATGTACCTGAAAAATGCCTCTGTCCGGTTCGATGTGGTCGCCGTCAATGGAGAGGCCATAGACGTCCTGATTCCCGGAACACCCAATGCCTGCTGGCTGACCTCGCTGTGCGCGCTGATCGGACCGGTTGCCCGCGAAGAGGCCCGCCGCGCCATGAAGGGGCCAGAGCTTTGGGGCGTCCTGGTTCTGAGCCATGTCACTGAGGTGTTCGCCCGCCTGTTCCAGATCGACAAGGCGGTCTATCCTGGCCACCAACTGCTGAGCACCAGTCTTTACGGCGGTCGCGTCGATAAGGTGATTGCCGCAGCACCGGCCTTGGCTCAAGCCTATCCCGACCACGCCATCATCATCCGTTCCCTGACGAAGCGTCCGGAGTCCGGCACCTACTGGCCGTTGCGCGTGGTGTGGATCATCGACGATCAGCCCGAGGTCTGGACCAGGCACCGCGACAGCCGCCGGGATCTGAAGAAGCTGGCCGAGCTCAACCTCACCCCACGCCGATTCGGCGGCGAGATCGATGAGGCCCGCCTGGCGCGCTGCCTGGACCTCTATAGCGGCCTCTATATCGAGACCTATTCCGCCTTCAATCCCGACTATACGCCGACCGGTCTGCGCGACCTGCTGGCGCGGGGCGTTGTGGAATTTTGGACCCTGGAGGCGCGCGACGGCACCATCGCCGCCTTCTGCGCCGCCCAGGACGACGGCGAAACCCAGATTTTACCCCTGGTCGGCTATGATCGGACACGGCCCCAGGAGGACGGCCTGTACCGGGCGATCATGGCGCACATGGCGCAGCAGGCCATGCAACGCCACCTCAAACGCAACCTTTCGGCCGGCGCGCCGCACTTCAAGCGCCACAGAGGAGCCACCCCATGGATGGAATATCTGCTGATCGTCGACAGCCACCTGCCGATCTGGCGGCGGATGGCCTATCGCCTGATCGGGGCACTGCTTCGCCAGTTCGAGGCGAAGCTCGCGGCGGTCGCCACGGCCGGAGCCTGAGCGAGGCGCACGGCGACCAAACCAGAACGGGCCTTCCCGCCGGTATCGAAAAGGCATGGCTGCCGGTGGCGCTCAGTGGTCAGGTCGCAAAGCGCCCTTACGCCGTCAAGGTCGCCGGCGTGCCCGTTGTGCTGTGGCGCGGGCGCGAGGGCTTGCGCGCCTTTCGCGACCGCTGCCCGCACCGCAACTATCCGCTGTCCGCCGGACGCATCGAAGACGGCCGGCTGGTCTGCGCCTATCATGGCTGGGCCTTTACCGGCGAAGGCGCCTGCGCCGCTGTGCCGGGCTGCGCGACGGCCGACCTGTCACGACTGAAGGCGGAACGCGTCGCGGTGGCCGAGTGGCAGGGCATGATCTTTGTCAGCCTTAAGCCGGAAGACAGGTTGAGCGATGGCCTGCCGGACATTCCGCAAGGGCATGACTACGACCACTTCTGGTGGGCGATGAAACCCCAGCGCGCCCGGGTCTTCGACGCACTCGACAATGTGCTGGACCCGTTTCATACCAACTTTATTCACGACGGTCTGATACGCGTCAAACACCGCCGCCAGCGCGTCGAACAGACGATCGAGACCTTCGAGAACGGCTTTGAAGCGACCTATATTCAGAACACGGACTATGGCTGGATGTCGCGGGCGCTCGAGGGTGAGCGGGCCCGCAGCCGCGGCCGCTATATACCGCCGGTGGCGTTTCAGGGCCGCTGGGAAGGCCGAAAGGGTCTGAACCTGTGTGTCACCATCTGGTTCGTGCCGGAAGATGAGCACACCGTTCAGCCGATGGCGCGGTTTACCACTCTCAAATCGAAAGGCCCCGCCTGGCTGAAGCAAGTCATGATCCGGCTGTTCCTGTTCCAGGTGATCCAACAGGATGCCGATGCGCTGACAAAGTTGCACGATAACATTGCCGCTTTCGGCGGGCCGCAGTTCCACGCCGGGCCAGGCGACCGGGTCAGCGACAAGCTGATGCGGTTGTATAATGGCGGCAAGTTAGTGCCCGAGGTCCTGGGGCCTTATCACATCGAACTTTAAAGATACTGCGTCACTTTGGGGCGTGGCTGCATCCGCTGAAAGCCAGGTTTACTTCGGACGGCAGGTCACGCCGGGCATCGGCCAGGCTCGCTGCGTGTCGCGGCGTATCGCCAGGCATTGGCCGTCTTCGAGGACAATATCGAAGCGGATCGGCTGGGCGGTGGAATGGGTCTCATGCGGCCCCAACGGCGGCGGCAGGACGGTGACCACCGCGCCGTCGCTCGCGCCCAGTTCGATGCGGGCCTTGCCGACAGCCTTTGCCAGGGCGGAGGTGACGGCGGCCCGGGTGTCGGAGTCGCCGAGGTCGACCGTCGCTGGCGCGCGCACGGCGGCTGTGGATTGGCAAGCCGTGAGAACTAAAGGCAGGCTCACCAGGATAGAACGCAGTAACATTTCAAGGGCTCCGGACGGGACTCCCTCTCCCCGGCCTCGCCGGCAGGCAAGCGGGGAGAGGGTGGGGGTGAGGGGCAAGCTGTACCGTCCGAAGCTCAAATGTCCTCGGAAGGCCCCTCACCCGATCGCGTTCACTTCGTTCCGCTCTCGTCCTCTCCCCGTAGACGGGGGAGAGGTAAAATGTTAATGCGGCAATCTCATGTCGCGGTTGGTATCCATGATCCAGCGCTCCGGCGCTTCGAGCGCGATCGACGGCACCCTGGACGTCGCGCTGCCGGCCGAGGACGACCGTACCGCCGAAGACACCGGCGTCGGACAGGTTCCGCTCGCCCGGTAACTCAGCGCCGTCTGCAACAACCGCTCACTGGCGTCGCCCAGTTCATGGCCAAAGTCGTCGCCAACGACGCAGCCCGGCAACCGAACGCCAAACGCACTGGCAGAATTGTTCGGTATAAACCCGTCGGCATAGTCGCCAAAGCCGAGATGGTTTACGCCCTGGAACTGAATAGAGTAATAGGTCTCGCCGCAATTATCCTGCGGGTAGAAGCCGTACGGCTTGCCGCAGGTCTTGTCGCCGATCAGCACGACCTCGACGCCAGCCCCGCGCAGGCCGTTGACGACGGCCTCGCTGGCGCTGCAGGTATCGCCGGTCGCCAGGACATAGACGCGCGGGAGGTTCAGGCTGGGCAGAGGCGTACCGTCTGCGACGCTGAAGCCCAGGCCGGTGCGGTAGAAGGGCACAGGATCATTGATCTGGCCGGTCACCGGATTTCGGTTTCCGGCTGCCGCATTGAAGCGCAGTAACTCGAACGTCTTGCCCGCTGTTTGGGTGTCGCCGGCCACCATGAAACCGAGTTGCGAGGCCACGGCCAGCAGGCCGCCGCCATTGTAGCGCAGGTCCAGAACCAGGTCCTGGACGCCTTCGGTCTGCATCTGTTGCACGGCTGTAACCAGTTCGGTCTCGCTGGAATAGGGACTGAAGGTATTGAACAGGATATAACCAACCTTCTGGCCGCCGCTGGTCAGTACCCGCGTGCGGTTGACCGCCTTGGCGACCAGGTTCTGTGAGGTCAGCACGACCGTTCGCGATCCCGATGCCCCCGGATCCTGGACGGTAAAGGTGGTGGTGGTGCCGGCATTGGCCGGGAACAGGCCGGCGTTCAGCGCGTCGATCTCGGCCTGGGTGGCACCGCCATTGACCAGGTCGATGCCGTTGACGGTGAGAATACGGGTGCCGCGGATCAACTTCCTTTGGCCGCCCGACATGTCCTCGGCCGGGGAGGCCGGCTCGGTGAAGACGACCCGGACATCGCGCGGCACCGTCGGGGAGATAATGACAAACTCAGCGCCATAGCTGGCGCTGGCGGCTGAGTTGCGGCGTCGGAGATACTCGGTCGTCGGCTCACTGAAATGGAAGTCGTCCTTGGCCTTACCCGAGGCGGTGGTCGCGAAGGTCTTCAAGGTGTCGAAATACTGCAGGCGTGTGCCGCCCAGCGCTGGATTGCTATCGGCAACCTCGGTGTTCCACAAATAGGTCTCACGCGTCCACGAACGCAGCCAGTTCTTTTCGTCGGTGGCTGTTCCGGCGCGGTCAGGGAAGCCATTGCCTTCGATGTCCGTACCGGTGCGCACGGCTGCGCACTTGTCCTTGAAACTGCTGGCCGCCTGGAAGACGCCGGCAACCCAACCACCAGGCGTCGGTGTGAAGCCACCGCCACCTCCGCTGCTGCCACTGCTGGCGCCCCCACCACCACCGCCGCAGCCGAGAAGAGAGGCGGTTACGGCCACAACAAAGACAACTCTGACAAGGTTCACGGAGATATCCCCCATCTAAAAACACCTACGCTACGACTGACGTACCTAAAACTTATTGACGCCTCAGGTTTACCCGAATGGCGGCCGTGGGCATCCTTACCCTTTGCAGCCTAAGGCCAGGCCCCTGTCGATAATGATCCTGTTGAGGCCATCATGCAAGAGCCCGCCGAAGTCGGGCATGTGACGACACCGGGACGCCATGTCCGTCAAGCCTGATTCGCTTTGGGCGACGCCTGGCTCACCTCGCGCAGATCGCGCCTTCTGAAGGTCCCATCAGTCGTGGTGCCGCTGGAAACGAATAGACTTATCAACCCGCGCCACCCCTCCGCCGGTCAGTTCAGGATCATCAACACGACCAAATTCGTCTACGACAGCCGCATACGGCCGTGACAAGCAGCTAACTTCGGGCTCCATACGCGCCGATCCGAAAGATATTCGATATGAAGTGGCCCGCCACAGATCAAGGGCGGAGTGGCGATGCGTAGTAAAGACCAATCCTGTTTGGACGAGTTGTGCTGTTCGCAGGAACAGATCGTAAAACTGAAATGGAGCACCGACACGGTTCTTTATGCGTCCGCTAGGTGGCTATTTTTCGCCACGTTCATGACTCTGCTCGCCGGATGCGGAAACAATCACGCAAATTCCGAGCGGGCGCACCACCCAGCGGAATTGAAGCTGGGGCGGTTGTTTCCGGCGCCGTCGACAGAACATTGACTTATGAAACAGGCCTAATTGTCTTCGAATTACCCGCTGAACTCGCGACAAAAATCCAAAACAGCGGCATTTCGGCCCTTAACGAATTGTCTAATACCAAGCCTCATAAAGAATGACGCTCGGTATTCGCATTTTTTCAGCTCAAGCGCCGCATGGCTCCTCGCAAAAGCTCGGGCGCGCAGTCGCGCTTGCCAGCCCGCGATGAGTCAAGGTCATCGCGGGCTGGTATAAGAACGGTCGTGGCTCGAGCTCCAAGTATGGACCTTGGCAAGAAACACCTGTCATTAAGCCATCTAACGCCGTCGGAGATTTTTATTCGAAATATAGCATCGATGCGCTGACTGAATTTAGATGCACCGACTCAAAAGGTAGCTGGAAAAATGAGCAACCTTTGTGCAAAGCTCTCTCACTCCCAAGAAGCTATTACTCGGTTGGGTCAGATAACGAACTGGTCCTCGTAATGCCTAGAGCGCAATCCGATAAAGTGGACACCACTTTATCGGATTGCGCTCTAGACGAGCGATCAAGCGAAATAACTTACGGAAAAGGAGGTCCACAGATTTCACCGATTTAAGGGGATTTCACAAATTAAGCCTCTGAAAAATCTGTGAAATCTCCTTAAATCGGTGAAATCTGTGGACCCCTTCAAGAATATCCCCGCTGCACAGCGGAGGCAGAACGCCCCCTGCCCTACTACGCCTTTTCCTTCCGCAACCGGCTGTTCCAGAATCCGTAGGCGAAATAGAAGACCAACCCGATCACCATCCATAGCAAGGTAAAGCCCTGGCTGATCAGGGGCAAGCTGGAGAAGATGAACACGCATCCGCCAATCGTGATCAGCCCCACCAGCCAATAGGCCGGCGTCTTGAACACCCGTTCGACCGACGGATGCTTACGACGCAGAATGATCATCGACAGGGCCACCGCCACAAACGCAATCAAGGTCCCGGCATTGGAGAGCTCGGCAATCTGCTTCAGCGGGACAAAGCCAGCGAAAAACGCCACAAACAAACCCGTAAGCAAGGTGATCAAAGCCGGCGAACCCTTGGCATTGACCTTGGCCACCGCCTTGGGCAGCAGGCCATCACGCGCCATGACGAAGAATATCCGGCTCTGGCCGTACATCATCACCAGGATGACCGACGGCAGCGCCACAATAGCTGCGCCGCCGACCAGGGTCGCAATCAGGGGCTGGCCCAGGCTGCGCAGGACGTGCGGCAGGGGCTCGCCGCTGTCGGCGATCTCCTGAAAGGGCGCCGCCCCAATCGCCACGCCCGCGACCAGCATGTAGATCAGGGTCGAGATGGCCATGGAACCGACGATGCCGATGGTCAGGTCGCGACCTGGGTTCTTGGCTTCTTCCGACGAGGTCGACACAGCGTCGAACCCGAAAAATGCAAAGAAGACAATCGCCGCCGCGGCCATGACCCCGACCTTGGCGCCTTCGACCTCACGAGCCAGGAAGCCGAACGGCATGAAGGGGTCGTAATTGCCCGCCTGCACGGCCGGCAAACCGATGACGATAAAGGCGCCAAGGGCGATAATCTTCACCAGGACCAGTATGATGTTCAAGGTCGCGCTCTCACGCGCCCCGATCAGCAACATGCCCATGACGGCCAGCGACACCAAGACTGCCGGCAGATTGACCAGGCCGCCCGAGGCCGGACCGCTCAACAGGAAGGCCGGCAACTGCAGCCCGACGCCCTGCTCCAGCCATCCGACCAGGTGAGCCGACCAGCCGACAGCAACCGTCGAACAGGCCAGGGAATATTCCAGGATCAAGGCCCAGCCCACGACCCAGGCCGCGATCTCACCAATAGCCGAATAGGTGTAGGTATAGGCCGAGCCCGCTGTCGGGATCAAAGTCGCCAGTTCGGTATAGCACAGGGCGGCACAGGCGCAGACCAGGCCGCATAGGGCAAACGAGATGATGACACCCGGCCCGGCCAACCCGGCGCCGACACCGGTCAGGGTGTAGATCCCCGTGCCGATGATGCCGCCGATACCCAGGGCGATCAGGTGCGGCCAGCTCAGCGTCTTGGCCAGCGCCTTGCCGTCTTCCTCCGTCCGATAGAGCGGCTTGAGCGGTCCGAACAGTGCCATCAGGCATCCCCTAATAAAACAAGGCCGCGTCCCCTTGGCAAAGGTCGCGGCCTCAAGTGTTAACCGGGTTTCGGGGTCAACTCAAGGATGGTCTCGGATGCACCGAGTTCGGCGACAGGCCCGGCCATGACGGCGGTCAGTCCACCCGCTCTCCATCCCTGAAAACGATGGTCGAACCCGGCGGCACAACCGTCCAGCTTTCGTCGCGTGTCAACGGCGTCGAGGCAACGATGATCACCTTGTCATCCGGCGTCGTCTCCTTCGCAAAGTCGACCTCCATATCTTCGTCGATCAGGCTGGCGCGTCCGAACGGCGCGGCCCGGCGGATGTAACAAAGCTTGGTCGAGCAGCTGGCGTAAAGGGCGTGACCATCACCCAGCAGTGCATTGAACACGCCGAGGTCGCGAAGTGAGGCATAGGCGTCGGCGACAATACGTTTCAGCCTGGCGTTCGACGGCCGCTTGGCGCAGGCGATGCGGATCTGGTCCAGCAGCCAGCAGAAGGCGTGTTCGCTGTCGGTGCTGCCGACGGGTTGGTAGTGGACGAGGGGTCGTTTCTTGATGCCCTTGAGCTGACCGTTATGGGCAAAGCTCCAGTACTGGCCCCACATTTCGCGGATGAAGGGGTGGGTGTTTTCCAGTGCTACCTTGCCGCGGTTGGCCTTGCGGACATGGGCGATGACCAGGCAGCTCTTGATTGGATAGGCCTTTAGAAACTTAGCCAGTTCCGAATGGGCGCTGGGGTTGGGGTCGTGCAGGCTGCGGCAGCCCTTCTGTTCGTAGAAGGTGATCCCCCAGCCGTCGGTGTGAACGCCGGTCGCCCCGCCGCGCTGGACCAGGGCCGAAAAGCTGAACCGGATATCGGTCGGCACATTGGCGCTCATCGCCAGAAGTTCACACATTGCGGCCGCTCCTTTGTGCCCCTGTCTTTGCGCATTCACGGGCGGGCGTGCAACCGGAATTTACAGGATATCGGCGCGGGTATCGTAAGCGTCCTGGGCCTGAAGGATTTCGGTAATGTTGCTTTCGGCCCACTGGGAAATCTGGGCCACGGTCCCCGAAAGGGTCTCACCCAGCGGTGTCACCCGGTATTCCACCGTCACCGGCACCGTCGCAAAGGCCTGACGCGAGATCAGCCCATCGCGCTCCAGCTTTTTCAGCGTCTGAGACAGAACCTTGTGCGAAATGCCCTGGATGTCCCGATGCAGTTGGTTGAAGCGCGTCGGGCCGTCCATCAGCCGCCGCAAAAGCAACATAGCCCATTTGTCGGCCAGCCGGTCCAGCACCATCCGGGTCGGACAGTTCAGATCGAAGACATTGGGTATCTGATGAAAGCCCATGGCGGTTTCCTTGAGGTAACCTACTGAGTTTAAGGTGCATTCTTTCGCAAATCCGCGCGAATGTCTATCTTCTAACTCGTGGAAAGCAGATTTCCAACAGAAACCCATGGAGAAGCACTATGAGCGGAAAGATTTTGGTTGTGGGCGCCACCGGTACGGTCGGACGTCATCTGGTTGCGGCCCTGGTGGCCAAGGGTGAAACGGTGAAAGCGGCGTCGCGGACACCTGCGGCGATCGCCGGTGCCGAAAGCGTGGCCTTTGATTTTGCCGATCCGGCGGCGGCTTTGGAGGGCGTCGACCGGCTTTACCTGCTGTCGCCGACCGGCCATCTCGATCCGGTCGGCCTGTTGACGCCGGTGATCACCGAAGCGGCCAGGCGCAAGGTCAAGATCGTTCTACAGACCGCGATGGGGGTCGATGCCGATGACAACATCCCGCTGCGCCAGGTCGAACTGGCGGTCGAGCGGTCGGGTGTTCCGTTCGTGATTCTGCGTCCGAACTGGTTTGCCGACAACTTTGAGACCTACTGGAAGGGCGATATCCTGAACGGCACCCTCCGCGTGCCGGCCGGTAATGGCGCGACCAGCCTTGTCGACGCTCGCGACATCGCCGACAGCGCGGCCGGCGCCTTGAAAACGGACCGTTTCAACGGCCAGGCCTTTGCCTTGACCGGACCGGAGGCGCTGACCTATGCCCAGGCGGCTGAGTTATTGTCGAAGCACTACGGTCGCACCATCGGCTATCAGCCGACCGATGACCAGACATTTGTCGCCGCCATGACCAAGGCGGGTCTCAATGAAGGCTACGCGCAATTGCTGGCGGCCATCTTCCACCCCGTGCGTGAAGGCTGGACCGCCAGCGTGACGGACGCGGTGGAGAAACTGTCGGGCCATGCACCGCGCAGCCTGGAACAGTGGGCAAAGGACAATGTCAAGGCGTCGGTAGCGCAGTAGGTGAGCGTCGGCGCATCATCGGCCTCGAAAGGCCCCTCACCCGATCGCCCGCGCTTCGCTCGGCTCTCGTCCTCTCCCCGTAAACGGGGAGAGGTATTAATTTACCGAAACCCTGTCTCGATGTCCTGAAACAGCACCATGTCCGACGGTTCTGGAAACTTCGCCTGAGGCAGGTCGCGGTTGGGTAGCAGGGGCGTCGAGGCGGGTGGAGGCCGGATGGCAAAGCGGGCGCTGTGACCGGCCGATACACGGAAAGACATTTTGTGTACTTTCGGGAACTTTACCCGCCTGTGTAGCCGAACTGGCGGCTGATCTGGGCCGTAGTGTCCTTGACATAGGACTTCACCAGCTGAATCCGGTCGGAATCCATGTATTGAGCGGCCGAGGAGACGGAGACGGCGGCGATGATCTTGCCGCTCATGTCACGAATCGGGGCGGCGACGCAGCGGATGTGGTCTTCGTTTTCATCGAGGTCGAGGGCGTACTGCTCCTCGCGATAGTGTGTCATGACATCGAGCCACTGCTTGATGTCATATTTGTAACGGGGATAGAGGGCCGCCTCACGCAGGTAGACCTCGCGAAGGCGGTCTTCGGATTCATCCAGCAGAAGCGCCTTGCCCAGGCCGGTATGGCGCAGTGGCTGCCGTTCGCCGACGATGCAGCGGACCTCAATGCGACGATTGCCGGGGATTTTGGCGATATAGTGGACCTGGTCGCGTTCCAGTATGCCGAGATTGACTGTGTCGCCGGTATCGGCCGCCAGCCGGCCAAGGAAGTCCTGGCTGACCCGCGTCAGGGTGATCTGCTGTTGCGCGGCAAAGCCCAGCTCGAGCAGCTTGGTGCCCAGGGCATAACCTTCATGACTTGAATAGGAGAGGAAGCTGGACTCGACCAGGGTAGTGGCGAGACGGTGCACCGTCGTCTTGTTCAGGCCCAGGGATTTAGCCATCTTGCCGAGCGTATTGTCCCCCTTGGCGACCCGCGACAGAACATCAAGCCCCTTGGCCAGGGTCAGGGCACCGGCCGTTTTGACTTCGAGAATCTCAGGGCCCAACGAGGTGTTCATGCGCATGATTCCCATAAGTGAGGATAACCGTTCCTAATAGTGATACGGTCAAAATCAGAAATCAAGCGCCGTTGCAACACTTCGGGAATACGGAAAGCCTAGTAATCGACGGCGTAGTCCTTCGGGAAGGTCTGGTTGGAGAAGGCTTTCTTCTGCGTCCAGTCCAGGGCCGGTGAGGTCCAGTAGCTGTCGTCCTCGGCCAGGCCTAAAGACATAAAACCTTCCGACGTGATGTACATGCTGCCGTTGTTGGAATAACGGTCGCCCAGGGTCGGTTGATGCCCTGCAAAGCCTATGGTCAGGTAGCCATCGGCGGTAAAGTTGCTTGGATCAGTGAAGATGGCCCTGTGCGCCGCCGTCACCGCGGCGCGGACCTGGCCTTCCGGCAAGCTGGGCGGCAGCGATTTGCGCCAGGCCAGCAGACCCAGGGGCTGGAAGACTGCCGTACGGTAGGTCAGGGACCGTCCGATCGGCGGATAGGTTCCGATGGGCGATACGAACCGTTCCAGATGCTCGCCGTAGCGCTGCATGCGCTTGAGCCATTTCGCCAATTCATCGGCCGGCTTCAGGTTGTTGAATTTCGCGTCATAGGCCTTCAGGACCTCGAGGATTTCGACCAGCATCGGGTAGATGACGTAGGAATTGTAGTAGTCGAAGTGGAACTTGCTTCCGTCCGCCACCCATCCGTCGCCGGCGTACCATTCCTCCATCTTCTTGATGGCCAGGTCGACCCGCATGGGATCCCAGTCTTCGCCGATCATCAGGAGGAAGGCTTCGTTCATGGCGGCGAACAAAAGCCAGTTGGTGTAAGGCGGTGACACCCGGCGCAGGCCCTTGATCTCCTGGACGATGCGCTTTTTGGTGGTCGCGTCCAGCGGCTCCCATAGCTGTTTGCGCGCGCGCATCAGGGCGTTGGTGAAAAAAGCCGAGTCGACCAGAGCCTGGCCATGGCCGCGCCACAGCAGATAGTCCGGACTGTTAGGGTCAACCGAATGGACATAGGCTTGGACGGCGGCGTCGGTCAGGCTTTTGCGCATCTGGCCCTCGGGCGTAGCGGTGTCCGGCAGGCTGAGCCACGGCGCCGCACCGGCGATCAGACGGCCGAAGGCCTCCATGTAGGCGACACGCTTGTCGCGGCCGTCCCAATTGGGGGCGACCTCGACCGGGAAGGTTTTCTTGAGTTCGCCTTTTGCCATGTTGACCAGGACGGGCCCGGCCATCTTCTGCAGCAGACCGGCCATATAGGCGCGGTCACTGAGTTGGGCCGTGTTGGGAGCCTTGGCGGCAGAGGCCGCTCCGGCTGTGGTCAAGGCGGCGGTACCGCCAACAGCGGTCAGAAGAAAGTCGCGTCTTTGCATGGTCGGTTCCTCGGATCGCCAAGGTTCGTTTGAGACGGAGTAAGTTGCAGGGCGTTGGAAACAACGGCTGGCCAAATCCCCCCACCGTCTGCTCGCTTCGCTCACATCCACCTCCCCCGTATAACGGGGGAGTATAAGAAAAAAGCTATCCGCGGCTGGATGCGCTGTGCACGCAAGCGGCTTATACCAAGCCTCATAAAGAATGACGCTTGGTATTCGCATTTTTTCAGCTCAAGCGCCGGACTAGGCGCCCCCCATGGCTCCTCGCAAAAGCTCGGGCGCCCCAGAAACGTACACTGGCGCGCTTGCCAACCCACGATGAGTCAAAATTTTCGCGGGTTGGTATTAGTTAGTTCTTCGCCAGTTCGGCCTGGCGCACGGTCAGCCAGGACTTGAAGCCGTCCAGGGTCTTCACGCCCTGCTGGTCCTGGGTCCAGGCAATGCCAAAGGCATAGTCGATCGCCGCTGGGTCCTTGAAGGTGACGAACACCGTGCCTCCGTCATCCTGAGGGCCGCCGGCTACGCTGCCGGGCCTATAAAAGACCGCGATACCGAGATCGTCCTCCGCCAGGGACTGCTTGCCCCACGAGGCGATATAGGCCCAGCCGCCGGCCCCGGCCTCGCCTTTCAGCACCGTCACGCCCGGGTGTTTGATCAGGCCGGTGACCATCTGCGCGGTCGTGCCGGTCGCTTTGGCCTTGACGTGCGTCAGGGCTGAACCCTGTCGGATGTCGAGGGTGGTGACCAGTTTCGAAGCCGCGCCATCGAAGCCGGTATTGGTCACTTGGGAGACGGCATGGCCTGAGCCGCTTTCCAGTACCTTGACCGAAATCACTGACTTGCCCAGTTGGGTTGCCTTGCCGCCGCGCAGGACGCCGATGCCGCCGATGCCGACCGTATCGCCGACCTTGAAGATGTCCATGCCCCACGGCGCCATGTCGTGGTAGTTGTCGAGGCCCTGGCCGATGGTTTGCAGCACAGGGCCCGGCGTCTTCTTGCCGAATACATCAATGGCCATGCGTTCGTCGAGATAGAGGCGATAGGCGACCAGGTCTGACTCCCAGCCCAGGCCTTCAAAGGCGATCAGGCCGTCATGGATGAAGTGGTCGGCCGGAACGACGTATTCGAGCCGGGGACGGAAGGTTCCGCCTGCCAGCACGGAATTGACGAGCCGGCCGCCGTCCTGGACGTTCAGCACCGCCTGGACGGTCGCCACCTCGCGCTGGATGGTCAGGTCCTTGCCCGGCTTGAGGTCGAGATCGGCCACCGCCGTCGCTGCCAGCAGGAAGGCGCCAACGCCGTAGAATTGGGTATCGTCGTAGGAGACGCTTTCAGGACGATCGGACACCGGCTGGACCCAGCCCAGCTTGCCGTTGGAATGAACGGAACGAACCAGGGCGGTCCAGCCCTTGCGAACCGTCGGCTCGTATGCCTTCTGGTCCAGCAGGCCGGCCTTGATGCCCCAGGCAAAGCCATAGGTAAAGAAGCCGGTGCCGCTCGATTCGGGCAGTGATTTCGACGGGTCCGACAGCAGGGACGGCGACCAGTAGCCGTCGGGCTTTTGGATGGTTTTCAGGCTGGCCGCCATTTCCTTGAAGACGGTTTCCATGCGCACACGGCCGGGATCGCCCTGCGGCAACAGCGGGATCATCCGCGCCAGGCCGGCAAACACCCAGCCGTCGCCACGCGACCAGAACACCTTTTCGCCGTCGGGACCACGGCGCTCGAAGAAACGCGAGTCGCGGTAATAGAGGTGTTCGTCCTTGTCGTAGAGATAGTCGGTGGTGGCAATGAATTCCTTCGTGGCGTAGTCGGCGTATTTGGCATCACCCGTCACCTTCGACAGTCCCAGCCATGCCGCCGGGGCCATGAACAGGGCGTCGGACCAGCACCAGCGCTGGTCGCAGTCGACACCGCGCGGGTCGGAGTATTCGCGGTGTTCCAGGCCGACCTGGGGCGGGAAGGCCAGGATAGAGTCGAAGCGGGCTTTCAGGGGGGCGATGGCCTCAGGTCCGGCGCCGTTGCGCGACGCCCACAGATAGGACTGGCCGATGACATGGTCGTCGGCGTGATACGGCATCGGTCCCAATTGCCAATTGTTAGCGGCGCCGCGCGCCAGGATGGTTTCCTTGTAGATCGGGTTGGCGGAGTGGTCGGCCATCTCGGTCAAGCCTACGAAAAGGGCGCCCTGGACCCAGCCGGTCTTGTTGGGCGTATCGGGCGACGCCTTGGCCGGAATGGATCCGCCGGCCATGGTGGCCAACTGATAGTTGGCGACTTTTTCGGCCAGGGTCATGACCTCAGCCGAGCGGAAGGGGGTGGCGTAAGGCGCTGCCGCAGTGGGTTTGGCAGGGGCGGAAAAGGTGGTGACCGGGGCGGCTCCCAAAAGGGCAGCGACGGCGACGGTGGCGAAAATCCGGGCTTTCATATGTGGGTCCCTGTGTTTTGTGATTATGTCAGCTGACAGATATCGAGATTGTTCATGTCGTTATAGTCGAGATTTTCGCCGCCCATGGCCCAGATAAAGGCGTAGCGCGAGGTCCCGACACCGGTGTGCACCGACCACGGCGGACAGACCACCGCCTGTTCGTTGCCGACCACGATATGGCGCATCTGTTCGGGACGACCCATGAAGTGGAAGACGCGCGACTGGGGTTCAACGTCGAAGTAGAAATAGACTTCGGAACGGCGGTCGTGGAGGTGCGGCGGCATGGTGTTCCATACACTGCCAGGGTCGAGGATGGTCAAGCCGACCAGAAGCTGGGCCGATTCGCAGACGCCGGGCACGACCAGTTGGTGGATGGTGCGGGCATTAGCGGTTTCGGGCGAACCACGGCGCAGCGGATTTGCGGCGCGGATGGCTATGTGTTGGGTCGGAATTGCGCGGTGGGCCGGGGTCGAGGCCAGGTAGAAGCGGGCAGGGGTGGCCAGATCGGGCGAGGCGAATTCGACGTCGCAGGCACCGGAACCGATATAGAGGGCGTCGTTAGGGGCCAGATCGTAGGGGGTTCCATCGACGGTAACGCGGCCGATGGCCGTACTGATATTGACAGCAGCCATTTCGCGATGGGCCAGAAAAGGCTGGCCCTTCATCGACGGCGGATCATCGTGGCGCGGCAGGCGGACGGGTTGCGATACCGGCATGGCGCCGCCAACGACCAGTCGTTCCTGATGGACATAGGTGAGTGTCACGGCATCGCAACGGAAAAAATCCGTTATCAGGTAACGATCACGCAGGTCACACTGGGTCGCCCCAGATACCGAACCCGGATGCGTTGCATAGAGAACTCTGTCGTACATGGTCCCCGACTCTGCCCAAAATACAATGATCTGACGGCTCAGTGATTTTTAAAGGATTTTAGGTTGTGTATCATTTAGTGAAGATATGGTCCATCTATAGAAACGACAAATTTCCGATTTTCCGCCGCAGTTTTTGCAGGGCGCCGCACGTCGAGGCGCAGAGGTCCGCTTGATGTCGCTCGGTCTTGAGCTTCGCAGCCAGGCAGAGCGTCTCGCCGCAGGGGGGGCACTTGCTCACCACCTCCCGATTGAAGACATAGGGAGGAGACGTCGTTTTGTGGGCGTACCGGTATCCCTGACCCAAGTACCCCCTCACCCGTCACAACATACCTTTCGGAGGAAATCTTCCCTTACGGAAGCGCCCTAGCCAAAAGTGTTTTTTGCCGTTAACCTTTCTGGTTCGCTGAGGGCGTAACGGGGAAGTGGCATGCCGGACATCGATGACGATACCAAGGTCGACGCATCGTCGGTGCACCCGACGGATACCCAGCAACCGCCGGTGCCGGAAAAGGATGGCGACAACGATGATACCGCCGCCGACGGATTGTCGGCTCGCCAGAAGGAAATCCTTCGTATGGTGGCCCAGCATTTCGAGCGCAAGGAAATCGCCAACGCGCTGAAGATCAGCCCACACACGGTCAAGGCCCATATCGATGCCGCCCGCAAACGGATCGGTGTCAGCACCGACAAGCAGGCGGCGCGGTGGCTGGCCGAGCGCGACAAGGCCAAGGGACTAAAGCCGGGGGGTACCTCAATGCGGCAATCCCCCACGGAGGCAATGGCGGACCAGGACAGCGTTGCGTCATCTTTGGGGCATGAGCAAGCCCTTCGATCCGAACGCCAATTACATGCTGATCAGCTGGTCCGAACTGGAGATGGCGCTGCGGGTGCTTTCAGCCCCGGAGAAGCAATCCCAGATCGAGGACAGCATTCAGACCGTCCAGGTGCTTTACCGCACCGCCGGCCCGGAGAAGGCCATCATTCATCTGGTGGCAATGACAGCCTGGCTGACGGATGGGGGGGTGCACTCTCTCGACGTTTGATGAGCCTCAACGTTACGCAAGGCATCGGTTCCATCATTGTCCTGGCCATACTTCTGGCTCTGGCGTTTGTGGTGCTGATCGCCGGCGGCGCGACGACCATGCAGGCGATTCAAAACCTTACTGGCCAAACCGGCTGACTGTCGCCGACGCGGCAGTTTATTGTTCTGTCGCGCAATTTTTCCGAAAAGTGCTGCACACTTTGTCGGATGGTGCTCGAGCCGGCACCGCCGGAAAGGGACTATGATGCATAAAGCCGAAATGGTGCGGGCCAATGCCCAGCAATTGTTTGTTGCCGAAGACGCCGTCGACCAGGCCCTGGTTGAGGTTTCCAAACTGTCCCAAATGCTGTTGGAATCCCGCAGAACCACCAAAATGTCGGCTGTGGTCGGCCAGGAGGCTATTGACGGCCTGGCGACTTTGTATCAGCGTCTTTCGCAGGCGCGAGGCGATGTCGTGGATTTGCACAGAACTCTGGACGACATCAAAACGCAGATCGGCGCCCGCACCGTCATGATTGGTTCAGACAACGGCAAGCCAACTCCGGGCGGGACCGGCCAGTTCGAGGTGATCAAGGGAGACGCGGCCTAAGGTGTTGATGTACGGGCTCTGGATTGTGTGGACCGTCGGCGGCAATATTGCCGCCGCGGTTTGCTGTCTGTGGGCCTTCTGGCGCGGCGGGACGTTCGAACGCTGGGGCGCTAGCATTCTGGCGGTGGGCTGGATACTCACCATGATCGCCAAGCAACCCGGCATGGGGCCGAATGCGATCATCGTCGGAATCGATTGTGCGGCCCTCCTGGCGTTTGTTGTGCTGGCCCTATGGTCGCGGCGAATCTGGGTTTTCTTTGCCGCCGCCTGCCAGCTGAATGCGGTCTTTTCGCATTTCGCGCACCACTTCACCGATTTCGGGATTTACAGCTACGCAACGGCCAACGGCTTCTGGGGTGGATGGGCGCTGATTTTCTGCCTGGCCGCTGGCGTCGCCAGCTACCGCAGGCGCTACAATCGGCAACTTAAGGCCGCAACGGCACAGGCTCCGACGTCTTAGGCACCGGACAGCCTTGTCTGACGTACGATGATCTGATCCAGGGTCTGAAGGAATTTTGAGCGGTCGGTATTGGAGAACGGCGGCGGCCCGCCGGTGATCTCACCCGTAGAGCGAATATGTTCCATCAGCGCGCGCTGGGCCAGGGCTGCGCCGATCGAGTCCTGGGTGAAGGCGCGGCCGTTGGGTGCCAGAGCGTGGCCGTTCTTTTCCAGCACCCGGCCGGCCAGGGGAATGTCGTTGGTCACCACGACGTCGCCGGCGACGACTTGCCCGGCGATCCAGTCGTCGGCGATGTCCGGCCCGGCATCAACAATCATGCGGGTGATCTGCGGCGATTTGGGAATCTGGATAAAGCTGTTCGACACCACGAAGACCGGCAAGGCGTAGCGCGCGGCGACCTTGTAGGTCTCGTCCTTCACCGGGCAAGCGTCGGCGTCGATGTAGACAGTTATAGCCATAAGGGTCCTGAAATTGCTGTGCCGGGTGGTGTCTGCTATAGCATGGCGAATGAGTGTTGCCTTTACCAAAGACGAAGACCACGAGGCCGCGGCCGCCAACCTGCCCGACCGTCCGATTTCCCCGCATCCGAACCTGGTCACGCCACAAGGGTTGGCGCAGCTTCAGGCGGCGTTTGCCGCGGCCAAGGCCGCCTATTCCGCCGCCCAGTCTTCCGGCGAGGTCAGCGACGATCGCACTGCCATGGCGCGGGCGACACGTGACCTGCGGTACTACACAGCGCGCCTGAGCTCGGCCCAGCCGATCGAGCCGGTGACGGCGCCTCAGGCCGTCGTCTTCGGCACGACGGTGACGTTCGAGCGCGATGATGGCCGCACGCAGACCTTCCGTATCGTCGGCGAGGACGAGGCCGATCCGAAGCAGGGGAGCATTTCCTATGTCTCGCCGCTGGCCCGGGCATTGACGGGCAAGGCGGAGGCTGACGAGGTCAGGCTGGACGGCGTGGAAATTGTGGTCGTCAGTATCCGCTGAACCGGACTACCGACGATAATGTCCCGCCTTATCCAGGCGCACTTGCGTGACCACCGCGTTTTGGCGCAAGGGCACGATTGCATTTGGCGGGCCTTTCAGAGTCAGGGCTGTGACGCGGCCGTCACGCCAGGCCATGTCGACCGAGAGGGCTCCGCGAACGCGCAGTCCCGCCACCCGGCCCGCAGGCCAGGCCTTCGGCAGCGCCGGCAACAGGTGCACCTCTCCGCCCCAGGACTGAATCAGCATTTCGAGGATCCCGGCGGCACCACCGAAATTGCCATCGATCTGGAAGGGCGGATGGGCATCGAACATGTTGGGATAGGTGCGTTTGGGACCCAGCAGCGCCTTTAGAACACCGTGGGCATGGTCGCCCTCAGCCAGGCGCGCCCACAGGCAGAACCGCCAGGCCGTGCCCCAGCCCGTCGCCAGGTCGCCGCGCTGGCGCAGGGTCACCTTCGCCGCCTCGGCCAGGTCCGGCGTATCCCTGACATTGACCTGATCGGATGGATAGACGGCGTAAAGATGCGAGACATGGCGGTGGTGCGGTTCGGGCGCCGCGCCATCCCAATCCTCCAGCCATTCCTGGAACTGGCCGCTCGTGCCGATCCGGTCGGGCGCCAGCCGTGCGCGCGCCGACTCTACCTGCGTCAGCCATTCGGCATCAAGGCCAAGCGCCCGGCCTGCCGTCACCGTATGGCCGAACAGGTCGCGGACAATCTGGCGGTCCATCGCCGGCCCGGCACAGACCGAACTGCCAAAGGGATGCTGGTTTTCAGGCGACATAGAGGGCGAGGTGATCAGGCCCCGTCCCATGGGATCCTCTACCAGGGTATCGAGGAAGAAGGTGGATGCGCCCTTCATCAGCGGATAGAGCCGCTGAAGCACGGCTGCGTCGCGGCCATAGTCGTAATGGTCCCACAGGGTGTTGCACAACCACGCCCCGCCGCACGGCCACAGGCCCCACATCGGGCCGTCGATCGGTGCCGCCGCTCGCCACAGGTCGGTATTGTGGTGGGTCACCCAGCCGCGGGCGCCATACATGGTCTTTGCCGTTTTCGCTCCGGTGACCGACAGGTCCTCGGCCATGCGCAGCAACGGTTCGACGCAGGCGCTTAAACCCGCCGGACCCGCCGGCCAGTAGTTCATCTCGGTATTGATATTGATGGTGTATTTGCTGCCCCAGGGCGGATTGACGCCTTCGTTCCAGATGCCCTGCAGATTGGCGGGCTGGGTGCCCGGTCGCGATGACGAAATCAACAGGTAGCGGGCATAGGCGAAATACAACGCCGCCAGGGCCGGATCGTCGGAGGTCTCGCCGGCGGCGATGCGGATATCGGTGGGCTTGTCGGCGGCGGCTGTGCGGCCCAGCTCCAGTGACATGGTTCCGTACAGCGCCTGGTGGTCGCGAATATGATCGCGCTTCAGCGTTTTGAAAGCCTTGGCCCGCGCGGCCTCGGTTTGCCGGCGAACGCGCGCAATCGGATCGCCACTGACGTCGTCGTAGCTGACGAAGCTGGTCGCCGCGGCGATCAAGAGGGTGGCCCGACCGGCACCCGTTACCGTCAGGTGGCCGCTTTCGTTGCTGACCACGCCATCGCTGACCACGGCAATGCGCATGGCATAGGTCAGGCCGGCAGGAATGCCCGGGCCAGCTTCATTTCGGCCGGTGAACAGGACGGCACCCTCGCCATCGGCGGCCTTTGTGACGTCGGACCTGTCCGCCCAGGCGGGCTCCGTCGGGTCCCAGGCCGCTGACTGCGCCTTCGTCAGATCGGTTGCGGCGCCGGCATAGTCCGGCGCGGTGTAGTGGACCGAGCGCGGCCCACGCCAGGCCAGCTCGAAGCCCAGACCCGCCTCCGGGCCTTCCAGATGCAGGACGATGACCTGATCCGGTGCCGAGACGAAGGCCTGGCGCCGGAAGGTCCCTGCTGGGGTGCGAAACCGCGTCGTGGCGACGGCTGTGGCCAGGTCGAGCGCGCGCATGTAGGATTCTGCTTCGGCCATACCGTCATGGGTCAACAGCAAATCGCCCAGGGTGCCATAGGACATCTGCCACAGGGGCTTGGCCATCACCGCACGGCTGGCCAGGTCCGTCGCGTCCTTGTATTGCCCCGCAGCGATCATGCGGCGGACTTCGGGCAGGGCAGCCATGGCATCGGGATTGTCGGGCGTATAGGGCGCGCCGGCCCAAAGCGTATCCTCATTGAGCTGCAGCCGCTCCTGTCCGACCCTACCGAATACCATGGCGCCCAGGCGTCCATTGCCCAGCGGCAGGGCTTCGTCCCAGGTCGCGGCAGGCCGCAGATACCACAGGCGGTCCGGCGTGCCGGGTTTTGCAGCGCCGGCAACGGGAATCGCCGCCATAGCGGTCAGGACTCCGGTTGCGGCAAGTACAGCGCGGCGTGAGGCGTCATGGCGTTGCGTCAAACTACCCTCCTGAATTAATCCTGGCTCTCGCGGCCAGATTGTCACGTAGGCGAAAATCTATGCATATGCAAAAGTCATTGCAAGCCGAAGACGGCCACGGCGTGCTGCGTCTGGAGGGCGCATGGACGTTGATGTGGTACGGGCCCAGAGTACGGTAACCTGAGTACAGCAACCACACCAACCTAACCAGACCGGGGATAATCATGACGCTGGAACAGCTGTTTCTATTGCCGTTTCTGGTCCACTTCGGGCTGGCAACCGTGCTGTACGCCTGGCTGACCTTCGAGCGCCAGGTGGCGGTGCTCAAGCGCGAGGTAAGGCCTGTCGACTTCGTCAATGCCGGCGCCGATCCGGAACGGTCGAAACGCGTCGCCCGCAACCTGTCCAACCAGTTCGAACTGCCCATGTTTGCGCTGTTTGCGGCGGCGTTCCTGTATGCGTCCGGGGATATCGGGGTTATCGACGTCGGGGCGGCGTGGCTGTTCCTGGTGGGACGGCTGATCCATACTTTCGTGCAGACCCTTACCCGTAACGTGCCCCTGCGCGGCATGGTTTTCACCCTCAACTTCGTGGCCGTGGTGATATTGATGGCGCGGGTGGCGCAGGACGTCTTTCCGCAGTTCAGTATCGCCCTATAGATTTCAAGGCTGCACGAAGTAGTCCAACTGGATGCGGCGATAGCCCTTGCCGCGGACGAACAGTTGCAAATAGGCGATGTCACCGGCCTCGCCGTCCCAGCCTTCGAACACCAGAAGGCCGCTTTTGGCGATTCCGGGGGCATATTCGGTCTTCAGGTAGCTCCTGCTGTAGAACCCCGCGATGGCGATCTGGCGGGCGACGATCTTTCGACCGCCGGCCATCAGGTAGGTGCCGTTGCGGTTGTAACCCGGGCCGGCGAGGGCGATTTCCGACGTCGCCGCGCCCTCGTTCAGGACCTCGAAATAGACGGTGATGGTCTCAGAGTTGGATTCGATCCGGGTGAGCGTGATCTTGATGTCGCCGACATGCTGGACGGCCTGGCTCAGAACGTGATCGCGTCCCTCTGACGCAGCGCCTGCGCCCGCCATGACGGTCAGGGCCGCCGTCAGGGCGAGTACGGAAAACAGGCGACTTATCGGCATTTATTATCCTCTTATACCAAGCCTAATAAAGAATGACGCTTGGCATTCGTTTTTTTTCAGCTCAAGCGCCGCATGGCTCCTCGCAAAAGCTCGGGCGCGCAGTCGCGCTTGCCAACCCACGATGAGTCAAGATTTTCGCGGGTTGGTATTATCTGGTCTTTGGGCGATCGGCGCCACGGGGCAGGAACAAGTACCTACCCGGGGGCTCCGGACCAAACGGCCGCGCCCGGCATGTCAAAGCCGTAGATACGGCTGAAAAGCGTGCACATCCGGGGAAAGCGCGTAAAATAAACGGCAGGTCGTAAACGATCCGCCAGGCCGCCTGTGGCCAAGGCGACGTTGCGCTCAGAGTCAGCCGAGGGCTGATCGATGCGAAGTTGCACCTTCGGTGCCGGCGCCAGCGGATCGACGGCCGCATCGACCGGGACCATGGTGAAGTGGCCCAGGTCGACGACATCGCCGGCTGCGACGTCAAACGCGACTGTGCCGAGGCAGAAGGTCGTAAAGTCGTAGCGGCCCGTGCGCACATTGGCCAGGCTGTAGATGCCGGCCGGGATAACAAAGGCAAATTGCATCGCCGCGTTACCCTTGGCCTCTTTGGTGCGGGCTTCGAACCCAGGCCAGTTCCTGCCGCGGGTGGTTTGAACAATGCCTGCGTCTCCGCTGGCTTCGCGGCGATCAAAAAGTATGTGGGCACCGGCTCCGGTGGGAGAAGAGACGGTCATAAGGACGACCGCCTCATCCGGCCCAGGCTGCGGGACCGTGCCGGCCGGGACAGGCTTGACCGATTTGGTTGGCCCCCAGCGATTAAAGGTCGGAATGTCAGGCGAACGCGGCACGAATGACAACGGCTCAGCGGGCGCAGGCGCATCACCGGGCGCGGAGAGCCAATAGGTATTGGCCCATTTGCGCCTGAGTGTCCCTTCCGGCGGAACTTCGGCGCCGGCATAGTGTGCCTGAACCTCTGGCGCCAGCCGCGCGTAACGCTCGCGAAACTGACGCAGGTTTGAGCCGGTAATGTCAAAACGCCGGTAACCCCGCGCCATCATGCAGTCGTCGGCATAGGCAATATTGGGTCCGGCCGCAGCGATTTCACCGATTATGGCTCCGGTCAGGCCGTAGGTCATGCCTTCGTTGACGGGGTTGGTTCCGAACATTGACCGACCAAAGCTCAGGCAGGCATTCTGGTCCGCCGCAACCTGTTCGGTACCGGCGCCAGGACGGTTATAGAACCAGGCGAGATCGTCAGAATCCAGAACCTTGGGTTCGAGGGGGCCGGCTACCGCGGATAGGGCGAAGCTGGCCTGCAGCGTCAGGACCGCAGCCAAGGTACTGCACCAGGAAGTAAGTGACCGCATTTCTGCCCCCTTCGATTTTCACCAAATCTAACCCGAAGGCGGGGGGAGCACCAGTCACAATCCGGCCCGGCTACTCAGTTCGCCGGGCCGGCATACAAGCTATCATAAATCAGGTGCTCTAGAGCGGTATGCGTTTTGATGGAATCAAAACCCCGCTCTAAGTTTTTGTTTTGTCGCGCAATTTATCCGAAAACGGGGATGCCCGTGCGGTGGCGTCCACTTTATCGGACTGCACTCTGGCCTTGACGTACGCGACCTTTTGTCGGCTCCCGCGAGGTCGTCGACTGTGCGATAGATGCGATCAAATGAGAGACCGTTATGCGTGTGACCGTTGTCGATTCCCCGCCGGAGACGTCGCTCCTGAACGCCTATCACGAGGCCAAGGCCTATACCGATGGCTACAGCCTCGATCTGCCGTTCGAAGTGACCCTGGCTGAGTATGTCGAGGCTTTTTACACCACCTGGCTGTTCAAGCTGGAACGGCTGGTTCTGGCGACGCTGGTGGACAAGCCGTCGAATGATAAACAGGCGGCGGAACTGGCGGCGGGCGAACGAATAATCTTCGCGGCCTGGACCCTGGAGGCGCGCGAAGCCGACCAGATCCTGATGTGTGATTTCCTCTCCAAGACCCGGTCGTGGCTGATGTGCGACGGCAACCGGATGTGGTTCGGATCGGCCATCGTGCCGAAAGCCGTTCATTCGAACGGCAAAGCCTATCTGGGGATCGGCTTTCACCTGCTGATCCCATTTCACCGCCTCTATTCGAAAGCTTTGTTACGGGCGGCGGCGCAAAAGCTGATTCGTCTGAACAAAGCCCACTGACCTCAGTGTGATGAGAGCGCGTTTCGATCCGGTAGAGTCGGATCAGCACTCCAGGTTTTCGTTTTATCGCGCAATTTATCCGAACGCGGGAACGCCCGTGTGGTAGCAACCACTTTATCGAATAGCACTCTACCCTACGGAACCCACGATAGCGTCCTGGTCGTGGGCGCAGGCGGCGCGTTTCATTCCGTCCGTATTAAATGGCATGTGAATGCGGCCTGAGCGGTCAATAGCGATCAGGCCGCCATCGCCGCCCAACGACGCCACCGCGTCCAAAACACCCTGGCCTGCGGCCTCAAGACTTTGATTGCCATAGCGTATCCGAGCGGCAAAATCATGGGCGGCGGCGGTGCGAATGAAGGCTTCACCCCAGCCCGTACAGGAGACCGCCACCTGATCATCCGCCCAGGTACCGCATCCGATCAGAGGGGTATCTCCGACCCGTCCGGCCCGTTTTCCATAGACGCCGCCCGTGGACGTTGCCGCCGCCAAATGACCCTGTATATCGAGGGCGACTGCCCCGACCGTCCCGTGCCCTGTGTCCAGATCGCGCTTCAGAAAGCCGTCCGGCTGCGTGCGCCAGGTTTCAGGGTCATCGATTGTCTTTAGCCCGGCTTCCAGGGCCAGGCGCTCTGCGCCTTGCGCCGTCATCAGGACGTGGTCCGTGCGCTCCATGACCGCGCGCGCGGCCGCTATGGGGGATTCAAATCCCTTCAGGGCGCAAACTGATCCGGCGCGGCGGGTGTGGCCTTCCATCAAGGCGGCATCCAGTTCGATGAAGCCGGCCGTGTTGGGCGCCGACCCGCGGCCGGCGACAAACAGGCCCGAATCTTCCATAGCCTCGCACAGGGCCTGCACGACATCGAGCGCGGTCATCCCCGCCTTCAGCCGGTCTGCGCCATCCCTGACGAGATCATATAGAAACGCTTCCGCGCGGCTATAGTCGCGGTCGGCATGGACACCGGCGCCACCGTGAATGGCTATCGCCCAGGGTCTGTTCATTCTGGCTCCAGCGTTCTAAAAGTCACCGCGGCCTGCACGATGCTGAAAGCCAAGGCCGAAATACTATAGCGATATTTTCCCGCAGCATCCTTCCCGCCAAAAGCCTGGGTTATGGGCCTTTCCTCGAACCGATACCGCACCGCAGTTCCGTTATCGCCAAACGTCCAGCGATCAAGACGCCCGGCCTTGGCGTTGTCGACCAAATCGAGCGTCAGCATATCTTCCAGCTTTTGATTGGGCAGGGCTATGCCGCCGCCGGATGCGTGGACATGATCGTAATAGGGCTTTTTGAGCGCGTCTGTTGTTTTAAACGCGGCGTGTCTGACCTGAAGGGTCTTAAGATCGACCTCGTCGCCCGCACTGATCAGGCCCAGACCCAGGTCTGTAACATGAAATCCAGGTCCTGAACCTTTTTTCGCTCCACTGGCGTCCAGCAAAGTCACCGTCCCGGGGCCAGCGACGGTGGCGCGGGCGGTTTTCAGATCAACGATCAGAGCGGTATTTTCGTCAATACCAAACCCGTGTTTCGGTCCGTCCGTCAAGGTAACCGCCCGCGCCAGGCGGCCCAGGCGGGCCTGACGGTCGAAATGCTGATCAATAACGCCGAAAGGGAAAAAATTGGCCCCCCTACCCAGAACCAGTGCCCCGTCATTCATGCTGGACTGATCTGCCGCGTTCCCTACGGGTGTCGTCAACGCGGTGAAACTGTCACCGCTGGCAATCATGGTTCCGCTCTGGATCGCTGCTCCGGCGCTTGAACCGCCGATAACCGCGCCTTGCTTCAAACGTTCGTGCAGCGCGGCAAGCAGAGGTGTGGCCTGCCCCTCGGAGGTGTAGAATATTCTGGCCGTGCGCACCTGATCGCCACCGGTTAACCACACCCCGCCGGCCGTGGCGATGATCCTGAGATTATCTGCGTCAAACCCGCCCTTTTGCCAGTCGCGTTCATCCTCTGACGTGGACGGATCATCGATGACGGCGGCCTTGATCAGGATCACGCGTTCCCTGGCAATACCATGCTTTTCCAGAGTCTTGCGCGCACTCTCAAAGGACAGGATTGGCTCGCCGGACGCCGAGACGATGACGGCAATCCGATCGCTTTCCGGATGGGGCAAGGCGTCAATGAATTTGCCCCAGATTGCGGTGTTGTCGGGTTCCACCGCACCACCGGCAATGACCAGGACGCCTTGGTCCCCGGCCAGAGCCGCGGACGGCATAAGCCCGACCACGGCTGCAATCACACAAGCGCGAATCATGAATACCCTCCAAAATGGGCGGCCAGAACAAACCCGGTGGCGATGACAAGCAGGCCAAGTGTCGGTCGCCAGATAAACCCGATCCAGCGCATCCATTCGATCCGCGCCGCCGTCAATGAGCCCAGCAGAGCCGCAGACGCCGGACAGACGATATTGGTCAGGCCGTCACCCAGTTGAAAGGCCAGAACGGCTGTCTGGCGCGTGACGCCGGTCATATCGGCCAGGGGTGCCATCAATGGCATCGTCAGGGCCGCCTGACCCGATCCCGACGCGACAAACAGATTGATCAGAGACTGCAAAAAGAGCATGGCGGTCGCCGAAGCCCAGTCGGGCAGCATCGCGGACACACTGCCCAGACTGTTCAAAAAGGTATTCAGCACGCTGGGGCTCGTCGGAGCGTCACCCCCCAGGATCAACACGATCCCTTTGGCGATAGCCACCACAATCACCGCCGGGGCCATCTGGACTGCGCCATCGCGAAAGGCATGGGCCAGACCGTTACCGGTCACCCCTGGTAGTCGAAATGCCAGGGCTACGATCGCCGCAACCAGACCCATCGCGAAAAACTGCCCGGCGATTTCCGCCAGATAATAGCCCTTGACCGTTACCCCCCACGCGATCCAGCCGATCGCTGCCGCCAGCAGGGACAGGATGATAACATCCCCCGTTTTCAGCTTTTCCTGAAGGGCTATAGCGGGATCGTTCCGGTCGCGAATGGCGCGATCGCTGTCGTAGCTGATGGAACGTTGCGGCACGGCCTTGATGCGCGCGGCATAGCGCCATACCCACACGGCAGCCAGGGCGGTGAACAGGATCCACATCACGATGCGAAAGGACATCCCAGATAACAGAGGCACACCGGCTATGCCTTGAGCAATGACCAGACTGAACGGGTTCATCCATGAGGTGGCAAAGCCTACCTGTGTGGCTACATAGGTTACCAGAACGGCGGTGACACTGTCGTAGCCGGCCCGCACCATGGTTGGCGACAGGATTAGCACAAAAACGATCGCCTCCTCTCCCATGCCGAATACGGCGCCCCCCAGGGAAAACAGAATAAAGATACCCGCAATCAGGGCCGGATGGGTCGCCTTGGAACGGCTCATCACGCCCTTCAGAGCCCGTTCTATGCTACCTGTATGCATGACCATGCCAAAGGCCCCGCCGACAATAAGCAGAAAGGCCATCAGGCCTACCGTGGCGCCGTTGCGGTCGCCGGAGACCAGGCCCTCAAACAACAGGTTAAGAAAGCCGACCTCGCCTCCCGCTCCGAAGACGGGCGCACCGCCCCCTTGCGCGCCGGACACAATGTGAAAACTATCAGGATCAATCATCGCCCGCCCATGACCATGCCCCGAAACGGGCAGGAGGTTGAACAGGCCTTTTGGGACAAACCACGTGGCTAGATAGGCCATTACGGCGACCGCCAGCATGATCAGTAAGGTATCGGGACCCTTTGATGCCGGTTTGGGCGATGATTCAGCGCTCATGAACGTTTCCCAGTATTTTTTTCTTGTTCTGTCCAGAGCGGGGTTTTGATGGAATCAAAACCCCGCTCTACTACCAAGCCTCATAAAGAATGACGCTTGGTCTTCGCTTTTTTTCAGCTCAAGCGCCGCATGGCTCCTCGCAAAAGCTCGGGCGCCCGAAGTACGTTCTCTGGCGCGCTTGCCAACCCACGATGAGTCAAGATTTTCGCGGGTTGGTATAAGTTTTTGTTTTGTCGCGCAATTTTTCCGAAAACGGGAGCGCCCGTGCGGTGGCATCCACTTTATCGGATTGCGCTCGGGTATCACCCCCCTCCCCCGCGGATCGGGAGAGGGGCAATCCGGTTCAGAACCGGCGCTTGTAGCGCACGGTCACGAAGCGACCGCGGGTGTCGTGGTTGATATGATCGACATTGGCCCCGGACCCCAGAACGCGAGGCGCGTCTTCATCGCTGAGGTTCTGGATATTCAGACCAAGGGTCGAGTTTTCACCCAGATCGTAGCTCAGATCGGCATCAACAACGAGCCAGGCCTCCACATCGACCACGGCCGTCGTGGGCAAGCCTACCGCCGTCAGGGTACGCGGGTCAGGATCGTCACGATAAGACGAGGTGTAGTTGGCCGACACGCTGGCGCGCCAGGCCCCGTTACGCCAGCGCAGTTTTGTATTGGTGAGCCATTGCGGATATTGGTACTCACCCGCCTCATCGACCGGTGCGGCGCCGACCGAGGCCTGACGCTCGAGCGCCATCAGATAGCTGGTGTCGATCGTGAAAGTGAAGTCACCATAGGAGTCGGTATAGACCTTCTGGCGATAGCTTAGGTCTATCCCACGCGTATGCTGATAGCCCAGATTGCCGATCTGGAAGTGGGCATCCGTCACAAAGCCCGTCGCCGAAACCTCGATACCGGCCGTGCCGGTTGGCAAAAGACCCGGGCCTGCCTTGGTAAATTCGCCGTTCAAGGCGCGGCGGATGAAGTCATCACGATCAATGCCGACCAGGTTTTCATGACGGATGTCCCAGTAATCGACACCGATCTCAATCCCGGATGTCGGCTTATAAACGGCCCCGAAGCCATGGGATTCCGCGGTTTCCGCCTCCAGATCGGGATTGCCGACATCTTCGGATAAAAGCGCCTGTCCGGTGGCCGCGGCATTGTTGTTACAGGCCTGAGGCGTTATGGCGCAACGCACGCGGAAAGATGACAACAAGACCCCTGCGCCGCTTTGGGATAGCGACGGCGCACGGAACGAGGTCGACCAGTTGGCGCGGGTCACAAGTTGTGTGAACGGCGACCAGCGCACCGCTATCTTCGGATTGAAGTCGGAACCGAAATCGTCATAGCTGTCGTATCTGCCAGCCAGTTGGACATCCAGCGCATCGGTGAGCGGGAGGTAGATTTCACCAAAAGCCGCCCATTGATTGCGTTCGCCGCGCGCCGAGGTCGAAGAAAAGCCCAGGATGGGTTCGGGATTGGTCAGGGTCGCGACGGCGTCGCCTGACGGCGTATCCTTGATCCTTTCGTGACGCAGTTCAGCCCCAAAGGCCCCCTTGACCGTGCGACCGTTCCACTGGAACAGATCACCGGTGGCTGAGACATCAAACGCCAGCAGGCTCGACAGACCGCGGCGTTCTGCCGTGGTTTCCAGAGTATCCTTCAGCTTCGGGTCCTGGTTCTTTTGACCGCCAAAGGGATTGTACCAAAGGGTGGTCTTGCCCGCGGCTTCACAGGTGCTGCCGCGATAACTGGCGTCGGGACGGGCGGCATTGACGCGCCAGCGATCCACCTTGCTGCCGTCTGTACAGAGGTTACCGAGGTTGGCGTCGTAAAATGCCAAAGTGCGATACAGGCCGGAGGTCCCCTTCTGGAGGCGTTCGTTGCCGCCGACCGTCAGGGCACTTTCCATGGACCAGCCATTGGTGAACTCATGCTTCAGGCCAGATACCATGCGGTAACTTTTTGAGCTGACCTCAACCGCGCGCGGTTCCAACAGCTTACCCCACATGTAGATCGGGTAGCGATTAAAGCTCGAAAAATTGCTGACTCCCCCCTCTGCCGCGAGATCGGCTTTGAAACTGGCGGGATAGTTGGGGTTTTGCGGATCGCTCGGAGTCCGGGAGAAATTCGCCGGTGAAGCCGTGCCCTGACTGGTATACTGCTGGTACAAGACGTCGCTAAACCATGTCGTGCGGTCGTTGATCTTATAGTTGTGGGTAAACAAAAGGCCTTCGGATTTATATTCGTCGTCGGTGGCCGCATAGTCATTGGTATCGACCGCACAATATTCACCCAGATTGCCAACCGCAAACTTGTCAGCCGGACATCCGCCGTTCTGCGGGGACTCCGTCTGGTCATTGGTCATCAGATAGAGGTCGTTGAAGCTGGGGTAAAATCCCTGCTGGCTGGGACGGAAGGAATCCTTTGTATAGTTGCGATCGCGGTCATAAAGCCCATTGCGACGATAGATGTCGGCGACCAGCATGAGATTGTGCTCACCCAGTTTGCCCCCGATAACGCCCGTCACATTCAGACGGCCTTCATCTGTTTTCGCGGTTGAATCGCCATAGGATACCGATAACTCAGCGCCCTTGTAATCCTTGCGCAGCACGTAGTTGACAACACCGGCCACGGCATCGGCACCATAGAGGGCCGAGGCACCGTTTGGCAGAATATCCACCCGCTCAATAGCCGCCAGAGGGATCGAGTTCGCGTCGATGAAGCCTTCCTGACCCCGCGCAAACGCGGCCACCGACGAGCGGCGATTATTGATCAGGGTCAAGGTGGCACTGGTCCCCAGACCGCGCAAGGACACGCCGGCCGCGCCGACCGGTGTGGCGCCCGACAAGGGTCCGGCGGTCGAGGTGGAGAAGGTGCCTGATCCGCCGCCGGTCTGTGGGAGATCGCGCAGAATATCGATGATGGATCCCGCACCCGACTGATCGATCTCATCGCGGGTAATGGTCTTGGCCTGTACCGGCCCGTCACTGGGCAGGCCACGAATGCGACTTCCGGTGATGATGATCAACTCGGGGGCTTCTTCCGGGGTTACGACCGCGGAGTCCGTTTCTGCACGGGTCACTTTAACAATAGCATACCCGCCCGATGGCGTCGCCCGATAGGTCAGGCCGGTGCCTGCCAGGATAGTCTCAAGGGCCGCCGCCTCAGACGTCGCCCCACTAACACCCGGGGTGCGCTTGTCCGCCACCAGATCGCCCGAAAAAATCAGGTCCTTGCGCGTCGTCAGGGCGAATTGACGCAATCCGGCGGCCAGATCTCCCGCTTCGATAGTGATGGCCACCGGTGCGACCTGAGCGTTCGCCTGCATGCCCCCCATAAGATGGGAACCTGTTATGGCTGTACCGATCAGTAGAGCAGCTCTGAGGCCGTTATAGGGTTTGCCTTGTCTTACGCGCGTCATGAAAGTTATCCCCTTGAAGTTTTTGCGCCTGATGCCGACTGCGGACTGCGAACTGCGGACCGCTCAGGCAGATTGACGCGAGCGGCGGAAACCTCCTCACCGGCTCTTGACGTTTTTTTTAATATAATGCGACATTGGCATTACATCTTGCAGCTATGTTGCCGAATGGTCGCAGTCTGGTCAGATACCCGGCGCGGCACGCAGTTGCACGGTATCGCCGCCCTGATGGGCGATTTCGACCGGAAAGGCCGCTGTGACGGCCTCGGCAAAGGCCTCAGGGCGACCCGTCTGAAACACGCCACTGATGCGAATGTCAGCAATGGTCGGATCGATCAGAACAATCTGACGGGTATTGTAGCGGTTTATTTCCGCCACCGCCTCGGCCAGGGGACGATCTTCCATGACCATAAGTCCGAACCGCCACGCCCCCATGACCTTGATATCGGCCGCCTTGACCGCCACCGCACCCGGATGGCCAGGATCGCCCGTCTCAGCCGACTGACCGGGCTTTAGCACAGCCATGGCTCTGGTTTGCGGCGTAGCGGAGGCCGGACGTTGCGTATCACCCTGGTAGAAAATCGCAACGCTTCCCTCTTCGAGCAGCACCTGCACTCGTGCACCATCACGACGGACGTCGAATACGGTGCCCAAAGCCCGCACTTCTTCGGTAGCCGCAAAGACCCGAAAGGGTCGGTGCCGGTCCTTTGCCACCTCAAAACGCACCTGCCCCTCATCGAGCCAGATGCGGCGTTCGGTGTCGCTATAGTCGATACGCACCCGCGACCGGCTGTTGAGCAGAAGCACACTGCCGTCATCCAGTTTTACGGTGCGCGTTTCGCCGATACGGGTTTCATATACCGGATGGCGCTGGATGAGGGCCGGCGTGATCATCAGGCCGACACCCACAATCACGGCCGCGGCCATACCCCCGAACAGGGCCCGTCGATCCGGCGTATGGTTGCGAACACGGTTCAACTGACGTGCTATCAGAGGGTCCGATGACAGCAAGGACAAGGTTTGCATCTGACGCCGCATCGCCTCAGCCTGCTCCGCTTCGGCGGGGTGTGCGCTGGCCCACTGCTCATAGGCCGAACGGTCGGCCTGCGTGCATTGATCGGACATCAGACGCGCAACCCATGCGGCGGCGTCCTCCGGTCTGGCGACGGGTTGAGACTTGACATGCGGCCACAGGTATAGAGACATCAGGACTTTGTCCTGTCGGAATGCGATCCCATGCGGGTATGGATATGAGCTATCGCCTTCATCATCTGTTTTTCAATCGCACTTACCGTTACACCGTATCTCACCGCCAACTGGCTGTAGCTTAAGCCATCCAGACGGTTCAATAACAATATTTCCCGCCGTCGCGGCGGCATGTCTTCCAGCGCCAGGAGCAGGTTTGACAAATCTTCTCGCACGATTAAGACGCGCTCGCTGGACGGCTCCTCACCCCCAAGCTCCAGATTTTCAGTAGAAATATGCATGTCCTGATGGCGGACGCGCTCCCGTCGCCCCTTATCCACCGCCACCGAAGCGGCGACCCGGAACAGATAGGCCTTCGGATTATCGATGAGGCTATCCGCCTGAAGACCGGACAGGCGCGCGAAGACTTCCTGCGCGCCGTCTTCGGCCTCAGGCGTCTGAAACCCTCTGCGCTTGAAAAATCGAACGAGGGGAGAAAAGAAGCGATTATGGACCAGGTCGCCTAAACGTGAGCGTTCCGACCCCGCCAGTACTGGGTCGGCTGACGCCGTGGTGTTCCCGGTCGGCGGTGAAGAAGGCGGCGCCTTGCCGTCCATACCTGCTCCTGTGGATGAGGGTCCCTTGTCCGAGCCCTTCACATGTAAGATAGCATCAACCCAACGCGCCAAGCTCTGTGACGGCTCTGTGGATTTGACGACTTTAAAAAAGCTAACTTAGCGCCCAAAGCCACCACCGTAGCCTGCCGGCGTCTGTCGGACGGCTTTTTGCGCGCTTTGGGTTGCCTGGGGCCAGGCACAATAGTCGGCGGCATAATAGGCGCTGGGGCGATGATTACCTGACAGGCCCGGCCCCCCGAATGGCAGGGATGATGGCGCGCCGGCGGTCGGACGATTGCGCGTGAGGACGCCGGCGTTCAAGTGGCTGTAGGCCTTGCGCCACAGGTCGTCGTCATCGCCGACAAATCCGGCGGCCAGGCCAAACCGCGTAGCATTGGCGCGGTCTATGGCGCTGTCGAAATCCCGAACACGGGTCACCTGCAATAGCGGCCCGAACAGTTCGGTATCCGGTACATCACGGGCGTGAGTCACATCGATCAGGGCAGGTCGCAAAAACGCGCCGGGCCCAAAAGGGTGCTCGAAAGCCTGAACAGGTTTGGCCCCTGACGTGAGCAGATCCGACTCAAACCTCAGGGCAGCCTGGGCGGCGGGGGCCGAGACCACAGACCCCATGAAAACATCCTGATCCCACGCGCCAATCGGCACGGTGCGAATACGTTCGACCAGCGCTGTCAAAACGTCATCTCCAAACCCACCTTCCGGCAGGATCAGGCGGCGCGCGCACGAGCAACGTTGACCGGTCGTCACAAAGGCTGAGGTGAACACAATATCGGCGGCGGCCTCGACATCGGCCGGATTCCACACGATAAGCGGATTGTTCCCGCCCATTTCCAGCGCCAGTATAATCTGAGGCCGTCCGGCAAAATGCCTGTGGAACGCCAGGCCCGCCTCGACCGAACCGGTAAACAACAGCCCATCGATTCGGGCATTGAGGACGGCGCTACCCACCTCGCGCCCGCCGTGCACCACATTCAGGCACCCTTGCGGCAACCCGGCAGCTTCAAACGCCTCGACCATCAGGGCAGCGACCGAAGGCGCCAGTTCCGACGGCTTGAAGACGCAGGTGTTGCCAGCCAGCAAGGCCGGAACCAGATGGCCGTTGGGCAGATGACCCGGAAAGTTGAACGGCCCAATCACGGCCATGACGCCGTGCGGCCGATGACCCAGGTCGATCGTTCCGAAGGCGGCGGCGGCAGATTTTTGCCCCGCCCTTTCGGCTTGCGCTTTTACGGAAATCGCGACCTTGGCCGCCATCGCATCCGCCTCGCTCAGGGATTCCCAAAGGGCCTTGCCCATATCACGGCTAATGGCGCGGGCAATCGCGTCGCGACGCGAGGTCAGGGCGTCGGCGTAAGCCTCCAATATGGCGATACGTTCAGCTTGTGGCCTCAATGCCCATGGCGCAAAGGCGGCGCGGGCAGCCCCCACCGCTGCCTCGACCTGCGCGCCACTGGCGGCATGACCCGACCAGACGACTTCATCGGATGCCGGGCAGGTTTTCTGAAACGCAGGTCCGTCCCCGGCCGACCACTGGCCATTCTTATAGACATCACGCGTCATGGTGCGGCTCCATCAGGGCGTGGATCCTATGGGCATCTATGCGCCCATCGGCCAGCCGGTTAAGGATAAGGGCCGATAGTCCGGCCCGCTCAGCTAAACTCTCTACGACCATGAACTCTGCGGGTGAATGGATGAGGCCTCCGCGTACGCCCAGCGTGTCTATGTTCGGCACGCCCGCGGCAAAAACATTATTGCCTTCGCATACCCCGCCGGTATCGACATAGGTGATCGAAAGGCCAAGACCGGCCCCGGTTTCGGCAATGGCCAGGCTGAGAGCGGCCTGAGCGGCATTATGCGGTTTGGGTGGACGGTAAAAGCCGCCGTGTATATGACCCGTGATGCCATCGCGCTCACACACCTGATCAAACGTCGCGCGCACCTTCTGCGTGGTCCAGGCTGCCGCACCCTGATCCGGGGCCCGCACGCCCAGACGAACAATGGCCAGATCGGGCACAATATTGACCGCGCCCCCGCCATCCAGACGCCCGACATTGAAAGTCACGCCCGGATATTCGTGTTCCAGACGCTCCATCTGCGTAATAAACTGGGCGGCGGCATAAAGGGCGTTGCGGCCTTGCTCCGGGGCGCGACCGGCATGGGACGCCTTGCCATGGAAAACGATGTCAAAAATTGCCGAACCTTTGCGCGCGCCTGCCATGGCTCCGCTTTCCATCGCCGGTTCGTAGGTCATGCCGATGTGGGCGCCTGTCGCGGCCTTATGGATTAGCTGTTGGCTGGCGAAATTGCCGGTCTCTTCGTCAGGCGACAGGACGATACGATAGCCGAGCCTGTCCTTCAGGGGCCCGGCTTCAAAGGCTTGCAGCGCCTCCAGCATGACCACCAGTCCCCCCTTCATATCGGCGACGCCGGGACCATTGATGCGACCGTCGCCAAGATCGGTGATGGCTTCGAACGTGCCGGGCGCATAAACCGTGTCGTAGTGGCCGGTGAGAACGACCTGCACTGGCGCCTCCGGTCTGGCGGTCGCCTGCAATACCGAACCGCTTTGAAAGCGCGTCGATTCACCCTTGGTGTCGATCTTATCCACCGGCGCGCAGCGAATCAGCTGAATGTCAGCATCCAGTTCCGAAAAGGCGTCTTCAAGAATGGGGGCAAAGGCCGTCAGGCCCTCGATATTGGTGCTGCCGGTGTTCAAGCGGGCCCAGTCCAGAGTCCGGGTCAGCAGGGCGGGTTTGCGCGCGTCGATACGCGCCAGGACCACGCGATCGTGGTCATCCAATTGGCGAAGGCTCATGAATTACCCCTGCTGAAAGTCATACAACGCCCCCAGACCAAGGATGCGCGTCAATTCATCCAGCGCGGTTCGGGATTCCGTCATCAGGTTCGGATCGCCCAGATCGTCCGGGTCCAGTCGGTCGCGATAATGAGACCTTACCCAGGCTTCAAGCTGCGTGAGCGTCTCCGGTGTCATCACGACGCCCGAATGCACGCCACGCATTTCCTCCGCGGTGAGTTGGACTCTCAGGCGTAAACAGGCCGGGCCGCCACCGTTGCGCATACTTTCGCGGATGTCGCGGTAAACAACCTCATCGATCGGGTTCTCACCGGCAACACACGCCGCAGCGAATTCACGCGCGCTATCAACGTCTTCGGCATCCGATGGCACGATCAGGCTCATTTTGCCGTCAGGGCGGGTGATCAACTGACTGTTAAACAGATAGGATCTGATGGCATCCCCGATCGGCATCTGTGCGGCCGATGCCATCACAAAGATCGGCTCAAACCCTGAGGTCTCTGCGGCACGACGGATAACATCCTTCGTAGACGCCACGTCGTCGAAGGCCTGTTCGTGGAACAGCATCAGCCGTTCGTTGGTGACGCACACCACATCGTTGTGAAAGGCTCCGGCGTCAATGGCGAGAGGATTTTGTTCAACAAAAACGGCGTGCCTTGTCCCGTGCAGCCGCGCCACTGCCTGAGACGCCTCAAGGGTTTGTCGACCTGGAAAACGGGTGCGATTTGCGTGCCGTTGCAAACCGACGCGGCCATAAACGAAGACCTCCAAACTCCCGGTTCCATGCCTGGCCCCCATCAGATTATGATTGGCCGCGCCTTCATCGCCGAACAGATCACAGGCCGGCAAGGCTTCATGAACGCAAAAACACGCCTCATCCTTAAACACACGGCGCAACACGCGCGTAGTGAACTCAGATTCGAGACTGCGATGGGGCATGGCGACCAGATTGGCCGGTGTCAAATGCACCCGCCCATCCCGGGTGTTCCCGCTGGGGCTGACAGTGGCGGCATTGGCCGTCCACATGTTGGAGGCAGAACTGACATTGGCGACAAGGGCGTGATCCGTCACCCAGGCTGTCTTGAGGACCTCACGGTCGCTGCCGCTAAAGCCAATCCGCCGCAGGGCTGGCAAAAACGGCCGCTCATGGGGCGGCAAGACCCCCTGCACGAGGCCCATCTCCATCAGGCAACGCATTTTGGCCAGGCCCTGCAAGGCCGCGGCCCTGGGGTTGGCGCGCTCACCGGCATTGAGTCGCGACGCCATATTGCCAAAAGAAAGGCCGGCATAGTTGTGCGTCGGGCCGATCAGGCCGTCAAAATTCATCTCCTGGCTCATGGCATGACCTCTGCGTCAATTCGCGCCATTGTGAGAATTTCGGTGGCAAGTTCGTCCACAACGTCGCGCGAAACCCGTTGCGATCCCCAATCGGCAAGACCGATCGTCGCGCGAAAGTCAGCGCCCTGGCCCCCAAATACCAAGGCCGACTGAAGGGCGGCGGCGGTCACACCCTGAACGGCGGTCACGGTGCGGGCAATCAGGGTCCGGTCCGTTTCGCACACCATGGAGGGCCCTCCGTCGAAGACATCGCACAGGTCTGTGCGACGAAACCCTGTGCCTTCCAGCAGTTTAACCGCGCCGGCGGAATTGTCATTAGGCCGTCCAACACACCGGGAAACCGTTTCCGGCAACAGATTTAAAAAGATGGGCAAGGACGGCAAGAGCTGATCGATAAAATGACCGTCATTCATGCACAGTTTATCGGCCTGATCATAGGGCACATCGATGAATTTCGAGGTCAGGTGGGTCCAGAACGGCGACTCACCGTCAGCATCGAACCACCCTCGAATATCGGCCATCAACCGGTCATCAAACGCCGTACGGTGGTTGGCTATGTAGGCCAGTCGTCCCAGAGACAACAGGCGCGCAAAACCTGACCCGCGCGCCTGCGGTGCCACATAAAGGGTGGCCAGCTCGGTATAGCCATCAAAATCTGTGGTAAGCTGAAGCGTTTCATAGGTTACCGTCAACTTGGGTCGCGATGCGTGCCGGGTATGCCGACTGCGCTTGAAACTGTAGAACGGACGATCCACGCCCAGTCTGGGAATAATGGACGAAATACCCGCGATTTCACCCGCGTGTTCCGCCACAAACAGCAGGCGGTGGCTGGTGGGATCACCGGCCAGACACCTGAGGGTTTTCTCCACGCACTCCGTCACTTCGGACCGGGTTCTGGGCACGGTTGTCAGACCCGATCCCGCCGTGGCGGTTAACCGGGCTATCGCCTCTATATCGTCAGCTTTCGCGAGTCTGAAAATCGCCACGCGGAGGTCCTTGTAAGGTTTGAAGCCTTAAGGTGGCACGGCCCGGGGAGAATAAAGCGTTGTTGTGGCGCGAGGCATACGACGACTATGCGGTAGGCAGGCCATAAACCGCATAAAATTCGGTATCAGGACGTGTGTTGCAGCCTCTCGATCGGAAAGCCGTTGAAGGCCTTGGCAATATCCAGCACCGGGACCGTTACCAGCTTGGCGATCGGGAGATCGCCCTCCAGAAGTTCATCGGACAGAGCATTGAGGGCCGGCATGTCGCGCGTCGTCACCGCCAGAAGATAGTCAAAGCGCCCGCTGACCTTCACCGCCATGATGATTTCATCGCGTCCGGCAATGGCGCGTTCAAAGACCTGATGATCGGCAAGCTTATGGTTAGATAAGGTAATTTCGAGCAAGGCATGTAAAACCGGCCCTATTTTTGACGGAGACAAGACGCTAATGTCACGGGCAATGTATCCCTTGTCCCTCAGCTTCTGAACCCGTGACAGACAGGCACTGGCCGACAGGGCAACCTTGTCGGACAGGGCCAGATTGGTAATGCGGGCATCGGTTTGCAGGGCACGCAGGATTTTCAGGTCGATCTTGTCGAGTCGCAGGGTCATGACACGTCTTAACACAGTCAACCGAATAAAATTCGGCAAAAACTGCATTCCGTGCGTTTATTCTCAGAATTAGAGCGGGTTTACACCTTTCATACGCCACCATCCGTGCTGAAATGCCGTCATGACCCCACACAGCAGACTTGACGTTCTTCATCCGGCCTCTTCGATTGCGGCCATGCTGCAGTCCGGCCCCCGCCGCATGGCCTCGGCCAAGGGTGTCAGGATACGCGATGACACAGGTCATGAACTGCTGGATGGAACGGCAGGTCTCTGGTGCGTTAACATTGGCCACGGGCGCGAGGAGATCGCGCAAGTTATGGCCGATGCCGTGCGAAATCTCGACTATTTCCACACCTTTGGCGGCTATTCCAATGCGGCTCAGGAGACCCTGGGGGCTCGACTGGTGGCCATGGCGCCCGGCGACCTCAACCATGTGTTTTTTGGCTCATCCGGGTCAGACGCCAATGACACGATCCTGAAAATAATCTGGCATTACAATAATCTGTTGGGGCGGCGCGACAAGAAAAAGATCGTGTCGCGCTGGGGGGCCTATCACGGGACCTCGATCTCGACCGCCAGCCTGACCGGTCTCAAAAGCTTCCACGATCAGTTCGACCTGCCGATAGAGCGCATACTTCACACCGAATGTCCGCACGCTTACCGATTTGCCACTGAGGGCGAAGATGAACTGGCCTTTTCAACCCGCCTGATTGACGCGTTCAAGCAGTTGATTCACGATCAGGGTGCCGAAACCATCGCTGCTTTCATAGGAGAGCCTGTTCTGGGTGCCGGTGGGGTCGTGCCGCCGCCGAAAGGCTACTGGGCTGGTATTCAGCAAGTGTGCCAGGAAAATGACATCCTGCTGGTGGCGGATGAGGTTGTGTGCGGCTTTGGGCGCACGGGTGCCGACTTCGGCAGCCAGACCTATGACATAAGGCCCGATTTCATGGCCACCGCCAAAGGGTTGACCTCAGGCGTTTTCCCGATGTCAGCAGCCTTTATGACGACCCGTATCTGGGACGTTTTGCACGACGGGTCTAAAGCACTGGGCGGCTTTTCGCACGGCTATACCTATTCCGGTCACCCGGTTGGGGCCGCCGTGGCCAATGCCGTGCTGGACATCTATCAGGGTGAACATCTGGCCGATAATGCGCGCCGCGTCGGCGCGCACCTGATGCAAAGGCTTAGCGACGAACTGGGTGATCATCCGCACGTCGGCGAAATTCGCGGAGTCGGCCTTGTTTGTGCCGTGCAGTTGGTGGAGGATAAATCCAGCCGCAGGCTGTTCGAACCCGGACGAAAGCTGCCCGCGGCCATCGCCGAAGCGGCCTATGGGTGCGGCCTCATTGTCCGACCGCTGCCCAGCATTGGGGCCCTGGCCTTTTCGCCGCCGCTTACCCTGACCCTGTCAGACGCCGATGAGATGGTAACACGTTTTGTGAGCGCCTTCACCCGTATCATGTCAACGGTTTGACCCCAGAGGGCCATGGGCAGGGTTACCAACTGGCTGAACACGCCCTGTCTTTACGTGGTCCCCGAGGGCCCCGGGAGCAGGGCGGTTTCGCCGGACCCTACCCGCCACGGCAGGCACGCCGCGCCTTCAGTTCCGCCACGTTCACGTGGTTGCGCATCATGGCGCGCTGACGGGCACCGCCATTACGATAGGCGGCCTGGCTGACCGTAGTCCGGCCAGCGTCCGCATTGCATTGCCGGGTTTGGGCGACACTGCGGTCCGGCTGTGCGACGGCCACGGACGAGATGCCGGACAAAACCAGCACGAGAGACATCAGACAGATTCGAGACACACACCACTCCTGAGCGAAGATCCACGTATCCGCAGCAAGAAGGGTGCCAAGGTTAAGCCTGGTTAACCTTGTCTTCAGGGCGCGGAAATTGTGTTCCGAGGTCGCGAACTCCGCTGGCACTAGAACTGGATGAGTTTTGATCAAAATGTGGCGTATACCAAACCTCATAAAGGATGACGCTTGGTATTCGCATTTTTTCAGCTCAAACGCCGCGTGGCTCCTCGCAAAAGCTCGGGCGCCCAAAGAACGTTCTCTGGCGCGCTTGCAAACCCGCGATGAGTCAAGGTCATCGAGGGTTGGTATTAGGCCACCAGTTGTACCGCCATGGCGCAAAGTCAGGTTTCCGAAGTGGAAGTCGCCGCCTGAAAGGCGTCGTCACCTGGCGCCTGTGTAAACCTTACCGCCGCATTAACCTTACCCGTGAACGGAATATTGGCGCGTTTACCCTAAGTTGTCCGGCGAAACGGAAAGCGCCATGAAAACTTTTGCCTACCTTATTACCGCGATCACGCTTGTGACGAGCACAATGGCCTGCCAGGCCGCGGCCGAAGACGCCTCTCCGGTGCACTTTGAAGCGGCCGCGACCGTCGATCTGCTGGGTAACACTCAAGGGGGTCTGCGCACCGGTACGTGGGCCATGAGCAACATCGACCTGACCGCAGCCTGGACGGGAAGCGACGGGTGGGAAGGCTTCGCCTATGTGTTGGCCAATAATCACGGCGGCTTTTCCGAGCGCTATGTCGGCGATGTCCAGGTCCTGTCGAATATTGACGCGCCGCCGGGCGTTCGGCTGATGGAGGCGTGGGCACGCTACACCACGCCCGACGAACGGTTTGTCACCACGGCGGGCATTGTCAATCTGAACGCAATTTTTGATACCCAGCCGATCGGGGGCGTATTTCTGAACTCTTCGGCCGGAATCGGCGCTGATTACGCCCAGAGCGGTCCGTCCATCTTCCCGGTGACCGGCCTCGGCATCGTCGAAGAGTGGCGCGTCACGGACGCGTTACGGCTGCGCGCCGGCCTGTTCGACGGCGTAGCGGGGGATCCGCAGCACGGATCCGTGTTCACGTCGCTTCGGTTGAATGCCGAGGAGGGCAGTCATGCCGTGGTCGAAGCGGAGTTTCTGTTTGACCGCGGCTTTGCCAAGGCAGGCACCTGGTCGTACAGCGCTCGGGGTGACAAGCTTGACGGCATGGGGACCGGCCCACGCACGGGGAGCTATGGCCAGTTGGGTCTCTACCTGACGCGCGAGAACGAGGACGACGACCAGGGACTGGCGGCCTGGATTCGTGCCGGCACGGCATCCGCCGCTGTGCACGACCTTTCCGGCTACGTCGGAGGTGGTCTGACCTATACCGGCCCCCTGCCCGGCCGCGATAACGACGTCGTTGGCGTTGCGGTTTATCGTGCCGAATTCAGCAAGGCCTGGCGTTTGCTTAATCCTCAGGGCGCTGCCGCGGAAACGACCTGGGAAGTCACCTGGCAGGCACCTGTCGGTTCTCGTTTCGTCATCCAGCCTGACCTGCAGTATATCCAAAATCCCGGTGGTTTCGGCGCCAAGGACGCCGTTGTTGCGGGTTTGCGGCTGCGGGTTACGTTCGGCGGATAACCGCGGGCGCATGCAGAGCGCAATCCGATAAAGTGGACGCGACGGCACGGGCGCTCTCGTTTTGGGCAAAATTGCGAAACAAACCAAGAACCTGGAGCGGGGTTTTGGTTCCATCAAAACACTTCCCGCTCTAAACGCCGGCCTGCACCCGGAAAGCCGCCTGAAGGTTATGGCCGGTTGCGCCATGGCGTGACCACGGTCGAAGATACCTGCAATGCCGATACGGAGACGGATTCCGCCACGAGATCGGCAGTGTTGGCAAGATCCGTTCCATTGCCGGCAGCGGGCGATCGATCACCTGGGCCGAAGGCTGTTCACAGGTCATGGTGGTATATTTTTTGCCACAAAAACAAAGATTTTCACGGTCGTAAGGGACGATTCAGGGATTTGGTCTAGGGTCAGGACATGCGCCATCATTACAGCCATCAGACTTTGAACCAGAGACTTTGACCCTGTGATTTCCCGCATCCTCGCCCAGTTGAGCGCCTGGCGTTCCCACACCACGTCCAGCGCACGCCTGCTGGTCGGCCTGGTTGCGATCGTCGGGGTCGGAACCCTGGCCGCCATTGTCTTTCTGATGCATGCATCTCTGTCGGCCATCGCCGAAAAGACCGACCAGATCGATATGATGCGCGGGCATGAACTGGTTCAGGCGGCGCTGGTATCGGCCATCGCGCAGATGTCCGAGACAACAACCGACAATGCCATCTGGGATGATGCGGCCGACCAGTTGTATCGCGAAACGTTCGACGATACCTGGCTGCACCAGATATGGGGCGCTGGCTCCTCCGGGACAAAACCCTATGACGGTGCGTTCATTCTTGACGAGACCTATGCGCTCCTTTGGGGCCGTTACCTCGGTCAGCCTGAGTCGGATGTCCGGCGCCTGGGCAGCGGCCTGAACACACTTATTGCCGCCCACCATCGGGACATAGAGGCCGGGCGGACGGTGGCTTCGGGTTTTACCATGACGACGCACGGTCCGGCCATTGTCAGCATAGGCCTGATCCGGCCGCTCAATGGCCCAGAAACACCTCAAGAAACGCCCCAAGGAACGCCTCAAGGAACGCCTCAAGGGACGCACCCGGAAACCATGCGCCGCTACCTGGTGATGACGCAGCATATCACGCCGCAGCGGCTGGCCAATCAGGCCCGGATCTTCGGAGTCAAGGATCTGGCCTTTCGCCCTATCGGCGAAACCACGCCGCCGTATCTGATTCTGAAGGACGCCGGCGGACAACCCGTGACGCAACTGACCTGGACGCCGGAGCTGTCCGGGGCGATCACCGCCGGTGCCGCCCGCTCGCGCGTCGAGCAGGTCAGCTGGCTGACCGGCGCCCTGGTGCTGATCTTCATTGCGGTGACCGCTTTCAGCATGCGCAAGCTGGCGCGCAGCGAGAACGAAGCCCGCACCTTCGCGATGACTGACGGCCTGAGCGGCCTGCCCAACCGCCGGGCCCTGTTCGACCTTTTGAGCGATAGCCGGCGGACCAAGCGTGGCCGCAAGTCCGTCGTCTTTATCGACCTCGACGGCTTCAAGGATGTCAACGACATCTACGGTCACAATACCGGCGACAAGCTGATCATGATCGTTGCCGCGGCACTTAAGGGTTTCCTGCCGGCCAAGGCCATGCTGGCGCGCATGGGCGGCGACGAATTCGCCATGCTGATCGGCGGCGCGGAGGGCCCGGCCAAGGCCCAGGCGTTCGCCGAAGCCGCCCTGGCGTTTCTGGGGGCACCCATACGCATCGGTGACATCACCGTCCAGATCGGCGCCAGCATCGGTATCGCCGACGCTGACCTGAAAGCGCGCACCAGCCAGGAACTGCTGCGCCGCGCCGACATGGCGATGTACCATTCAAAGGCTTCGGGAAAGGGACGCATCACCCATTACGACGCCGAACTGGACGCTGCCCGCCACCGCAAACAGGCGATCGAAAAGGACATGCGCGCTGGTCTGGCGCGTGGCGAATTTGATGTCGTCTACCAGCCGATCGTCGACACGTGGACCCATCGCACTACCTCGGTCGAGGCCCTGGTGCGGTGGCCGCGCCGGCCTGACGGCCCGTTGGCACCCGATCAGTTCATCGACATCGCTGAATCGAGCGGGCTGATCCATCCATTGGGCCAGTTCGTCCTCAGACGGGCGTGCAGCGATCTGCGCGACCGGCCGGACTTGCGGCTTAGCGTCAATATTTCACCGGCCCAATTCCGCGACCCCTTGTTCGAGCACAAGGTCTCTGACGTGCTGAAAGAAACGGGCTTTCCGGTCGAGCGACTGGAGCTGGAGGTCACCGAAGGCTATCTGATCGAGAATCCCGACCGGGCCATTGCCGCCGTCAGGAACCTCAAGGCGCTGGGGGTTTCGCTGGCACTGGACGACTTCGGCACAGGCTATGCCAGTGTCGGTTACCTGCGCCGCTTCCAGTTCGACCGGATCAAGATCGACCGATCGCTCGCCGGGCGGATCGATACCGATCGCCAGGCGGCCGCTCTGGTTGTCGGCACGGTCAGCATAGCGCACGCCCTGGAGATCGCCATCACCGCTGAAGGGGTGGAGACGGCGGAACAGGCCAAGCTGCTGAGACTGGCAGGATGTCATAGTTTGCAGGGCTTCTATTTTGGCCGGCCGCAAGCCCTGGCCAGCGTCATCGAGACCTTCTGCGAGCCCGTTGGGATCGTGAATTCCCAGGCGTCCTAGCGAAATCCGACAAAGCGTTCTGCAGTTAACCGATTGTGCTAGGGCCGGATGAGCTTTGATGGAATCCCCGAGCGGTGGCGTCCACTTTTATCGGATTGCTCTCGTATTCACATTTTTATTCAACTGTTTAAACGCCAAATTACAATTTGAAACTTTTCTTCTTTGAGTTGAGGCGCGATACCAAGCCTCATAAAGAATGACTCTTGGTATTCACATTTTTTCAGCTCAAACGCCGGACTCCGCACTTTACGAGCGCAAGGACTTCGCCAGCGGGGCAGGATTTGAAAAACAATCAACGAAAATCAAAACCGTCGCTTGAACTTGTGAGGTTGGTCGCATTGTGCAACACGTAACAGCATAACAAAAAAAAGGGGGCCTTATGCGCAAATTGATTGCCGTCATGACTGCGGGGGCGCTGGTTTTGTCATTGGCGGCGTGCGATCGATCCAGCGACGGCGACCCGATCGACGTCAAGAGCGCGGACAAGCTTGCCGAAATTGTTCTGACTAAGGCCCTGTCCCGATATCGTCGGGGGCAACTGAATAAGCCCGTGACTGTAAATTTAATCCAGCCCGGCACATCACCAAACGCACTTTTTGAGCTGTCATGGAGCCCGGCGAGACTTTCAGCGATCGGTGGTGAGGAAGTCGACAACGACATATTGCTGGATCGGGCGGATATAAAGATCCTGAGCCGCGAAGGCCTGCCGGTGTTTTACAACTACTGTTTTGTCGATGACGGCGACCATGCCCAAGTCGCAACGACGTTTTGCACCAAGACTTTGATCGCCGCCATGAAGAAGACCGACTTTAAGCCAACCAACTAGGCCATCGGGCAGTTTTTATCGATCTGAAGCTTGCGCAATTGCGCCTTACGCTCTGCGGCACTTTTGATCGCCGCGTTCTTTTCGAGCGTGTTGCCGATTCCATAATCGCCTAGGAAGCCGGCGACCGACTTCCAATCGATTTCGGCGCCTTGTTCCACTTGAAGTTCAAAGCCCTCAACCTTTGCAATCTCGATTCCGATTTGCTTACAATCGAGAGCAGCGGCTTCTGCCGGAACAAGCGATTGCATCCGACCGTAACGCTTTGTCGCACAACCCGCGACACTGGTAGCCATAACTAATGCGATGACGACCGAACACACTTTAACAGTTTTCATTTGAAAACCCCCTTTTGGTTAACGCTGTCATGTAGCGCACGAAAATTCGCGCAGAGCAAGAGCGGAGCGGCTATCCGCACCAATAGTAGACAAATAGAGACGGCTCATTGAGTCAGTCCGCGCATATGAGATATTCAGACGCGTACTTTGCCCCCGCTAGTGTCACCCTAGCGTCTCCGGGCAAATCTCAGAAAATCAGAAAGCGCCGCAAACCCTTATAAAATATGGCGCGCCGGTGAGGATGAAACTGGGAACCGGTATGTGGTTGTTTTTGAACGATGATCCTAAGGCTGCGCGCTACGCGGCCGACAACTCAAGGGCTTTCTTGTGGACCGGGCAGTCGACCTCCGGGCACGCGACGTGATCGCAAAGCCGACAGATATGCGCGGCTTCGAGCGGCGATTGCGTCATATGTTTCAAAAGCGTCGCGGCGATATCGTCAAGCGCTGCACGTTGCGCATCGGACAAACGCTCAACCAGGTCGGATAGAGCAGCGCAACGCGCTTTGAGCGCCGTCTCGGCCGCGCGCTTCCCCAAAGGAGTCAGGTGCAGCGCAACAGCGCGCCGGTCTTTCGCGTCGTGCCGGTTCACGAGCCCATCCACTTCCAGCTTATCGATCAGGCGCACCGTGGCGGAATGAGAAAGTTGCAACGCGCGGCTGAGATCGTTGTTCGAGCAGCCTTCAAACAAGGCGATCAAATTGAGAGCCGCAGTTCCTGTATCCGTTTGATTGGGGTGGCTTCTCGCGGCCTGCGCCAATTGCCCGGCGACTGCGGTCGCTAGCGCGCCGAAGAGATTGGCTGTTCGCAGCTTCAAGTGCGTTGCTCCTGCGTGTTGACTTCGAACGCGTACCACAGTAACTAGGTGCGTGCAACACACACATAATAACGGAACGTCACATGATCAGACCCTCGGTCGCCGAAGACACGCCCAGCCTTTCAAACGTCATCAACGCGGTTGAGCTCTTTCCGGGGGAAATGTTGGCCGAGATGATGGAGCCGTATCTCTCGAGCGCCGAAACCGCAGAGCATTGGCTAACGTTTGAGGACGGCGCGCCACGGGGCGTCGCCTATTTCATTCCCGAGCGGCTCACCGATCGAACTTGGAATCTGCTGCTCATTGCGGTCCACCCTGACCAACAGGGTAAAGGGCACGGTGCGGCTTTACTTCGGTCAGTTGAAGCAAAACTCGCCGAACTGGGAGGCCGCATGCTGATTATCGAAACATCCGGGCTCGCAGGCTTCGAAGCGCAGCGGGGTTTTTATCGCAAATGCGGCTATGAAGAAGAGGCTCGTATTCGAGACTTCTATGAAGCCGGCAACGACAAAGTGGTGTTTCGAAAAGTGCTGGTCTGAACGCGACGTGGCAATGGAATGCAGGACGCGGAAATGGGCGGGGCCGAAGTGCTTTCGCCAGCGTGACCAATTCGTGCCCAGGACCATCATGCGGTGGTCATGATAAACCGCAGATGGCGCACCGGTGAGGATGAATCCGGGAACCGGTATAGTGTTGTCCTTGAGGGCAGTCCTACACGCATGAAACAGCAAAGGCGTGGGTGCGCCTAACAGCGTTCCTGTCGGTCTCGCACGTCTCGGCGACGCATCAATCCGGATTGATCGCCGTTGCGTGGCGAACGGACAGCAGCCAGCTTTGCCCTTCTTGCCGCCAAATGTCGGTGAACCTGCGCCGCTCCTTGCCCCCGTCGAGCCGAACATTCGAGCTCTTGGGAAATACCTCTTCCTCACCCATGATGAGATACTCGCCATTGGGTCTGCGGGACAGATGCTCCACCCGCCGCACGTAGCGCTCATAGGTGATCATGTTGAGCGCCAAGCCTTGACGCAACATCTCGCGGTCCATGACAAAGTTGGCAGGCACGTTTGCGCGCATTTCTGGGGCTGCGGCCCGCAGGACGGCGTCGTGATCATCTATCACAAGCGCCAAATCCGAAGCTTTGACCGCTTCGAGAAGGCTGTCGATCTCCGGATCGGATTCGAAGCCTGGAGGCAGTACAAGTTGGCATGGGTCGCTGCGCATCGGTCACGCTCCAGTCGAAGGGGCCTGGTCGAAGATACTTCGAATGCACCGGCGATGCGACAAGGATGCTTTAGCGAGATGGTCCTTCGGCTAATCGCAGAGAAGCCTAAGACCGAGCCATCCCGTGACCAATTCGTAGCCAGGGCTGTCGCCGCGGACAGTGGCAATATGAGTGACCCGAGACATGGGTAACGGGAAATGGCGCACCAGTGAGGATGAACACCGGAACGCGTACACTCTTGTTATTGCCGCGTTTCTCTAACGCCGCCAGCCTCTGCGTCGAGCACGTTGGCCGCCGTCCGGGCCTGTTTGTGCCGCGGCTGGGATTGTCGCGAAGCGTTCATTCCCGGCCAGCGCGACGGAAGGCAAGTTCATCGCCTGATGACGACATTCGCGCCAGCAGCCGCAGTGACAGCAGGGGAAGCGCTTCCGAAACACTCAAGGCGAGTCGAGCAATGCTTCGAGATGACGGACAGAAACCTCGATATTGTCGCGCGCCTCCTCTTTGTCTCCCGCAAGCCGCTCCGGAGACCAATCGCTGACGGGCCATGTGATCACTTCCAGGCTTCGCATCGCTTCGAAGACCGGCAGGGTCTTGTCGACAATGGGCTCGGCCTCTGGAGTCACCGTGCAGTACCCTGCGACAAGGTTTTGACGACAGACCTCGCCCCGCTCGGGCGCATCGACGGCGCTATCAGCGACCGCCACGCCCAAATCCCAGAATAGGGCGCCGAAGCCGCATTCGCCGAAATCGATAAGGCTACCGCGTGCGCCGTCGATCACAACATTATGGCGATGGCTGTCGGAATGAACCAAGCCCGTCCAGACACCCTCATCAATTTGCGCCTGGAACTGCGGGCCAAACCGATCGAGCGCTGCTGCAACGATAGTTCTCTCCTGATCGCTTAAGAGTTGAAGCAGAAGCGGGTTTTCATAGTGGCGAGCAACGCGATGCAGGTCCCAATTGGTCGCCCCCGAAAGGCGCTTCCCCTTTGAGATCTTATGAAAGCGCGCAAGCGTGGCGCCGAAAACTCTAAAATCTTCATCGCTTTCAAACGCCGGATGCCGGCCAGGCACATATCCAAGGACGAAGACCTCAGTTTCATCACTGAGGCTGTGGCGCGACACAGGTTGCGGGCCGGGGAAGTCTGGCTCGGCGCTCAAAAGCATCAGCGCTTCCCACTGGAAAAAGAGGTTTGCGCGCTTCTCGCTGGCTGCCCGCACGGCTTTCATCACAACCTGGCGCCGATCTGTTAGTGTGAGAAGAAGCGTTGCGACTTCACTGTCGCCAGCAAGAATCTCAGCGCTTGCATCGCCCAAAAGTGCGTGTGCCGCTTCTAGCCAATAGGCGTGGGTTTCGTCAGACACCATGACCGCTCCGAACGACGCGCTGTGTAAGCAAGTTGGCGGCGGCTGTCTATCTCGGCAGCGTTGCCCATCAATGGATGCGTTTCCAATCGCCATGAACAGGCGGGAAATGCACCAAAGCAGTCGTTACAGCCATGAAGCCAGACCGTCCGCTGTCCGCGAGTATCTGCGGGGCTGGAGGCTCGCTTCGGGTGCCGCGTTCGCGCGAGAGTGTCGTTCGGAGCGAGGGCCCTCGGCCGTTGCGGCTTCACTTGCCGTCGTGACCAATTCGTGGCCAGGACCGGCGCTGCGGGCGGTGATAAACGGGAAATGGCGCACCCGACAGGATTCGAACCTGTGACCTTTGCCTTCGGAGGGCAACGCTCTATCCAGCTGAGCTACGGATGCATATGCAGGCGATATGCCGAACGCATAAGCTAAAGCGCAGAGGCGCTCAACCCGAAACATTCTGTCCGGATCATTTTTCAGGCTTTTCTCTTTACCTTCGCGCCTTCGCGTCTTCGCGTGCGATTTCTTTGATCAACCGGGTCAGGAGGTCTCACGCGAAGACGCGAAGACGCGAAGAAGAGGTAAGCAAGAATTGCCACAGGCCGCAAGCTTTGCATGCCAGAAAGGATAGCAGAGCGGACAAGGAAGTCGCCCCACGACCGCCGCGCTTGCCGGGGCTGTATCCCGGCTGCGCTCACCCTCCCCGCGCGATAAAGCGCAGGGAGGTATGAGCGCCTTTACTTCGCCAGGTCGAAACTGGCTGGGGTTCCCGTCGTTGCCGACGGCGAGATCCAGACCTCGAACCGGCCAGGCTCCGGCGCCGTCGTCAGGTCAAAGTGCACAAACGCCAGATCCGCCGGCATCAGGGTGAATTCGACCGTGGCACTGGCGCCCGGCTCCAGGTCCAGGTGCTTGATGCCGCGCAATTCGCGGATCGGCTGGGTTATGCTGGCGACCTTGTCGTGGATGTACAACTGGGCGACCTCGTGGGCCCGGCGGCTGCCGGTATTGGTCACCGTCGCCGTCACCTTGATCGACCCCGTCCAGCCCAGGGTCGCCGAGCTGACCGCCGTGGCGCCGTACGACACGGACGAATAGGTCAGGCCGTGACCGAACGGATACAAAGCCTCGTTGGTGACCTCGCGATACCGCGTCTTGTAGTTCTTGTCGTCGGTCAGCTGCGGCCGGCCGGTGCGGCGGCGGTTGTAGTATAAAGGTTGCTGACCCGAGGCCTGCGGAAAGGACACCGGTAAGCGGCCTTGGGGAGCGTGATCGCCGAAGACGATATCGGCGATGGCATTGCCGGTCTCCGAGCCCAGGAACCAGGTGCACAGAATGGCCGGTGCTGCCTTGACCGCGCCTTCCAGTTCCAGCGCCCGACCGTGCTTCAGCAGAACCACCATCGGCTTGCCGACCGCCGCCACGGCCTCGGCCAGGGCAAGTTGCGGATCGGGGATGGAGATGTCGACGCGCGACTGGGCCTCGCCCGACATGTTGGTGGCTTCACCGATGTGCAGGACGACGATGTCGGCCGCCCTGGCTGCCGCGACTGCCGCCTCAATGCCGCCGGCGATCGGGGCTTCGACGTCCGAACCCTTGACCACAGTCAGCTTGGCGTTGGGCCCCATGGCAGAGCGGAAGCCCTCTTCGACCGTGACGCAGTTGGGATAGTCCGGGAAGACCGTCCACGGCCCGGGCAGGTTGTCGCGATCGGCGCCGAACGGACCGATCAGGGCGATCGACTTGCCGGTCTTGGGCAGGGGCAGCAGGTTACCTTCGTTCTTCAGCAGCACCATCGATTTGCGGCCGGCTTCACGCGACAGGGCCACGACCTCGGGGCGGCGGATGTCGGCGTTTTCGCGCGCCACATTCAGCGAGCGGTAGGGATTGTCAAACAGGCCGATCGCCTTCTTGACGCGCAGGACACGCCGCACAGCTTCGTCGACGACGGCGAGCTTCAGCCGGCCAGACTTGACCAGGTCGGGAATATGCTTGTTGTACAGATGGCTCATCATCGAGATGTCAGTGCCGGCATTGAGCGATTTGACCACGGCGTCGGGGCCGTCGACGGCATAGCCGTGCAGGATCATCTCTTCGTCCGAGGTATAGTCGGATACGACCAGGCCCTTGAAACCCCATTCGTCGCGCAGGATCTCGGTCAGCAGGTGGCGATTGCCGGTCGACGGCACGCCAGCAATGTCGTTGAAGCTGGACATGGTGGTGATGGCGCCAGCGTCGAAGGCGGCCTTGAACGGCGGCAGGTGGATTTCGCGCAGGGTGGTTTCGGGGATGTCGACCGTGTTGTAGTCGAGACCGCCCTCACCCGCGCCATAGGCCGCGAAGTGTTTCGGACAGGCCAGCATTGAGTCCTCGGCCGTGATGTCCGGCCCCTGGAAGCCTTTCGTCCGGGCGATGGCGATCTGGACGCCCAGCCAGGTGTCCTCGCCCGCCCCTTCGGCGACGCGGCCCCAGCGCTGGTCGCGGGCGATGTCGACCATCGGTGCGAAGGTCCAGTGGATGCCTTTTGCCGTGCCTTCGATGGCAGCAGCGCGCGCCGTGCGGTAGCACAGGTCGGTGTCGAAACTGGCCGCCTCACCCAGCGGGATCGGGAAGCTGGTCTTCAGGCCATGGATGATGTCGGCGGCAAAGATCATCGGAATCCGGGTGCGCGACTTTTCGACGGCGATCTTTTGCATTTCGCGGCCGACCTCGACGCCGATGCCGTTGAAAACGCCGGTCATTTTTCCGGCGGCAATGTCGTCATAGACTTGCTGGCGCGTTGACGTCTGGGCCGGAGTCGGATTGATCGGCGCGCCGTCGAAGCGCACCGAGTCGCCGAAAATCGACAACTGGCCGGCCTTTTCCTCGATCGTCATCGACTTGATCAGGTTTTCGATGAAGGGGTCGGCCGCGGCCTTGACCTTCACCTTGGCGAAGGCCGGGGCGGCGACGCCGGTCAGGGCGGCCGAGGCGACGGCGCTCTTCAAAAAGAAACGGCGGGACGGGGTGAAGGCTGTCATGGTGGGTATCCTTCTTACGGTACGCGTTGAACAAAAAAAATGGCTGCCTGGGTCGGCCAAGCCGCCCGAATGCGGCGAAAACCGTTAGCGCGCGAGCACCGGAGCGGAACGTACCCAAGGTACGTGAGCACCGGAGCGCAGCGCGATGACAGTTTGCAGACCATTCGGGCGAGCTTGGACATGGCGATTATCCCTTCACGCTGCCTGACAGCAGTCCGCGGACGTAGTGGCGCTGCAGCAGGATGAAGAGGACAAGAACCGGGGCGATGGTGACCGTGGCGCCGGCCATCATCAGCCCCTGATCCTGGAGATGTTCCTGGGACAGGGCGGCGATGGCCAGAGGCAGGGTGTAATAGGTGTCGTCCGACAGGACGATAAGCGGCCACAGGAAGTCGTTCCAGGCGGCCAGGAAGGTAAAGACGCCAAGTGTCACCATGATGGGACGCAGATTGGGTAGAACGATGCGGCGAAAGACCTGCCATTCCGAAGCGCCGTCAACGCGGGCGGCCTGAAGCATTTCGTCCGGCAGGCTCAGGGCATATTGCCGGACCAGGAAGATGCCGAACAGCGACGACATGAAGGGCACCACCACACCGACATAGGTGTTGAGGAGGTGCAGGTTCTTCAGCAGGAAGAACAGGGGCAGCATGGTGAGCTGGCCCGGAATGACCAGGGCGGCGAGCAGGGCCTGGAACAGCTTTTCGCGGCCCCTGAACTGCAGCTTGGCGAAAGCATATCCCGCCGTGATGTTGAAGGCGAGCGACAGGGCCGTCGCCAGGCAGGCAACGAACAGCGAGTTCAGGACGTAGCGGCCCATATGCTGGTAGGCGAACAGTTCGGCATAGTTGTCGAGCGTCGGATTCACTGGCCATAACCGCGCCGGGAAGGCATTGGCCTCGGCTTCCGGCATGAAGGACATGGAGGTCATCCAGAACAGCGGAAAGGCTGCCCAGGCGGTGGCGAAGACGAGAACAGAGCCGGCGATCAGGGTGGGGACGGAGGGGATCTTCATGCGCCAAATCTTCATGCGCCCAATCTTCATGAGCCAAGTCTTCATGCAAAACTCTCCTGCGACCGGTTACGGATGAAGGAGATGCCGATCAGGATGGCGAACAGGATGAAGGCCGTCGCAGAGGCATGGCCCAGGTTCCAGTACTTGAAGCCGTCCTGGTACATGTAATAGAGCAGGGAGAAGGTCGACTGGGCGGGTCCGCCCTGGGTCATGACATAGGGCTCGGCGAAGAGCTGGAAATAGCCCGCCACGGTCAGCAGGGCGACCATCCACAACACGGGCGCCACGCCGGGAAGCGTCACATGCAAAAATCGCGACCACGGACCGGCACCGTCGACCCTGGCGCTTTCGTACAGTTCGTCGGGGATCTTCTGCAAGGCCGCCAGCAGGATCAGCATGTTGTAGCCGAAGTTCTTCCACACGGCGAACAGGATAATGGCCGGCATCGACCAGTGCGGATCGCCCAGCCAGTCGATCGGCGGCACACCGACGACGCCCAGGCCACGATTGACCCACCCGTACTGGAAATCGACCATGTAACGCCAGATGATGGCGGCCGCGACCAGGGTGGCGACATAGGGGCCGAACAAAACAGTACGAAAGACCGGCTTTAAGCCCACACCTGGCGTGTTCAGCGCCATGGCCAGCCCCAGGGATACGGCGATCGACAAAGGCGTACCGACAACGGCGAAATAGGCGGTGTTGCCGAAGGCCTTCCAGAACAGGGGCGAGCCCAGCAGGTTGATATAGTTGTCAAAGCCGATGAAGCTCAGATTCTTCAGGTCGGCCAGGGCGTAGATGTCGAAGTCGGTAAAGCTCATCACAAAGGCGCCGGCCACCGGCGCCAGGAAGAAGATGAACAGGATCAGAAGGGCGGGCGCGACGAAGACGTGGCCGGGTGAGAGATGTTTTACGAAGACGCGCAGGTCGTAACTCATGCCGCGCCGCTTTTTTGAAAGCTGCGCTGCCTGGCGAGAAGGGTGCGGCGTTTGGTGAGGACGTTCCAGGCAAAGGCGTCCAGCCGCTCCAGCGCCGCATCCAGCCCGACCTGGCCGCGGATAACCCGCTCCAGCGCGCCGGTCATCTCATTGGCGATCCGCTCCCATTCCGGCACCTTGGGCACCGGCCGGGCCATGCTCAGCTGGTCGAAGAAGGCGTGGGTGCGTTCGTCCTCCATCAGCCGGGCCATCGGCCAGGCATCGCGGTCGGGCGGCAGGTCGCCGGTCGCCTGGTAGAAGACGGCCTGCTGCCGGGTGTTGCACATGTATTCGACAAACGAAAACGCCACCTCCTTGTTTCTGGAGGCGCGGGTGACACACATCGACACGCCGCCGGCCGACGACGCCCCGGGGCCTTTGGGCCCGGGCAGGGGTGCCGTCGCCCACTTGTCCTGCAGGGCGGCCGGCAGGCGGCGCGAAAACTCGCCCAGGTTCCACGGACCGGTGATAATGAAGGCGTACTCGCCGCGGGCAAAGGCCGAATAGTAGTCGGTGACTTCGGAATGCATAATACGGGCGGCGTAGCCACGCTCATAGAGCGAGGCGGCGTAGGCAAACGCGTCGCGGATGCCGGCCTGGCGAAAGCCGCCGCGGGTGTCGTTGTCGAGCAGCAGCGAATCGTCGCTTTGCAGGCACAGCGCCACCAGCGGCTCGTACTCGTTGATCGGCATCAGCAGGCCGTGACGGCCTGCCCCGGACAGAGCCGCCAATTGGGCGTCCCAGCGGTCCCAGGTGGCCGCCGGGACGTCGAACCCGGCCTGGTGCAGCAGGTCGGTCCGATAGAAGAGCAGCCGCGTATCGACATACCATGGCACGCCCAGAATGCGGTCGCCAATGGTCACTGCGTTACGCGCGCCGTCGAAGAAATGGTCGAAGCGGATGGCGCTGCCCTTCAGCCGGTCGTTCAGTGGCTCCAGGGCGTTGAGCGCCGCGAATTCCGACACCCAGGTGTTCCCCAGCGCAATGATGTCGGGCAGGTTGTCGGCGGCAAAAGCGGTCAGCAGTTTTTCGTGCGCGGCACTCCACGGCAGGACCTGAACCCGGATCGTGACACCGGGATGGCTGCGTTCGAACTCACGCGCAAACGGGCCAAGCGCCTCGCCTTCCAAGCCCATGGCCCAGACGCGCAGCGGCGCTTTCGCCGTGCAGCCGGCCAGAGAACTTGCCAGAGAACTGGCCAGAGAACTGGAAACGGCGACGGAGGCGAGAAGGCCGGTGGCGGCGCGGCGCGTCAGGGTCATGAACCGCCTTTCAGCCAGTCGCCGGCGGGGGTCACGCCCTGGAAGCCGGCCAGTTTCAGGCCGCGCCGGACGATCGGACCCGTAACCGTGCTGCGGTTGAACAGGTCCCAGATAAAGCCCGAGCGGTGGTTTTCCAGCATCGCCAGGATCGGGCCCTGGTCGATGGCGAGATATTCGTAGGCGACCCAGCCGGCCTTGGCAGTATGATGACCGCTGCGCGATGGCAGGTCCCTGGGGAAGGACGGGTTGAAGGCATCGAAAAAGCCATAGTCACCGTAGAGGTCGCTACCGTATTTTTCGCGGAGCGCATGAACCAGGGGGGCGCAGATCTCAGGCGAGAAGGCGATCGAAGACAGGCCGGCCGTCGGCGCAAGGGTGCCGTCGTCATTGCCTTCCTTGTCGCCGGTTTGCGGGCCACGGGCGGAATATTCGAAAAACTGGACCTCGCGGCCGTTATAGGGCGCCTTGACATAGGCCGGACCGCGGCAGGCGGTCAGGCCCCAGACGTCGCCGCTATAGTCCTTGAATCCGCCGGGATTCTGGATGGCATAGTTGCGCTGGGCCACGGTGGCGCGCTGGGAATTGATGAAATAGTCGATACCCTTTTCGCGCATATAGGCGTCGGCGATGCCGCGATAGTCGTACCAGACATGGGAATACTGATGGCCAAACAACGGCGCGAAGCCCAGGTGCGGTTCGCCGAAATTGGCGCCCCAGGTGACGCCAATGGTGGCGGCCCAGGCATCCCAGGCGGTCGCCTTGATCGGATGGGTCGGCGAGGCCAGACCCAGCAGATAGACCATCATGCCTTCATTGTAACGGTCCCAGCTGCGGATAATCTTGCCGGTGTCGTCGTTACCCTGACGGCCGGGCTCCGGGTGGTAGCCCATGCTGATCAGGCCGTTGTCCCGCTCAAGGAAGGTCCAGTCGATGCGGTCATAAAGCGCCACGCCCAGCTTGCGGATTTCCGTTTCCGCGGCGTTGTCACCGTCGAAGAAACCGGCCGCCGTCAGGGCGCCGGTGATGAACAGGGCGGTGTCTATGCTGGACAGTTCGACCGTGTCGTGGCGCAGGCCGGTGTCCATATTCAGAAAGTGGTAGAAAAAGCCCTTGTAGCCCATGACGCCGGCCGTTTGCGGGCCCTGGGGGCCGTTCCAGAAGGTGCGGAGCGTCGTCAGGGTGCGTTCAGCGGCAGCGGCGCGGTCGACATAGCCGGACTTAACGCCAATACAGTAGGCGTTAAGGGCAAAGCCAACGGCGGCGATGGAACAGAAGTCGGGATTGGGCCAGTTGTCGGGGGTGAGGCCGGTTTTCGAGGGTGTAACGTCCCAGAACCACTGGAAGGTGCGCTTATGCAGGTCGGCCAGGGTGTCGTCCCAGACGGCGGCGGGTGACTTGGTTTTTTGCGGCTGACAGCCGGTGAGCGTCAGCCCTGTGCCTGCGGCGGACGCCATCATCAGGGAGCGCCGCGAAAGAGACGAAACCGGCGGAGTGAACGTCATGCCATCAACCTTCAACTTGTAATGCCCGAGGGCTTTAACCGTATGGGAAAACAGGCGGCAGTCCGGGCCGCGCCGCACTGGGTCAGATGCCAGTCAGACCGTTGAAAAAGACCACCCGCATCCGATTTTCCTCACTATGTTTTTCTTTGTTGCTTAAGGCTGTAAGCGTTTACATTTGGCTTGTCAAGCCGAGGCGTTTGGGTTTGGCTGTCCGGTATTTAGAAAGGGATTTTGACCACGAACGACACGAACGGACACGAACTTTATGGGGTGCTGGAAACCACCGCGCAGCGGCAACTTTCGTAAAGTGAATCCACAGATTACACAGATTATAGGGATTAAGACGGATTGCGCCGTCCTGCCGGTGATAACCCTCAACAGGCGGGACGCGCATCGATTTATGACAGGAAAGGCCGCTTCGCGGCGTCAGGACGACCCGAAAGTTCGTGTCTGTTCGTGAGGTTCGTGGTGAAAATTCTTGAGATGGGGGCGGCAGGCAAAGTCGGCCTGAAACTTTGGCACCTGCCCTCAAGTGAGGTACAATTGGCTCAAAAGGAGATTGCTACGTTGTACAACAAAGAGCCGGCCGTCGAGCCGCAAGGGCATGATATATGGCTTCGCGCCAAGGTCCAGGAAGCGCTTGACGAAATGCAGCCGGACCTTTCGAATGAAGATGTCGAAGCCCATTTTGCTGCGCGCCGTTCGGCTGCTCTGCGTAAAGCGGAGGAACAGGGGTGAGGCTGGAGTGGTTGCACAATGCGCGCCGATCGGAACGAGATTCTCGATTACTTCGACGCCGAAAGTCCAGATCGAGCGCATGACACACTGACATCCGAGCCCTCATGCGCGGTTAAATTCTGCCTATCCAAGCACTCGTAGCTTCCCCCAATATCGACTCTGACCCCTTTGCCGCCACCACGCGCCCGGACGAAAGCCTTGATAAGCCCGTGCTTCTGTAATGCCGCGTCAAATATGGATGGGGAATATTGCTCCTGTCCACGTATTTCCAACTAAAGGCCCCTCACCCGATCGCGTTCACTTCGCTCCGCTCTCGTCCTCTCCCCGTAAACGGGGAGAGGTAAGGTTAGGCCGGTATCTTGATATAAAAAAAAGGGGGGAGGTACATGCCCTCCCCCCTTCCCCAGGATCAGATCCTCACGCTTACCACTTGTACTTCAGGCCGACCTGGAAGGAGCGGGCTTGACCGACGGTGGCGTTTTCCTTCTTCGACGGACCGCCGCCCCAGTTGGAGCCGGCGCCCCACGCCGAATAGGCGCGGTTGACGTGATCGAACACATTGTAGACCTGACCGTCCACGGTGATGACGTTGCCGTTGGGCAGTTCGAAGTCCTTGGCGATGCGCAGGTCCAGGTTCTGATAGGCCAGGTCGTCTTCCGGGAAGTAGACGCCCGACAGGTTGGCGATACAGCAGGCATTGGGCGGGTTCGGGCCGGTGCCGTCGATCGTGCCGAACGGCGTACCCGAAGCCAGGGTCAGGGTGGCCGACATGGTGGTATCCCACGGTCCGGCGACGATGCCAGTACCGACGAAGCGCAGCTTGTCGACGCCCAGGGTATAGCTATAGCCGAACACATCCTGACGCGGGCCGGCGAAGAATTCGTCAGCGCCGTGCTCGGAGCCGGTGTTCTTGGCATTGGCCAGGGTCAGGGTGGCCGAGAAGCCGTAGCCGTCCTGGATGTTGAACGGCTTGTCGACCGTCATGTAGACAGAGTCGTACTTGGCTTCGCCGCCATTGGCGCCGATGTTCAGCTTACCATTGAAGCCGGCCAGCTGGCCTTCCGCCGGGAAGTTGTCGATGACAAAGCCGTCACCCAGCGGCGAGAAGGTGCCGTTGAGCATGCGGTTGCCGCGGACATACTGGAAGGCGTCGTGCGAGCGGTTATGCGCCACGCCAAAGGTCGTCTGGATGTCGCCGAAGCGGGCGCGGAAACCCAGGTTCGCCTGATCTGTATAGGGCACCTTGGTCTCGTTGTTCAGCAGCCACACCGAACCACCGGTACCGGCCGCCGCCAGTTGCTGACGAAGGGTGTTGGCGTCCGTTTGGGCAGTCGTAAGAGTCGCAACCAGTTCGGGTGTCTGGCGGGTGTTGATGATGGTTTCCAGCGACGCTGCGATGAAGGCGTTACGATCGTAGTAGCGGCCCCAACCACCGAACAGGACCAGATTGCGATCGCCCATAACGTCGTAGGAGAAGCCGATCCGGGGCTGGAAGGCGCCGGTGAAGGATTCGCGATTGTCACCTGTCGAGACATAGTCACGATAGTTGATGCCGGCAGCGACCCAATTGGTGTAGGCGGCCAGGGCGTTCACGATTTTGGTCGGCGTCACATAGTCGTTGTTCATCATATTCGACTCGTAATCCCAGCGCAGGCCGAGGTTAACGGTCAGATGCTCGTTCACTTCCCAGTCGTCCTGGACATACAGGCCGAGCATGGTGTTGTCGACCGAGACAAGGCCGGTCGGCGCCAGGGCAACCTGGCCTTTCCAAACGCGGCCGGCCGTCGCTGCGGCTGACAGGTTGGTGTAAGCGTAGTTGCCTGAGATATCGACCCAATAGCTGCCCTGGGTATGGACATCTTCGTCGCGGGTGAGGGTGGTCTGGGCCACCTTGATGCCCGCCTTAAGGGTGTGGCGACCATTCCATTCAAAGTCGCTGTAAGTGAAGTCGTTCTTGAAGGTGGTCAGCTTCTGCGACGAATCCTGAGCGAAGAAGTGGCGGCCGAGGATAGCCGCGTCGGGGCCGAAAACGCCATTGGTCAGGTTGATCTGAGGCCCGGCTTCGGTGATCTGGGGCGTGCCGGTGGCGTCATCGCGGTAGGACAGGCTCATTTCGTTGAGCCAACCGTCGCCACGGCGGGTCCATTCGACCGAAAACTGGTCGGTCTTGGAGCGGATGTTGCGGGCACTTTCGCGGGCGCGGTTGCCGCCGTAGTCGCGGATATCCTCTTCATCGCGCTTGAAGACCGAGAAGTCGAGCGTGTCGGCATCGTTCAGATACCAGGTCAGCTTACCAAAGATCAGATCCTGGCTAAACGGATCGGCGAACGAGCCCGTGAACGGGCCGGCGTTGGCCGGAACGGAGACGGCCGTGCTCGGGTTCTGTTGCTTGGTGGCTTCATAGGCCAGGTAGAAATGCAGGGTGTCCTTGATAATCGGGCCACCGATATCGAGGCCATACTGTTCACGGTTGTAATCGGGTTTCGGGTTTGCGCGCTCAAAGAACGGCTGGCCGATCATGTCCTTGGACTGGACCTGATAGAAGAAGGTGCCGTGATATTCGGAACCGCCGGACTTGGTGACCGCCGAGATGACCGACGAACCGGCCTGCTCGATTTCGGCCTTGAAGTTCTGGGACGAAACCTTGAACTCCTGGACGGCCAGTTGCGGGAACGGGTTGCCGCGCGAGAAGGCCTGGCCTGCCACGCCGCCGTGGCCGGAGAAGTTCTTGAACGACTGACCGTCGATAAAGACGTTGACCTGGTCGGGGCCGACGCCGCCGCCCTGGAACTGCTTTTGCGTCGTGCTGGTGGAAACGCTGACGCCGGGCGCCAGGGCAGCGAAGTTCAGGAAGTTACGATCGTTCTGCGGCAGGTTTTCGATCTGACGCTGGGACACGGAGGTGGCGATTTCCGAGGTCCGGACTTCTTTTGTGCGGCGGCCGCGAACCGTGACCACCGTGGTTTCACCCGAAGCCACCGCATCGGCGAGATCGAGCGTCGCGGTTTCACCAACCGCCAGGACGATATCGTCCTGGGTGGCGCCGGCAACGACGCGATAGTTGCTGGGGCGCAGGCCGACGATGATGTAGCTGCCATCGGCGGAGGCCGTCGTGGTCACACTCTGGCCCGTCACGGTATCGGTGGCGGTCACGGTCGCGCCCGGAGCGGCGCGGCCTTGCAGAGCGGCGGTATCGGCGGCGAAGGCGCTGCTGGCGAAGACGCTGAGCGACAGGGCGGCCGCGATGGCGACAGCCGAGACGCCGGTCCCCAGGTGCGTTTTTTGACGCGTTCCTGGGCGTGCAGGTTGAGTTCTCATTTTTTCTCCTCCCAATTCCGTACCCATTATGGGCCGGGGCTTATGTGCTGTAACTGGCTGTGCGTGATCCGTAGTCTCAGGCAGGGGTCAGGTTGGGGCTGGCCGCCTTCGGGAGCTGTCACGGAAAACCAGCTCCGGTGAAACGATAACGCCCTCGCCCGACTCGCGGTCTTCGCCGTCGGACAGGCTGTCGCGCTCCATGGCGTCGACCAGCAGTTCCAGGCCGCGGCGGCCGAGATCGAAGACACCGACCCTCAGCGTGCTGAGCGGCGGTGAGACGAAGCGTGAAATCGGGATGTCGTCGAATCCGACCAGGGCGACCTCGTCGGGGACCGACTTGCCGGCCTCGCGCAAGGCCAGCAGGCAGCCGACCGCCATCATATCGTTGGCGACGAAAATGCCTTGCGGCATGGGCTCGCCGGCCTGGGCACAGGCGTTGAGAAACGCCTTGGCGCCGCGGTAACCGGATTCCTCGGTGAAGTCGCCTTCGAACATCGGGCAGATGGCGCCGGGCAGGGCCCTTTCGGCGGCTTCCAGGAAACCGCGGCGGCGCTCCTGCGCCTCGAAATTGCTGGCGGGACCGGAGATATGGGCCAGGGTCCGGCAGCCCTGATCGACCAGGTGCTTGACCGCCGTCATGGCGCCGCCGAAATTGTCGATGCTGATCGAGCCCTGCTCGACCCGGCCGATGCGCGAGGCGATCGTAACCAGGGGCAGATTCAACGGCAACACGGCCGCCAGATCCTGGGAATCGACGAAGGGCGACATGACCAGCAGGCCATCGACCCGGCCCCCCATGGCGCGCACGGCGGCGACCGCCTCATTGATGTCGCCGTGCGACCCGGACACCAGCAGGTGCAGGCCGCGGGCACGGGCGGCGACATCGACGCCGCGGATGATTTCAGAGAAGAATTCGCCATAGATATCGGGCAGGAGGACACCGATCGTGTTGGTCCGGGCCATGACCAGGGAGCGCGCGCCGCCATGCGGCACGTAGCGCAGCTTGCCGGCGGCTTCGAGCACGCGCCGGCGCACCTCCTCGGCGACATTGTCCAGGCCGTTGATGGCCCGGGACGCCGACGCTATGGAGACATCCGCCTCACGGGCGACGTCCTTAAGGGTAGCTCCCTTCATGTCCGTCTTAACCTTCCGATCCCCAAATCGTTCATTTTTGTTTCGTTCCATGTAGTTCCCCAGGATGACCCGACTCAGCGGGCCCCCTTGAGTGGCACAGAACGGCGTTCCGGTTAATCTGCAAACGCTTACAAATGCGCCTGTAAACGCTTACAAAATTCTTGTCAACGCCGCTGTAAGCGTTTACACAAGTTTGCATCACGGCTGAAACCTTAATGCATCACTACCCGTGGGTAGCCACGGTTGTGATTCGTTAACCATTTGCTTTTTTATGACACCCGCGGTTTTCAACACGACTGCGCACGGGACGGGGGACGGATGCCGGGTTTTCCCGATGGTTTTCTATGGGGGTGCGCAACAGCAGCCTACCAGATCGAGGGCGCCGCCAAGGCCGACGGCAAGGGCCCCAGCATTTGGGACCGTTTTGTGCACACACCTGGCCACCTGCCTGAGGGTGAAACCGGCGACGTCGCGTGCGATCACTATCATCGTTTCCGCGACGATATCGCCCTGATGAAGCGCCTTTGCATGCAGGCCTATCGCTTCAGCCTGTCGTGGTCGCGCATCCTGCCGCAGGGCACGGGCGCGGTGAACCCGGCCGGGATCGCGTTTTACTCCGATCTGATCGACGAACTCCTGGCCAACGGTATCGAACCTATGGTCACGCTCTTCCACTGGGACCTGCCGGCGGCGCTCGACGACCGCGGCGGCTGGCTGAACCGCGAGTCTGCCGACTGGTTCGCCGACTACGCCCGGGTGGCATTCGAAGCCTTCGACGGCCGCGTGACCAGGTGGGTGACGCTTAACGAACCCTGGGTGGTCAGCGATGGTGGCTATCTGCATGGCACCATCGCGCCGGGCCACAAGAATCGTTTCGAGGCGCCGATCGCTTCGCACAACCTGATGCGGGCCCATGGGGCGGCCGTCAGGTTGTACCGCGAAATCGGCCACCACGAGATCGGGCTCGTGGTCAATATCGAGCCGAAATACGCCGCCTCTAACTCCAATGCCGATATCGCCGCCACCCGACGCGCTGCCGCCTATATGAACGAGCAGTACCTGGATCCAGCGTTACTGGGGTCCTATCCCACAGAACTGCGTGAGGTCTTCAACGGCGCCTGGCCTGACTGGGACCGCAGCGATTTCGAGCTGATCCGCCAGCCGATCGATTTTATCGGCGTCAACTACTATACGCGCTCGGTTACACGCCAGGACGACAGTGCCTGGTTTTTGAAGGCCGCCGCGGTGCGCCAGCCGCTGGCGACCTATACCGAAACGAACTGGGAGGTCTATCCGCAGGGCCTGACCGACACACTCCTGTGGGTGCGTGAGCGCTATGGCGACATTCCCCTCTATATCACCGAGAACGGCGCTGCCTTCTTCGATCCGCCGGTGGCCGAGGACGGCCGGGTGCGCGATCCGCTGCGCACCGGTTACCTGCAGAAACATCTGCTGGCGGTGCGCGAAGCCATCAACGCAGGGGTTGATGTCCGCGGCTACCTGGTATGGTCGTTTATGGACAATCTCGAATGGACCCTGGGCTACGCCAAGCGGTTCGGCATTGTCCACGTCAATTTCGCCACCCAGGAGCGCACGCCCAAGGACAGCGCCCACTGGTATGCCCGGGTGATCGCCAGCCACGGCGAGAGTCTGGTTGAACCTTTATAAGCTTCAGGACGGCCGGTTTCTCCCAACGACCGATCCTGACCCCGAGCCCCGCCAGGTTTTCTCCCTTACCTGGCGGGGTGTTTTTTCGGAATCCTCCGCGGTCACCGCCAAGGTGCTTATACCAAGCCTCATAAAGAATGACTCTTGGTATTCGCATTTTTTCAGCTCAAGCGCCGCATGGCTCCTCGCAAAAGCTCGGGCGGCCAGTCGGCCTTGCCAACCCGCGGTGTGTCAAGAATTACGCGGGTTGGAATTATCCGGCAAGCCCGGAGGAATCAAACCTCTTACGGGACGGACCGAAACGGACTTCAGGATGATCTGACTCCGCTGCCCAGCGTCAACAAAGGTAAAGTGGATCCACAGATTACACAGATTATACCAAGCCTCATAAAGAATGACGCTTGGTATTCGCTTTTTTCAGCTCAAGTGCCGCATGGCTCCTCGCAAAAGCTCGGGCGCGCAGTCGCGCTTGCCAACCCACGATGAGTCAAGATTTTCGCGGGTTGGTATTACACAGATTGAGTCATAGGGGGCTCGATATCTAATCTGTCTGATCTGCGTCATCTGTGGATCGACTTAGGAGGAGGGGCCGCTATGCGGCGGATTCAAATGACAAAGAACTCTACCTCTTCCGTGCCTTCTGTGGCTTTCTGTGGTTTTATTTTGCCGCGTTTCGCCGACGTCTATTGCAATCGGATGAACTCGAAATCGTCATCGATCGCCATAGTCTGGCGCACGCTGGACAACGCGCGCGGCGTTGCCGCCGTCGGGACCGTTTCATGCGAGGATAGGGAGGGATTGACATAGTGGCCCACCATCGATTTCACATTGAGAAAAAAAGAATCTTCCACAAACCTCCTCATTTGCGCCGTCGAGACGTCACCGAAAGCCGGGCCAATCCGTACTGACAATTAAAGGGGCTGGCCCCGCATTCACAAATCATTTCGCGTTAACCTTTCCACTCGACTCGCTACGAGGCTCTGCTAACGTCGCGACCGGCTCGGGTGGCAAACAACCTTCGCCACAGGGCGACAGAATTTGTCCCCAAAATTCACCCACTAGATATAGATGTTAAGCTGGCATTAACCACTATTTGTGGTGATATAGCGTCGGCTTAGGCCACAGTTTCGATTCGGGATTACCAATGACCACGTCACGCCTTTTGTCTGCTTCCGGTGCCGGCCTTCTGACCCCCAGCCACAGCTACAAGCCCTTCCGCTACCCGTGGGCGTTCGAATACTGGCGCAAGCAGCAGCAGGTCCACTGGATCCCCGAAGAAGTACCGCTGGGCGAGGACTGCAAGGACTGGGCGGCCAAGCTCAACGACTCCGAGCGCAATCTGCTGACGCAGATTTTTCGTTTCTTTACCCAGTCCGACATCGAGGTCCAGGACAACTATCTGGAACGCTATTCGCGGGTGTTCAAGCCTACCGAAATCAAGATGATGCTGTCGGCCTTTGCCAATATGGAAACCATCCATATCGCGGCCTATGCCCTGCTGCTCGAAACCATCGGCATGCCCGAGTCCGAGTTCGGCGCGTTCATGGATTATGAAGCCATGCGCGACAAGCACGACTTCATGGGTACGTTCGGCGTCGATACCGAAGCCGATGTCTGCCGCACCCTCGCCATGTTCGGCGGTTTCACCGAAGGCCTGCAGTTGTTTGCCTCGTTCGCCATGCTGATGAACTTCCCGCGCTTCAACAAGATGAAGGGCATGGGCCAGATCGTGTCGTGGTCGGTGCGCGACGAAAGCCTGCACTGCGAAGGCATCATCAAGCTGTACCACACCTTCGCCAAGGAAACGAAGGCAGTCACCAAGTCGGTCCAGGACGACATCATCGACTGCTGCAAGACCGTCGTGAGGATGGAGGACAAGTTCATCGACCTGGCCTTTGAAATGGGCCCGGTGCAGGGCATGACTCCTGACGATATAAAGGCCTACATCCGCTACATCGCCGACTGGCGCCTGCGTCAGCTGAACCTGCCGGAAGTCTTCGGGAGTGTGAAAGAAAACCCGCTGCCGTGGCTTCAGGTGATGCTGTCGGGCGTCGAGCACGCCAACTTCTTCGAGGCCCGCGCCACGGAGTATTCCAAGGCCGCCACCACCGGCCAGTGGACCGGTGACCAGGGAGTCTGGGGTGCTTTCGACCAGCTGATGAAGAAGCGCGCGGAAGGCATGAAGTTGGGCGTCTAGTCAACAATCTGGTGAGGTGTGCAGCACTTTCGGCGAGATTGCGCGCCAAAAAAAAAGCGGGGTTTCGATTCTATCAGAACAGATCCCGCTCCCGGCCTGGCATATCTGGCTTCCGCTGACATTGATCGCCGCCTTATCGCGAATGCCGGAACCTCGCACGGCATACTTACCCTTTTCGCTCTGGCGCGGGATAGCTTTAGGTAGAATCGCCATCTCGCTCTAAGTTTTTGTTTTGTCGCGCAATTCATCCGAAATGTGCCTTCCACTTTATCGGATTGCGCCCTGGCTTTCCCGCAGCGCGCGCGCTTTCGACCATCTCCGTGACGGCGCAGCGCACCTGTCACGGGCTGTTGAAATGCCGTTTACAACACGGTAGGCATATCCGTATCGCATTGGGGAAGAGTTCATGTGGAAACGGGTTTTGCGGTCGTCGATCGCTTGTGTGATCCTGCTGGCGGCACCCGGTATCAGTGAAGCGGCGCAAGCAAAGCGCAAACCAACCGCGGCAAAGGCTGCCGCCGCCGAAGGCCATATCGTGCGGGCTATGGCGCTGTCGCAGGCCGGGCAGCCAGCGCAGGCGCTCGCCGAAGCGCAAGCCGCTGTCCGGGCGAATCCGCGTTCGGCGAAGGCCCTGACGACGCGCGGCTTTATCCTCGCCGAGGCCGGGGACAAGGACGGCGCCCTGACCGACTTCGCGGCTGCCAAAGTCCTCGATCCGCGTGATGTCCGCAACTACGCGGCCGCCGCCCTTATCTACGCCGACCGAAAGGATTTTCCGCAGGCTTTGGCAGCCATCAACGCGCTGTTGGAAATCGAGCCGGCCAACCCTCTGGCGCAAATCATGCACGTCAGCCTCTTGCAATCCAGCGGTGACAAGGCACAGGCCGTGCAACGGGCGCAGGCCTACGCCGCCATGCATCCCGACTCTGTCCCCACGGCTCAGGTCCTGGCCGAGGCCTATACCCATAATGACCAGCACGACAAGGCGATCGAAGTGGTGCGCGCCACCGTCGCCAAGTCCCCGGACAATGCCGAGTTGCAGGATGATCTGGCGCAGCGTCTGCTGGAATGCAAGGACAAGACGGTACCCTGCCCTGCCCAGCGTGCGGAGGCGGTCGAAGTGTTTGGCAAGGCAATTGCACTGACGCCGACCGCCGATTTGTATATCGACCGCGCCCAGGCGCGCCCGCTGTCGGACCGCGACGGCAAGTTCGCCGACCTCAACGCCGCCCTGGTCCTCGAGCCGGCCTCGCAGTTCGCCATTCTGGCCCGCGGCGCAACCTATTTCAATTACAAGGAACTGGAAAAAGCGCTGGTCGACGTCGATGCTGCCCTCGCCATCGATCCGACGGATGTCGAAGCCCTGGCGTTGCGGGCACGGATCTATGACGGTCAGGGCAAGGTCGACGCCCAGCTTCAGGATCTTGACGCGCTGACAGCGCTGTTACCTGACAACGTCCAGCATTTGAACAACGCCTGCTGGCTGCGGGCAACGCATAAACGGGAACTGGACAGGGCGCTTGCCCAGTGCAACGCCGCGCTGAAGATCGATGCCAGTAATCGTGTCACTCTGGACAGCCGCGCCCTGGTCCATCTGCAGATGGGAAATTGGGATGAGGCCCTGGCGGACTATAACGCCGCCATGCCGCAACAGTCCTATGCCGTTGCCTTGTACGGCCGCGGCATCGCCAAGCTGCGCAAGGGCATGAAAAAGGAAGGCAAGGCCGACCTCACGTCGGCGAAGAAGCTCGACAAGGGCATTGCCAAGACCTTTGCCGGGTACGGCATCACGCGAAAGCCGAAAAAGAAATAGGCGGGAAAGCGCATCTGAGGAAGCGCCCTCCCGCCCGTTTGCCGCGTCCATCCGGCGGGAAAGACACGACAATCTTGAAAATGGGCTGGTGCATCACAGCCCGCGGCAAGACCTCAGTTAGTGGGTCCGGTCCTTGGCCTTGTCGGTCCATTCGTCGATCTGGCGCTCCGCCTCGTCCTGGGCGACGCCATAACGTTCCTGGATCTTGCCGGACAAAATCTTGCGGTTGCCCTCAATGACGTCGAGATCATCATTGGTTAGCTTGCCCCACGCCTTCTGGACATTGCCGCGGACCTGGTCCCAGCTGCCTTCGATTCGATCCTTGTTCATCGCTAACTCCTGTAAATTCAGTTACTTGATGGAGTTACAGACTTACAGTCCCAGGCCTAAAGTTTCGACATCTTACGGTCCGGCTTCCATAAAAAGACCATAAGGCTTCCCAGGATCGGCACCCTTCGTCTGATGATGTAATACCAACCCGCGCAATTCTTGACACACCGCGGGTTGGCAAGGCCGCCAGCGTACGTTTCTGGCCGCCCGAGCTTTTGCGAGGAGCCATGGGGGGCGCCTAGTCCGGCACTTGAGCTGAAAAAATGCGAATACCAAGAGTCATTCTTTATGAGGCTTGGTATAAGCGCGCCGAGCTGTCCCGGTTTAAGATTTTGAACCACGTATGGACACGGATTTCCAGTTCATATGGCCCAGTTCATATGCCAATGACTGCGTAGCTGCATTTTTCCATAGGGGACTCCGATTGGACAGATTGGAGCGGTATCCGTTTTGATTGAACCAAAGTGCGTCACACTTTATCGGATTGCGCGCTCGCCTTAGGCGCCGTTGCACAGCAGGTTCCGGATGGACCGGAAATTCGTGTTCAACGGTGTCCATCCGTGGTTCCCTCTGACCACTGTTTGCCCTATCCCCGGACCGTGGTAGGGTCACCCCAAAACAAACGGAGGAAAGCCATGAAAGCCCTTACCCTGCTCATTGCCGGTTTGGCCCTGGCGGGCTGCGCCACCCAGTCTGAGCCAGGCGACATGGTGACGCTGGACTCCGGCGAGGTTCGCGGCGTTATCGCCGATGGCATAGCATCCTTCAAAGGCATTCCTTATGCCGCACCGCCGGTCGGCAGCCTGCGCTGGCGCGCCCCGCAGCCGGCTGCCAAGTGGTCAGGCGTGCGCGACGCCGGGGCTTTCGGCGCCGATTGCATGCAAGAGCCCTTCCCAGCCGACGACGCGCCCCTGACCGTCAAACCGGCCGAGGACTGTCTGTTCGTCAATGTGTGGCGACCGGCTGAAGCCAGGGGAAAACTACCGGTCATCGTTTGGATCTATGGCGGTGGCTTCGTCAATGGCGGCACATCGCCCGCCGTTTATGACGGTTCGGCCTTCGCCCGCGACGGCGTTATCTATGTCAGCTTCAACTACCGCCTGGGCCACTTCGGCTTTTTCGCCCATCCGGCTCTGACCGCGGCGGATGCGGCCGGCCAAGCCGATGGGGGCCTGCTTGGCAATTACGGTTATATGGACCAGATCGCCGCCATGCAGTGGGTTCAGCGCAATATTGCGGCCTTTGGCGGAGATCCGGCCAATGTCACCGTGTTCGGCGAATCAGCCGGCGGTGCCTCGGTGCACAACCTGATGACGTCCGGCGAGTCCAAAAACCTGTTCACCCGCGCCATCATTCAGTCCGGCGGCGGGCGTGGCAATCTGATGGGTGCGCGGCGCATCCGCGAAGACCTGCCCAATGCGCCGTCGTCTGAAACCTTGGGGCTAAACTTTGCCAGAAAGAACGGCATCACCGGCACCGACACCGCCGCCCTGACCGCCCTGCGCGCCCTGCCGGCCCAAACCGTCACCGCAGGCCTGGGACTGCATACTATGTACCAGGCCGGCGACACCTATGGCGGGCCGACCATCGACGGCCGCATCGTCGTCGAAGTGCCCCAGGAAGCCTATCTCAATGGTCGCTACAACAAGGTACCGGTGATGGTTGGTGCCACACGCGCTGATATCAGCCGCTTTTCGGCCAATAGTTCGTCCGAGGCCTATGCTAGTTTCGGCGTTCATGCCGAGGCGGCCAAGGCCGCCTACACCGGCGATCTGGCGACCATCAACGCCGATGTCGGCATGGACCGGCTGATGATCGAGCCGGCGCGCTTTGTCGCAACGACTTTGGCCGACGACGGCGTCAAGTCATGGCATTTCCGCTTTTCCTATGTCGCCGAATCGCGCGCGACGCAGTGGACGCGCGGCGCCCCCCATGCGTCTGACATCCCCTATGTCATGGATACCCTGCCTGGTAAGTACGGTCAGGCCGTAACGCCGAAAGACGCCGCCATGGCCAGGACAGCCCACGCCTATTGGGTCAATTTTGCGAAGACGGGCGACCCCAACGGCGCCGGCCTGCCGGTGTGGCCGGTCTATAGTCCGAAGACGGATGACGTGATGGATTTCGCCATGGATGGCCAGGCCAAGGCCGGTCCCGATCCATGGAAAGCGCGGTTGGACCTCACCGCTGCGATTGCGCCTAGAGCGGGGTTTTGATGGAATCAAAACCCCGCTCTAAGTTTTTGTTTTGTCGCGCAATTTATCCGAAAACGGGAGCGCCCGTGCGGTGGCGTCCACTTTATCGGATTGCGCTCTGAATCAAACTGACCTTGTCCGTCTGACTTTGATCTCTTTTGCGCCTCATGCCAATCGACGTTTCTGGGCTAACGCTAAAACAGCGCCTTAGCCGCAATGGGCTGGGGGGTGCACCAGCCGCGCTCACCCAGATGCGCGGACGAACCGACCAGCTTGTCGTCGATGGACTCGGCATAGAAACCGCCTTGCGTCCGGTCCAGCGTGATGCGCAGAGCGTCGCCATTCTTCGTCGTCATATTGATCAGGCGGTAGGCGCTGGGGCTAACCTGGGCCTGGCAGCCGATATCAAGGCAGAATGTATCGCGGATCAGCGATTTGTGGGCCGGATCGACGAAGCGGAACTGGAACCAGGCCTGTTCGGCCGGGAAGACCGGCGATGGCACGATGGCAATGTAAAACGTTCCGGTCGAGACGGTCTTGGAGCCGCGGGAAATGGAGGTTTCGCATTTCAGGCTGATTTCCGCCGGCGGCGGCGCCTGAATCACGACGACGGTCGGGGCCGACGATACCGATTCCGCGGGCGACGGCGGTGCCGACGGTACTGTCAGGATCGGCGCGACATAGCTTGACGCCACGGGTGTGGTGGCGTTGGCGTGAACGGGTTGGGTCGTAGGTGTGGCAGGTCCGTATTGGGCCGGCGTCAGCGCCTTAGCCATGTCAGGGCTGAGCTGGGTGCTGCTGTTCAAGGCCGTGTAGGGGATGGGCGCGTCCGGCAGCTTCGGCGCTGGTGCTGCCGGTTTAGGCCTGGGTTTTGGTTTCCTGGCGACCTTGGGTTTGGTTTCCACGTCGCCTTCACCGGTATAGGGATGGCCCGAGCCTTCGGCCCAGACCGGCGAGGACGTCGCCAGCAAAGCCAGGACCATAAGGACGGTGACAGATTTCACGCCTCTTCCTCGAATTTGCTTTCGACCAGTTGAACCAGGGCCGCCACCACGGCTTCGGCTTGCGGGCCCAAGGCTTCGATGTCGATGGTCGAGCCTTTCCCAGCCGCCAGCATCAGCAGATCGAGGATCGAATCACCATCGACACGGTTGCCATCCTTGGTGACGAAGACGCGCGTGTCGTCGTAACTCGACGCCAGTTTAACGAACTTGGCGGAGGCGCGGGCGTGCAAGCCTTTGTTATTGCAAATTTCAACCTGGGCGCTGACGGGCACTGCTGTTTCACTCATTGGGGCGGACCTTTCGCCAGGTGCCTGTGTTATTTTCAGGCGAAAACCATGAGCGAAGGGTTAATGGAAATCAAGAGTTCTGAGCATTCCGTCCGGATCGCAAGAAGATAAGGATTTGACCACGAACAGACACGAACTTCAGAATTTCAATGACGTCGTCGCGAAGTCGCATCTTTACAATGATGGCGGCTTCGAAGCAGATTTCGCAGCACCTGAACTATTCGGGCTTTTCCTGTCAAAAAAATCCTGTGATCTGAGCCCCAACCTTAGAGCGGAATGGCTTTAGGTAGAATCGCCATCTCGCTCTAACTTTTTGTTTTGTCGCGCAATTTTTCCGAAAAGTGCTGCACACTTTATCGGATTGCGCTCTAGAGCCCAAGCACGCCCTGAAGTTCGTGGCCAAGTTTTCTGAAATCAGCTGTCGCCTGACAACACGTAAGACGCCACGGTCACATATTTACGACCGGCCTCCTGGGCATGGCCGACGCAGGCATTCAAGGGCTCATTCTTGCGCAGCGACGCCAGCTTGATCAGCATCGGCAGGTTCAGGCCCGCAATGACCTCGGCCTTGGTTTGCTCCATCACGGAAATAGCCAGGTTTGACGGGGTGCCGCCGAACATGTCGGTCAGAAGGATAACGCCATCACCCGTGTCATTGCGGAACGTCGCTTCCAGGATGTCCTTGCGGCGCTGGCTGACATCGTCTTCCGGCCCGATACAGATCGCGGTAACCTGGGTTTGCGGCCCGACCACATGCTCCATGGCAGCGACGAATTCATCCGCCAGCTTGCCATGGGTGACGATCACCAAACCGATCATATTGCGCGTAGCCTCGATACTAAACCCGCGGCGGGAATTGGCAATCTAGCCCCGAACGCTTTGCACTGCAAAAAAAGATTTTCTTCTGTCAGCAAAATCCGCGCCAAGACCGCGAGTTGTGCCATTCATGTAACTAATACCAAGCCTCATAAAGAATGACGCTTGGTATTCGCACTTTTTTTAGCTCAAGCGCCGGACTAGGCGCCCCCCATGGCTCCTCGCAAAAGCTCGGGCGCCCCAGAAACGTACGCCGTCGCGCTTGCCAACCCACGATGAGTCAAGATTTTCGCGGGTTGGTATAAGATTGGCAGAGAACCAAGATTAGTATGTAACAAAGATTGGTACAAAACTAAAATTATTGTGAACAAAACCTGAAAGTTGACGTGATCACGACGAACGCAATCGCGTGATCAGGCGCGGTACCGCCGAAGCCTCACGGGGATTGAGGCGCACGGTCGGCAGGGCGTGTCCCAGGATGGGCGTGATCTCGCCGTCAGGTGCCCTGGGTCCTTCGGATTGCGCCAAAACGACCAGGTAGAGGCGCGTCATGGCGCGAAAGGCGGATGGGTCAGCTTCGGCAGCTGCGGCATAGATGTGGCCGCCGGAAGACCACAGGCATGTGTGATCGTCTGAGATCAGAACCAGCCCTTTTTCGACCGCACGCAGGGCCAGGTCGCTCTTGCCGATTCCCGCCGGCCCAAGGATGATCACACCCTTCCAGGCGGACCCGGCGCGCAGGCTCAGAGTGGTGGCGTGAACAACGAGTTTACTCATGGACCTGCGGACCGTAATTGGGTGTCGGGCCAAAAACGTGTCTTGAGACCCCTCCCTATTTCAATATCTGCTATTTTCTTCAGCCCCAAGGGGTGAAGCAAAATAGAAGATAAGTGAAGACGTGGGGTCACAGACCCCCATAGCTTGCAAAGGCTATACGTCTGCTTCGCTCACCCAGTCACAAGGTGGGTAGTGCGATGTGGAACCTGGCACCCACGACCTTGCCGTCGCCATCCGTCCGGTTCTCTGCCCAGATCCGCCCATAATGCGCTTCGACGATTTGACGCGATATCGACAGCCCCAGACCGGAGTTGCGTCCAAAACTGGTGCCCTTGGGCCGCGACGTATAGAACCGCTGGAAAATGGTCTCGAGATTGTCGTCGGGTATCCCGGGCCCGTCATCCTCGAACCGGATCAGTACTGGCAAAGCCTGATCGCTGTTCGTCGTCAGGGTCACTCGCACCTCGCCGTTCTGCGGCGAGAATGACCGCGCATTGTCGATGACATTGCGAAACACCTGGCCCAGGGGGCCCTCGCGCCCGTTGACCATCGCCTGCGCCCGTTCGCGCACAAACATCACCTGTGCCTCACCTGGCTTCTGGCCCTGTCGATAAAGCGACACGATGTCCTCCAGCAGCACGCCGACCTCCAGGCGCCTTGGCGTGTCGCGCGACAGCTCGGCATCCAGCCTTGAAGCATTGGAAATATCGGTGATCAGCCGGTCAAGCCGCCGTACATCCTGATTCACGACGGCCAAAAGCCGCTCCTTGGCCTTGTCGTCCTTCACCAGATCAAGAGTCTCCAGGGCGCTGCGGATCGAGGTCAGCGGATTCTTGATCTCATGCGATACATCGGCCGCAAACCGGTCGATTTCCTCCATCCGCCGCCACAGCGTATCGGTCATGCTTTCCAGCGACCGGGCCAGGGTGCCGATCTCGTCCTTACGCGCTTCCAGGTCCGGCAGAGAAATGGCGCGCGTATGGCCGGCCCGGACACTGTCCGCCGCCGCCGACAGGCGCTGAATCGGCCGCGATACGAGAAAATTCAACAGCAAGGACGAAAACAGCGTCACGCCGAGCGCAACGAGGATGAACGGCACCATGGCCAGTCGCTGGGCCTGCACAATGCTTTCGAAATCATCGCGTTCGATGGTTAGCACACCCAATACCTGCTTTACCCGGCGCAGGGGCACTGACACCGATACCACCTTGACCCCACGGTCATTGCGTCGCACGGTTGCCACCTCGGCGCCGGCCAGAGCCATCATGACTTCCTGACGTAACTCCTTTTCCGCCGCCGCCCGCATGTCGGCCTGCGCCGCCGACTTGTCCTTGGGCGGCGCTTCACCGGGTTTGCGCGCCGGCGGCAGCTCGGTGACCTCGACCATGTCCATGACGAGGGTCGAGTCGACGATCGGATTGCCCTGCTCGTCATACAGCCGGGCGCGCTGTTCGGCTGGAATAAAGCGGGCCAGCAATTGCGAGGCATAATGGGCGTCAAGGGAAGGCTCGGGCACGCCGGTCGTCGCCGCCTGAGCGATGACCTCGCTCATCTGCAAGGCCTGGGCGGTCAGGGACTCCTTCTGGGCCGTGATCAGGCCCTGGCGCAACTCATTGAGCACCAGTGCGCCGATCACCAGGACCAGCAGGCCGATAATGTTCAGCCCGAAAATCAGCCGCCCCAGACGCGACTGCCCAAACGGCAGCTTTTTGAACCAGGGCTTCGTCACGCCCTAGATCTCGCGATAGCGATAACCGACGCCATACAGGGTCTCGATCGAATCGAAAGTGTTATCGACGGCACGAAACTTCTTGCGCATGCGCTTAACGTGGCTGTCGATGGTGCGGTCATCGACATACACCTGGTCGTCATAGGCTGCGTCCATCAGGTTGTCGCGACTTTTGACAAAGCCAGGGCGCTGGGCCAGGGCGTGCAGCAGCAGGAATTCGGTCACGGTCAGGCGCACCGGCTTTCCGTCCCAGGTGCATTCGTGGCGGGCCGAATCCATGACCAGCTTGCCGCGTTTTAAGGACTTGGCATTCAACGCCTCGGTCACCTCCGGCGCCTCGCCCTGATCTACAATGCCCGCACGGCGCAGTACCGCCTTGACGCGCTCCAGCAGCAGGCGCTGCGAGAACGGCTTGTGCATATAATCGTCGGCGCCCAGGTTGAATCCGAGTACCTCGTCGATCTCGTCGTCCTTGGAGGTCAGGATGATGACCGGAAGGTTCGAGGTGGCGCGAAGCCGGCGCAGCACCTCCATCCCATCCATGCGCGGCATCTTCACGTCCAGAATCGCGAGGTCGGGCGGATCCTTTTCCAGGGCGGCCAGGCCGGCGGCGCCGTCATAAAAGGCCTGGATGGTATGGCCGCCGGCTTCGAGCGCCAGGGAAACGCTGGTGACAATGTTCTCGTCGTCATCAACCAAGGTAATTCTGGCCAAAGCTAGTCTCCATTTCGGCAGGTGGACCCTGCGTTACATAATCTCATCCGGACAAAGTGCAATCGCGCTTTACCTGACGTACATAAACGCCTCATGTTTATCCAAAAAGTGGCGGCCACTTTTGGGCATGAGGGTCATACATAGACGCCTCATGTTTATCCAAAAAGTGGCGGCCACTTTTGGGCATGAGGCTTATACCTATCACATCCTACGCGCGTTCTTTTCAAGGCGTCAACGCGGCCCGAATTCGGTATTATTGAGGCGATGGTGCGACCGCAATGATGCCTTAATGCCTTTTGTGTAAAATTTGACAGCGTATCCAGTCCCCGAGGCGGTGTTTTTGCATGGCAGGCAGCGGCCACAGTCAGGTCCATTACGAGGTTTTCCTCCGTAAGACCCCCGCCTCGTCATGGGTGTTGCAGATGGCGACCGAGGATCGTGCGCTGGCGGTGCAAAACGCCGAGGACTTGCTGGCCCATTCCGCCGGTGTCAAGGTCAACAAGGAAATGCTGGATGCCAACAGCGGTGAATATTCCAGCGTCACCATCTTCACCAAGGGCGCGCCCGAAACCAAGCGCAAGGTCAAGCTGGCGCCCGAAACCGATACCATCTGCGTCTCGCCCCAGGACCTGTATAACATCCACGCCCGCGAAAAGATCGCCCGGCTGCTGGAAGACTGGCTGAAGCGCAACCGGGTCACGCCGTTCGAACTGCTGCATCGGCCCGACCTGATTGAAAAGCTGGACGCCTCAGGCACCGAACTGCAACACGTGGTGCAGAAACTGGCCATCCCGGAAGCGCAGGACACCGGTCAGGATCTGCACGACCTGATGCGACGCTGGCGCAGCCTGATCGACCGTGCCTGCACCCGGGTGATCGAGGATGGCCGGCGAAAACTGTTCCCCGACATCGACCCCGCCAGCTGGCTGGGTGTCATCGATAAGCTGCAGGACAACGGTGAACGCGCCTATGTCCTCGGCGGCGCGATCGCCAAATATCTGGCGCGAGGCGCCGGACCGGCCGCCAAGCTCGAAGCCCTGCTCAAGCTTGGCCGCCCCCTGAGCGAAAACCTGGAAGGGCGCGACTGGGCCATGCAGGTCCTGGAAATTCCCGTAGCGGAGCTGTTTGGGACACGCAGCTCGCTGAACGATCTCCTGGGCTACGAAGCCGATCTGGGCGATGCCATGGCGGTCATGACCCGAATGGCCGCGGCCAAGGAAGTCGACCTGGTCGCCAAAATTGACCCGCGCGTAGCCAAGATCATTCCACCGCTCAGCGGTGCCCTGGCCGGCTATCACGATCTCATGGCCAAGGACTGTTTCCCAACGCTGAGCCAAAACATCTCCAAGCGGCTGATGACAGAGCTGAAGGGCCCGCGGCGGCTTAAGCCCGGCAACCCCGAGGCCGAGATCGAGGTCCTGCGCGCCCTGGCCTTGTGTTTAACCGCCGCCGGCAAGGAACAGCACCAACGCGACGACATCAAGGAGGCCTTTATCGAGCGCTCCAAGATGCTGGTCTCGACCGACTTCGTCGAAAGCCTGACCCGGGCCGGAAAAACCTCGGCGGAAGAGGTCGAGCGACTGATCTGGCTGTGCGAAAACGTCGTCGGCGCTGTAAACAAGCGTCAGGCCGCGCGCTGGGTGATCTCGGCCATCGGCGCCCTGAAGTTCGAACGCGACATGCGCGACACCGCGACCTCAGCGGCCCACCGGCTGCAGTTGCTGGCCCAAATGCAACGGCGCATCAAGAATGCTGCCCTGATGGACAAGGACGCCGAAGAGGCTTGCACCAAGCTGGGCCAGGTGGGCGGGCTGATCGCCCAGGACGTCCAACTGATCCCGCACCTGCTGCGTGCGCCAGCACCGCCGGTGCAGAAACTGACCCTGCTACTGGGTTTCGCCAACGGCATGGCGGCGCCGATCGGTCCGGTCAGCGACATGGCCAAGGCCGAGGTCATGAAGATGATGCGGACGCCGGAGTTGCGCCAGATCCTGGGGGAGAACCCCCAGGCGCTCGCCGAACTCAAGCCGATGATGGTTGCCGCGGGGATGGCGGCTTAAGGGTTTAAATCAACTTCCCAATCGGTCGATTTCTTTCTGCAGACCGCGGGCGCCCAAGAGGTTGACAACGATCACTCCGCCAAAGAAGACCGTCACGATCCCGAGATAAACCCAGACCATTCCCGCCGCGTCGCGACGGGCATTCTCGACCGCCGGGATCATGAACAGAACAAATCCCGGCACGAACGGCAGGACGTACCACAGCCAGGCGCTGCGCAGCAGGTCGCGTTGACGCACCAGCGCCCGGCGGTGGAAATCAAGGCAGTCTTCGGCGGCGCTGCTGACCGGGGCCGCCCGGCCACGCATGACCAGGATCAGACTGACCAGCATTGTGGCGGCGACGATCAGGACGGAACCCAGCTTCATCAGCGGATGGTCGAAGAAGATAGCGTACCCGGAAAATACCACGACCACTAAGGCGCTGGCGGCGTGTTCGAGCCGGTTGCGCCACTGGATCTGGGATTTGAAGGCGCGGGCACGGTTATGGACTTGTTCTAGGGACATGGCGGTTATCTCCTTGGGTTGCGATTGCCAGAGGTTCTGGAAGTCGGGATTGGTCATATCGTCGGGGGCTTCGGTCATGACGGCCCTCCTGCGTGAAAACGGCGGCTGAGCAGCGCCTTGATGCGGTGGATGCGGGTGGCGATGTGACCGGATTTCAGGCCGGTGATCTCAGCCATGGCGGCGGCGTCCAGACCTTCGAGATAGAGCAGCATGATCTGACGGTCGGACGGTTCCAGGCTCTGGATCAGGGCCATCAGCCTTTGCAGCGCGCGGGCGTGATTGGTGTCGGCTTCGATATCGCTGCCATCATTGACTTCGGCGGCGGCATCCAGCGTGACCCAGGCGCCGCGGCGGCGTTCCTTCAGGACATGGGAGGTGGCGGTGTTGTGGGCGACCCGATAGACCCAGGTGCGGGTGGAACAGCGGCCGTCGAACAGGGCCAGACTCTTCCATAGGGCGACGTGGATGTCCTGGACCAAGTCGCGACAGCGTTCGGGGTGGGCTTCGTAACCGCGAGCGAGGCGTTCCAAGGCCGGGCCGAACTCGGCGGCGGCCTCCTGGTAGCGTCGATCCTGTTCAGCGGTTGCGGTCATGACCAGATAGTCGCCGCCCTTCGGATAATCTTACAGGTCAGCCGCGGAAATTCAGTTCCAGAAGAACATTATTGGGGTCAGTGACGAACAACTGGCGCAGCTTGATCGAGGGAATCTCGGCAAAACCGTAGTCGAGGTTGCGGGCTTTCAGGCGTCGGACCATTTCGTCGAAGCCATCGCATTCGAAAGCGACATGGTGGATGGCACCGGTATGGCCGCCCGGAACGACCTCGCGGGCTATGGTGTTGTCCGTGCCCCACAGATTGAGATGGATCACGGCCATGTCGCGGCTATCGTAGAGCCACTGGCGCAGAGATGGATCGCGCTCAGGGGCGACGCGGGCTTCAAGGCCTAAAAGCTCTTCGTAGAACCGGATAGTTTGCGCCATATCGCGGGTCTGGATGTTGATATGGTTCAGATTCTTGACGATCATGGCCGGGCTCGCGCTGTCATCCCCTCTCCCCGTTTACGGGGAGAGGTTAGGGTGAGGGGCTTCTTTGGTGCTCAATCGTCCTCGGATGGCCCCTCACCCGATCGCCTTCACTTCGTTCGGCTCTCGTCCTCTCCCCGCAGGCGGGGAGAGGTAAGAAGTCCTCAATGCGCCTCGTCCCAGTTATCGGCAGCCTTGGCTTCAACCACCAAAGGCACGCTGATCTCAACCGCCGGCAAGGCCGCGTTCTGCATCACCTCCTGGATCAGCGGAATCACCGCCGCAACCTCGGCCTCAGGCGCTTCGAAGATCAGTTCGTCGTGGACCTGAAGCAGCATCTTCGTCGTAAACCCGGCCGCATCCAGCCGGGGCTGCATCCGCATCATGGCGCGGCGAATGATGTCGGCTGCCGTGCCCTGGATCGGGGCATTGATCGCCGCCCGCTCGGCAAAGGCCTTAATGGCCCCGCCCTTGCCATTGATTTCCGGGATATGGATCTTGCGCCCCATTAGGGTCTGCACGAAACCGTTGTCGCGCAGGAACTGCTTGGTGTCGTCCATATAGTCCTTGATGCCGGGGAAGCGCTCGAAATAGGTCTTGATGTAGCGCGACGCCTCGCCCTGGTCGATGCCGAGCTGGTTGGCCAGGCCGAAGCCCGAAATACCGTAGATGATGCCAAAGTTGATCGCCTTGGCGCGGCGGCGGATCTCTGAGGTCATCTCGGCCATCGGCACGCCGAACATTTCCGACGCCGTCATGGCGTGAATGTCCTGGCCTTCCGAAAACGCCTTTTTCAATTGTTCGATGTCTCCGATATGGGCCAGCAGGCGCAGCTCGATCTGCGAGTAGTCGGCCGAGATCAGCTTACAGCCCGGTTTGGCGATGAAGGCCGTGCGGATCTTGCGGCCTTCGCCGGTGCGGATCGGGATGTTCTGCAGGTTGGGCTCGTTCGAGGCCAGGCGACCGGTCGTCGTTGAGGCCAGGTGGAACGAGGTGTGGATACGTTGGGTTTCCGGATCGGCATATTCGACCAGGGCGTCGGTATAGGTGCCCTTCAGCTTGGCCATCTGGCGATAGTCGAGCAGCAGCTTCGCCAGGATCTGGCCAGCGCCGGTGCCGTTCTTGCCCTCGGCAATGTCTTCCAAAACCTTGACGTCGGTCGCCCATTGGCCAGATGCGGTGCGCTTGCCGCCGGGCAACTTCATCTCATCGAAGAAGACAACACCCAGTTGCTGAGGCGAGTTCAGATTGAATGGTCGGCCGAGGTGCGCGTGCGCCTCCTGCTCGATGGCGTTCATGCGCGTGCCGAAATCCTGGCTAAGATGGCGCAGGACCTGCGGATCGATGCGAATGCCGTTCAGTTCCATCTCCGACAGGGCCTTGGGCATGCCGCGTTCCAGGGTCTCATAGACCGTGTTCAGCCGGTCGCGGACCAGGCGCGGCTTGAGGACTCGCCACAGGCGCAGGGTGACATCGGCGTCTTCGGCGGCATATTGCGTGGCTTCCTTGAGTGCGACAAACTTGAACGATTTGAGCGTCTTGCCGCTGCCGGCGACCTGTTTGAACGGGATGGGCGTGTGCCCCAGATGCAGTTGCGACAGCTCATCCATGCCGTGGCCGTGCAGCCCGCCTTCGACGACATAGGACATCAGCATGGTGTCATCGTACGGCGCGACATCGATGCCGTAGCGCTTCAGAACGCTGAGGTCATACTTGATGTTCTGGCCGACCTTCAGGATGTTGCGGTTTTCCAGCACCGGCTTCAGCAGGGCAATCGCCTGGTCCAGCGGGATCTGCTTCTGGTCGTCTCCGCCGCCGAAGTCGAGCCCGTCGCTGGCCAGGTGGCCCAGCGGAATATAGCAGGCGCAGTTGGTGTCGGTGCTCAGCGAGATACCGCACAGCTTGGCGTGGGTCGCGGACAGGTCATCGGTTTCGGTGTCGACGGCGATGACCTGGGCCTGCTCGCAGCGGCGCACCCAGATCTGAAGCTGTTCGATGGTCTGGACGCATTCGTAGGCATCGAGGTCGAACGGCTGCTTTTCGCCCAGTTCGGTCTTTACGCCATACAGCGGCCGCGAAATCGGCGCGGTCGGGATTTGTGCCAGGGCGGCCGTGCTGTCCAGGCTGAGCGAACCACCGATGCGCCTGGCCAGGCTGTTGAACTCCATCTCGGCCAGAAAGGCGGCCAGGATGTCGGCCTGCGGCTGTTTCAGCAAAAAGGTGTCAATCTCGGCCGGCACCGGCGTGTCGCAGCGCAGCCGGACCAGTTCGCGCGACAGCAGGATCTGGTCCTTGAAGTCGATCAGGGTCTGGCGGCGCTTTTCCTGCTTAATTTCGCCTGCGCGGGCCAGGACGCTGTCGAGATCGCCATATTCGATCAACAGCTGGGCGGCGGTCTTGACGCCGATGCCGGGGGCGCCCGGGACATTGTCGACCGAGTCGCCGATCAGAGCCTGGGCATCGACGACCAGCTCCGGCGGCACACCGAACTTCTCGATGACCTGGTCGCGGCCGACGGGCGTGCCCTTGACCGGGTCCATCATGGTGACCTTGTCGTTGACCAGTTGCATCAGGTCCTTGTCGGACGAGATGACGGTGACTTCGAAGCCCTGTTGCACCGCCAGGTGGGCATAGGTGCAGATGAGGTCGTCGGCCTCGAAACCGGCCAGTTCGATCGCGGGCAGTCCAAAGGCGCGCGTGGCGTCACGGACCAGCGGGAATTGCGGGATCAGGTCTTCGGGCGGGGGCGGCCGGTTGGCCTTGTAGCCGTCATAGAGGTCATTGCGGAAGGTCTTGGAGCCGGCGTCGAAGATGACCGCCAGATGCGACGGCGCGTCGTCGCCGCGGTTCTCCTTGATCAGCTTGACCAGCATGTTGCAGAACCCGGACACGGCGCCGACAGGTAATCCATCCGATTTGCGCGTCAGGGGCGGCAGGCCGTGATAGGCGCGGAAGATGTAGCCCGACCCGTCGATCAGGACCAGGCGTTTGGCTTTGCCTGTGGCGTCTGCCGGGGTTTCAGGGGCGGTTGAAGTGTCGTCCATGTCGGGGATTCGCCTGATCGGAGTGTTGGCCTCTTCTTACGGCGATCTGACGGTTCTGCCAAACAAAAGCGACAGGGGATGGCAGTGTTAAGAGCACCGCAAATCTTTCTTTGCCCGCCCCGTTTACGGGGAGGGGGGACCGCGAAGCGGTGGGAGGGGCTTACGTAGATTCGCCCATCCGTTTTCGGGCCAGCAAAACCACGCTGGCTGCCGTTTCATCAGGCTCTGCCAACAGGTCGGAGGAAAGAATGCGATGAACATAGATGCCGCGCTCACCCAACCAGGCATCGCGGATTTGATCCCGGCGAATCTTATCGTGATACTCATGAACTTCACCATCGACCTCGACGCAAAGCCGGGCCTTGGAACAGTAAAAATCAAGAATAAAAGGCCCGACCGGATGTTGATTTCGAAACACCGGTGTATCGGCTCCGCGATCTCTTAGCCGCAACCAAAGGGCAAGTTCGGACTTGGTCAGGTTTCGACGAAATCGCCGGGCAGCTTTTATTTTTGCGTCCTGCCGCATCGACAACGCCATTTAGCCCCTCCCACCGCTTCGCGGTCCCCCCTCCCCGTAAACGGGGCGGGCAAAGAACTACGCGGCTAATCTACCAACTTCCCACATTCGGCATGCTCTGCCATGGCTCAGCCGGCGGCAAGGCATCGCCTTTTTGCAGCAGCTCAACCGAGATACCGTCGGGCGAGCGCACAAAGGCCATGACACCGTCGCGCGGCGGGCGGTTGATCAGCACGCCCATCCCCTGCAAACGGGCGCAGACGGCATAGACATCGTCAACCTCATAGGCCAGGTGACCGAAATTGCGCCCACCGGTATAGGTCTCGACCTCGCCATTCTCGTCCGGCCAGTTGTAGGTCAGCTCGACCTCGGCCTGACCGCGCAAACCCTCGGCAGCCCCCATATGGGCGTCTTCGTCAGCCGACAGGAAGATCAGGCTGAACCGGCCTTTTTCGCTGTCCATGCGGCGGACCTGACGCAATCCTAAGCCGTCGCAAAAGAAATGCAGGGCGGCGTCCAGGTCCTTCACCCGCACCATGGTGTGCAGGAAACGCATGGCAATCTCCTTTTTTCGCGCAGCTTAATCCAAAAAGTGGCGACCACTTTCTGGGCTGCGCTTGTTAATGCTCGCCTTCGGGACGCGGCGACGGGTCTTCGTATTCGTGGGCATGGTCCTTATGGACGAACTTGCGGTCACAATAGCCGCATTCGGCTGTGCCTTCCGCACCCAGTTCCAGATAGACCAACGGATGGCCCAGCGCACCGCCGCCGCCGTTGCAGGCGACCTTGTGCGTGTCGACATAGATGACTTCGGGGGGCGGGACAGTGTCGTTCATGACGCCGGAAACCTTTGCGGAGAAACCAAGCCAGCCTTAAAACAAACCGCCTTGCTTCGTCAATTGAACTGTGAAACCTTGAAGCTTCGACGTAGCGGTTAAGTCCGAGTTGGACCCCTCCGTCTCGACGCGTTTCGCCCCACAAGAGGGGCTCACTTGCTCGCCACCTCCCCATTGTCATGGGGAGGAGAAGAAAGTTGGAGTTCACACCACCTTCTCCTCCCCATGACAATGGGGAGGTGTATGCGAGCGCAGCGAAGCAGACGGAGGGGTCCTCTTTGACAAAGAACAACAAACTCGGTTCCATCCTGGGCGGTTCGATCGGCAACCTGGTCGAATGGTACGACTGGTACGCCTATGCGGCCTTCACCCTGTATTTCTCCAGCGCCTTCTTCCCCAAGGACGACCTCCTCACCCAGCAGCTCAATACCGCGGCCATCTTTGCGTTGGGCTTTTTCATGCGGCCGATCGGCGGGTGGTTGCTTGGGATCTATGCCGACCGCTACGGCCGCAAGACCGCGCTGACGGCGTCCATCCTGCTGATGTGCGCCGGGTCATTAATCATCGCCTTGATCCCGACCTATGAGACGATCGGCCTGCTGGCGCCGATCCTGCTGTTGCTGGCCCGTATGCTTCAGGGCCTGAGCGTCGGCGGCGAATACGGCGCCTCGGCGACCTACCTGTCGGAAATGGCCGGCCACCATGACCGCGGTTTCTGGTCCAGCTTCCAATATGTCACCCTGATCATGGGTCAACTCGCAGCCCTGGGCGTGCTGATCCTGTTGCAAAACCTGCTGACGCCGGAGCAATTGACGAATTGGGGATGGCGGATACCGTTTTTTATCGGCGCCGGCCTGGCGGTTGTCGCCATGTTCATCCGCCGCCATATGGAAGAAACCGACGCCTTCGAGACCTCGGCCAAGTTCGCCGCCAACCGTACCCTGACACTGTTGAGGAATCACCCTTGGCAGGCGCTTCAGGTGGTCGGCCTGACCCTGGGCGGTACGGCGGCGTTTTACACCTACACCACCTACATCCAGAAATTCATGGTCGGATCGGCTGGCTGGACCAAGGAGGCCGCAACCCTGCTGTCGGCGGCCACCCTGTTCATCTACATGCTGCTTCAGCCGGCGTTCGGCGCCCTGTCCGACCGCATCGGACGCAAACCACTGCTGATCGGCTTCGGCGTGTTGGGTCTGCTCGGGACGGTCCCGATCATGACAGCGCTGTCGGGCACCCAGACCTTCTGGCCGGCCTTTGTCCTGGTGATGATGGCCCTGATTATCGTCAGCGGCTACACCTCGATCAATGCCGTGGTGAAAGCCGAGCTTTTTCCGCCCCACGTCCGGGCGCTGGGCGTCGCCCTCCCCTATGCCGTGACAGTGTCGCTCTTCGGCGGCTCGGTCGAACTGGTAGCCCAATGGCTGAAGAAGATCGGCTATGAGTCGCTGTTCTTCTGGTACATCACTGGCTGTATCGGCGTGTCCCTGCTGGTCTATCTGTTTACGGCCGACACCAAGAAGACGTCGAGCTTTTATGAAAAAGAATAGGGATTATGACCGCGAACAGGCGAATTCGGAAGTTCGTGTCTGTTCGTGGTCAAGATCCTATCTTTGCCCTTCGCTCAAACGGAACGGATCCATCGGATAGGTCCCCAGAATCTCCAGCTTGGTCGCGAAGAACTTCAACTCAATCAGCGCCTGTTTGAGCCCGGGATCACTGGGGCGGCCTTCAACATCGCAATAGAAGAAGGTCGAGGCGAAGACGCCGTTCTCGATATAGCTTTCCAGCTTGGTCATATTGACGCCGTTCGTCGCGAACCCGCCCAATGCCTTGTACAGCGATGCAGCGATATTCTTCACCCGGAAGACAAAACTGGTCATGCACGGCACGTCAGGCGCCGGCGCGACCACGCGGCGGTCGGTGGTCAGCACCAGAAACCGCGTCGTGTTGTGTCGCGCATCTTCCATGTTCCGCTGTAAAATCTTGAGACCATACAGTTCAGCCGCGACCTCGGGCGCTATCGCCGCACGGTCGGGCTCGCGCGTTTGCGCCAGTGCGCGCGCCGCGCCAGCCGTGTCGTGAAAGACCTCGGCCGTAATGCCGAGTTCACGCAAGGAATTGCGGCATTGCAGCAGCGCCATGGCGTGCGACGCCGCGACCTTGATGTTCTCCAGCGAAGTCTCCGGCACGGCCATCAGGTTCATTTCAATTGGCAAGAAGCGCTCTGCGATGATCTTCAGGCCCGAATGTGGCAACAGGTGGTGAACATCTGACACGCGCCCCGCGACCGAATTCTCGATCGGTATCATGCCCAGTTCGCATTCGCCGGCGTGTACGGCTTCGAACGCGGCCTCGAAGGTCGGAAACGGCGCGGCAGTGAAGTCGCCAAACCAACGCTTGATGGCCTGATGGCTGAATGCCCCCGGCTCGCCCTGATAGGCGATCTTGCGTGTCGTCTGACTGGTCATGGTCTCTCGATATTCCTTTACTGATTCGCTTGAGCGGGCGTCGGTTTGCCGCCCTGCGACGATTTGCCACTTTTGCGTATTCGCGCGCAAAAGTCGGCTTGCGTCTTTGGCGGTAGCGTGTCAGAGAGCCAAACGCAAGCCGGGCTGTTGACAGGATTGTTGCAGCGCCTAATCTCCGGCGTTTATTGATTCATGGGTATTCGGGCAAGATGAGCGGCGACCTGACACTTAACAAGATTCTTGGTGCTGGCCTGGCGACCGGCCTGGTCATCATGGGCGTCAGCATCGGCGCCGAGGCCATCTATCACCGCGAGGCGCCCGAAAAGCCCGGCTACCTGATCGAGGTCGCCGAGGCCGAGGAAGCCGGCGGCGGCGCGGCAGCGGTCGAAGTCCTGCCCGACTGGGGCACGGTGTTGGCGACGGCCGATCTGGCTGCCGGTGAAGCCGCGTTCAAGAAGTGCGCCAGCTGTCACGGCGTTGCCGAAGGCGGCCCGAACGGTACGGGTCCCAACCTGTGGGGCATTGTCGGCCGTCCGACCGCCTCGCACGCCGGTTTTGAATATTCCGAAGGTATGAAGGCCCACGCTGGCGAAGCGCCGAACTGGACCTATGATCAGCTCTATCACTTCATGGTCGCTCCGGCTAAGGCGGTTAAGGGCACCAAGATGGCCTTCGCCGGCATCAAGAAGTCCGAAGAGCGCGTTGCCCTGATCGCCTATCTGCGCGCCCAGGGTTCGTCCGGCTACGCCATTCCGGCGCCGGATCCCGCACGTGCGCCTGGCGCGGGCGCTGCGCCTGCGGCAGAAGGCGCTGCGGCGACTGCCGCCGGTGCGGCGACGGCGGCTCCGGCAACCGCGGAAGCGA
>NZ_AWGC01000028.1 GCF_000495835.1 Asticcacaulis sp. AC402
AAGTTCGAAGCCCGCACATCCGGCCGATCAAGCCCATCAGCTTGCAGGGCTTGCGGTCGGGCAGGCGCAGCGGTCGGTCGCCGTCCATCCAGTGCAATTGCGGCCGCCACGCCAGGTCCTCGGGCAGTCGAACCTTCGTGACCAGACCGGCGGATTCCAGAGCCTTTATCAGGACATAGCCGGGATCGCTCTGGCCTTCGTACAGACCTATCCGCGCTGAATCCGGAAAGGCATGGTGGTTGTTGTGCCAGCCTTCGCCCATGGTCAGCAGCCCGGTAAGCGGGACATTGCGGCCCTGGACGCCGGCGCCGCGCACCTGCCAGGTTTCGTCGTGCGGCTGATGGGCAAACCAGCCGATCAGCCAGTGGCCGGTGACCGTGACGGCAATCTGGGCGCAGACGCCCCACACGACCCAGGCCCAGCCACCGATCAGCCCGAACACCACTACCCACGGCAAATGAACGGCGATCCAGTGGCGGTCGATAAAGCGGTAAAACGGATCGTTCAAAACCTCGTCCTCAATGCGCAGGTCCGGCGCCCGGTCAAGCCTGAGCTCGCAGTGCATCTGCCACCAGGCATCGATCAGGGGCGGGCGTCGATGACCGAAATAGGGATGGCAATCCGGCTGGCGCTGAGCCCAGTCGCGCTGGTCGTGGGTGCGGATCATGGCAAATGGCCCGCCCAAACCGACCAGGACACCGAAATAGACAAGCGTGCGCTCCAGCCATTTGGGACAATCGAAGCTCTTGTGGATCAGCCGGCGGTGCATGCCGACCGAATGGCCCAGCAGAAGGACAGCAATGGTCTTGACGGCGAACAGCAGTACGGTGTCAAGGCGTAGATAAGCGATCAGGCCCCAGATCGCGGCAGCGTACATGGCGATAAGAAACAGCGACTTGACAGGGGCATAGACCACCCGGCCGGAGACGGCATCACCGCTGCCTTGCGCTATGCGTGACATGTTCTCGAACCCCGCCATAACAACCCCTATCATTTAGCTAATTATCTAACTAACTAATCATGAGATGGCGTCAGCGTCAAGAGCGGTTGAAGATTACGTTAAGCTTCTGAAGGAACTGCATAAATTCCCCCTCCCATCCGCTTTGAGGGGAGAGGACGAGAGCCGAGCGAAGCGTGGGCGATCGGCGCGGGGCGGCGAGCCTGAGAGGCTATGCGTAAACGTCCGCATTTGCCATCTACGCAGTGACCTCATACCTGCCACAAATCCTCGCAGTGACCTCATACCTGCCACAAATCCTCGGCACACAGGATCAACTCATCCCCTCTGGCCACCAGCTTCAGCGACCTGACCCGCGCCACCGCTTCACACAGCTTTTCATAGTTCAATGGCTTGACCAGGTAGTGCACAACGCCTTGCTGCCGTGCCTGGACGATATCGTCCGCCAAGTCCGACCCTGACAGCACCACAACGGGAATGGTCATTAACCCGGGCACACCGGCCAATGTTTTCAGAAAGCCACCCCCTTGAATCTTCGGCAGGTTGAGGTCGAGAAAGATCAGGTCCGGGCGCGGCGCTGCTTCGAAGCCCGGCTCGTGGCGCAGGAACTTCAAGGCGTCCTCGGCCGATGTCACCCAATGTCCGTCGAACTGTACACGCGCACGATTGAGCAGTGCCGTGACGAGGCGAATTTCTTCGGTGCTGTCCTCCACAAACAACACTTGAGCGATTTGGGAGGCCTTCGAGGCCATAACATCGGGAACAAATTCCGCCATGCCGCACACGTCCGGACTGGAAAGCGGCGAGTTAACGCCCAGCCCGTCCACTTATCAAGCGATATTTGCACCATGATGGTTGTGAAATACTACCTGGCGACGAAGCATGGTTCGCTTTAGGTTAGGTATCCAAACGAGAAAGCCAATACTCGCAGAGTCTAGAGCGCGTGGCACTTGCAGCCAACATGCATGGCCAGTTCGACCGCGTCCTTGAATCGCATCGACGCTTCCAGGTCGTAGGTCAGGTACAGGTCCGGCTCGATCAGTTCCAGTTCCATCAGGCAGAACCGCCCCTCCGCATCGCGCACCATATCCACCCGCGCATACAGCAACCGGTCGCGGCCGATAAAGTCCAAAGCCGCTTCCGCCAGGTCGGAGGCTTCGACCGGCGGCCATTTCAGTTGCAAACGCGCGTCGTAGTCCGGCTGCGAGCGGAAATCGCCCGATTTCGGCGTCTTCAGCACCGCATGCGAAAACGCGCCGGCAAAATAGAGAAGCGACCATTCGCCTTCGGTCTGGATCGAAGCCATGAAAGGCTGGATCATGGCCGCACCCTCCGGCGGCGCGGCAACCTTGCCTTCGACGTCCGGTTCCCCCGAAAGCGCAGCATCGCCTTGCCAGACCACGGTGTTTTTTGCCCCGGCCGAGACCACGGGTTTCAGAACAAGCGCGTCGCCGAAATCGGCGCGGGCGCGGGCGATATCATCTTCGGTCAACTGCTCGACGAACAAGGTTGGGATGATCCGCACCCCGGCCTCGGCCAGGTCGCGCAGATAGCGTTTGTCGACATTCCACGCCACGATCTCCGGCGGATTGAACACGCGGCGTTTGTCGTCGGCCAGGCGCTGGATAGCGGCGCGGAAACCGTCCGGATCATTATGATAACCCCAGGCCACCAAAGGCACGATCAGGTCATAGTCCTGCGTGACCGGCTCCGACCATGGCTGGTCGAAAATCTCGGCGTCAAGGCCGGCCAGAGCCTCGCGATAGGCGTCGAGCACATAGGGCCAACGGCCGTGGTGCGACGGATGGTCAGGGTTCGGCGTAAGTATCAATAAAGACTTGCTCATCGCTTCCTTATTCACCATTAGGGTAGGCCATCGCAACCGGAAATACTGAAGCTCGCGCCTATGACCCTGACCTACGATATCACCGCCGTCGGCCACGCCATTGTCGACGTCTTGGCGCCCGCCGACGACGCCTTTCTCAAGGCGCATGACCTGCACAAGGGCGCCATGACCCTGATCGACCAGCACCGCGCTGTCAGCCTCAGCGAGGCCATGGCCGACAGCGAAATGGCGTCGGGCGGGTCGGCGGGCAACACCATCGCCGGCGCGGCGTCGTTCGGCGCCAAATGCGCCTATATCGGCAAGGTGGCGCACGATGCCCTGGGCGAGGTTTTTTCGCGCGACCTGAAGAAGATGAGCGTCACCTTCAATACGCAGGTGCTGCACGACGATCCGACCCATACCGGCCGCTGCCTGATCAATGTTACGGCCGACGGCCAGCGCACCATGGCGACCTTCCTCGGCGCCGCCGCCATGGTCGGACCCAATGACGTCGATCCCGAGCTGATCAAGGCGTCACAGATCGTCTATCTCGAAGGTTATCTGTTCGATACCCCATCCGGCAGGGAAGCCTTTGCCCGTGCGGCTCAGATCGCCCGCACCAATGGCCGCAAGACGGCGATCACCCTGTCGGACACGTTTGTCGTCGACCGCTGGCGTGACGATCTGCTGGCCTTTATCGCCCGCAATGTGGACCTGGTCTTCGCGAATGAGCATGAGTTGATGTCGCTGTTTCAGACCGACGATTTCGACAAGGCGCTGCGCTACCTGCGCACCAAGGTCGACCTGGCCTTTATCACCCGCTCGGAAAAGGGTTCGGTGTGTGCCCGCCAGGACGAGATCCACACCATCCCGACCTATCCGGCGGCAGCGGTGGTCGATACCACCGGCGCCGGCGATCAGTATGCGGCCGGCGTCATGTTCGGCCTGACGCATGGCCTGCCGATGGATGTGTGTGGCCGTCTGGGGTCCTTGGCGGCTTCGGAAGTCATCGACCATTACGGCCCACGGCCCAAGGTATCGCTGCGGGAACTGGCGCAAAAACACGGACTGATTTGAGGCGAAGCTTCTCAGCTACAAACGATTTTATCGTATCCTCCACCGCTAGCGGGGGAGGTGCTGAGCGAGCGAAGCGCGTCGAAGCGGAGGGGGAGCCAGAAGCGCAGAATTCTGAGTTTGTAACGCCCCCTCCGTCTCGACGCGCTTCGCCCATAGGAGGGCTCGCTTGCTCGACACCTCCCCCGCAAGCGGTGGAGGATAAGTTCGTATTTTCAACTTCTTCGTTTCAGCGCCACATATAGCGCGCCGGAGCCGCCATGGCGGGCGTGGGCCAGGGAAATACCGGCCACGATATGCCCTAACGCCGGATCGGCCAGCCATTCCGGCGCATTACGCTTCAGGATACCGTTTTCTGCCATCCCCTTGCCAGTGATCACCAGCACCGCGCGATAGTCGTTGGCATAGGCCTGCTGCACGAAGGCCTTCAATCGCGCCTCGGCAGCCAGGCTGTTCATGCCATGCAGATCCAGCCGCGCCTCGATCGGGTCGCGCTCGCGGCTCAGCCGGCGTTTGCGCCGCGGCTCGATCGGATCGGGTGAAAAGCTGTCGCTGACGATGAAACGGAAAGCAGGCTCAGCCCTGGCGATCTGTCCCAGTTGGAAAGGTGTCGCCGGTACGGGCTTAGGCTTTTGCGCCACCATGGGTTGGGCCATGCCAGGGACCTGGACGGTTTCGGTTTCAGTCTTCGGCTCGGGCTCGCCCGGTGTAATGCGCGAAGCCCGGTGCGGTCGCACAGTGGCGGTGACCAATGACCACAGACGCATATCCTCGGGTTTGAGCGTGAAAAAACGGGACATGTCGCGACCTTGCCACGGCGCACGCCGAAACGGAACCTATGTGCAGTTAGAATTCTTCGCTCTGGAAGGCTTGAAGCTGACGCGTCAGGCGCTCGCCGCGCCGGCCAGCGATCAGCGCGGCCTCAGCCAGGCGGCGCACGCTTTCCGGGCTTTCCGTTGTCCGCGCCATGACGTCGAGCGCGCCATTGACCACCTGAAGCATCTGGGCAAAATCCTGGGCGACGTCGCCGGTCAGACGGCCTACAGTCTCGAAGCGCTGGGCATTGTTTAGGGCGGCGTTCATCTGGTCGACGCGAACCTGCATCCCGGCCATTTCGGTCTGGGATGCGTTCAGGACGGCGGTCAGCTCATCCAGGCGCCCCTGAAGGTCGCGATGAGCGGCCTGCCATTTGGCCAGTTCGTTATTGGCGGCGGCCAGTCGGTTCTCGTAGTTGGTATAGTCCGGTTGTGGTGTCGGCGTAGCGGCCAGGTCGGCATAGCGCGACCGCAGCACTTCGTGGGCGTCGCGGACCTCCTCCAACTCGTCGCTCAGGTCGGCAATGCGCGCCTCGTACTGCTTATAATCGGGCTCTGGCCGAGCTTTGAGAGCCTCGGCCTCTTGCGTAGCCGCGGCCATGTCGGCGAGGGCCTGCTCCACCTCCGCCTCAAGCTCGGCGATGCGTGATTCGTGAGCGCTGAAGTCGGGCTCCGGATCCGGTGCCGTGGACAAGACGTGGTAGCGTTGGGCCAGGTCGTCATAACGCGCACGTGCGGCTTCAGTTTGTTGCCGCAGTTCAGCGATGCGAGTTTCATGGACGCTGTAGTCGGGCTCGGGCAGGGGCTGCGACAGGACAGAGTCAAGCTCTTCCTGGACGGCGTCGCGGGCCGCAGCCGTGGCCTCGATCTCGGCTTCGAGTTCCTCCAGGCGGTTTTTCAGCATAGCGTTTTCGGCGACGACGCGCGGATCGGCTTCGATCACTGGTGGTGGCGCCGGGGTGTTGCGCAGGGAGACGACTTCGTCATTTAGCACGGCCAGTTGCGCCTTCAGCACCTCGTTCTGCGAGATGACGGCCGTGTCGGCTTCACGTACGATGACAGGTTTCGGCGCCGGCAGGTTGCGCAGGGTTTCCAACTCGGCCCGGAGCGTGGCGATTTCGGCCTTAAGCCCTGCATTTTCGGCCACGACGGCGGGATCGGGTTCGTGAACAATGACCGGTTCACCAGCGGCTTGACTGATGCTGTGCCAGGCATAGACTTCGCCCGGATCAGCGGCAGCGGCGCGCGCGGCCTCCATTTCGGCCAGGGCCTCGGCGCGGCCGGCCTGGCGCGCCTGTTGTCGGGCGACGTCCAGTTCGGCCAGGGCTACATCGCGTGCGGCCTGGCGAGCGGCGGTAAGATCGGCTTCGCTAACGGCAGGCTCGGCTTTTGCCAGAGTCTGTCCCTCAGCGATGGCCTGTTTCCACTCGGTCGAATCATAGGCGATACCGTAGATCTGACGTTCGCCACCTTCGACGGTCGCCTGGCCCTTCAGGGTAATCCAGCGGCCATCGCCACTTTTGCGAGCTACCCGGATGTCGAGTTCAAGAATATCGTCCTCGCCCGACTTGAGCCGGCTGAAGGCATTGTCGGCCTTGACCTGGTCGTCCTCGGAAATCAGGGTCGGTCCGCCTGGCATGTCACGGCCAATCAGGGCGCGCATACCGGCATCTTCGACAATGGTATCGGCCTCCGGGTCGTACTGCCACACGCCGATGCCCAGCGCCGCCAGGGCGCGCTCGCCGCTGCGGAAATCTTCCAGCTCCTGCAGTTGGTCTGCGTCAAGAACCGCTGCCGCCGGCGGTACCGGCGTCACCACAGCTTCTTCCACCGGCAGCGCCATGACGGTCAGACCATTGGGGCCACCCTCGTGGGTACGCACCACCCAGCCCGTGACTGAACAGGGATGGGTTTCGCCGGTGAGCGCCTTGAGCTTTAGCGGCACCGACGCCTCGCCGGTATCGGTGTCATCCTGAATGTCGCCGAGATAGTCGAGCGCTGACTGGAAATCTCCGTCGGCAACGAAAATCTGTGCCCAGTTCTTGCCGACCACCTGTTCACGCTTCAACTCGAAGGCGTCAAGTGCGGCACTGTTGACATCCAGAACGGTGCCTTGGGCATCGAGTCCCCAGAAGGGCACGGTGGCAGCCGAGAACCAGTGGCCGCGCCACGCGCCGGTGAGGTCCTCGACGCCTTCGCCAGACCAGGTTTCTATCTCGACCATGGCCGAGGTCGAGCCAATGATCTCGCCGGCGCTGTTCATGATCGGCATGGAGGTCACCGATACCAGGACCTTGTCGTGGCCGCCATAATTGGTCAACAGATGCTGGAAGCCCTTGACTGTCTGGCCGCGCAGGGATCGCGCGATGGGCATCAGATCGGCTGGCACGGCCCGGCCGTCAGGAAAGGCGATACCCCAGGTGGCGGCATGAAAGCGAAGGCCAATCAGTTCGGCGTCTTTGCGGCCCAGAAGCTGATGCGCCGCCTTGTTGGCAAACGTGAATTTTCCGGTTGTATCGGTTTCGACGAGGGCGACGGGAACGGCATTGAGAACGTTAAACATGCGTCGTTCCAAGGTGTCGATCTTGCGTTCGGCCTTGAACAAAAGGTCCTGGAACTGGCGCACCTGGAAGGTCTTCAGCGAGGCAATGACTCCGCCGACAATGGACAGTAACAGCAGAACGGCAGCGACCACGCCCAGAAAGGTGGCCAGATCCTGTGGGGTTTCCCAAAACATGCGCCTAAATCTCGCCTATGACCTTCTGCCGGGCGCCAACCCTGCTTGCTGCGCACCTGCCGCGTTTTGCGACAGAGTCCGCCTTTCGCCTGTAACCCAGCAAAAACCGGGCCGCAAGCGCGACACCCTACAACACAAATGCTTAAGGGAAAATGGTCATGCAAAAAGCGGCGGAATTGCTTCCGCCGCTCTTGTTACGATAGCGCTGGTCAAGTGCTGGAGCGCGATCCGATAAGGTGGACGCCACTTTCCGCTTTAGACGGCGCTTGGACCGCGGCGAAGCATGCGGGCCACAGCAATCAGCAGGCAGGCGCCAGCAACACCAGCAATCAGATAGCCGATAACACCGCCAAACGAGATGCCGAGCATGGCAAACAGGACGTTGGCAATGATGGAGCCGACAATACCCAGGATTATGTTCATCAAAAGCCCCTGATTGGACTTCATGATCATTTCGGCTATCCAACCGGCCAACGCACCAATGATGATGGCCAGCAGCCATCCGACTTGAGGTTCACCCATAAAAATCTCTCCGTAATTGTTCGCCGGCCAGGAACGCGGCTCACCCCAAAGTAGCGGGGACGGTCCAAGTTTAGGATGTGGTTGTGGTCGCAGTTTGCAAGGTTTTGGAAAAGCCTGATCCAGGCTCCTGATGCGTCGCGCCGTTTCTCCGAAACGTGATGCCCGCGTTTCCCGGTTACGCTCTCGTCTGGTCGGGCTTCCTTATCAGGAAGGTAATGTGCGGGCAAAGCATCAGCTTCAGGAGGTTAATGTCGCTCACCGGACGTCCCAGCTTTTGGCCATAAGCAACGCATTGGTGGTGGAAGAAGTTGTCGCGCCGAATCAGGCCCTGCAGGTCGTGGCGCGCCGTGGTCATGGTGCGTAGCCGGTGGAACATCCATGAAAACACGTCGTAGGCGGCATGGAGTTCCTCCAGCCGCAGGCCGGCCTTAAGGGCCGAAGCCTTCAGGCCCAGAGGCGTGAAATTGTAAGTCGAATAGTCGTGGAACTGTTCCAGATAGCTGACAGCGCCAAACAGGACACCGTTGGGCTTTAACACCCGGGCGATTTCGGTGAAGGCGGCATCGAGGTCGCGGACGTGTTCGAAAACCTGGAACGAAAAGACAGCGTCGAAACTGGCTTCGTCATAGGGCAGGTGAAGGCCGTCATAAAAGTCGATATCGCTATTGGCCTGAGCCGCCGGACGCGCGCCTTCGGCCATGCCTTCGAGATAGTTGACGCCCCGCCAGACATACCCCATCCCCTCCAGCATGCCGCGATAGGCGCCGGTGCCGCAGCCGTAGTCGAGCACACTGGGCGCCTCGCCGTACAGCGCCTGGTGGGAGCGACTGAAACGGTCGGCCAGCTGTTCCGGCGATACCGGATCGGTCGAGGTCTGGCTGACGAACGGACCAATCTCCTTGCGCAGGGATCCGTCAATAATCAGGTCGTCACCATCCTGGAAAATACCGTCAAGCAGAGCTTTCAGGCCCGCCATGGTGGCTTGGGGAATGTCAGCGGAAGGTCCGTCCATGCCGCTCTATCTCACGTAAGATTCCACCAGGCAAGCCATGGCGCAGCCTTATCTCCCTACCAGACGATGTGAGCCAGCACGTCGGCAATCGTGGCACTGTTGACGGTAATGAGGTTGCCACCGCCCAGCGTGATCAGCACATTTCCGCCGGACTGGGTGACGAGGGCGTTGTTGGCGACCCCGCCCGTATAGGCGTTAATGTTGATCGTGTCGTTCTGCACCGCCGAAAAGTCGCTGATGGTGTCAGCCCCGCTGGCGGTTTCGAACAGGAACAGGTCGCTGCCCAGGCCACCGGCCAGGATGTCCGTTCCCCCCTTGCCATTGAGGGTGTTGTTGCCACTGTTACCGGTCAGGCTGTTGGCCTGGCTGTTGCCCGTGGCGTTGACATTAGCCGATCCCGTCAGGAAAATGGCCTCGGCATAGCGTCCGCTAAGGCTGTAGGTTACGGTCGAATAGATGACATCCGTGCCCTCGCCGTTGGCCTCGACGACGTCATCTGTTGTGTTCTGAACATAGTAGGTGTCATTGCCCAGGCCGCCGGTCAGAACATTGATGCCGAAATTGCCGGTAAGGACGTTGTTGAACGCATTGCCGTTGCCATTAACCGCGGCTGACCCCGTCAGGGTCAGGTTCTCGACATTGGCCACCAGGCTGTGGCCCAGAGCGGTCATGACAAGGTCAATGCCTTCGCTGGCCAGTTCAGTGACCACATCGCCGGCATTGTCGACGACATAGGTATCGTTACCGGTGCCGCCGATCATCGTGTCGGCACCGGCATCGCCGTCCAGGCTGTCGTGGCCGCCCAGGCCGGTGAGGATGTTCACGCCGCTATTACCGGTCAAGGTATTGGCATTGCCGTTGCCGGTGGCGTCGAGATTGGCAGCGCCGGCCAGGGTGAGGAATTCGATAAAGCGGCCAGCAAGGGAGTAGGTCACGGTCGAGATAATGGTGTCGGTGCCCGCGCCATTGGCTTCGACAACATTGTCGCCGCTGTTCTGGATGTAATAGGTGTCGTTGCCGGCCAGGCCCGACAGGACGTTGTTGCCATCGTTGCCGGTCAGGACGTTGTCGAGGCCATTGCCTGTACCGTTGACCGCGGCTGCGCCGGTCAGCAGCAGGTTTTCCACATTGGCGGCCAGGGTCCAGGTCAGGGCGGTCTCGACGGTATCGGTGCCTCCGGCGACGGCTTCGACGGTCGTGTCGCCGACGTTCTGGACGACATAGGTGTCATTGCCGGCCAGGCCAGTCAGCACGTTGTTGCCACTGTTGCCGACCAGCCGGTTGGCCAGTTCGTTGCCGCTGCCGTCGACATTGGCCGAACCGGTCAGGACCAGGTTTTCCACCTGGGTACCCAGGAAGTTGCGCGTCACCGCCGAGTAGACGACATCAATGCCGCCGCCCGCCGACTCGACGACGCTGTCACTCTGGCTCTGGACGTAGTAGCTGTCGTTGCCGCCAAGGCCCGACAGGACGTTGTTGGCGGAATTGCCGGTCAGCACGTTGTCGAGCGCATTGCCGATGCCGTTGATCACCGCGGCCCCCGTGAGGGTCAGGTTTTCAAGATCGGCTCCCAGAGTGTAGGTAATCGACGATTCAACCGTATCGGTGCCCGCCGCGGCGGTCTCGACAATGACGTCGCTCACGGCGTTGACGACATAGGTGTCGTTGCCCAGTCCGCCCGTCAAGGTATCGCTTCCGGCGCCGCCGTCCAGCCGGTTGTTGCCGCCATTGCCGTTCAGGGCATTGGCGCTCCCGTTACCGGTGGCGTTGATATCGGCCGAACCGGTCAGGGTCAGGAGCTCGACGACGCGCCCGGTCAGGTCGTAGCTGGCCGACGAAAGGATAACGTCGTTGCCCTGGCCCGCGCCTTCAACAACATTGTCGCCGCTGTTCTGGACGATATAGGTGTCGTCGCCCAGTCCGCCGCTCAGGATGTTGTTGGCACTGTTGCCGGTCAGGACGTTGTTCAACGCATTGCCCGTGCCATTTATCACGGCAGTTCCGATCAAGGTCAGATTTTCGAGGTTCGCGCCCAAGGTGTAGCTGGCGAGATTGGACTCAACCGTGTCGCTGCCTTCGCCGAGGGCTTCGACGATGAGGTCCGTGACGGCGCTGACGACATAGGTGTCGTTGCCCAGGCCGCCGGTCAGGGTATCGTTACCGGTATTGCCGTCCAGGCGGTTGGCATTATTGTCGCCGGTCAGGCTGTCATTAAATGCCGAACCCAGGATTCCTTCGAAATTTGTCAGAAGGTCGTTGCCGTTACCGGTCGCCTGGGCCGCGCCCTGAAGCGCCAGGCTGACCGAAACAGAGCCCGGTGCGCTGGCGTAGCTAACGATATCGAAGCCAGCCTGGCCGTTCAGCGTGTCATTGCCGGCGCCGCCGTCGATAGAATCGTCGCTGCTGCTGCCGGCGTAACTATCGTTGCCGCTGCCCAGGATTCGGTACAGGCTGCCGCCCGCCAGCGTCACGTTGAGGCTTTCGAACGACGCGAAGGTGTTGACGCCGATCGTCAGGGTCACACCGGACCAGACCAGGTTCAGGCCCGACAGGCCGCTCAGGTTCAGGTTCAGATGGTCGATCCCCGTACCGCCCGACAGGTTCAACCGGTTGCCGGCTGTGGCCAGGGCATTGCCGTCGACGTTCATGATATCGTCGCCGCGCCCCATGGTGTAGGCAATGCGCTCCATGCCGTTGAACTGGGTGCGGTTACTGCCTTCGTTGTAGAGGTCGCCATAGAAACGCGCGCCGCCATCATTGTAGATGTTGCTGGTAACGCCGGCATCCTGGCTGTTATTGCGCACCGTCAGGAAATCGTAGCCACCGCCGCCCTCGACATACTGATATCCCATGGCGTCGTTTAGGGTGATGGCATCGTCGCCGCCCGCCAGCCGGAACTGTTCACTCGTCGCGGTCGTGCGTGTGACGGTGTCATTGCCACTGCCGAGCGTCACATTGAAGTATTCAAAACTGAGCAGGCTGAGGCGGGTACTGGTCAGCGAGGTTTCATTGAGGACGATGTCGGCCGTCAGGGCGCTCAGATTGGCGCTGAGGCTGTCGATGCCGGCGCTGGCATCGAAGGCAATGCTGGTATTGCTGTTGAGCAGAGGTGTGCCGTCCAGGGTCAGGTTCTCATTGCCAGAGCCGGCGATGACGCTCAGGTTTTCTGTGCCGTTGTACTGGGTGCGATTAGTGTCGTTATAGATATCGCCGTAAAAACGGATGCCTGCGTCGCTATAGATGGTGTGGCCGATATTGGCGGTCACGGTGTGATTGTCGATGCTGAGGCTGTCGTCACCGCCTCCGGCTTCGACGTACTGGTAGCCCGCAGCGCTGGTCAGGGTGACGGTGTCGTTGCCGCCCGCCATGCGCCAGCTCTGGTTGTTGGCGCCGGCGACCGTCACGCTGTCATTGCCGCTGCCCATATAGATATTGCCGTAGATTTCGAAGCCATTGAGCGCCAAACGATCGGCCGTGAGGCTGTTGTTGAGCACGGTGATGTCGGTTGTGATAACCGACAGATTGGCTGTGGTCAGGCTGTCTGTTCCGGCACCGGCGTCGATATCGGCGCTGTTGGCCAAGGTCGCGAGGGGGCCGCCGTCGAAGGTGAACGCGTCATCGCCTGTCCCCATCCGGTAGACGAGCACCTCTGTCCCGTTGTATTGCGTGCGGTTGCCGCCATCATTGTACAGGTCGCCGTAGAAGCGTGCACCACTGTCGTTATAAACGGTGCTCGACACACCCGCCGTCTGGGTTGAGTTGTCGACCGACAGGGTATCGAACCCGCCGGCCAGTTCGACGTACTGATAACCATGGGCGCCATTCAGGGTCACGCTATCGTTGCCGGCGCCCAGGCGCAGATCCTGTCCGGCGGTTTCGGTCAGGGTTACGCTGTCATTGCCGCTGCCGAAGGTCACGCCATAACTGACGAAGCCCAGTAGGCTCAGGCGGCTCGTCGTCAGGGAGGCGTTGTTCAGGACGATGTCGGTGGTGATGACCCCCAGGTTCGCCGACAGGTGGTTGCCTCCGGCGCCGGCGTCGACATAGACGGTGTTGGCCGCAACCGCCAACGGACCGGCGTCGAGGATCAGGGTATCGCTGCCTGAGCCCATAGAGTAGGTCAGGTTCTCAACGGCGTTATATTGCGTGCGATTGCCGGCGTCATTGTAGAGGTCGCCATAAAAGTCAACGCCGCCGTTGTTGTACAAGGTGCTGGTGACCGCGACCGTCTGCGCGGAATTGTTCACCGTCAGGCTGTCCTGGCCCGCCCCCATGGCGACATACTGGTAACCCAGGGCGCCGTTGAAGGTGACGCTGTCATTACCATTGCCGAGGACCAGATTCTGGCCGCCCGTATTGTTCAGAGTGACGCTGTCATTGCCGCTGCCGAAGGTGACATTGTAGGTGGTGAAGTTCTTTAGCGACAACCGGCTGGTGGTCAGAGACGCATTGGTCATAACTATGTTGGTGGAAACGACCCCCAGATTGGCGTTCAACGTATTCACGCCACCGCCCGCATTTACGGCAACATTGGTGTTCGACGCGGCGAGAGGGCCTCCGTCCATGATGAGCGTGTCGTTCCCCAGGCCCATCGTGTAGTTGATTTTCTCGATACCATTATACTGAACACGGTTTGTGTCGTGGTAAAGGTCGCCATAGAAGTCGACGCCGCCATTGTTGTACAAGGTGCTGGTAACCCCCACAAGCTGCGCGGCGGCATTGACGTTCAGCGTATCCTTGCCGGCGCCGCCTTCGACATAGATGTAGCCCGTTGGATTGTTGTAGGTGAAGACATCGTCGCCGGGGCTGTTGCGCAGTCCGCCATGGCCAGTCACCAGCTTTTGGGATTGGTCGACGATGGCGGCGATAGTGGGCGTGCCCAGACTCTCAAGCGTCAAGGCGGGAGCGGTGGTGATCACGCGGAAAGGGCTGTCATCAAGCGACGGCAGGAGGCTGCTATGGATCTTGCCATCGTAGATTCGTGATGCTGGGCTGCCATTGAGATCGATGGCGTTGGCGACACCGCCGGTGCGGCCGGAATGATCGACAAAAAGTGAAGGCATGGTCTTTTCCTTGAATTATGGTCGGGCGGGCGTGGGCGCGGCATCGCCGCGTATCCGGAAAAATGACAGGCTACTTTGACGCAAGGTCGCAGTTGTAACGCGGGGGCCGCACCGAAATTGGACGCCAGGCGCGGAATCTACAAAATTAAGGTTGGGTTAAGAGTTTACCGGAACGCCGTTCTGTTGGCTACAGAAAACGCCTGAGCTTTGATCCACTTTCTTGTCACGCCGCTGGCAAAATGGTTAATGACAATCAGGGGGCGCGAGGTTACTGTTTGATCAGGTCGACATGCAACGGGGTGCGGGGGACAGGTTTTGAGCGGCAGGCCAACGGGAATAGGCGCATTAACCGAACGCCAGAAGGAAGTTCTGCGTCTGATTGCGCGCCACCATCAGGAGAAGGAGATTGCCCGGCTCCTGAAGATAAGCGTTCCGACAGTGAAAGACCATGCTGCAACGGCGCGACGCCATCTCGGCGTTACCACCACGCGCAAGGCGGCTATGCTTCTGGTCGAATACGAAACCGGTGGAGCTATACCCGGCGAAGGGTATACGCCGGGGCCAGTCGCCACTTCACCCGATGACCTGTCACAGTCACAATATGAGCCAAACATTCCTTCCCAACGACGACTACCTGATCATCACCTATCACGAGCTGGAGATGGCCTGGCGGATGCTCGCTTCACCCGAGAAGCTGGAACAGATTACGGATACCCTGGATTCGGTCCGGCAACTGAACCGCAGCTACGGGCCGGAGAAAGCCATCTTCACTATGGTCTCAGCGACGGCGTGGCTGACGCAGGACGAGTCGGCGTAAGGGCGGAAACGGGGTTCATTCTTCGGCTGAAAGCGTTGTCGCTTCCGATGTGGCTGTTGCTGGTTCTGGCGACGGCCGTGGGGTCCATCATCCTCATGGCGGTCATCTTGTCACTCACCCTGGGGACCCTCGGCGTTATTCAGCAGATTACACACTACTTCGGCTGGTGAGCACGCCAGTCGGCGGTTCTCAGCAGTTAGGGTTATCACGATGAAAAGAGCGGATATGGTGCGTTACGGCACCGAACAACTGTTCAACGCGGAAAATGCCATCGAGTTGGCGCTATGTCAGTCGGCGACGCTCATAAGCGAGCTAAGCCGGATGCGCATGGAAGCGCGATTGTCGGCCGTGGTCGGCCAGGATGCGCTTGACTCTGCGGCGGACGTCATTCTCAAATTGACCGAGGCGCGTCGCGCCATTGTCCAGACCCACGGTCACCTCAACGACGTCAAGGTGCAGATCGGTTGTGGAGCGGTCGCCGCCGGTGACGTCGAAAAGCCCCCCAAGCCGACATCCGCTGGCATGTTGCAGCCCCTGGCTGTGGCTGCCGAATAAGGAGACGCATGTATTATACCTGGGCTATCGTCTCCCGATTCTGGGGATTTATCATCGTACCCTATGCCCTCGTGCGTGGCGGCCCCGCGGAAAGATGCGGCGCCGCCATTTACGGTTTGGCGTGGGCGGCGACCTTCTTTTCCCAGAGCCGCGACGGTAACGGACCGGGCATATGGGTTTTCGTCATCGATGCCCTGATGATGCTGGCGTTTATCGTCCTCTCGGCGGTGACCCGCAAGATATGGACCTTGTTTGCGGCGGCCTTCGCCATGGCAGCGGTGCTGTGTCATATCGCCGGCATGATTGGTCAGGTCAATGTGGTGACCTATGTCACGGGGATCATGTTGTGGGGCGCCTATGGCATGCTGGTGGCACTGACAGGGGGCATGATCAGTCATGAACTGGAGATGCGGCGTAAGCGCCTCCAAACGGCGAGATCCCAGGGCGGGACGCGTTTAGATGGAATCAAAGCCCCGCCCTAACGTTTTGTTTTGTCGCGCAAGTTTTCCGGAAACGGGGACGCCCGTGCGGTGGCGTCCACTTTATCGGATTTCGCTCTCGTCCTGCATCACACGGTCGTCTGAAAATGGGTAAACAGCGGTCTGGGAACTTGTCCGCAGTTCGATAGCCGACATCCAGCCCTGGGGAAACCGTGCAGGCAGATGTTCGGGTAAATGGAAACCTTTCACTGAATTTGTGCCCAGAATTTGTTCCCAGAATTTGTGCCCAGAATTCCTGCCCAGACTTCCTGCCCAGACTTCCTGATTGTGGTTTGCCTGGTCACTCCACGCCCGAGTGATCTGCGGTTCTTCCGGGATCGTACCGGACGGGATAAAGCCATTGCTTTACGATTGCCCGAAGCCTACCGGTAAGCACCGGATACCACCTGGAGACCCGAATGCTTGCAAAGTCGCGGCCAAAGTCCTGGCTTTTTATCCTTGGTGTTGTGGCTGCCTGCCTCCTCGCCGGCGCCGTTTGGTTTATGGTATCGCGTCCCACCACGGTCGCTGTCCTGGAGATTAAACCCGCCACAACCGAAATCGGGCTTTCGGTCGTCGGCCGCGTCCGCCCAGCCGACCTGGTCCAGGTGACGTCGTTAAATGCCGGACAGGTTATTCAGCTTCTGGCCGACAATGGCGACCGCGTCGAGGCAGGCGCGGCGTTGGCGGTTGTACGCTCGACCGTCGAACAGGCCCAGACCCAGGCCAATGCCGCCCGCGAGCGCGCCGTGCGCGCCGAGGCCGTGGAGGCGCGGCAGTCCTATGACCGGACGCGAACGCTGGCCGACAAGGGGTTCGCTGCCCCCGCCGCGCTGGACATTGCGCGCGCCAAGCTCAATGCCGCCGAGGCCAATCTGGCCGCCGCTATCGCTGACGTGAAGGCGGCTGCCGAACGCACGCGTGAGTTCACCATCCGGGCGCCCATGGACGGCACGGTTCTGCTTCGCCCCATCGACAATGGTCAGGTCGTCGCAGCCGGCGAAACCCTGTTCGAGGTGGGCTCGGATGCCGGCACGGAGATCTGGGCGGAGGTCGACGAAACCTATGCCGACGATCTGCAGCCAGGTATGCCGGCGCGCGCCGCCCTGTCGGGTTCCGAGACGATGTTTGGCGCCCGGCTAAGCGAAGTGTCGCCGAGGGTCGACGCTTCGACCGGGGGGCGCCAGGTCCGGCTGGTCCCTGACACCACTGCTGTCTTGCCGCCGGGCCGTTCGGTTGACGTTACTGTGGTGCTCAGCCAACGTCCGAACGCCATTGTGATCCCGCGCAAGGCCGTTATGGACGCAACCGCCGGTCCGAAGGTCTATGTCGTCGACAACGAGGGCGTCGTGCGTGTGCGCGAGGTGGCCATCCTGCGCTGGCCCTCCGTCAATGCCATTGTGGAAAAGGGCCTGAAAGCGGGTGACCGCATCGTCCTAGACCCGTCGTTGGTCCGCAACGAACAACGGGTCCGCCCTGTCCCCGCCGGCGGGCAATGACATCATGTTCGCCTTTACCGTTGCGCGTCGCTACCTGTTCTCCAATCCGCTGCAGACCGTTCTGCTGGTGGCCGGCGTTGCCCTGGGCGTCACGGTCTTCATCTTCATCACCGCCCTGATTGCCGGCCTGGCGATCCTGCTGACCGATCAGGTGACGGGCAACAGCGCCCACGTTACGCTGGACCCACCGACCCGCGTGGCGCGGGTTTTGCCGGGTGCGCAACCCATCGAATCCGTGGCCCTGGTCTCCACCGTACAGAGGCGGCAAATCCGCGACTGGCCGCGGATCGAGGGCCTGTTGCGCGCCGAACCGTCCGTCATCGCGATTAGCCCCCAGATCACGGGTAGCGGATTCCTGGTCCGCGGCGAAGCGGTCGCCCAGGTCGAGGTCATCGGCCTGGAGCCGCAGGGCATCGACGCCATTACGCCGATCTCGACCAAGATCATCAGCGGCAGCAATGCGCTGGGCGCTGACGGACTGCTGATCGGTGAGCGCCTTGCCCAGGAATTGGGGCTCTATGCCGGCCAGGTCGTGTTGTTGCGGACCGAGCGCAATGCCGAGCGGCAACTGACCGTCAAGGGCGTCTACCGCACCGGGCTGCAAAGCCTGGACGAGCGCGTTGCCTTTCTGTCGTTGCAAACCGCCCGTCCCCTGTTTGACCTCCCCGAGGGCGTCACCAAGATCGAGATCAAACTGAACGATCCGACGACCGCGCGTGAGGAAGCCGGTTTCCTGGCCGAAGCGACCGGTTTGCGGGCGATTTCCTGGCAGGACAAGAACCTCGACCTGGAAGGCGCCCTCAAGTCCCAGGGACAGACCGGTACGCTGATCCAGATCTTTTCGCTCATCTCCATTGTTATCGGTGTGGCCAGCGCTCTGGTCCTGTCGGCATACAGGCGGCGGCCGGAAGTCGGCATCATGCGCGCCTTTGGCATACCGTCGGGCTTCATCGCCTGGATATTCCTGCTTCAGGGGCTGTTGATCGGGCTGGCGGGCGCCGCCATCGGCTGCGCCACGGGCTATGGTTTGTGCACCTGGCTGGCAGGCTTGACCCGCGCCGATGGCACCGCGGCCCTGCCGATCGCGCCGGAGCAGGGCGGCTATGTTGCGGCGATTGTTCTGACGACGCTGGGTGCCGTCATTGCCTCGGTTCTGCCCGCCCGCGCCGCGTCGCAAATCGATCCCCTGGAGGCGATACAGCAATGACCCGTCTGCTGGAGGCGCGCGGCATCGAAAAGACCTTTCACAACGGGGACGAAGACACCCAGGTGCTGAAAGGGATCGATCTTGATCTGGAGCCAGGGGAGATGGTCGCCCTTTTGGGCGCGTCGGGCTCCGGCAAGTCAACGCTGCTGTCGATTGTTGGTCTGTTGCTGCGCCCCAGCGCCGGCACGCTGACGATCAGCGGCCAGGCGATCGACGGCCTGTCCGAAAAGGAACGCAGCCATTTCCGCAATACGCGCCTGGGCTTTGTCTTTCAGTTCCATCATCTCTTGCCGGATTTTACAGCGCTGGAGAATGTCGCCTTTCCGGCGGCGGCGCCGGCGGGCGGCCTGTCACGGCAAATGCGTGAACGCGCAGGCGAATTGCTGGGCCGGGTCGGATTGTCCGATCGCGTCGACTTTGGCGCCAAGCGCCTTTCGGGCGGGCAGAAACAGCGCGTTGCCATTGCCCGCGCGCTGATGAACGCGCCCGATCTGGTGATCGCCGATGAACCGACCGGTAATCTCGACCGCGAGTCGGCGGACCGGGTTCTGGACCTGATGCGCGAGGTCAATAAGGCGGATGGAGCGACCTTTCTGATCTGCACCCACGACGAAAGCGTTGCCGCGCGCTGCACGCGGCGCATCACCCTGCTTGACGGCCGCGTGAGTTGAGCGAGGGGTCGCGGAATATTGGCCGCGCCGATGGTCCGTTGACCGTGGCGGTGCGTATGATCGTTAACGATCACTGGAGTGAGCTCAGCGATGAACCTTTACCTCTGTGCCGTCATGGCCGGTGTGACCACCTTGCTGCTGGGCGGTTGCGCCAGCGCGCCCCTGACGACCGCATCGACCCTGTCGTCTTCGGACCAGTTGAAGCCCGGCAAGACGGGAAGGACCACGACCACGGAATATCGCGACGGTCCGGCCCTGGCGCAGGTTAAGCGCGTCTACCTGCATCCGACGGAGCTGGTGACCGGTGACGCGGCGCGTTACACGCTGAAAGACGACGAAAAGGAACTGGTGCTGGCCGAGGTCGAGGCGCAGTTGTGCTTTGAACTGGCCGAGCGTTACGAACTGGTCCGTGAACCGGGGCAAAGCGATGCCGAGGTGACGTCAGCGGTGACGTGGTTCGAGCCGACGGGCACAGCCGGGTCAGGCGCCGCCGCGGCGGTGAACTTCTTCATTCCCGGACCCCTGGGGGTGCGGCTGCCCGGAAGCCTCGGTGGTCTGGGTGGCGAAGCCGAGATGACGGCCGACAAGCGTCAGATCGCCGCTATTGTCTGGGCCCGTCAGGCTCAGGCCGTCGGTACCGACTCGCCGTCCCTGTCGCGTCTGGGCGATGCACTGCAATTCGCGGAACCCTTCGCGGACGATGTAGCGCGCGTGATGTCACCAGACCCGCTGCCGCAGCAAAAAACCTACACCGCGGCCAACGATCCGTGTGCAGAGTATGGCGACCGAATTCAGGCCTCCGGCTTCATATTCGACAAGGTTACGGGTGTCTATATACCATCCGGACGCAAGAAAACCCCGACCGGCGAGGCTTCGGACAAGAGCGCAATTCAATAAAGTGTGAGGCACTTTTCGGATACATTGCGCGATAAGGTAAAAATTATACCAACCCGCGAAATTCTTGACACACCGCGGGTTGGCAAGCGCGCCAGCGTATGTTTCTGGGGCGCCTAGTCCGGCGTTTGAGTTGAAAAAATGCGAATACCAAGCGTCATTTTTTGTGAGGCTTGGTACTTGAGCGAAATCCGAGACCGGGCCTGACTGTGCATTAAGTCCTCTTTTATATCAGTCTGTTATAGTGACGCCTGGTCTTGAACGGATGGCGCCGTGTTGAAAACCTTCATAGGCAGATTGAGAGAGCTTTTTACCGTTTCCGGCGACAGCCCGGAACTGGTACAGGCGCAGTTTCGCGCCTTCTGCAGGCAGATGCCCACCCTCTACTTTATCCTGACCGTCAGCACCCTGGCGGTCAGCTATACCTTTTCTTCGCGCGCACCGCTGTGGCTGTCGGTGTACCTGCCCGTGGCGGTGTGTCTGATCTGCGTCGGGCGTTTCGTATGGTGGCTGCGCGCCGGGGGCAAGCCCGTCTCGCACGAAGTCGCCCTGCATCACCTGCGACTTACCAATGTCCTGGCCGCGCTCTTGTCCGTGGCGCTCTCCACCTGGGGTCTCAACCTGTACGGTTATGGCGACGCCCACGCCCAGGGGCATGTCATCTTCTATATGGCGCTGACCGTGATTGGCTGCATCTTCTGTCTGATGCACCTGAGATCGGCGGCCATCGCGGTGACCCTGATCGTTATCGTCCCCTATATCCTCTTCCTCATGGCCAAAGGCGGACCGACCGAACGGGCAATTGCTGTCAATCTGGCGCTGGTCTGCATGGCGATGATCAGCGTTCTGCTGACCCACTATCGTGACTTTAAGGCCCTGATCGCGTCGCGCCGTGACTTGACCCGCCAACAGGCCGAAACCCAGGCCCTGTCCAATGAAAACTTTCGCATCGCCAATATTGACGCCCTGACCGGCCTGGCGAACCGGCGACGCTTCTTTTACGATGCCGAAGCCGCCTTCGACGTCGTGCGCGACAGCCGCATGCCTTTGGCAATCGGCGTCATCGATCTGGATGGCTTCAAGCCGGTAAATGATACGTTCGGCCATGCTGTCGGCGACCGCGTCCTGGTTGAAGCCGCCGAGCGTTTCGGTGCGATTGTTGCAGCAACGCGCCCGCTGAAGGCCGCGGTCTACCGCCTGGGGGGCGATGAATTCGGCCTCATCGTCCAGGGCGACATGACCGCGACCGATCTGGAAGATCTGGGGCGGCGGCTGACAGAAGTGATGTCACGGCCCTTCCGCACGGGTCAAGCCCATGCCCAGATGGCTTGTTCGGTTGGTTTCGCGCAATGGCCACGGTCCGGTGACAGCGCTGAAAGCCTTTTCGAGTGCGCCGACTATGCCCTCTACCATGCCAAACGGCACCTGCGGGGGCAGACCGTCCTGTTTTCCGCGGAACACCAGGCCGAAATCATCAATCAGAGTGTCGTCGAGCGCAATCTGCAGGCGGCCGATCTGTCGGCAGAGCTCTCTCTGGTCTATCAACCCCTGATCGACCTGCGCACCGGTGGCACCGTCGGCTTCGAAGCCCTGGCGCGCTGGGACAATCCAACATTGGGGCGAGTCGGGCCGGCGGTTTTCATTCCGGCCGCCGAACGGGCCGGTCTGATAGGCACGGTGACCCGTGTACTTCTCGAAAAGGCGCTGCGCGAAGCCCGCACGTGGCCGTCGGCTATCGGGCTTTCCTTCAATCTGTCCGCCCACGATATCTGCGCCGCCGAGGGCGTCGTGCGGCTGATCGCTATCGTCCATGCCAGTGGTATCGACCCGAAACGCATCGACTTCGAAATCACCGAGACCGCCATGGCGGCGGATTTCGAACGCGCCCATCAGTCAATTACGGCACTGAAAGCCCTGGGCTGCCAGGTGTCGCTGGATGACTTCGGCACCGGCTATTCGTCACTGAACTATGTTCACCGGCTGCCGCTGGATCGAATTAAGGTCGACCGCAGCTTCGTCGCCGATCTCGACACCAACCCGGCGAGCCGCAAGATCGTCAAAAGCCTGACCTCGCTATGCCTGGATTTTGGGCTCACTTCGGTGATCGAAGGCGTCGAAACCGCTGAGCAACTGGAGGTCCTGGCCGGTCTCAACGGTGACCTGGCGCAGGGCTACCTGTTCGCCCGCCCCATGCCGGCGTTGGAGATACCGGCTTATCTGGCCGGTGAAGCCATCGCCTTTACCGCCCCCCTCGTCCGAAGGGATTGAAGCGAGGGGCGCTTGCCACCGATACTTGCGCAACAAAGCAAGGCTCGGAGGACAAGATGGCGCTCTATAATGGCAACAATTCTGACAACCTGATCACCGGTTCGAACCTGGCGGATCAAATCAACGGCCGCAACGGCAATGACGTGCTGGATGGCGGCGACGGCGATGACCTGATCGATGGCGGCAATGACCATGACGTCCTCTATGGCGGGGCAGGACATGATAGCCTTTACGGCGGGTCGGGCAATGACAACCTGATCGGCGGTGCCGGCAATGACCGGCTGTATGGCGGTCTGGGTCAGGATTGGGCGACCTATACCGGCGGTGCGGCTATTGTCGCCAATCTCAACACCGGCATCGTCACCGGCCAGGGCAGCGATACGCTGAACGGCATCGAAAACATCATGGGGTCGGATTTCGGCGATGTCCTGCAGGGTAATGCCAGCGCCAACAAGCTCCATGGCGGTGGGGGCGACGACCGCTTCCTCGTGTCCTATGGTTATGACGAACTGGTGGGTGGCAGTGGCAGGGACGTGCTTGACCTTATTAACGCCGGTCCGGTCCAGGTCAGTCTTTTGCAGGGGACGTACTACATCAACAATAGCAATGCCGGCACAGCGACGGGCTTTGAGGACATTCTGGGCGGTAATTCCAACGACTTTTTGCGTGGCGACAACGGCGCCAACCTGATCGATGGACGCGGCGGCCACGATACCCTGGAAGGTCAGGGCGGTGCCGACTGGCTGACCGCGAGCGGTGGTAATGACAGCCTGACCGGCGGGGCAGGCAATGACAGCTTCGTCATTGCCACCAACAGCGGCAATGTCGTCATCAACGACTTTACCCAGGGTTCCGACATTATCGACCTGTCCTTCTATTTCGACCAGAGCGGTCAAAGCGCGCTGTGGTCGGCAAGTGCTGCGCAGCAGGGCGCCAACACCGTCCTGACACTGACGGGAGCCTCGCAGACTGTGACGGTGACGCTCAACAATGTCGGCCGTGCCAGCTTGACGGCAGCTGATTTCCTTCACCCCGCACCGACTCTTCCGGCGCCGGCTTATGTGCCGAGCAGCGATGTTTTCGTCGCCACACCGGTATCGGGCGGCGGCGCCCAATGCCTTGTTATTGGCCAGTTCGATGACGGACTGGACCTGATCGACTTGTCGGCCTTCGGGTATGTCTATGACCCCGGCCTGGGCGACTATGTGGCGACCGTATGGTACGACAATGGCTTGACGCAGGTTGGCTCTGACGTCGTCACAACTTTCCACGACGGTAGCGGTGCCACCTTCACTTTGGTGATCGGAAACACCCAGTTGAGCCAACTCGACCTGAGCGACTTTATTCTCTGATTTACCCAAACAGGTTACACACTTGCTATGGGCATGACAGGGGAAGTCCAGCTGGCCAAGGCATGGCGCACCGTGGCGCGGATCGGGGACCTCTCCGATCCGCGCAGCCTGGCCGTGCGCGCTGCCATTCTGGTGGCCGTTCTGATTGCCTCTCAGGTCCTGCTGTGGGCCATGATCACGACGGCCGAGCGGTTGTCGCGGCCGGCCGGTATCGCCAGCCAGGCCGAAGTCGCGTATCGCATGCGCGGGGAAGACGGCGCTTTGGGGACCCCCGCAAAGGCCGGCCACGAAGGCACTGACGGTTATGTCGTCCGCGCCGGTGACAGCGATATAGCTATCGTCTATTCGCTGTCGTTTGAGGTCACCGACCCGGCCAAACCTCAGGCGCTCTATCTCTCGATCCGCGAGCAGATTCACGAAATCCTTGTCAATGGCCACCTGGTTCAGCCGCAACTGGCGCTCAACAAGGTTCGGGGCGTGGTCAATTCGGAACCCGGCCTCTATGTCCTGCCGGCGCGGGCCCTAAAGTCCGGTAAAAATGTCATTACCGTCGAACAGAGTCGCTTTGGCTATGCCTATGCCCTGCCGGAGTTTGCCATCGGCCCGGCCGAGGATCTGGGCGCGGCCTATCGCTGGAAGACGTTTTTCACCGTCGACCTGGCCCTGGGCGGGATCTTCATCCTTGGCTTTACCGCTCTGCTGGTCCTGGTTATTGACTGGCCAGCCGGGGACCGTCGCCGGGCACGAGCCCTGGTGGCGCTGCTGCTGTCCAGCGCCGTGGTCACCTGTCTTTTCTCCTTCACCCCGACCTTCGGGGTGCCGCTGAACGTCATTGTCTGCCTCTTGATGCTGGCCGGCCTGGGCAATAGCCTGGCCGTTCTGTGGTATGTCCATTGTGATCTCGGCCTGCCGCAGGCGTGGCTACGGCGCCTGGCGCAGGGCGGGCTCGTCCTGGCCAGTCTGGTGATATTGCAACTGATCGCAGGGCTGGTCGCCCCTGAGCTCGCTGCGCGCCTGACCTATCTCAGCCTCGACCTGTCGCATTATGTCATCGCGGGCGTTGGCATTTTGGCTGTGCTGCTTCTGGCCGGCGCCGTGGCGGTATTGCGGCCGTCGCGCTGGGGTGAGCGTCTGGCCGTCATGGTCTGCCTGTCGACCTTCGCGCTCGACCATGTCAGCTCGCTGATCGACCTGACCGCGCCGTTCGCGCCGAATCTGCCGTTGACGCTGTACCTGTCGCCTGTGGTTGGGGTCCTGCTGGGCTTGGCTATGCTGCTGTCGATTGCGCGTCAGGCCGGCGAGTCGCGCCGTGTTGTCGCCACAGCCAACGATGTCCTGGAAGCAACACTCAAGGCCCGCGAAGATGAACTGCGCGCCGGCCATGAACGCCAGCAGACACTGATGCAACGCCAGGTCCTGCTTGAAGAACGCCAGCGCATCGTTCGCGACATGCATGACGGCATCGGTGGGCAGTTACTGGGCCTCATGCTGCAGATCCGCGGCGGCCATATTGCACCCCCTGCCATCGAAGCCTCGTTGCAGACCTCGATCGATGACCTGCGCCTGATCGTCGACTCGCTCGACTCGGCGGAGGAGGGACTTTCGGCTGCCCTGCGCGCTTTCGAATACAGAGTCCGCTCCCAGATCGAAGGCGCCGGTCTTGGCTTTGCCGTTGATCTAAGCCTGGGCGATGGCGACGGCCTGCGACCAGGGCCGCGCGCCTCCTTGCAGATACTGCGCATCCTGCAGGAGGCTCTCAGCAATGCCCTGCGGCATGCGGTGGCGACGCGTCTCACCCTGGAGGGCGGGGTGTCGGACGGCGTCCTGACCTTGCGCCTCGGGGACGATGGTCGCGGCTTCGTGCCAGGCGAAAAGGGCGGGCGAGGCCTGGGTAACATGAAAGCGCGCGCGAAACGGCTGGGCGGTCAGCTTGACATCGTCTCGGGTGCGCAGGGCACCCGCGTCGTATTCACCGTGGCGGTCGCGGGGCTCAACCGGCTGGCGGCCGAGGAGGTGGCGCTATGACCGGGCCGGCGCGGGTGCTGATCGTCGAAGATGACGAGGTCTTTTCGCGCTACATGGTCGATGCCTTGTCACGCGCCCCCGATATCGCGGTCGCAGGGACGGCAGCCGACCTGGCGGACGGACTGGCAATGCTGGCTGTGCGGCCCGATCTGGTTCTGCTGGACCTGGGCCTGCCCGATGGTAGCGCCCTGCCGATCATCGAGGCGCTGCGGGCCCAGAACCCCAAGGCACGTGTCCTGGTCATCACTGTGTTCGAGGACCGGGCCAGCGTGCTGAAGACCCTGCGCGCCGGTGCGGACGGCTACCTGTTGAAAGACACCGGACCGGACAAGCTGATCGAATGCGTCCGCGCGACCCTGGGCGGCGAGACGCCAGTCAGCCCGCGCGCTGCCGGCCACCTGCTCAGCCTGCTGCGGGAGGACGAGCCTTCCGTCGCAGCGCCGGCATCACCCCTGAGCGCGCGCGAACAGCAACTTCTCGAACTGATCGCCCAGGGTCTGAGCCGCAAGGAGGCGGCCCGGGTCATGGGGATTTCGCCCTATACGGTGGCGGAATACATCCAGGGCATTTACCGCAAGCTGTCGGTTCGATCGCGCGGCGCGGCCGTGCGCGAGGGTATCCATAGCGGTCTGATTTCCGGCAGCCGGCCGGCGGGTGAGTAATGGTGTCGCGTTGAGTCGAGAGCGCAATCCGATAAAGTGGACACCACTTTATCGGATTGCGCTCTATAGCGAGATGGCTTTTGGTAGAAGCGCCATCTCGCTCTAAGTTTTTGTTTTGTCGCGCAATTTGTCCGAAAGGTGCGTCACACTTTATCGGATTGCGCTCTAGTGGCAGGCTGTGGCGTTTGGCGCAGGTGCGGGGGGCAGGAAGCGAGCGATATCGCTGAGCAGGCGGTCCTGCTGGAAGGGTTTGACAACATAGTCGCTGGCACCGAGGGTCATGGCGGCGGCGACGTCGAGCCGGCTGTTGCGGCCCGAAAGGACGATAACGGGAATGTGCCGGACCTGCTCGGCCTGGGCGCGTTTTTCGAGAAAGGTCAGGCCATCCATATCCGGCATGCTCATGTCGAGCAGAACGAGGTCGGGATCGGACAGGCTGAGCGCGGCCAGTCCGCTGATGCCGCCGGGGGCGGTTTCGACGTCATAGCCGCGGCGGCTGAGAACGACCTTGATCAGCAGCCGGACGTGTTCGTCGTCATCGACGACGAGAATCCGATGCTTATCGGACTGCGGAACTTCAAACATGACGCCACCCTTGTGCAAGGTTCACCTCCCGGCGGTCGGACCCGCGGGCGGCACCTGAGGACAGGATGCCCGATGTTGGCTTAACCGGTGATCAAAAGAGTCTTTCCGCCATGTTATGATTGGTGCTTCGGTCGGGTCGAAGACTGTGTTTGCAATCGCGCCAGGCAAATCCCGGCCTCGCGTGCAACACGATCCAGCGACCGAAGCCGCTGAATGACCTTTATGTGCAGCGCAGCAATTCGAAACATCATGTTTTTTGACATCAGCCAACGAAAGCGGCTCACTTCCCTGCAGTACGTCTGATTTTTGAACCGGGCTTGAAAAGCCTTTCACCTCAGGTTGAGAACATGGTCGTCCGCTCAACGCAAAATACCCAGATCGTTGTTGTCGGTGGTGGCGCCGCCGGTCTGGAGCTCGTGCGAAAGCTGGGAGCCCATTTCGGGCGCCGCGATCACGACATCATCCTGATCGATCGCAACCGCACGCACATCTGGAAGCCCTTGCTTCACGAGGTTGCAGCCGGATCGCTCGACGCCAGTCTCGACGAGGTGGGCTACCGCGGCCACTGCCACCGTTGGGGCTATCGCTATCTTCACGGAACGCTTGACCGGATCGATCGCCAACAGCGACGCGTGTACGTTGGCCCGATCCTGGACCCAAGGGGGCGCGAGGTCGTTGCGGCCCACTCGATCAGGTACGACTATCTGGTCCTGGCCTATGGCTCGATGACCAACGACTTCGGCACGCCGGGCGTGGCCGATAATTGTCTCTTTATCGACAGTCGCGGACAGGCCGATGTTTTCCGCGATCAACTGCTCAATCAGTGCCTTCGCGTGTCGCGGTCCATGCAGACGGATCCGGCGTCCGACGCCCATGTCAGGGTCGTCATCGTGGGCGGAGGCGCCACCGGCGTCGAACTGGCGGCGGAGCTCTACAACGCCGCAGACGCCCTGAGCTATTACGGTCTGGAGGTTTTTGACCGCAGCCGGCTCGATGTGACCTTGCTGGAAGCCGGGCCACGCATCTTGCCGGCGCTTCCCGAGCGTTTGTCTGACGCGGCAAAAGCCGAGCTCGAAGCCCTCGGCGTCAAGGTCAGAACCGGAACCGCTGTCACGGCGTCGCTGCTATCGGCGATGGAGATTGCGGGTGGAGACCAGGTGCCGGCCGATCTCCAGGTCTGGGCGGCCGGGGTAAAGGCGGTCCCGATCCAAAATGGCCTGGATGGTCTGGAAATGTCGCGAACCAACCAGGTTGTGGTTCGACCGACGCTTCAGGTTATCGGCGATGATCGCATCCTTGCCATAGGCGACTGCGCTTTTTGCAAGCTTCCGGGCCAGGAAAAGCCAGTTCCTCCGCGCGCCCAGGCGGCGCACCAGATGGCCGAGACAGCCTATGTCAATCTGATCCGTCTCCAGAAGCAAAAACCGCTGGTCCACTTTGCCTACCACGATCACGGCTCACTTGTATCGCTGAGCCGGTTCTCCACGGTGGGCTCCCTGATGGGTAGCCTTGTCGGTGGGCGCTTGGCGGTCGAGGGCCGCCTGGCCAAGTTCGTCTATATGTCCCTGTACCGGATGCATATCCTGGCGGTGCACGGCTGGATAAAGGGCTTAGCCGTGATCTCGGTGGGGCACATAAATCGCTTTATACGGCCCAAGCTAAAGCTTCATTGATCGCGTAACTGGAAAGTGGGCGACACAGAAGCAAACTTAGAGCGCGTTTCGATCCGGTAGAATCGGATCGGCACGCTAATTTTTTGTTTTTACGCGCATCCCAAAAAGTGCGTTCCACTTTTGGGGATGCGCTCTGTCATCGAAGTTTTCCGAACAATGCGGCTTCGATTTGGGCCAACGGTTATGGACCGCGGGGTTCGTTCCTGATTTCGGGACTTGATCACCTGGAGCCCGAAATCTCGTGAAAACCCCGGTATGTTTGCAATGTCATAATGGTCATCTGCCGTCTGGATAGTAAGGTTTACATCAAGGCTGTCTTCGGATTGATGTCGATCAAAAGGGAGACACGCACCTGGTTCTAGTCGGTAGCATTCACGGGCAAGGCCCGCAGGCGCGCGGAATCGAGGACGTACCATGACAGCTTTGAATCAGCTTCGGACCTATCACGCCGTGCTGGCGGTTTTAGTATCTGCGGCATTTCTTACCACAGAGTGGGGGCGCATCCATATTTGGCTAGGCTACGGCGTCATTGCGGTCTTGCTGGCCAGGCTGGGCATGGCCCTGTCGGGTGCGCATCAATTGGGACTCATGCGCTTTTATCCACATTTTGAAGGCCTGAAGCTCAATAACCTGGCTACCCATCCGGCAATCAGCCGGACCCTGCTGCTGACCATAGCCGCCTGCCTGTTAACCGTAACAGCGACCGGTCTGTTCATGGACAAGGGGCGTACATTGACCCGGCTCGTTTCGCCGGTCACCACCTCACCGACGGTCGCACCCGGTGCGGTCTTTGAGCGGGGCGATGCCGACAATGACAAGGGAGAGCGAGGAGAAGGCGCTGGTGGCGGCCATGATCGGGACGGTGGATGGCTGGGTGAGGTTCATGAAGTGTCCGGCAATCTGTTGATGCTGGTCGTGGTGCTCCATGTCACCTATCTGTTCGCCTTCAAGCGTCCGCTGGCCCGTTTTATGCTGTTCTTCGAGGCCAAAAAGCCGCCGAAATAGAGCGCTTTCAGGGGATGCGGTGTAATTGATTTCGTCTTCGCTATGGGTCATTGAGCCTGCACCTTCTCCCCGTAGCGTGTTTTCGAGAAAGCTGTTTCGGCGTATTCGCAGGTCAAGGGTGGCGGCCTCTCGCCGCCGCGCAGGGTATGGGGATTGTCTGCGGTCGCCGGACTCCCAAAGGCTTTATGGCGCGCGATGTTCGTGAGATGCGCCCTGTGCCAGGGCCAGCGCGCCCATCACGCCCGCCCGGTCGCCCAAATGTGCCGGTTGGATGAATTCATCAAAGGTGCTGCGATCCTCCAGGGCTTCGATATAGCCGCCCAGCCCGCTGTGGGCTGCATCGCGGGCCGCCGTCAGAACCGCGGGATTGAGACCAATGCCGCCGCCGACCAGGATCCGTTGGGGCGACGCAATGAGAATCAGGCTGTGGAACAACTCCGCCAGATACCGGCCGGTCAATGACCAGACCGGGTCATCCGCAGCCAGGGTTTCGCCGGCCTTGCCGGTCCGCGCCTGGATAGCCGGTCCGCACGCCAGGCCCTCCAGGCAGTCGCCATGAAACGGGCAGTGGCCGGCATAGCTGTCGTCCGGTTGACGGCGTACACGGATATGGCCGGCCTCGGGATGGAGCAGGCCATGGACCGGACGGCCGTTGCAAACGAGGCCCACGCCTATGCCTGTACCGACGGTGACATAGGCGAAGCTGTCGAGCCCCACGGCGCCGCCCCAGCGCGCTTCGCCCAGGGCGGCGCCATTGACATCCGTGTCCAGGGCGATCGGCGTCTGTGGAAAGGCATCCCTGATGGGGCCCAGAAGATCGGCACCGCTCCAGCCGGGCTTGGGCGTCTGGCGAAAGTGACCATAGGCGGAGGTGCCGGGGGTAAGGGCAATGGGCCCAAAGCTGGCGACGCCGATGGCATCGAAGCCCCCTTCGCCGGCCAGATGTCTGAGTTGCTCAACCATGGCAGCGAGCGTTGAAGCCGGGTCAAGCGTGGGCAGGCGAACCACGGCAGACATGTCATCAGGGCCGCTGCCGGCAGCCAGGTTGATCTTGGTCCCACCCAGTTCGATACAGGCAAAATGCGCCATGTCACAACGCCCGCATTGACCAGCGCACGCCGTAGGGCGGCAGGACGCTGCGATCGCCGGTCAAGATGTCGCCGCTACACAAAAGGTCAATCGCAACGTCAGACAGGTTCGCTTCACAGACAAAGCAACCCGAGGCCATCGGCCGTTCGAAGGTAAGGACGGCGTCACGTCCCGTCGATTTCACGGTCTGGCCGGGCAAGATATCGAGGCGCATGAGCAAGGCCGACAGTTTCTGGAGGTAACCCAATATGCCGGCGCGCGGTGACGATGGCTCCAGGGCTTGGGCCGCCGCCGCCCAGTCCATTTCGGGGCGATGCAGCCAGCGCAACTCATCGCGCAGGGCCGGGTCGTCGCGAAAGCTCTCAAAGTTCTCCAGTCCGATTTCATCGCCCATATACAGCAGGGGGATTCCTTCCAGGGCGTAGGTGATTCCATACAGCATTTTGAGACGCGCCACGGCCTGGGGATCGTCGAGACCGCCGCACAGGCTGGCAGCCATGCCGCAGCCGGAGGCGGGGAAGCCATCGGGCGCTTGAAACGCCAGGCCTCGCGCATAGGACGCCTGACCGCCGAAAAAGTCAGACCAGGCCTTCAGCCGCGCCATGGGCACCGTGTCCGCCAGGGCCAGCCAGATAATGTCGTCATGGCAGCGGACATAGTTCAGCCAGTGGCCGTGCGCCGGTTTCTCGCCCGCCCGCGTGATAACAGCGCCCAAGACGTCTGATTTTTGGTCAGCCATTGCGCCCCACAAGGCCGTCATGACGCCGTTGTTATAGGCGAGGTCGCATTCGCGCGCCTGTGGCGTGCCGAAAAAGGGCAGGACGGAAGCCTGGGATTCGATCGCCTCGGCCAACAGGAAGACGGAGGGGGCAACCAGGGACACCAGGCAGCGCAAGGCACGAAGAATATTGTGGGTCTGCGGTAGATTGCGGCAGATAGTGCCTTTTTGCTTCCAGAGAAAAGCCGTTGAATCGAGGCGAAACCCTTCAACGCCCGCGTTGGCGAGATATAACAGGCTGTCCAGCATCTCAACAAAGACGCGCGGATTGGCGTAGTTGAGATCCCACTGGAACGGATAGAAGGTGGTCCACACCCATCCGCCGGCTGGCGCATCATAGGTGAAGCTTCCGGGAGCTGTGCCGGGGAAGACGTCCTGCAGTGCCACTTCCCAGGCATCGACCTCGGCGCGGTCCTCCAACACGATGTAAAAATCGGCGAAGTCTGGATCTGCCGCCAGCATCTTCTGCGCCCACGGGTGTTCGCGCGCCGTGTGATTGCACACCATGTCAATCACCAGCGACATGTCGCGCGCCCTTAGTTCTGCGGCCAGGTCGCGCAGGTCGTCCATTGTGCCGAGCCGCGGATCAACGTCGCCATAGTCGGCCACGGCAAAGCCGCCGTCGGAATCCCCCTCGCGCGGTTTCAGCAAGGGGAGGGGGTGAAAGATGCCGATATTGAGGTCTTTCAGATGGTCGAGGTGACGGATTGTCCCCCTCAACGTGCCGGCAAAGCGGTCAATATAGGTGCAGTAGGCTGGGCGGCCGGGCCTCAGGTACCAATCGGGTCTCTCGCTGCGTGCGGCATCCAATGCCGCCAGTTCGGCAGGCCGTTCAAACCGAGCGCGGCCGATTCGGATTGCCATGTCCTCCAGGCAACGGGCAAAACCTGAATGGTCGCCATAGATCTGCGTCAGTTCGGTCACCGCCGACCGCCACAGCGGATCCGCCTTGACGGTCTGTCCGCGCGAGGGGGATGCGAGCGTATCGAAAGCCTGAAGTGTCATACTGGAAATGGCCTGAGGGAAAGGGTGTGTGCACCCTGTTGAAAACAACGACGTATTGCCTTAGCAAAGTTTGCAAACGTTCGCAAACAAAAGTGCGAAAAAGTGTCGGCTCATGTCCTAGCCGGGAAGATTTTCTATCAAAAACGGCAGTAAAGTGGCCAATTTGCAACAAATGCGAGGGATTTGTGAAAAAATGCCGTCATCTTTCTTGCAATCGTTGTCAAAGAATGAGAAGCATGAAGCGCGGCGATTCCACCGCCGGAAAATTCAATAAGAATATCTGCGCAACGCGCCAACCGGGAGATAAACAGATGAGCCTTCACTCTGACTGCACGCGTAAACTTCTGATGGCGGGGGCGTCGGTCGCCATCCTCATGTCCCTGGCGTCCGCAGGTCGTGCGCAAGATGCTGTTCCAGCGCAGGAGCCAGCACGAGAAGATGTCACTGAAGTGATTGTGACCGGCGTTTCCAAGGGCACCAACAAGCTGAGCACCTCTATTTCGGTCAGTTCGGTACAGATTGACGAACTGCAGAAGTTCGCGCCGCGTTCGACGGCCGAGGTTTTCCGCAATATTCCGGGCGTTCGTTCCGAATCCACCGGCGGCGAAGGCAACGCCAATATTGCCGTCCGCGGTCTGCCCGTGGCTGCCGGTGGCGCGAAGTTCCTGCAATTGCAGGAAGACGGCCTGCCGGTTCTGGAGTTTGGTGATATTGCCTTTGGCAATGCTGATATCTTCCTGCGCACCGACCTGACCGCGGGGCGCATCGAAGCCATCCGCGGCGGCACAGCCTCAACCCTGGCCTCCAACTCGCCGGGCGGCATCATCAATGTTATTTCAAAAGACGGCTCGCGGCCCGGGGGCACGCTGCAATTGACGCAGGGTGTCGATTTTGGCCAGACGCGCGGTGATTTCGAATTTGGCGGCCCCTTGACCGAAGCGATCGATTTTCATGTCGGCGGCTTCTATCGGTCAGGCGAAGGTCCACGCACAGCGGGCTATACCGCCAACCAGGGCGGCCAGATCAAGGCCAACCTGACGCGCAAGTTTGACAACGGTTTCATTCGCGTTGGTGTCAAGTATCTCAACGACAAATCGATCGGCTACCTGCCCATGCCCATGAAGGTCACGGGCACCAACAGTGATCCCACCTGGTCCTCGGCGCCCGGGCTCGACGCCAGGGCCGACACCATTCATTCGGCCTATTTCCTTCAGGATGCCGGCCTGGACGGGCGCAACAACCGATCTGTGACCGATATCCGTGACGGTATGGCCCCCAAGAGTCTGGTGTTCAATGGTGCGGCAAGTTTCGACCTCGGCAACGGCTGGGCGTTGAACGGTAAGTTCCGGGTGGCAGATACCGAAGCCAATTTTGCCTCGCTTTTCCCTGCCCAGGTCGGCTCGGACGCAGCGATTGTCTCCGCCATCAATGGCGCCAAGGGGACGTCGGGCACGCGCCTGGTCGTCGCCAGCGGACCTGGTGCCGGAACAACCTATACCGGGCTGGCCATGATCGTTCATACGTTCAACACACGGCTGAACAGCCTGGACAACGCCGCAAGCGATCTCAAACTGTCCAAGACGTTTGATGCCGGTGACGTACCTGTCGACATGACCTTCGGTCTGTACAATTCGTCTCAGACGATTGACATGGACTGGATCTGGAACAGCTATGCCATGGAGGTGGCAGGCGACAATGCGCGGCCGCTGAACCTCTACAATGGTAACACCAATCTGTCGCAGAACGGTCTCTACGCCTACGGCGTCCCGCTGTGGGGAAACTGCTGCACCCGACACTATGACGTCCAGTACGATATCGTCGCGCCCTATGTGATGGTCAACGCCCAGTTCGGCAAGCTGACCGTCGAAGGCTCGGTCCGTCAGGACAGCGGCAAGGCACGCGGTAACTTTGCCTACAGCACTCAGATGGCAAGTTTCGACGTCAACGGTGATGGCACGATCCAGAACCCGGAGACCAGCGTTTCGTTCATCAACTATGCTGCGCCCAAGCCGGTCAATTATGACTGGAACTACACCTCCTACTCCTTGGGTGCCAACTACCGGCTGAGCAGCAATCTGTCCTATTTTGGCCGCTACTCGAACGGCGCGCGGGCCAACGCAGACCGCCTTCTGTTCGGCAAGATCAATGAAACTGACGGATCGGTCGCAAAGGAAGACGCGGTCGATTTCGTCAAGCAGCTTGAAGTCGGCGTCAAGTATCGCAATGGTTCAACCAGCCTGTTCGTCACTGCGTTCGCTGCCGAGACCGAAGAGCAGAATTTCGAAGCCACATCGCAGAAATTCTTCGATCGTGTCTACAAGGCCAGCGGCATCGAACTGGAAGGCGCCTACCGCAATGGCAATTTCCATGTGAGCGGCGGAGCTACCTACACCCGGGCCGAGATATCGAAGGACGCCCTGAACGCAGCCCAGGTTGGCAACCGTCCGCGCCGCCAGGCCGAATGGGTCTTCCAGGTGACCCCGTCCTACAACTTCGACCGTCTGGAAGTGGGGGCCAATTTCGTCGGAACGACCGATGCCTATGCTCAGGACGACAATCAGTTGGTCATGCCTGGCTACATCCAGACCAACCTGTTCGCCGATTATGACCTGACCGAAGCGCTGACGGCGTCCTTGAATATCAACAACGCCTTTGATGTGCTTGGGATCACCGAAGTCGAAGAAGGGGCGATCACCGCCAACGCCACCAACTATGTCCGGGCGCGCGCCATCAATGGCCGGACAACGACGGTGACCTTGAAGTATCGATTCTGATACAGTCGATTCCCGAGCCGTGACGGCTGTATCCTCAAGCCTCACGGTCCCGGGCCGGCGGACCTTCCCTACGCCGGCCCCCTTTTTTTTCCCTGGAGCGCGTCCCATGACTGCCGCTGTCCGACCTGCGAACCTGGTGCTTATCACCGGCCTGACCTATCTGATGTTCATGATGTTCGCCATGACGACGGATGCGGTCGGCGTCATCATTCCTGAGGTCATCCGGCAATACGGCCTGACCATGACTCAGGCTGGGGCCTTCCACTATGCCACCATGGCCGGTATCGCCCTGGCGGGACTTGGCCTGGGGTTTCTGGCCGACCATATGGGACGCAAGTGGACTATAATTCTGGGCCTGACACTGTTCGCGCTCAACTCCTTCCTGTTTGCCGTGGGCGACGACTTTCTGTTTTTCGCCGCTCTCCTGTTCGTGTCGGGCCTGGCCATTGGGATCTTCAAGACCGGGGCGTTGGCGCTGATCGGTGACATTTCGACCTCGACCGAGAGCCACACCCGCGTTATGAATGCCGTCGAAGGCTTTTTCGGCGTCGGTGCCATTTTGGGGCCTTTGATCGTTACCCAGCTGCTGATCACGGGTGCGTCGTGGAAATGGCTGTATGTGATCGCCGGCGTGCTGTGCGCCCTGTTAATTTTGACGGCCTTCCTTGTCCGCTATCCGGCGCGACAGGCGAAGCCCGCACCGGGTGTCAGCCTGACCAGCGTCCTGGCCCTCATGAAGGACCCGTATGCCCTGTCATTTTCCGGGCTTGCCATGCTGTATGTCGGCGTCGAAACAGCCATCTATGTCTGGATGCCGACCCTGCTTGCCGGGTATGAAGGGCCCGCGGCGTGGCTGGCGGTCTATGCCCTGACCATATTCTTTGTCCTGCGCGCCGCAGGCCGGTTCCTCGGGGCGTGGATGCTGGCGCGACTGGCCTGGACCCAGGTTTTGATGGTCAGTTCAGGCGCCATCTTGGTCTGTTTTGTCGCCGCTCTGGTCGGTGGCCAGGCCGTCGCCGTCTATGTTTTGCCCTTGTCGGGGTTGTTCATGTCGGTCATGTATCCGACTATTAATTCCAAGGGGATTTCGTGTTTCCGCAAGGCCCAGCACGGGGCGGCAGGGGGCGTTATCCTGTTCTTTACCTGCGTCAGCGCGGTGGCGGCCCCCCTGGCGATGGGGGCGATTTCGGACGTCTTTGGCGACGCGCGCTACGGATTTATGCTGGCGACGGTATTGGCCCTGGCTCTGTTTGGGGCATTGCTCTACAACCGGCTTCGCAATCCGGCGGGGGCAAGATTGAATGCGCTGAATGCCGAGTATTAAAGCGCAATCCGATAAAGTGTGGTGCACTTTATCGGATTGCGCTCTAGCAGTCTGTCGGATTGAAAACTTAAGTCGTTGATTTTATTCAAGATCGTAGTTTCGGCCCTGAATTTAAATGTCTATAAAATCAATAGCTTATGTAGAAGCGTGACGCCCAATCCGACAGGCTGCTAGGTCGAGGCCCGTTCGATCAGGCTGGCGGGGATGACGGCCGAGGTCGTTTTCTCGCCGTTCATGCGGCGAAACAGCAGGTCAACCATAAGCTGGGCGCCCATGCGTAAATCCTGCCGGATGGTTGTCAGAGACGGAGCCATGGTGCGGGCCATGGCGACGTCGTCGAAGCCGCATACGGCCACATCATCGGGCACAGTTCGTCCCGCCTTGGTCAAGGCCGTGATGGCGGCCACGGCAATGACGTCCGATGCCGCGAAGATCGCGTCGAACTTGCGGCGATTGGCCATCAGATCACAAACCGTCTCATAGGCAGACTCATAGGTGAAGTGCGCGTCGACGATCTGGTTGGGTTTCGGTGGCAATCCGACTTCGGTCAGGGCGTCGACATAGCCTCGCAACCGGCTGGCGACTTCAGGCACCGGAGCAGGCCCCAGAAACAGGATCTGGCGCCGGCCCCGCGACAGCAGGTGTTCGGTGGCCATCCGGCCGCCCAGGACATTATCCACGCCCACGGAGCAGTAGGCCTGTTGCAGCAGTCGCTCGCCCCATACCACCATCGGCGCATAGGTGGCCGCAAGGGCATTGATATTGTCGTGTTGATCGCTTTGCCCCAGGACCAGCATGGCGTCAAAGCGATGTGATTGCACCAGGGACTTCAGCCAACCCGGTTGTGGTGCCGGATTCTTTGATATCAGCAGATCATAGCCGCGGTGAAAAACCTCTTCCGACAGATTACCAATAAGCTCAAGCAGGAAGGGATCTGTGACCTTTTGGCCGGTTTCGTGACCCATGGGCAGGACCAGGCCAACCGTTTGCGTCGTTCGCAGGCGCAGGTTGCGCGCGGCCTGGTTCACCGTGTAGCCATGCGCTTCAGCCAGGTCCAGAATGCGCTGACGCTGCGGTTCCGGGACCAAAGAGCTGCCTGCCAGGGCGCGCGAGACGGATGACAGCGATACACCCGCCATCTGCGCGATATCGCTCATTTTCATGCGTTGTATCTTGGTCGGTGGAGTCGTCACGTAAGGCCTGCAGCGGGAATCGATTGTATCATTATGCGCGTGTACAATTGCCTTGTCACCCGACGGGCGGCCTGAATGTTGAAAGACTCCGCCCAATCGACCTCGCCGTGGCATGTTCCACAGACTCGGTTCGCCCGATGCCGTCCTGCACCGACACGAAACTCGGCCTGGACAGGCATCGACTGATCTTGGCGCGGCCATCGGGCGTAGAACTCGGGCATGGGCAAAATTTCTGGCTGCCCCTTGGGGAGACCGTCATGCTTACTCGCGCCTACCGATCCATTCACGCCCTGGGCCTGGCGCTTCCCCTGATGGTCGGCCTGGCCACCGTCAGCCAGGCCCAACCGGCGCCGCGTCCTGAAACGCTGCAGGCCGGGCTGAGCGGGCGCTGGACAGGCTATCTGGAATATCGCGACTATCAGAGCAACCAGGCCTTTCGCTTACCCATGGTCAGCGATATGTCGGTGGCGCCGGACAAGGCGACGGTGACGCGCCTGTCCAGTTTCGATGACGGCCCGCAAACCGGTACCGTCTACATTACGACTACGACCCTGTTTGGCGATGCCGAGGCGACCTCGGCCATGTTTCGCAAAGGCCGCAAGGTCGAGCTGATCACTGACCAGACCCTGGTGGCGCGCTTTGTCGATGCCACCCACTGGACGGTGATCTATGAGCGCGACGGGGTCGATGGCGATCAGCCGTCGCGCATTCGCGAGACCGAAACCCGCGATGGCGGCACCTTGACCCGGCTAAAAGAGGTCAAGCCGCTGGGCGCCGAAGACAGCGCCTACGCGTTTCGCAATACCTCGGTCCTAAGCCACCTGTCAGCGGCACAATAGTAGGCGTCGCTGAATCAGACCTGTCCCGCTCTGACGTTAAATTGGACGGCAGAACGCCATGATGAGAGGCGAAGATGTACATCTTGTCCGGTGGTATCCGTCTCCACCCGCCGGACATCCAACGGTCTTTGACATTGTAAATCCAAATATTTTTCCTGCCCGCCTGAGGGGGGAGGAAAAGCGCTGGGCGCAGAAAAACGACAGGGCCGGGCCTATTGCCTGAGTCTGGGCCGACAACACCCTTCGGTCTGCCCCTGAACCCAAACATGGCACACTCCGCGGCGCTTCTTCCCTTTGGTGGCGATCGGATTGACGCAACCCGCTACCGTCGTTTTCGCTTTTGGGCGCAGACTTACGGCCAGGCAGGCGGTTTTTTCCAGGCCCGAGCCAATTCTGGTATGCGTTCCATCTTGGGGCGGAACGCATCCTTGGGACAAGGTCAGTTCAACGGGAAAACGAAAAATTGGAGCGGGCGAAGAGGATCGAACTCTCGACATCCACCTTGGCAAGGTGGCGCTCTACCGCTGAGCTACGCCCGCTCATGTCCGTAAACGCGGGGCGAACCCGCCGGAGAGGCGCGCCTTATAGACTTAAGGCCAAACGGCGCGCAAGTGCTTATTTATGGAATCCTGTGAAAAACTTTTGCTGCTTCAGAGACTGATTTGAAAATGGGTCGGGTTGAGCCGAAAAGGGCTGGTTTCGAGAACCGGAGCGGAGCGTACTTGAGTACGTGAGCACCGGAAGCGCAGAAAACGGCCCTTTGCAGGCCGACCCGACCCATTTGCAAACAGTCTCTCAGAGCATGGCCGGAATAACCCTGTCCGGCGGGCGGTGGCCGTCCTGGAAGGTCTTAACGTTCAGGATCACCCGGTCACCCATGTCTGTCCGCGCCTCGATCGTCGACGACGCCATGTGTGGCAAAAGGATCGCGTTCGGCAACCCGATCAGCTCCGGATTGATCGCCGGCTCGCGCTCATAGACGTCCAGTCCGACGCCGCCGATGCGCTTTTCGCGCAGCATGGCCGCCAGGGCCTGTTCGTCGACGATCTGGCCGCGCGCCGTATTGACCAGGATGGCGTGCGGCTGCAACTTCGCCAGCCGCTCGGCATTCAGCATGTGATAGGTCGAGGACCCGCCCGGCGCGTTTATGGAGATAACGTCCATTCGCGACAACATCTGGTCCAGGTCGTCCCAGTAGGTGGCGCCCAATTCGTCGGAGATCCGCGCCGACACCGGCTTGCGGTTATGATAGTGGACGCTCATCCCGAACGCCCGCGCGCGCCGGGCCAGCGCCTGACCGATGCGGCCCATGCCGATGATCCCCAACCGTTTGCCATAAACCCGGCGACCCAGCAGGAAGGTCGGCGACCAGGCGGAGAACTCACCGCGCTGAACGACCTCGGCCCCTTCGACGAAGCGCCGCGACACGGCCAGGATCAGGCCCATGGTCATTTCCGCCGTATCCTCGGTCAGGACGCCCGGCGTATTGGTGATGATGATGCCCTTTTCGGTGCCCTTAACCACGTCGATATGGTCGTAGCCGACGCCGAAATTGGCGATCATCTTCAGCCGCTCCGGTGCGGCATCAAAGAATTCGGCGTCGATACGGTCGTTGATCGAGGTCACCAGGACGTCGCAATCCTGGGCCGCCTGCAGCAGCGTGTCGCGCGGCATCTGCGCCAACTCGTACCACAAGGTTGTGTTAAACAGCTCCCGCATCCGTGTTTCCACGGATTCGGGCAGCTTGACGGTGAGGACCACCTTAAGTTTCCCAGAGTTCATGAAAGCCTTTTTTGTTTCTTTTCCTCGCACCCGATACCGATCCTTTCCCGAGACCGGCGGAAGCGATGATGCTTTGTTCAATGGCTAGAGCGGTATGCGTTTTGATGGACTCAAAACCCCGCTCTAAGTTTTTGTTGTGTCGCGCAACTTATCCGAAAAGTGCGTCACACTTTATCGGACTGCGCTCTAGAGCAACGGATACGGACGCAGTCGCTCAATTTTACCTGACGCCTCATGTTGATCCAAAAAGTGGAGGCCACTCTTTGGCATGGGGCTCAATTTATCTTCGGTTAACCAAATCTGAACCTTGCCGGCGAAGAATGATCCGCGACCAGGCGTCCGATCCGGCGCTCCAACACGCTTTCCTGCCTAACTCGTCCTGCCAAACACGTCTTTAAAGTCATGTCCGATATTCACCGCACCGACATAAACGCGTTGACCCAGTCAGTTCAAGCCCTTGCGCGCCGTTTTTGCTTCGGCGTGACAGGTTTCGCTGTCCTGGGGATGGCCGCCGCGCCTGTGCAGGCGGCGGAGCCGGCGGTCTATGACACCCCCTCCAAGGCCGCCCTGCCGCGCTGGGCCATGCTGGGCAAGAACGAGATCAATGCCCGCAACGGCCCCAGCCTCGATAATCGCAAGTTGTGGACCTATCGCAAGGCCGGCGTACCGGTACAGATCATTTCCGAAACGCGGGACTGGCGATTAATCTGCGATCCGATGGGCGGGGTTGCCTGGGTCAAGAAGTCGATGCTGCGGTCGTCGCGCACCATCGTTACGCCAACGCAGAAGCTGGAACTGAAGTCTGAGCCCAGGTCGGACGCCGACATCAGGGCGATGGTGCGGCCGCGCGCAGTCGCGCAGGTCGAAAAGTGCAAGGACGATTGGTGCAAGATCTCCATCGGCGGCCAGACCGGCTGGGCCCCCAGGAACGTTCTTTGGGGCACTCAGACCACGGCCGTCTGCGCCCGGCCCAATCCTTTGGCGGCGCACGAATAGGAAACGCCCCAGGAAAAGGCGGCGTAAAAAACGATTGAGCCCCGGCGCCGCGTCGTGTAACGCACTCTCCACTCAAGTTACACACCGTGATCGCGCTTACGGGGAGCGCCGACGCCACGCCATGGAGCCTTATTGACGTATGACGGATCGCCCCAACGCGTTTGACTACGAAGCCTTGCTGGCCTGCGGCCGCGGGGAGATGTTCGGTCCCGGCAATGCCCAGCTGCCGGCGCCCCCGATGCTGATGTTCGACCGAATCATCGAGATCACCGACAATGGCGGCAGCCATAACAAGGGCTATATCGAAGCCGAACTGGATATTCGTCCCGACCTGTGGTTCTTCGGCTGCCACTTTATCGGCGATCCGGTCATGCCGGGCTGCCTGGGACTGGACGCCATGTGGCAGCTGGTCGGCTTCTATCTCGGCTGGCGCGGCAATGCCGGTCGTGGTCGCGCCCTGGGGGTGGGTGACGTCAAGTTTACCGGCCAGGTGACGTCAAACGTCAGGAAAGTGACCTACAAGATCGAAATGAAGCGCGTGATGTCGGGCAAATTGATCATGGGAATCGGCGACGGGGTTGTCGAAGCCGATGGCAAACCTATCTATTCGGCGTCGGGCCTGAGAGTCGGATTGTTCGACGCCAAGGACCTGGGCTAAAGACCCGTCCGCGTCATAAAAAGGGCCGTTTGGCGAGAGTTGGTGGGACTGCAAGGACGTAGGCATGCGTAGAGTCGTGATTTCAGGCATGGGAATTGTTTCTTCCATCGGCACCGGTGTCGAGGCGGTGACCCAGTCCCTTCGCGAGGCACGCTCGGGCGTGGTCGCGGCCGAGGACTATGCCCGGCTGGGCTTCAAGTGCCAGGTGCACGCCGCACCGAAGATCGACGACTGGACCAAGATGGTCGACCGCCGCGCTGCCCGCTTCCTGGCGCCCGGCACGGCCTATGGCCACATCGCCATGGAACAGGCGATCGCCGCTGCCGGCCTGGAAAAGTCCGAGATCTCCAACGAACGCAGTGGCATCATCTTCGGCTCGGGCGGACCTTCGACCCGCGCCATCGTCGAAGCCGCCGATATCACGCGCGAAAAGAATTCGCCCAAGCGCATCGGGCCCTTCGCGGTTCCGAAAGCCATGTCATCGGGCCCATCCGCGACGCTCGCCACCTGGTTCGAGATCCGTGGCATCAACTATTCGATCTCGTCGGCCTGTGCGACTTCGGTCCATTGCATCGGAGCGGCCGCCGAACAGATTCAGATGGGCAAGCAGGACCTGATCTTTGCCGGCGGCACCGAAGAGCTGGACTGGACCCTGTCGGACATGTTCGATGCCATGGGCGCCATGTCGAGCAATTTCAACGACCGCCCGGCCGTGGCCTCGCGCGCCTATGACCGCGACCGCGACGGCTTTGTCATCGCCGGCGGCGCCGGTCTGGTCGTCGTCGAAGACTATGAACACGCCAAGGCGCGGGGCGCCAACATCATTGCTGAAATCGTCGGTTATGCCGCCAACAGCGACGGTTACGACATGGTGGCGCCGTCGGGCGAGGGGGCGGAACGCTGCATGAAGCTGGCCCTGGCCGAGGCCAAGGGGCGCAAGATCGATTATCTTAATCCGCACGGCACCTCGACCCCGGTCGGCGACGCCAAGGAGATGGGGGCGATCCGCAACGTCTTCGGCGACACCGGTCCCATGGTGTCCTCGACCAAGTCGCTGACCGGCCATTCCCTGGGGGCTGCCGGTGCGCAGGAAGCCATCTACTGCCTGCTGATGATGCAGAACGACTTTGCTGCCGAGAGCGCCCATATCGATAATCTCGATCCGGACTTCGATGGCATGCCGATCCTGCGCAAGCGCCATGACGGCCCCATCGGCACGGCCATGTCGAACTCGTTCGGCTTTGGCGGCACCAACGGGTCGATCATCCTCAGCCGCGAAGACCTGTAAATCTGGCATCGTGTAGGTGCTTGCCTTTGGACCTGGAATTTGCTCTTAACGGCCAAAGACTTTTCCAAAAGGACGACGACGATGGCCGATGACTGGAACTTCCCCAAGGGCGACCTGATGAAGGGCAAGAAGGGCCTGATCATGGGCGTGGCCAATGACAAGTCCATTGCCTGGGGCATTGCCTGCCAGTTGGCGGCCCAAGGCGCAGACATCGCCTTGTCCTATCTTGGCGAAAGCCTGCTGCGCCGCGTCCAGCCTCTGGCCGACTCCATCGGCGTCAAACACCTGATCGAATGCGACGTCACCAGTGATGCCTCGATGGACACCGCTTTTTCCCAGTTGAAGGAGATCTACGGCGATATCGACTTTTTGGTGCACTCCGTCGCCTTCGCCAACAAGAACGAACTGCAGGGCTCCTTCGTCGAGAACACGACCCGCGAAGGCTTCCTTCTGGCCATGAACGTATCGGCGTTTTCGTTCGTCGATAGCGCCCGTCGCGCCGCCGAACTGATGCCCAGTGGCGGTTCGCTGATCACCATGACCTATCTGGGATCCGAACGCGTCATTCCCAACTACAACACCATGGGCGTGGCCAAGGCGGCCCTGGAGGCTTCGACGCGCTACATTGCCCGCGACCTCGGTCCCAAGGCCATCCGCGTCAATGCCATCTCGGCCGGCGCCATGCGTACCCTTAGCCTGGCCGGCATCTCGGGCGGTCGTGCCCTGCACGCTAAGGGCAAGGCCTTCTCGCTCATGAAGGAAGACACCGCCATGGAAGGCGTCGCCGGCGCGGCCCTGTGGCTGGCCTCGGACCTCAGCCTGACGACCACGGGCGAAGTCGTCCACGTCGACTCCGGCTTCCATGTGGTCGGCCTTCCCGACGATTTTGAAATGTAAGCGGATGCCGCGGTGTCCAAAGACGTAAAATGTTCATCGCGGGACCCAATGGTGCCGGCAAGACGACGTTTGCGCTGGAGTACCTGCCAGGCGAAGGTGTCCGAAATTTTCTCAATGCCGACATGATTGCGGCCGGGATATCGCCGCTGGAGCCGGAACGTGTCGCAGTCACAGCCGGCCGGCTGTTTCTGGACAAGATCGAGGCCTGTATCGTATCGGGGGAAGATTTCGCCTTCGAAACGACGCTTTCCGGACGTGGCTACCTGCGTCTGATCAACCGGCTGAGATCTGCAGGATGGCAGGTGGAGTTGCACTATCTGGCGTTATTGTCGGTCAATTTGTCGATAGCCAGGGTCAGGGAACGCGTTGCACATGGCGGTCATTCAATCCCTGAGGCCGACATTCAACGCCGTTTCCCGCGCAGTTTGCACAACCTGCTCTATTTCTATAGAATGGCGGTTGATCGATGCGTTTGCCGCGTGAGCACTGACGACCGTATCGCTCTTGTTTTCGAGCAGGCTGGGCCTGTATTCAGGATTTTCGATCAGGACCTTTATGAAGACCTCGAACGACAAGCCCGACATGAACAGTGACGTTACCGAAGCTTCGGATTTCGCCAACCGGAGTCTGGGCGTGCACCAGCGCGCCGTTGACAAGGCCCTGGACCGCAAGCGCAAGCTGGGTCAGTACTGGGTTGTGTGGGACGGCGAAAAGCCGGTCGAGGTTCACCCGGACACCAAGCAGACCGCTGCCGAATGACCATCAAATCCTATGGCGAGGCGCCGACGCTCGACGATATCGAGATTGTCGCCCGCACCACGCTCAAGAAACTGCCGCACCCCTTCGACCGCCACCTGCGCGACGTCGTACTTGTCGTTGAAGATTTCCCGTCTCAGGATCTGTTGGGCGAGTTGGGCATCGAGGATCCGTTCGAACTGACCGGTCTCTATACCGGCCGTCCAGCGGAGCTTGAGGTCCTGACCGGTGACATGCCGCCGATGATCCACCTGTTCCGCCGACCGATCCTCGACGAATGGGCAGAAGGCGGCGTGACACTCGAAGACCTGATCGCCCACATACTGATCCACGAAGCCGGACACCATTTCGGGCTGTCGGACGACGACATGGACTGGATGGAGACCCTGCTCAAAAGCGGCACGGCCCACTAGAGTGCAATCCGATAAAGTGGACGCCACCGCACGGGCGTTCCCGTTTTCGGATAAATTGCGCGACAAAACAGAATCGTAGAGCGGGATGCCCCGTGATGCAAACGCCGTCAGTTGTGCGATGAGGAATCGCGTATAAAAATGGCGAACTGGCCGTCATCCAGATCAGGGGTAGTCTCAAAACTCACAATCGGGGCCAGGTTTGGACGGCTGTTTTCGACGAAGTGACGAAAACTTTTAACCCCATCGCGATTGGCCGCAATGACCACTTCGGCCTGATCAGTAACATCATCACAGATTCGCCCATAGAAATCGTCATAGGCGTCGTCGAATCTATCTTCCTCCTCAAACGCATAGCGTCTGTTTTCCTGCTTATTCTTGTAATATTCGGAAGCTGTGTAAAGGACGGTCTCAGCAACCATTTTCCCGTGGTATGGTGTGCCCCGGCTGTGTGCCATGTTTAGTCTACCTTTCCGTATATTCTTCGTTTCATATAACACCTAATGTCGAGCGATAATCCAGAAAATATTGTAAGTAACGGTTAAATTGATGGTGCGATGCAAATTTTATATATTGCGTTTGCGAAATGAATAGGCTTTTACTCAGATTTTGAGATAGCGTCATGTAGTCAATAAAAAGGGTTAATTCTTCATTTACCATTAGTATAAAGATTCTATTTTCCAGTAAAATTATTGATTGTTTACGCTAATTATTCTTATAATAGACACAAGTTGTAGGTCAAAAATGCCTTGAACTGTAAAGGGTGTGGTGATGACTTATAACTCGGAATACTTTGACCTTACCGGTTGGAAATTGACCCTGCCGATTGACGCCGATGGTGACAATGACGGCAGATCGATTGAGATAAAGGATCTGATCCGGTTCAACGATGATCGTTTTTTTTATGTGGCGCCTGACAACGCTATGGTGTTCCGGGCGACGGCCGATGGAGCCACAACCTCGGGATCAAAATATGCCCGAGCTGAGTTACGTGAAATGACCAACGGGAAAGAAGCAGCCTGGACTTTGCAGCAAGGGGGCAGCCTGACGGCGACCCTGTCAGTAAACCGCTGCCCGACCCTGGCGGACGGAAGCATGGGAAAGATTGTGATCGGTCAGATCCACGGCGCGAACGAGGAACTGGTCCGTTTATACTATGACAATGGTACGCTTTACTTTGTCAACGACAAGGCCGGTGTGGACAACCGTGAAACAAAATTCTACCTCTGCGACTCTGATGGGGGGATGCCAGACGTCGATATCGGCGAAAAATTTTCTTATGCTATCACTGTCAGCAACCGGATTCTTTCGGTTACCGTCTATGCGGACGGTCGGGAATACACATCGAGGACCACTGTAAACAGCATCTGGAACAACGATAAATTCTATTTCAAGAGCGGTGTTTACCTCGGCACCAATGAAACCACGTCGACGGGTGTTGGCGAAGCCTCGTTTTACGCTCTGGATTTTAGTCACGCCGCCGGACAAGGGCTGGCGGGCCTGGCCGATATCTCATCTCCCGCGACGCGCGTGGATCTGGGGGGCACAGCGAGGAATGATGTGCTTCGGGGCAGTTTCGAAAATGATGTCATCTTCGGTCAGAACGGGCACGACATTCTGAATGGCAATGGCGGCGCGGACAAGTTGTATGGAGGGGCCGGAGATGACCGACTGAATGGCGGTGACGCTGGCGATGACATGCGGGGCGGGGACGGCAATGACACCTATATCGTTGACGATGTCAGAGACTTGGTTGTCGAGTTTGTTCGTGAGGGAGCCGACACCATTCATGCCTCGGTGAGCTATGTTCTGCCTGTCAATGTAGAGATTTTGCGGTTGACGGGAACAGCGAGTATTGACGCGATCGGGAACAAGAATGGCAATAACCTGATTGGAAATGGCGCCAATAATGTCCTTGACGGTAGAGCAGGGTCCGACACCCTGCAGGGCATGGGAGGACATGACATCTACTATGTCGATAGCGCCGGCGACAAGGTTGTTGAACTCGAGAAATCCGGTACCGACCTTGTCATCAGCAGCGTCTCGTACAGGTTGACGAAGCAGGTCGAAAACCTGACCTTGACCGATTTTGCCATTTCGGGTTTCGGCAACGAATTGAACAACCGATTAACGGGGAATGCGCAGGACAATGTTTTGCGCGGCTTCGCTGGTAACGACAGCCTCGATGGTGGCGAAGGCGCAGACCTGATGGTCGGTGGACCTGGCAACGACACCTACGTGGTTGACAACGTGGCGGATGTCATCGTTGAAGCGGGTGTTGGTGGCAACGACGTCGTCAAGTCTTCGGTCAGTTATGCCATCTGGTCCGGAATCGAAGATCTCTATCTGGTAACGGCCGATACCGCGTCGGCGACGGGGAACGATCTCAACAACAAGATTGTCGGCGGCGCGGGAGCCAACCAGATTGCGGGTGGCCTTGGCCATGACATACTGACCGGTGGCGGTGGTGCCGACCGCTTTGTCTTCGACGGCGAGCTGTGTGCGACGACAAATGTCGACACAATCACGGATTTCAAATCGCGCTGGGATCAGGTCGTTTTGGATCATCGGATTTTCGACGCCTTGGCGGTCGGAGCCCTGACATCCGAGTCTTTTGGTCTGGGTGCCAGTGCAACACAAGATGATCATCGCATCGTCTATGATCAGACAACGGGCGCGCTGTACTATGACAAGGACGGTTGCGGCGCCGCAGCCCAGGTTCAGTTTGCCTGGCTTGTCGGGGGCCCCGCGATCGCTTTCTCGGATTTTGTCATCGTCTGACAGTCTGTGTTGCAAGGAGATTGACGCCAGAGCTGACACGAATCGGACACAAAATTGTGCGACGCACAATCGGGTTGGGTCAGAGCGTTGGGCCGGGCCGATTCGCGTCGCGCACCCTTGCGGGGCCCGTTCGAACGAGGTGTCAGAATGTCGTTGCTTCGTCGCCGGGACTTTGTCGCATTGAGCGCCCTGGCGCTGCCCGGGGTTGCCGGATGCAGGTATGCGTCAGCAGCCAACACAGGGTACGATGCCAGCACGCCGGAGCTTGCGTTTCCCGGTCTCAAGTCTCCGTTTGACGTTGCCGCAGCACGAGCCCGGCGTGGCAAGCCCGCCACGGATTTGGACTGCGACAGCGCACCTCGTCCCGTTGTCGTCCTGGACCACGAGTCCAAATACCGACCCGGCACCCGTTCTTCGATCGTCGACCCGGATCGGGAAGACGACTATCAGGCCAAGCTGAAGGAGGTCAGCGGCTTTTACAACCCGCTGACGCGGATCTCCGATCGCTATGTCAAGTCGCAACCTCGCGCCAGCGAGATCGCCCTGTGTGCCCTTACCTGGCTCGAGAGCTGGGCCGAAGCAGGAGCGCTTGAAAAAGGGGTTACCGAGCAGGGCCGCATGGTTCAGACCTGGGCCCTGGCCAGTCTGTCATCGTCCTGGCTCAAGATTCGCGCCGATCCGTACCTAAGCGACAATGCACGCCAACGGGTTACAGATTGGCTTGAGCGCCTCAACAGATTGGTGATGATCAATTTCGAAAGCAAGACGGACGAAAGGAGCCGGCGCAACAATCACCGCTACTGGGCCAACTGGGCTGTGTGTGCCACCGCGACGGTTCTGAACGACAGCAAGGCCTATAGATGGGCCAGTGAGGGTTTTGAACGCGCCTGCGCCCAGATTGAGCCCGATGGGGTCTTGCCTCTTGAGATGGAGCGCCGCAGCAAAGCGTTGCATTATCACAATTTTTCCCTTGGTCCCCTCGTGCTTCAGGCCGAATCGCTGATCGCCAATGGCGTTCCCGATCCCTATGACCGTGACGACAGTGCATTACGCCGTCTGGTGGATCTGGTTGTCGCAGCTCTGCGCGATCCGGAACTCATTGCCAGGCGTGCCGGAGAAACCCAGGACCTTGAAGGTACGCTTAAGGAAACCCAACTGGCGTGGATGGAGCCCTACTTTGCCCGTTTCAAGGACGACAGTCTTGCGCCCTGGCTCCAGGCCTATCGACCGATGGTGGCTCACCGTCTGGGCGGAGACCTTACCGTCCTGTTCGGCGTTGATCTGTAGTTATACCAACCCGCGAAAATCTTGACTCATCAAGGGTTGGCAAGTGCGCCAGTGTACGTTTCCGGGGCGCCCGAGCTTTTGCGAGGAGCCATGGGGGGCGCCTAGTCCGGCGCTTGAGCTGAAAAAAAAGGGAATACCAAGCGCCATTCTTTATGAGGCTTGGTGTTATACCAATCCACGATGACCTTGACTCATCATGGATTGGCAAGGGCGACTGCCCGCCCGAGCTTACGCGAGGAGCCATGCGGCGCTTGAGCTGAAAAAAGGGAATACCAAGCGTCATTCTTTATGAGGCTTGGTACTACAGTGTCTATGCCGTCGCCCGGCAGATACGCGCCGAAACTTTTCCCGTCATGCGTTGATCGAGAACCAGCGATATATCGACCAGTTCAGTGCCATCGCGCGGTACGCGGACGATGATCTTGTTGGCAGGATGTGACCAGCGCGTCGCGTCAATGTCAAAGCGGTCTTTCGTGCCGTCGCTATAGTTCAGGTAGAAATGGTAGCGCCGAATATTGGCTTTGCCAAAGTCCATTACGGCGTTGACCGGCCCTCTGATACGACTGTAATCGGCCGATGCGACCTTAAATGCGGTCGTCTGGCCAAGCTTAACGGGCGTTGCCGCTCCCGAGATCAGCGCATTTTTACCACAGTCGCCGTCAGCAGCACCTACAATCAGGTGCAGGTCGTCAGCTTCGCGGAGATTATGATATTGCATTTCCCAGATCAGGAATTTGGGTTTGGTCCGGGCATAGTCTTCGGACGAAAGGTAGGACAGTATCGAGGCCGACAGGCCGCCGCCGGCAATGCCATGATTTGCGACGTCCGTTGCCAACTCCTCGCGAAGAAAGCCGGAAAAATTGGCACCGTCATAGACACTGGAGCCCGTGCCGACCAGGACAACCTCGCCGCCGGCGAGATAAGGACGCGCGGGGGTTTCGGTCACGGCGCCTGGCCTGGCCGAAGGGGCACCTGCATCCGTCGTCTGCGTTGCCACGGTAGCGTAGACAATACCCATCTCCCTGGGGGAGGCGCTGTTGCAAATCCTGTGCGCTTCCTGACGCAGGGCTTGAATGACAGGTTGTCGCGGAGCCGGCATCGTTTTGAAACGCTTGGCCGTGAGCCGGCTGAACAGGGGGTCTTTCGAGATTTCCTGCCGCAACGCCCTGGCTGTTACAAAGGCGCCGTAAGCGGTCCAACGCGGGTCACCCGACAGGTAAAACTCAGTGGACGCGCCTTCCAGACTATGACCAGGCAGAACGAAGCCGGATTTCCCCGCGGCCGACAGCGGGTCGGTTGCCACGATGCCGGCACCACGCAGTCGTTTGATCGTGGTACCATAGAACGACATCGCGGCATCGGGCGAGAACCGTTGTCCGCGAAGGCCCGCAAGATCGATGAACTGCCGCATGGTTGCCCCGCGTGGGGGCATTACGCTGATCACGAGTCGGGTGCCAGACAGGGCCAGGCGACGATTCAGGCGGGCAAAGTTCTCCACAGCGGCCACGGACACTGGCGGCAAGGCCGTGAGGTCGGTTTGCGTTCGAAACAACCACTCCCCCTGGCCGTGCCGGATGTAGCGGTACCTGTCGTCGGAATAAAACCTGGCCTCGTCCAGTTGCGGGCAGCTCCACGCCGGGGTGACGGGTACCGCCGGTCCGTCTGTCGCCTGGCTGTGCGCGGGCATTGCCACCGCGTACAGAACAATCAGTGCGAGTGCGCCAACCTGCCTCGTCAGCCTAAACATGTGGGATCGGAGCATGCCGCAGGTTCCAGGCCGGGAGTGAAGGCCGGACAAGCGGCTAGAGCGCAATCCGACAAAGTGTGCTGCACTTTTCGGATAAACTGCGCGACAAAACAAAAACTTAGAGCGGAGTTTTGACTCCATCAAAACGCTTCCCGCTCTCATGTGAATTCCTAGAGAGAAGCGCGGCAGATCCTCGCTGAAACGTTTCCGCTCAGACGCTGATCCGGTACCAGGGAAATGCTGGCCAAGTCCGCACCGTCGCGCGGTACGCGCACGATGATCTTGTTGGCGGGATGTGACCATCGCGTTGCGTCAACGTCAAAGCGCGCCTTTGTGCCATCGGTATAGGTCAGATACAGGTGATAGCGCCGCGCATCACTGTCGCCGAAGTCGAGCACAGCGTTCGCAGGCCCTTTTATGCGGTGGCGATCGCCCGACCGCACGGTAAAGGCCGTCGTCTGTCCCAGCTTAACCGGCGTTTCCTTACCGGCGATCAGCGCCTTGGCGCCGCAATCGCCATCAGCAGCGCCCATGATGAGCGGCAGGGCGTCGACCTCCTTGAGGTTATGGTATTGCATCTCCCAGATCAGGAACTTGGGCTTGGCCTGAGCATAGTCTTCCGACAGCATATAGGAGAGAATCGAGGCCGAAAGCCCGCCGCCAGCTATGCCATAGTTGGCGACTTCCGTACCCAGTTCCTGGCGCAGGAAGCCGGAAAAATTGGCGTATTCCACGACACTGAAACTCGTCCCGACGAGGGCGACCTCGACTCCGGCATCGTCAAGTAGTCCACCGTCGCCCAGCAGCCCCCCTGCATCATCCGCGGCTTCGGCGACCGTATCGTAAAAGACGCGCATTTCGCCGTTGTAGGGCACTTTGCAGATCTTGTAGGCCTCCTCGCGGATGGTTTGAACGGTGAGCTTGGGCGCGACAAGCGACGTCGCGAACTGGCCTGGCGGAAGCGAGGCGAACTCAGGATTTTTCGCCATTTCCTGTTTGAGGGCCTTGGCGGTCACGAAGGCGCCATAGGCTGTCCAATGCAGGTCACCCGACAGATAAAACTCCCTCGGCGTGCCCTCCAGAGTGAAGGCAGGATTGTTCGCGGCCAGTATTGTGTCGGGCGCCATGATGCCAACGCCGCGCAGGCGTTTGACCATGGTGAAATAGGTCGACATGGCCGCGTCGGCCGAGAAGGGTTCACCGCGCAGTCCAATGGGATCGATAAACTGCCGCATGATGGCACCGCGCGGCGGTGAAACGGAAATGACGAGGCGGGTACCCGAATCCGCCAGCCGTTTTCTCAGGCGCGCGAAGTTGTCGATATTGGCTGCCGACAGCGGCGCCATCAGCGTCAGGTCGGTGCCCGTGCGGAATAGCCATTCCCCCTTGCCCTGCCGAATAAAGCGATAGCCTTCATTGGTGTAGGCGTCCGCATGATCCAGTTGCGGGCAGATCCAGGGCTTTGCCGAGGCTGCAGCGGGTACAGGAGCAGGCGGGGCAGCGCCAACCGGCGACGCACCTGCAGCTATGGCCATCAGAGCCAGGACCTTAACCTGTTTCAATATTCGAAACACTCTGGATGGGATCATGACGCGGGTTCCAGTTTAAGAGAGACGGCCGGACGGAGGGCCACGAGAACGGACAAGAGAGCGAGGCCGCCCAGAAGCAGAGGTGCCGACAGAAATTGCATGGGTTCGCCGGAGATGCGGTCAAAGTTCAGCAGGCACCATCCGATGGCAAGGCCGGCCGACAGCAAAACGGTCGCACCGAAAACCTGACCCGTGCGCAGATGCGCTGCCCAGCCGCCAAATACCACCAACGCGATAAGCGCGTAGGCGGCCAGGGCAAATCCTCCGCCCGTGTCTGCCACCCAACCCCAAACGCGCGTTCCGGCACGGGGGATGGCGCCACCTCCACTGCTTATGACCACGGCCAGGTCGGTGAACTGATTGCTGATGTAGCGGAGGCCGTCAATCACGGCCGGGCCGCGGACCAGAACATTCGCCAGGGCCAGGAGCAGGATGAGAGCCAACGCCGCGACAGTATAGGCCGCCGCCGCAGTCAAAAGGTCTCGTAGAGGCATATCGCGCGTGGCGAGACCGCAGAGGTAACAGATCAGGACGGTCAAACCGAGTCCGGAGCCGTAGTCGAACAAGACGGCGCTGGCTCCGAGCGCGGCGCTCAGGGTCGCCATGGTGGTTTTGGAAAGCTTCTTCGGCAGGAGCGCGGCCGCAACAGCCAGCGGCCACAACAGGCTGGCCACCCCCAGCGACGGGCTCATAGCGGAAAAGGTGGCGGACATCAGACTAGTCAGCCCCAGCAGGCCGAGCCCGGTGACGGTCGCGCTTCTGCGACGCCAGAGCAGGAAGCCAAGCCCTGCGCCGATAGCAAGGGCCATCAGCGGCATCAGGATTTGCCATAAGGACATGGGAGCGACCGCCAGGCTTAGCCTCAGCCATGCCCGCAGACCTGCCGGATTGCTGGTAAGCGGACGCAGATCGATCTCCGGCCGGCTTCCCCTATAGGCAAGGTCCCGGCTCATCTGACAGGTTCCGAGTATGCGATCCCGGTCAAATGGCATTTGCGGGGCCAAAAGGTAACGATCGAATTGCGAACCGGCTGCCAAGAGATCGCCGGCAAGCTGGCAATCCGCCTGGACTCGGCCAAGGCCGGCATAGGTCGGGTAGGCCGCTTCATCGCCGATCAACGCACCGCTGACAAACGCAGCTTTCACATACGGGCCGGGGTTGGCCAGGCGCGCAACGGACAAAAGGCACAAGGCCGCTACCAAAACCGCGGCGATGACAGCCGTGACGGCGCTTGGCACCAATAGACGATCGGAGTTCTTAAATTGCATGCTGCGTTTCTGCCTTACTCGACCGGTGAAACCGCAGCCGCAGCTTCCGCGACGGGCTGGGTAGTGGTCTCGGTTGTGGTTGTGGGTGCGTTCGTTTCTTCCGTCGGTGCCAGGCTGGTAGTACGCATTACAGTCTCGGCTGCACGCGTCTTCGCAACGGCCGCTGTCGGCGTGAAGGCAGATATGGGTTTAGGCGCAGGATCGAGCGGTGTTGAGCCATCGCTGCTCCCCAAAAGCTGGCTCAATATACCGGAGGCGGGCTTAAAGTTTCCGTCTTTGGCGCGGTTAAGGTAGGCAATGCCTTCGCTTCTGTTGCTGGGGCCGCCGCGCCCCTCGACCAGATATACGCCGTACCAGTACAGCCCTTCAGGATTGTTGATCGCCGCACTGCGCTGAACCCAGGATCGGGCTTCGGTGACCGACTTATCAACGCCGTCACCGCTTTCGTAGCAATAGGATAGCAAGATCATCCCTTCGCCACTGCCGGCCTCCGCGGCGCGGCGGAAGGTTGCGGCCGCAAGCACCGGGTCCTTGTTGACACCGTAGCCGGTGGCGTAGCTTCTGCCCATTTCCACCAGACCATCGAGATTTCCGGCCTTGGCGGCCTGGTCGAAATAGGCGAAAGCGCGGGCACTGTCGATCGGAACGCCGGCACCGCTGGCATAGGCCCTGCCCAGATCGACATAAGCATAGGTCTCGCCATGTATGGCGGCCTGTCTCAGCCAATTGACGGCTTTCGCTGACGCATTGTCTTCCGGAAGTTCGAAATGGAGATTGCCGAGTTTGCGCATGGCGCGCGGGTCATTCTGCCGGACCGCGGCCTCAAGATAGCCCTTGGCGCGCAGGCGGTCCTGCTGGACGACCTCGCCTGCGGCGTAGGCATCGCCCAGAATGATCAGCATGCGCGGCGACGTCGCGCCAGCTTCCACCGCGCTGGCCGCCCATCGGAACGCCTCAACCGCATTCTTTGCCACCACTTCGTCACCGCGGTCATACCGGACCGCCAGTTCGATTCGCGCCGTCAAGCGGCCGGCGCGTGCGGCCTGAACGAGGTAGTTGAAGGCCACACGGCGATCCTGAGTCAGCCCGTGCATCCCCTTGTCATGAAACTCGTAGAGCCGCCACGCCGCCCCGGAATTGCCGCCCTGCGCGGCCTGATTAAGCAGCAGGAAGGCTTCATTGATCGATTCGGGGAGTGCCGGCGTGCGTTTCAGCAAGGTGTCGGCCAGTTCATATCGCGCTGTGGCCGCGCCTTTTGCCGCGGCCAGGCGCAAATAGCTTTCAGCCTGCTGCGCATTGGCTGTGACGCCGCGTCCGTACTTGAAATCCAGGGCCAGTTCTGTGAAGGCGCCGATGGATGTGCCGGCCTTGGCAGCTTCCAGCGCCAGCTTGTGTGCCTTGGCGGCGGACTCTGGCTTTCCGTCCAGATGCAGCAATCCGATTTGTCGCAAGCGTGCGGCATTGCTGTTGCGGGCCACGGCGCGATCGTACCATAGGCCCGCCATCGAAAGGTCCCGGCGGACGCCCGCCCCATCGCGGTAGGCATCGCCCACCGCAACCATGGCGCTTGCCGCGCCGGCTTCAGCTTCCTTCAGGTTGTTGATGAAGGCGCGATAGCGCAGGTCGGCCACCAGATAGGGGCTTCTGCTTTCCAGCTTGCGGTCCTCAATCAGACCGGTCAGGATTTCCCCGGCCCGTGCATCAGCTTCAGACGCAGATTCAAGCAGGCTGAAAACCTCTGTCTTGTCGCTTTCCGGTCGCTTCAACATGTCTTCAGCCAGGAGCCGTTTTGCCTGCTTGTTGCCGTTGCGGGCGGCGGCGCGCATGGCAAAAATGGCTTCGTCCGGAGACCTTGCCAGTTCGGGACTTCCGACCAGAAGTTCGGCAAGCAGGGTGCGGGCGCGATCGCCATAGGATGGGTCGGCTGAGGCGCGACGCAGCATGTCGGCAGCGCTGCGCAACCGTGTCGGGTCTTGGCCGGAGGACGACGACCGCAGCAGGAACTTGGCCTGGTAATAGTCTGCGGCCCAGCTATCAATCGTCTTCAGATGCTGCAACTCCGTCCAGGCCGCCGCAGCATTGCCCTTCTCGACGTACTGATCAGACAATTTTACTAGCCGCTCGATTTGAGCTTCGGGACGCAAAAACCAGGCGCCAGCGCCAGCGGCACCGAGCAGGGCCGTCAGCGAAGCTGCCATGACAAAGATGGACCAGGGCTTGCTTGAGGTTCCGGCGTTTTTTGAGATGGCTGGTTTTCCCGGGATAGCCGATTTTGAGGTTGAAGTTGCCATGATCAGATGTCCTCTCCGGCACTACCGCCCTCGTCTTCGGCCTCGAGGTCGACATCGTCGCCCCCGGAACACATGGTCTGACTGCCTGTTGCGGGCGGTAAGCCATCCACCAGGCCGCCGAGAAAGCCGTTACTCAGGAACGGGCAGGTTTTGGGGGTCTTGATGACCGGACAGGACGATCTGACGACCACGCCTTCGTTCTGGTAGCGCGACATTTCTCGCTCGACTGCGCCTAGGTCGCCCTGAAGGCGCTTTTCCGTCGGCCCGATGAAACGGTTGCCACGTAAAGCGACGGCGCCGAAGCCGGTTGCGGTGATGCCGGAGCCTTGGCCTTTTTCAATTGTATTATCGATCAGCGCCACCGACACGAACTTGGTGTAGGGGTCCTTGGCCAGGTCGCGGGGCGGGAAGTTGGCGACCGGTTTGGGATCGCCAACATAGATGTTGACCGCCGACCCACCGGCGCCGGAGAAGGTATTGCGAAACAGTCCGACATCGGTGCTGTTGCGGATCTTGACGGAGTCGCCCCTGTTATTGGCCGTCACATTGCTGGCAACGATGTTACATGAGCTTTCAAATACTGCCACCCCATCTTGACCATTGTTCCAGATTCGATTGGCGTACACCAGATTTCGCGACGACTCGCGGTCCAGCATCACGCCCGTGCCATGGTTGTCGAAAGACATGTTCCCCACGATCCAGGAATCGTCGACGCCGCGGGATCCGATGATGCCGTGCTTCTTGTGAGTCCCGTAGGTCGTATTGTAGGCAATGGTCAGTCGCAGCGAATAGTCATGCGGGTCGATGCCGTAAATCATATTGTTGCGGTATTCGTTCCCGACGACATTCAGGTCGTCGGTCGCGTAGGTGAACAGCCCGAAGTACATGTCCTCAAAAGAATTTTCGACAAGCGTTCCGGTCGGACGGTTGAGGGCCCCGGGCCTTTGCTTCTGCAATGTGGTCGGGCCTTGCGAATAGGAGAAGCCATAGCCTTTTGACCCGCTGAAACCGAGATGATGAAAGTGGGTTCCATCGGCGTTCATTTCGGACCCACCCCACGACATGATGAAGGGGCGGAACTGCGTGCGCTTTTCGAAGGTCAGTTGGGCATAGGTCTTGGCGTCCGAATCCCAGCCCGCAACCTCGACGTCGTGAAACCAAAGCTGCCCGGCATTGACCAGATAAACACCACTTTGCGTATTCAGCCGCAGTTCCTTGGCGTCCGTGCCCGACACCACCAACGAGGCCTCGGGTCCCACCAGAACGGGCAGATTCAGCTGATAGCGCGATCCCCTCCGCACCAGTGCATCGTCATAGCCAATTTCGGCCAAGCGACGGGAGAGGGTTTCAAGCGTGAAAACGCCCGATTCGATGTGAACATACTTCGGATATCGCGTTCCTTGGGCCTGAACGGGGAAGATGCTGTAGCCGATTGAGGCGAAAACGTAGTTGACCTGCGAAATGAACTTTGTGTTGTAGTAGCTGTAAGTCATCGGAATAACGAACACATTACCGTCGCTGGCTTTTGGTATGCGGTCACTTACCGTTTTGCGGGTGAAACCCGACACGCGTCGAGTCAGAGGAACGGCCTCACCAGCGCGATCGTTGCCCAGGGAGTAGTAGGTGAAGCCGTTGGTTTTCATGATAACCTGACGCTCGCGGTCCACCTCGCTCGGTTTCGACTGGGTTCCGCCCAGGACTCCGTAGTTGTCAAGCGCCTGCGCGCTGCTGGTGGCCAGGCGATGCATATGGAGGACGCGAACGGCCTCGTCGGGTATGCGAACGGCGTATCGCGCAGCGCTCTCATAGTGGTCAGTATGGGTGAGCACGGTCACAACCCGACCCAGAACCTGCGTCATCTGACTGTCGTCAAGGGCCCAAGCCAGAACGGCTTCAAGCCGTGAAGCGTCGCCCTTACCTGCCCACGCACCAGCCAGATGCGAAAGGGCACGCTGGTAGCTAATGTCATTCGTTGCGACAGCGTCAGCCAGGAAGGGTTCGGCCGTTTCCGGCTTACCCACCGCGGCATAGGCAAATACGGCCGCGGAAGCGGTCTTTTGAATGTCGGCTGCCGACTTGGCATTTCGATACAAGGCCTCGATCGCGACCGCGTGGGGGGTGGCGCGTTCCAATTGCGACTTCCGGCTGAAGCCCTCGGCCGCATAGGCCAGCACCCAGGCGCGTGTCCCGGCAGATGCATTCTTTCCGGCCAATCCTTCTATGTCGCCCGGCCGCCCCTGTATGGACAGCAGAGAGGCCCGAAAAATGACGGCTTCATCGCCTGCGCCGGCGTCTTTCAATCGTCCGATCACCTTCTCCGCGAACGCGTAGTCGGAGACGTCCAAAGCCGTGCGTACAAGATCGGTGTAGGCATCAACCTTGCCGCTGGCGAATTTGATTCGGTCGGCGTAGGTGAGGGCCTTCTTGTAATCTCCGAAACGGGCATAGGTTTCCGCGAGGTTGGCATTGACGGCAGACTTTGCCTTCACCGACGTGAAAAATGATGTCTCGGCCAGCGCCCTCGCCAGATAGGCCTGGGCTTCATTGGTAACGTGGGATCGCGCATAGGACGCGGCGATTTTCGACCAGGATTCGGCGCGGTAGGACTTGTCGCGGATCGCGCCAGTAAGGCGCGCTGCGATCGTAAGGCGCGAGGTGTCCGCATTGCCCACGGCCAGCTCAAACAGGGCGCGGTCGCGCTGGGGCCGGTCCTTGATCCCAAGCGCCGCAGTTGCGACGTCGTCGCGCTCTTCATTGGTCGTTGCTTCACTGGCCAGGGTGAGCAAGAACTCGTCGCGTTGGGCGTAGCTTTGCGGGGCAGCCTGGATCGTGGTAACCGCCAGGGCCAGTTCACCTGCGATACGCAAGTCGTCAGCCGCTTGCAGCAGAGCGTCTCCCTGCGTATCGAACCCGCTCAGCGGCAGGCCTTTAAACGGCGCAAGCTCGGCTGCGGTGAAATCTCCGGCCCTGAGCCTTTGGCGTGCTACGCGCGCGAGCGTCGTGCTGCGAAGTTCTGGGTCGGCAATGTTGGTTGCCCAAACATCTGCCCGCTTCCGGCCCTGCACCGAATAGGTAAGTTGAAAGGTCATTTCCGCAATCAACGGATCGCGCTGGCCGGCCGGCAGGGTCTGAATGCGAACATACCCGGTTGTCAGTGTGTCAGCGCTGCCGCTGTAGTCGGCGTTGAGCGTTTGTTGTTTTGCGATCTGGATAAGCGCCTGTCCGCCGCTGGCAATATCGGGGTTGCGCTGGGCGATCGTCCGGGCCTGCGACAGGAGGGCCAGGCTCTGGTCGCGTGGCGTGGTCGCAGCAGCGGCAACCTCCAACAGATGCGACGTATAGGCCTCGATCAGCCGCTTGAAGGCAGGCGACGATTCCGTTTTCGCATCCGCGAGCGCGGCCTGGTCGTACAGCTCGACTGCTTCCGCAAATTTCGCCGTGCGCTCAGCTGTCGTCTGAGCCTTCAGAGCTGCTGCATAAGCCGCCTGCGCTTTTGATATTTCATTCACACGCGTCGCGCTGGCGCCATCGGAAGAGATCGTCGACGGACCGCAAGCCGGAGCCATGGCTCCGCAAAGGCCTGCAAAGATCACAGCGCGAGCAACCTTGCTCCACAGCGCCCGGACTCGAGACGGAAACAGGGGGGGGGCGTTTAGGGTCATGATGCTTTCGGTTCTCCGGCCGGCGGCTTCGCGTCCATCCAGACATAACGTTCCGGAAGTTCCCAAATGACGATTTCAGGCTGGCTCTCGTCGAGCGCAGTGCCCTCCAGAAGTTTTCTCAATGGAACAAAAGGCCCGGCCCCCTTGTCGGAAAGGTTGGCAACATCTACGCCCAGAGCCTGTTCCAGGAAGCCTGCGAAGCCCCAACGCTCGTCGGCGCTGTAACTTGTGCCGACCAGGACAACCGGCGTGGCGGCGTCACCAAGCAGTCCGCCGCTCTCTTCGCGGCCGGTGTAGTCGAATTGCGGCTGGGTCAGCCTGTCGGCAGGCGGGCCCAGGTGACGGAAGGTTTGACCCAGAGGAATGAAGTTCAGGAGATCGCCGTCCATCGGTTCAGCCTCGGCAAGGGTCAGTTGCGGGGGCACGACCGACCCTGCGCTTGGCAGTTTGCCGTCGGCGGCGATCTGTTTTGCGATCGTTTGGGCCGCGACTTGTGCCCCAACGGGAGTCCAGTGGGTATCGGTCCGGAAATAGGCCAGATCCTTTCCCTTGATACTGCCAAAATCCGGGCGCAGATCGACGGTGGCAATGCCGGCATTGCCGAGCCCGTGGAGCAGGTTGTCATAGACGGGAACCAGGGTGGTTGGCCAGGTATGGCGGCCCAGGTGTTCGGGATAGATGCGTGCCTTTGCCGGAACGATGACCACCACAAATGCGATCCCGCGGGCTTCAAGGATGGCCTTGGCCTCTACCGCCTGGGCGACGGCATCAGCCACGCCCTTGTCCAGGCGCGGCGAGTCGAACTCCTCTTTGGTGTAAAGCCAGCCATCCGCGCCTGGAACGACACCGTCGCGGCCTTCATTGAACAAAGCATAGGACAGGGCCGTTGACGCGTTGAGCGCGGGATCGCGCAGCGCCAGCTTCTTGTCGAAGGCGCCGCCGAACCCCGTCGCCCAGGACCCGTTCCAAACGGCCTGCGGCGACGCGGCGGGGACATCGACACCGCGCAGGGCCGGATTGACCAGCGCCAATGCCAGGAGACCAGCTCCGGCCACTATGCCTAGGATCGCAACAGATTTGTCAGTCATGGGAAAGGGTTCGCAGCTCAAAATTGGAAATAGAGGAAAGGAGAGTAGGAGGCGGCGCTCAAACGCATCAGGCTGACAACCAGCAGAAGGCTGAGTGCCACGAGTTCCATTCGCGATCCCCGTGCGGGCACAAAGCCACGGCCGGTCCAGGCCTGGCGAACACCCAGGCCGATTATGACCAAGGCACCCAACAGGAAAAACAGTTCCGGGGTCGACTGGCGCCAGACCTGATCTGCAGAGGGGGTCAGGCCGTTAAGGCCCAGCATTCCGCCGTAGACGGTGAAGGCCTGGGTCAGATTATGGGCACGGAACAAAACCCAGCCAATCAGAACCACCAGCATGGTCACGGGCCAGGCCAGGGGGGTGTGTGTCGGGGCGTCTGGTTTGGGTTCGCGCCGCAGCCAGCGTTCCACCGCCATGACGCCGCCGTGCAGCAGTCCCCAAAGGATAAAAGTCCAGTTGGCGCCGTGCCAGATACCGCCCAGCAACATGGTCAGGAGCAGGTTGCGGTAAGTCTTGAACTCCCCTTTCCGGTTTCCGCCCAGGGGGATGTAGACATAGTCGCGCAGCCAGGTCGACAGGGAGATATGCCATCTCTGCCAGAACTCCGTAATGCTGCGTGAACCGTAGGGATTGTTGAAGTTTTCGATAAACTTGAAGCCCATCATCAGCGCCAGTCCGATGGCCATGCTGGAATAACCCATGAAGTCGAACAGCAGCTGCGCGGAGTAGGCCAGGATGCCCAACCAGGCTTCCTGAAGCGAGGGGGACGGCGATGCAAACAGACGATCGGCAATAGGCGCGACAGTGTCGGCCAGAAGAATCTTGGTCGACAGGCCATAGATAAAGCGGCGAACGCCTTCGGCAAATTTCTCGGTGGTGTGGGTGCGGTTGAGGAATTGATCCTTCAGATCCTTGTAACGAAGTACGGGCCCCGCAACCAACTGAGGAAAAATAGCTTTGAAGGCTGCCAGTTGGACAAGGCTGGTGGTCGCCGGGACGTCGCGCCGCCACACGTCGACAAGGTAGCTCACGGCCTGGAAGACGAAGAAGGAAATGCCGATCGGAAGGATGACGTTGGTGGCAAAGGAGTCGCTGGCGCCGACCTGGCGCGCCAGGAAGGCCCAGTTTTCGACGAAGAAGTTCATATATTTGAAGTAGAGCAGTGTCAGCAAATTGCCGCCGACACCGATCAACAGAAAATATTTGCGCGCCCGATCTGACGACGCCTTATCGATTACGATGGCCAGAACGTAATTCCACAACGTAATCGCTATCAGCAGCAGGAGAAAATCCACGCGCCACCAGGCATAGAAGATGTAGCTGCCAATAACGATGGCAATATTTCTGAACCTGGCGGGCGTGAGGTAGTAGGTCGCCATGAAAAGCGGCAGGAAAAGATAGATGAAAATATTCGATGAGAATACCATAGTAAAACCTCAGACCAGCATTGAATACCTATATTGCCGGTATTACTTGGATGTTTCGTTTCTGACCCAAATGACCTTGATGCGGCCGCCGGCATCAGTGACAATCGAGGAATAGGCATTGCCGCGATTGACGGTTTGCGGCGCCGTCTTTCCGAGCGCGTTGGCACCGTCGAACACGGCAAATCCAATCGTCGCAGAATTCACCTGGCGGGCGCCGACTTGACCGGATGCGACACGCTCGACAACATTGGCCTTGCCATCAGCGGTCTTCAAGGTCAGGGCGGAACGTCCGGTCAGGTTGTAGAACGTGATTAACCCCTTGACCTTGCTGTCCAGCTTCGGATCCTGAATCGAATTGATGGTCGGCTTGCCCCGGGCACCGGAAACCACGACGGTGTAATAGTTTCCGGAAACAAAGCTGACGGTGCGATTGCCGCCGGCTGCCGTCACTGATACCTTGCCGGCCGGAACGACCTTATAAGGACTGGCCATGCCATTGGCGGCGCTGTACTTGGCCTTTCCGATCACGGCGTCGACCGGCTTAGCGTCGTCGGCATCCGAGATGATACGGACGAAGACCGAGTTGGGTGGTGGGGCGGCTGCATAGAGACCGGCATCGTTATAGGCGTATGCCGGTACGGCCGTGCAGGCGACCGTCAGGAACGCCCAGGACATCATAGAGCGGGCGGTTGATTTCAGATCTTTGAGTAGACGGAGCAAGGCGGTCATCTTCTATCCTTTTGGTGAAGCTGAGAGGGTTTCGGGAACGCGGGCAAACAGCAAGGTCATGTCGCCCCCCAGGGCGGTCGAAAGCATGGGGCGCAGGCCGGAAAGACGCGAACTCCAACGGCTGCGCCCGGGAAAACGCGATTCATAGATTTCGAGCCAGGCGACCTCGCTGAAATTTGTCGCGTCATCACGCTTGGGTACGCCTTGAGTTGCACCGGCGAGCGTCTCAATCAGCGAAGGATTGTCGAATTGCGACAGCGTGAAGTCGACAACCCGGTGCAAGGCTTCGTCATTCATTTTGTAAAGGCTGTCGTCGCCGTTTCGCGCTGACGCTTCGGCAATCATGACCAGCGGACCGGCAGCATAGGCATGGTAGCTCAAAGCGCGCGACGCTCGTCTCAGTTCGAGCGGCAGGGCGCCGTCGGCCGTCACCTGCTCAATACCAATGCGGGCGCAGTCGACACCCCAGTCGAAAAAATCTTTGCGGTTGCAGGCAATGCCGGTCCCCAGCACACTCAATCCCGCCCAGTAGCGGTGATTGTTGGCGGCGCTGACAGGCTTTTTCAAATGAGTGTAGTAGGTCTGCGTGTCGACCGCTCGTTCTTCGAACCAGGCCAATATCACAGCCTCGGCCTTTTTCTCCACCGCGCCGGCAATCTGCAGCCACCCCTGAACCGCGGGGGTAAGGGTTGAGACTCGGCTGAAATAGGCGGTCTCGCTCTCCATGCCCTTGAGACTGTCGGCGCGGGCCCAGGTCAAGAGCAGGCCGGCAGCTTCCGCCGCGGCTGCGGTTTTCACGCCTTTGGAGCGGGTGAACCGGTTGGCTGCCTTGACAACCGCGCGTGAAAACGCCCGCAAGGGCGCGACCGAAGCTTCATACGCATCGTCCGCCTCCGGATCGACCGTTGAGCGGCTGGGGTCGTCCTTGCGGTAGCGGGAGGAGGTGTTCAGGTCGCGGACAGGCTGGGTTTCCGGAAGCTTTTTGGCAACGGCGACCCGTTGAGCGGCGCGTGCAATATCAAACGGTGCAACAAGCGCCGCCGGCTTCGACAGCGTCACAGGCGGCGCGGCTGAGACCGAAACCGGCGTCAGGCCGGCTCCCAGACCCCAAAGCCCCAAACCCGAAAGAATGTTGCGTCGTGTGTGCGACATGATGGCTACCCAAGGTTTCACGCGATCAGAACCGTCTGACAATCGACACGGAGATCTGATTGTTGTTTCGGTCGTAGGCGAGCGAATCGTCACGGGTTCCATAAAAGCCGTAGCGCAGTTGCACCTCGGTTTTTTGCTTGTAGATTAGGGTTGGTCCGACCTCGAACTGCAGCCGGGTGATCTTCCTGTCATCGCGATACTGCGACCACCGCGCCGAGGCGGAGACTGTACCGTCGACCTGCCAGTCGCCTTGTGCCTTGACCTGCCAGCGATAGTCACCGGAAACACCGACGGCTGTCTGCCTCAGGGTCGCGTCCTCGAACTGGTCGCGGTACACGCCGACGCCGCCAGAAAGGCCATAGCGTCCCGCGGGCGTGACTTCGATTTGAGCGGCATGACGCCAGCCATCGCGACCGGCGCGCCGGTCGTCGACATTGCGCGCCTGGTAGCGCAGATTGAGGCGGCGGTTACCCATCAGGGCGTCGTAGCTGGCATAGGCGCCGGTGGACGTGCTCAACTGTTGACCACCACGGTGGGTTTGTCCGAAGAGCACACCTGCCTCAAGACGGCCGCTGTAGGCGGGAAGGTGGGTCATAAGACCCGTCCTGGCTTCCATCGATGCCCGATCGATCAGGTCGAGGTCCCATTGATCGACCAGGTCTACGACACCGGAAGCCACAAGGTAGTTCGAACCCGCGCCAAGACGGTGACGATAGCGGCCTGACGCGAAGATGGAGGTGGCCGCGTCGGCATAGGTCTCTTCGGCCGCGTACGGCACGGTACCTTCTTCACCCGGCAGGGCCGCGACGATGGCTGGCGCATTGTCGTCGGTCTGCAGGCCGCCGCCTAAGGCGCCACGGAATTCCCTGTCCGGGAAGTCCGACGAGAGGTCCGTCGCTGCCTTGGCGGCGTTTTCGGCAATGGAAGGGTTGGCCGGCGCGGCAGCGACGGCATCGATCTGGAGCTTCGCGGCTGCGTAATCATAATGTCGACGCAGAATCGAGGCTTTGCGCAGTTGCGAGCGTTGCTTCCAATCCGGCGAAAATTGCGGATTGGCGATGATAGTGTCATAGCTCGCCAGAGCCTGGCGGGGTTGTCCGCTGGCGACGATAGCGTCGGCCTGAGTGAAGAGAGCCGACGCCTTACTGTCTTGCTCACGCGTTTCGATGCGCTGTTCGATGGTGACCCGGCGTTGCAAAAGATCAGGCTCGCCGGCCGGAACTTTGACTTCGCTCAGGACGGCGCGCGCTTCATCGAAACGGCCGGCGACCGACAGATGGCCGGCCAAGTTCATTTTGCCGGCGGCAAGGATGTTGAAGGATGCCGTTGGGTGGTCCGCCAGAGCCGCGCGGTCCGCGGTGATGCCGCCTTCAACGTCGCCGGCGTCAACCTTGGCGTCGGCTTCGGCCAGTGCCGTTCGCGCTTTCAAGTCTGTCCGCTTCTGGGCGATGGTGGCGTCCATACTCGCCATGGCCTGGGTAAGGTCCTCATTTCCCCTGCCCACCAACGCCAGACGCTGTTCAGCTTCGTCGACATTTCCACGCTTCAGACTGACGGACGCGAGTTTGAGTTGAACGCGGTCCTGGTAGCCGGATGGGTACGGACAGGGCTGAGTCTTCAAAGCCAGGAAGGCAGCTTCGGAGGCATCCAGATCTCCGGCTTTCAACAAAGTATCTGCCGCGTCGTATCGGGCGCGCGCGATATCAGTTCCTTGGCGATACTCTATGTCAGTCAGCAAGTACGCGGATTGCGACTTGACCGCCGCAGCGTGGCCCTTGGTCGCCGCGCGGGCGTAATCCCTGGCTTCGTCATAGCGCCCCTGCTGGATGCGGATGCGGGCCAGGCGGACCAGGCTGCGGTGTCGGGTATCTGCCTTATCCCATGACACCCGGGTCAGCTTTCGCAAGATGGCTTCCGCACCATCGTAATCGCCGGCCTGGTAGGCTTTATCGGCGGCCTCAATCTGGCGCGCTCTGGGGCTCAATTTCGATCTGTCGCGTTTGACGGGCGCGCCACTGCTGGGGGCCGCCTCGACGCGCGCAGGGCAGGTTTCAGCTGCGGCAGCGTGTGTTGCCGATATCGCCAGGGCAATCGTCATTGCGGTGGCGAAGGCTGTCGGCAAAGCCAGGTCCGAAGTCGTCCGTTTCATAGCGCCGTTCCCTTCTTATTTAAAGAACCGCAGCGTGCTGATGCGCACCGAAGCCGGTTGGCCGACCCTGGAGGCTGGCAGAGTCTTGTCGAAGCGAACCCGAACCACAGCCGAAAGCTGGATGACGCCCTGGGTTACCTTTGCGTAGGCATTGGTCTCGCCAAAGGTCGGCAGGACCACACGTTCAACGCGACCGGAATAATAACGCTCACCGTCAAACACATCGGCGACGATGCTGTCACCCGGACGGATGCGACGCGCAGCCTCGAGCGGAATGATGAATTCACCACCCATCCGCCCGGACATCGGAACGATTTGAACGATCGGCGCACCACGTGCGATAAACGCGCCAGGTGCAGCAACTGTTTCGCCCATAACGCAATCGCAATTGCTGGCAACATTGACGACGGCGCCGTCAATGCCTTCGACACTGGCCAGGTTCTGGTTTGGCGCGACGCGCTGGCCTGGTTTGGCATCGACAGAGATAACGGTACCCGCTTTGGGAGCGCGAAGCATTTGGGCATCCGGACTGGCGAGGACGCCGTCAGCCCGGATTACGAAGGCACGGGCATAAGCACTGTAGGCGATGTAACCCACGAGACCGAGGCCGATGGACCACAGGACGCAAAGCAGGACGAGGCGCTGGACGGTCGGCAGAATGCTCTTTTTGGCGCCGCTGTCGCCCTTGGCCTGCAAGCGGGCACCCGTAAAGTTTTCGCGCTTGACGACCGCCAGGACATCGCCGGCCGTTACCACTTCACCCGACAGCTGGGCTCCGATCAGATATTGCAGAAGAGATAGCGTGTTGGGATTCAGTTCGACAAAGGCAATGCCTGCGGATTGGGTGTCGGCGTTGATCTGCCGAACCTCGCCCTTTAGATCAACTTCGAAGGCGAAGCCCTCGAAACGGAACACTAGGGTCAGTGGGACAATGTCTGCGACTGCAGGCAAGGCTGTCAGCGGTCCCGCCCTCAAACCAGCTACAGACCAGTCAGCCGCCTCACAGACGTCAGCACCAATGCGTACGGTAATGGGAACGTGCAATCTTATGTGTTGTCGTTGAGACGAGGCTTCATGAAGAATTCTCACCGTCATTTAATCGAACCTCATATCAAAGGCAAAAAGGAAAAGGGCTTGAGAATGCCCAGGTAGGTGCCGACGCCGGCAAGGAACAGCAAAAGCGCTACAGCGTGCATCGACCAGGATGTCATGTTGATAACCCGGCTGTGTAAGCTGCCAAGATTTCGGCTGGATGTCGTGTTTTGCCGCGTCCATTTTTGCCGATCGAGGCGAAAGAAGATGTAGGTTTTCACTATCGAGCCATAGACCTGATTGAAAAACAGCAAGAAAGGAAAGGTCCAGCTGACCTCTTTTCGCGCCGTCAACAGAGCCAGGGTTTGAATGAACCGAGTCACGGCAATCCAGTAGGCGTAGATCAGAAGGGCCATCGGTCCATAGTAAAGCGTGAGAAGGATAGCGGCAGTGGGCCCAACGATGGCGGTCCACATGCTGACGCGCTGATCCAGTACGGTCCACCAGACAAACAAGCCTATCTTGCGCGGTCCAAGCGCCAGAGCCCGGCTGTTGGTCCGCAGCATGTTGCCAAACCAGCGGACCATCAGCATGGTTGATGAACGAATAAAATCGTTGTCGGGTGGCGATTCCACGGTGCTGACGGTGACGTCTGGGATGTAGGCCATCTTGCCTCCATGCCGTAGAATCCAGTACCACGTACTCTTGTCGTCGCCGGTCAGGAATGAGAAACGACCCAGACGCCAGTGATCGACGCTGTCAGATTCAAGTTGCTGAATAAAGGTTGGGTCGGTTGCTACCTCGATACGGAAGGCTGACATCCGCCCCGTCAGGGTCAGGACGCGTCGTGACAATCCCATTGAGCACATGAGAATCTGACGCTGGGCGAAACGCATATTGTACCAGTCGTGGAACACGCGCGCTCCCCGCACTTCGCAAACTTCATCCGTCGTAAACGCGCTGATGTCGGGCATGACCTTGAAGAAGGGCAGGCTGCGTTTCAGGCAATAGGGTTCAAGCACCGTATCACCATCGACAACGACCACCACTGAGCCCGGTGGCGGCAGCAGCATCTGGATGGTTCTCAGTCCCTGGGCCAGCGCGTCGCGCTTGCCGGTTCCACCGATGCGGATAAAGGACAGTCTGACGTGCTCCGGCGGGTTCAGCGCCAGGAACAATTGCTTAACCAGGCGTTGGTCTGCCATCTCCACCAAAGAGGCGACGATGGTGACCGGTATTTCGGTCCTTGCGGCTTCTTCGATTGCCGCACGATAAACGTCCGTGCTGGTTTCCGTATCGATCCGGAAGCTGGTCACCAGCAAATAGGCGTGCGTGGGCATTCCCGCCACGCCCATTCCATCGGCTTCACGGCGAAGGCGAGGAAATACGATGTGGCTATAGATGAGGGAACGCACAAGGTGAGTCGCCGCCCAAATATACCGCCACGACGCAATGACCCCTATTGCCAGGAGAAAGTGTGCCGATTGCTGATTGAACAACTCCGTGGGCATGGCCAGACTTATGGCCAAGAGCACAAGAGCATACCCGAGTAAGCCGGTCATGGATCGCGCTCCTGCGCTATCTAGCTGGCTTTACCAGCACAGGCCAGCATAGTCCTGGTTGTTGCTGCGGACTTCCTTGGACACACGAACGAAGTCGATAACCAGTTGGTCGTCGCGCTTGGCGCCTACGGCTTCACCAAAGCGAAAGTCATTGTTACCGACGACCAGCACATCGGCGTCTTCCTTTGCTTCGTCGATGGACGATACCAGCAAGTCGGCCAGGTGCGGGAGGTGGGCGCGGACATAGCTCAGATTGGCGCCGGTCAGCTCGGAGTAGCGGACGTTTTCGTCGTAGATCTTGACCTTGAAGCCCTTGCCGTGCAGGCGCTCGGCAATTTCCACCAGGGGAGATTCGCGCAGATCGTCTGTCCCAGCCTTGAAGCTCAGACCCAGCATGGCGACATTCTTTTTGCCGGTGGCGGCGATCATGTTGAAGGCACGGTCGATCTGGTTTTCATTCGAGTCAGCCACCGCGTCCAGCAGTGGGGTCGCAATCTCCATCGAACGGGCGCTGTATCGCAGAGCGCGCAAGTCCTTGGGCAGGCAGGAACCGCCATAGGCCATGCCGGGCTTCATATAGACCGTCGAGATGTTAAGGCGCTTGTCGGCGCAGACGGCTTCCATGACCTTGTGGCCATCAATGCCGGCGGCCTTGGCGATATTGCCGATTTCGTTGGCGAACGAGATCTTCACGGCATGCCAGGTGTTGTTGGCATACTTGATCGCTTCGGCGGTCTTGATATCGACAAGGAATTCCGGCGAGGTCAGTTTCGAATTGATAACGCGCAGGCGGTTGAGGGTTTCGTCGTCCTTGATCCCCAGCACGATAACGGCGGGGTTTTCATAGTCGGCGATCGCCGTGGCTTCGCGCAGAAACTCGGGATAATAGGCAATACCGAAATCGACGCCCGCCTTCTTGCCGCTGGCACGTTCCAGGATAGGGATGACCGTCTTGTCCATCGAGCCGGGCAACATGGTCGACCGCATGACCACCGAGTGATACCCGGCCTTGTTACCAATGGCCTTACCGATGTCTTCGGCGACGGCGGCGACATAGGACAGGTCGAGATTGCCATTACGCATGCTGGGCGTGCCGACGCAGACAATGGTCAGGTCCGTGTTGTCGATGGCGTAGACGGCGCTGGTGCCGGCGGTCAGCAGGCCGTTCTCGACCGCGCTGCTCAGCAATTCGGGGAGGCCCGGTTCGACGATCGGGGAGATGCCCTTGCCCAGAGACTCGGCCTTGGCCGTGTTGATGTCGACGGCGTGGACGGAAAAGCCGTCCTTGCAGATACAGGCGGCTGTCACGGCGCCCACATACCCGATGCCGAAAATGCTGACGCGCGGCTTATTGGCTGATGTCATAGTCGAATCTCCGAAAACGCAAAAATTTCGTAAACACTCTCTTAATGCAGAGTTATGTCACATTTATTTCGCATCGCACCAATTATTGCGCCGCAACATGAGAAAATGCGGGCAAAATCACGACATATTTTGAAACAATGCGTTACACCTCGAATTTGCCTCTGTTTCTGGAATTTATTTTCTCAAATTTATCAAAACGATGCGCCAGGGGACGATGCGCTCAAAAAATATCCTCCCGGTTGTGCATTTCGCCTCGTTAGCGAGTGCAAAAAAAAGTTGCGCAATGCGGTGTAAACTTGGCTATTGGTTTCACTTCGGTTACACCCTCAAGCTATGCCAAAGCTCAAGGTCGCGCATATTGACAGATAGTGGGCTTTTTTGACATTTCCCGCCTTGCGCCCAGACAGGACTTAACGAAAATGACACTCCAGATCTTACCCGTCATCATGTCCGGCGGCTCCGGTACGCGGTTGTGGCCCCTGTCCACCCCCGCCGCGCCGAAACAGTTCCACGCCCTGGCCACCGACAACACCATGATACAGGAAACCGTTCTGCGCCTGATCGGTGACAGCTTCCTGCGACCGGTGGCGATCTGCGGCCGCGGCCATCTCGACCTTGTGACGGCGCAGTTGGAGGCGATCGGCCACCCCCCTCAGGAAGTCATTCTCGAACCCTTCGGCCGCAATACAGCGGCGGTTGCGGCCATGGCGGCGCTAAGCGGCCTGGCTCTGGCGCCAGAGGCGCTGATCCTGATGGTGCCCGCCGACCACGTCATCGCCCAGCCCTCCGCCTTCCTGGAAGCCGTCATGGCCGCCGGCGAGACGGCGAAGACCCGGATCGTGACCTTCGGTATCCAGCCCAGCCACCCGGAAACGGGATTCGGCTATATCGAACGCGGCGCCGAGCTTTCGCCGGGCAACTACGAAATTGCGCGTTTCCTCGAAAAACCCGATCTGGCCACGGCAACGCAATATGTGGCCGGCGGCAGCCACGTCTGGAACGCCGGTATCTTCCTGTTCTCACCCCAGGTCATGCTGGAGGAGCTGGAACTCCACGCGCCCGAAGTCCTGGCGGCCTGCCGTACGGCCTATGAGACGGCCCGGCGTGAAGGACCGGCGGTCCATCTTGACGATGTCATCTTTGGGCAGGTCCCGTCGATCTCCATCGACTACGCGGTAATGGAACATACCCAACGCTCGGCGGTCGTACCTTGCGATATCGGCTGGGCGGATGTTGGGGGTTTTCGCGAACTGTGGCGCCTGGCGGACAAGGACAATCACGGCAATCACGTAAAGGGCGACGCTATTCTGATCGAGGCGGAGAATTGTCTGATTCGCAACGATGGCGGACCCATCGTGGCCATCATTGACATGGCCGATATCATGGTCATTTCGACACCTTCGGGTATCCTTATTGCGCCCTTGTCGCGCGCTCAGGACGTTAAGAAGGCTGCCGAAGCCGCGAAGAGCTTCCTGAATCTGGGCGCCAAGTCGTAAAGGCGTCGCGACGAAGCGGCGCCTTTCTGATCACTTGGCCTGGGCACATACTCAGCCGACGATGGTCTCGTTCCTGATGCTGCGAATGGCCGCGATCAGGCTTCCGCGGGCCAGGAAACCGCCGACCACGATCATGGCGACGAAGATCAGATAGACCCAGTTGCCGGCCAGTTCAGTAGCCACCGACGGATTGGACGTGGTGCCGAGGATAAAGCTGTCTTTACCCTCCATCCACAGGCCCACGGCCGCCGGGTTGATCATCTTGAGGACGATAGAGACGACGGAACCCAGAGCGAGGCTGCCGAAGAGAAGAGCCCCCAAAAGGCCGAAGAAGGCGATAATGCTGCGCGAAGTGAAGGCGGCCAGCGTGGTAACCATGACAATAATCCTTTTGGAATTGAGCGCCGTATCGAGCGCATGTTGATCGACAAATCCCTGCGCGTAGGTCTTGGCGGTTCCGAAGCCGTGCAGGGCGGATTCGGCCGAAAGTCCAGCGGCCAGACGTTCTTCCAGGTGGCCGCGTGCCTCGGCGACGACGTCGGCGCGTTGCGAGACGGGTAGGGTGATGAGGGCTGCATCCAGCGCCTTCAGCCAGGTTTCGATGGTGTCACGGTCGGTCATGACGTCAGGTCCTTTGTAAAAAAGCGTTGAGACGGCCCGTCAGGTCAAGCCACACCTGGCGCTGATCGGCCAGGTCTGTGGCCCCCGCGGGGGTCAGGCCATAGTATTTGCGCGGATGCGAGGCGCTGGCTTCGTGGCGCCATTCCGCCTGGATGAAGCCGGCTTTTTCCAACCGGTGCAACAACGGATAGAGGGTGCCTTCGGCCAGGTCGAGGCCGGCCCCGTCTCGCAACTCATCCAGAATGCGCAGCCCATACTGCGGGCCGCGGTCGAGCAGGCTCAGCAGGGCCAGTTCCAGCACACCTTTATAGAGCTGGGTGCGACGGCTTTCCGGCGATTTGTCAGGTGGCGGCGGCATGTTGCTTTCCAAAACCATATACGTTGTTATACAAGGTATATGGTTTAGCAATATGCTTGGCAAATTAAAAACGTGTAAGGTTTCACGGCCAGAGCGCAATCCGATAAAGTGTGACGCACTTTTCGGATAAATTGCGCGACACAACAAAAACTTAGAGCGAGATGGCGATTCTACCTAAAGCCATCGCGCTCAAAAGCGCAATCCGATAAAGTGTGACGCACTTTTCGGATAAATTGCGCGACACAACAAAAACTTAGAGCGAGATGGTGATTCTACCTAAAGCCATCTCGCTCTAGGAAGCTGCGCTGGCGAACCGGCCTTTTTCACTGATGGCGACCAGACCCAGTGCAACAAGGCCGCAGGCGAAGGCACCCAGCGGCAAAAGCCAGATGCCGCCGGTCCAGGCCTGACCGATCAGACCCGAGATAAGGCCGGCGCCGATGGTCGACACCACGCCTTGCAACGACGAGGCCGTACCGGCGACATGGCCGACCTTCTCCATGGCGATGGCGCCGAAGTTCGATGTTGTCAGCGACATCAGCCCCATGGTCAGGGATTGCAAAATGACAAAACTGAGGATGGTTTCCAGGCCGGCCGCCGCCCAGGCGAGGTGAATCAGGGCAACCGCAATAAATCCGATCAGGGCGGCGTGCGAGATCCGCTTGGTGCCAAGCCGCTCGACGATAGAGGCATTGAGGATCGACGCTCCGCCCATGGTGGCGGCGCAGGCGGCGAAGATGCCAGCCATCAGTTCCGGGCGGTGGAAGACGTCTTCGAAAATCTGCGGCATTAGCGAGACATAGGCCAGCAAGGAGCCGATCAGGAAGGTGACGCCCAGAGTGTAGTAAAGAGAGCCAGGTTCGGTCGCCACGAAAAAGGCGACGCGGCGCAGATGGCCCAGGTCCGGTCTGCGGCGTTTTTCCGGGGGATGGGTTTCGGGCAGGCGCAGCCAAGCCCACACGCCGGCAATGACGCCGAAGGCGGCCATGCTGACGAAGATGAACTGCCACGGTGCGACCAGAAGAACAAGTTGGCCGAAACTGGGCGCCAGGATGGGCACCAGCAGGAAGACGACCAGACTGATCGAGGTCACCTTCGCCATCTGCGCGCCACTGTACAGGTCGCGAATGATCGAGCGCGTTACAACGCTGGAGGTGGAGACGGCAAAGCCCTGCAGCAGGCGGATGACCATCAGCAAAGCGAAATCGTGGGTGAAGGAAGCGATCGTCGCAAAGACGACATAGAGCATCACGCCGCCGATCAGGATACGCTTGCGGCCCAGCCAGTCGGAAAGAATACCGAAGGTCAGCTGACCGGCGCCCATCCCCAGGAAATAGATCGAGATCAGCCATTGCAGGTGGTTGGGCACATCGACACTGAGATCCTTGCCGATGGTTGGCAGGGCCGGCAGGATGGCATCGATACCCAGTGCGCCCAGGGCCATCAGCATGGCGATCAGGGCGACGAACTCGGCAAAATGCGGTATCTTAGGCTTGGCGGTAAGCTCGGACATGGGCCGGATATAGGCTGAATATCTCGCAGATGCGAGTGAAAACCGGACACCTCCGGCTGGCGACGCCGTTGCCGCAGACAGGCGGGAACCTTCGTCCCGGTCCGCCTTCAACCTCGTGCGCCTATCAGCAGTTGGAGTGAGGCCGCGCGACGACACACCGTTCCCGAGACGACGTGACAAAGTTGTCGCAAACGAAACACTGCGTTTCTATTGTATGATAATATGTTTTGCCATCGGTGGATTCGGGCGTATAAACATGTTGCGGCCAGAACAAACAACCAACAGGGAGGCTCGGGTCTCAGACTTGAGGCAGTCCTGGCGTACAGTGGCCAAATCGCCGGACCTGCCGACGTCACCTCGATTCCGGGTTGCACGCACATGAGAGCTTCGCGGGAACGCCAGATTTGGTTATCTCGGCATGTTATCCAGCACGAGCCGGCGCTTCGGGCGTGGCTTCGCCGGCGCCCCATCGTCGGCCTGGATGTAGACGACATCGTTCAGGAAACCTATGCGCGGCTCGCCAATGTTGAGTCGGTCGATGACATTCATAACGTCAAGAACTACATGTTCCAGGCGGCATACTCGATTATGATGAGCCATGTTCGCAAATCCCGCATCGTGTATTTTCGCGAGTTCGATGAACTCAAGATGGTCGATCTCGGCCGCGATGACATGTCCCCGGAAAGCCAGACCATCCATCGCCAGGAGTTAAGCCGGCTGCTGGACGCGGTTGTGGCCCTTCCTGACATGATCCGAGCCGTTTTTCTGGCGCGGCGACTGAAGGGCTTGTCACAGCGTGAGGCCGCCAAAGCGCTTTCACTTCCGGAGTCGACCATAGAGATGCGCATGCGCCGGGCGAATTTGTTACTCACAAAGGCACTATCGGAAGACGGAAAATTCGCACATGAAGCGTCTAGAGAGGCTGAACGTGCGACGAAAGCTCGATCGACCAGTGACCAGAAGACATTCCGCACATGAAATTGAAGAACAGGCGGTAGCCTGGGCCACTCGCCTCGACAATGGTGCATTGTCAGACGAGGACGAGCGTGTGCTTGAAGCCTGGCTGGCGTCGGACGTTCGCTGCGTCGGCGCACTCGCGCGTGCGCAAGCCTACCAGGAGGCGTCCAGGGCGGTTTCTGTGCTTGATCCCGCCGTTATTGCTAGCCTCGCCTCAGATCAGAAGCCCAAAGGGCGCATGACGCGGCGGGATGCGTTCAGATGGGGCGCGATCGCAGCGGGCGTTTCAGCGCTGGGCGTAGGCGGGTATGCGACCGTCGCGGCGGCCAGGACCTACGAGACCCGCAAAGGTGAGATGAAGGTCGTAGCCCTTTCCGACGGTTCAACGATCAATCTGAACACCGACTCGAAGGTTCGTGTTGACTATGGTTCGAGGCGCCGTTTCGTTGAGCTCCTCAGGGGTGAAGTCCTGTTCGAGGTCGCCAGGGACCCGAATCGCCCCTTCGTCGTTGCGGTCGACTCAACCTTCATCACAGCGACGGGCACAAGCTTTACAGTTGGGGCATTGCCGGACAGGCCGGTGATGGTCATTGTACGCGAGGGCTCTGTCAAGATCGACGGGGACGCGGCGAACATCAGCCCTGTCGTCCTGGCTGCGAACACACGGGCATCTCTGCCGTCGAGAGATAAGCCCGGCCTGCGTTCGGTCAAGGTAGAAAACGTATCGGTCGAGGAGGTTCGCGACAACCTGGCCTGGGAGACCGGCCGCATCGCATTCAAGGGCGAGACCTTGGCTCAGGCTGCAGAAGCGTTCAACAGATACAGCGATGTGCGGCTTGTTATCGAAGATCCTGGCATTGCACAGGAACGTATTGCGGGCGTCTATCAGAACAACGATCCCGTGGGCTTCGCGCGCACGGTCGCCGACAGCTTTGACCTTCAGGTCCATATCGAACAGAGTAGAATTCGACTGAGCCGCAAAAAAAGTTCCTTAACGCCGCACGGAATTTAGTCTTAGCCGCGTCTACCCCTCTGAACCGCAGCGACTTCAACAAATGGCGGTAAAAGGAACAGGGACATGCACCTATCGGCCAAATCTATGTTGCTCGCGTCTGCCGCGGGGCTCAGCTTGCTGCACGGCGCCCATGCGCTTGCGGCCGACTTTAACGTGCCGGCGCAACCGGCAAAGACATCCATCCCTGAGTTTGCCAATCAGGCCAAGATTCAGATTATCGCCCCGGTCAGTCAACTGGAAGGCGTCAATACGCCGGCCGTCATTGGCGATTACGACACCATGGCGGGGTTGACCAAGCTTATATCGGGGACCCGACTTGAGGTTGCCTCGCAACGCAACGGCGTCATCGCCCTGCGGGTCTCTACCGCATCCGCAACTGAGAGTATTTCTGCGTCGGCCTCCGAAGCCGCCGAGCCTGAAATTGTCATCATCACCGGGTTTCGTGGCAGCATCTATAAATCCGCCCGCATCAAGCGCGCGGCAACCAATATTGTCGACTCCGTTGTTGCCGAAGACATCGGCAAGCTGCCCGACACCAATGTCGCCGAGGCGCTGTCGCGCATTCCTGGCGTTGCCGTTGGCCGCGACAAAGGCGAAGGACGCACCATCACCGTGCGCGGTCTCGGCGGCGGTTTCAATGTGACGACGATGAACGGGCGCCGGATCGCCAGCGAGTTCTACGATCGTGAATTCAATTATGACATGTTGGGCGCCGACGTCGCGTCGCGGATCGACGTCAACAAGTCTCCGCTCGCACGCCTACCTGAAGGTGGGATCGGCGCTGTCGTCGACATTCAGACCTGGCGCCCGTTCGACCTGCCTGACAACTCCGTGGTGGTGTCGGCTTTCGGGGTCTATGACGAATATGCGGACAAGTATAATCCTCGCGTCTCCGGCTTGTGGAGTAAGCAGTTCGCTGGGGGCACGCTCGGCATAGCTTTAGGCGTAAACTATAACAAGTACAGCCTTGTCTACGACCAGGCATCCGTGACGGAATATGATCGCGACTTTAAGTTCCACCCGTCAGATCCGGTCTCGGCGACGCTACCCCCGAACACCGCCTTCACCCTGCCGAAGTACCTCACACTTTCCCATCAACAAGAGGAACGCGAGCGCTACGGTGCCTCTTTCGCGGTCCAGTGGAAGCCGGCTGAAAACGTTGAGCTCAACATCGACGGCCTTTTGTCAAATCTGTCCAATACGAGCGTGCAAGATACCTTGGGTTACGGGTTTGACCAGGGCAACAGGGACTATTTTGGCTCCTCGACTGTCGTCAGCGCGAACATCGTCGGCGGCAATGTGCTCGGCATGACGCTTGGCGCTACGCCAGGGGCACGAAATCCGTTTGCAAAAGTGGAATATGCGACATTCTCCTTCCCGCGCGTGTCTCGCACTGGCATCATTGGCGCCAATCTGGCTTGGCAAGCCACATCGTCATTGAAGTTGTCGGTGGACGCTTCATATTCACGCGCCGAACAGGAAAACGACGGCGACAATTGGGAACTGAAAGCCGAAAAGGCTGTCAGGAACATGACTTGGGACTGGACCTCCGGTGATCTGCCCGACGTCACTCTGTCTGAAGAACCAGGCACGAACTTCCCGATCCAGTTTAAAAGCGCAACGACCGCCGGCAATGCGGTCAGCGACGAAATTACGGAACTGCGGTTCCAGGGCGAGTGGAATCCGGACGCGCTGTTCGACACAGTTTATTTCGGCCTCGGTAAGGCGGAAGAAACGAAGAGCAATGTCCAGGTCAGAACAGCGTCCGCGGACTTGTTTTTTGGCGGACAGCTGCACAACACCTATTACGACTCAGGCACTTACGGGGACAGCACCTTCAATTTCACGGTTGGTGACATCGGGCCGCACCATGGCTTTGTTGTCCCCAACTACGTCTTCAGTACGGGTGGGCAAAACTTCATGCCTACGAATCAAAGCCCCGGACTTCCGCAAAACTGGGCTGGCCCGGACATGAATGCGTATGTCGACTGGCTTAAAGACCTCAGTGACTGGACGTTGGCAAATCCCCGTTGGGGCGACCGCCCACCGGTTTTGGCAGCTGCCTTTGATTTGCTGAAGCCGACATTGTCACCGCTGGAAACCTATGCGGTCAAAGAGACAATCACCAATGCCTATGTCGAAGGTGTTCGTACCGGCTACCTCGCAAACCTGAAGTTTCGTGCTCATGCTGGCGTCCGGCTTGTCAATACGCGTCAAGAGGCCAGCGGTTCGGAGGCGACTCCGGTTGCTTTCTACGCCAACGCCCCTTTCCAGTGGGCGATCAAGGGCGTGAAATGGGGAACGCCTACTCCGGTTGCGCTCTCCAAGGAATATTCGGATGTCCTTCCCAGCCTGAATCTGACCTTTTACCCGAGCGACAGGCTGTTAACACGGGTATCGGTTGCAAAGGTTATGTCGCGAGCGCCCATCAGCGCACTACGCCTTGGGATGAACCAGCCTAACTTCTCCGCCGGCACTGTTGAGGTAGGGAACCCGGATCTTAAGCCGTTCCGCGCCCTTCAATACGATGCTACCGCAGAATGGTATTATTCAAGCACCGGAGCAGCACTGTTCTCCGTGTTCTATAAAGATATCGACACTTTCATCGCAAACGGTGAAATCCCCGTTACCGCTCCGAATAGTACGATAACCTTCACGGCGCCGTTAAACTGTCTCTCCGCCAACTACTGCGCCTATGGTTGGAACGGCTACAGTAACGGCACGCCAATGACGGCAACCTACCGCAAGTCTGGTCCTTTCAACTCTGAAGGCGCAAGCATCTATGGTGCTGAAATGACATGGCAGCACGACTTCGGCGAATGGAACGATGCTTTGTCCGGCTTGGGAATCCAGTTCAATGGCACCTATGCCGAGAGCAAGACGTCACTTACTGACAGGTTTAACAACAAGCTCGGAATCGAAGGCCTTTCACGGTTCTCATATAACCTGAGCACCTTCTACGAAAAGCCCAAATACGGCGCACGCATCGGTTATAGCTGGCGCTCGCAATTTCTTCAGAGATCCGGTGACAACCCGATCTATGGCGGCGACATTGGCTGGCTCGATGCCAGCGCGTATTGGAACATCAGTTCCAACGTCACGATTAACGCCTATGGCAGTAACCTTTTGGACTCTGCGACGAAAGGCACCTATGGACGTGGAGACGGGCCGTACAACGACCACCTTGTGTACCTGGGATACTCCGGACGTAAGTTTGGTCTCGGGATTCGCGCGAAGTATTGATCGATAAGCGCGAAGCCGGTCCACGGTTCGCCGGTTCCGGCTTCGCGCCCCCCATCCATCTCATAAACCGTGTCGTGCTTGCGGCTTCCAGGCCTCTCACGGTCGAACCTCGCAGCGGGAAACCCGATATGTCGAATCGCAAGATTGCCAAAACCCCTATCCGTTGCCTAGTGCTCATGGCTACCCTGCTTTTCAGCCATCCGGCACTCGCAGCACAGCCGCCCGCACAACTGGTGACGCAGGGGGGGCGGCCTTTCATGAAAGTCAACGATCAGCCCTACCTCATCCTGGGTGGCGAGTTGCACAATTCATCGGCGTCATCTGTGGCCTACATGGATCGGGTCTGGCAGAACCTTGGGCCAACGGCAATCAATACGCTGCTGGTTAACGTCGGCTGGCAGCAGTTTGAACCGGTCGAAGGCCAGTTCGATTACACCGTCATCGACAGCCTGATCGAGAACGCGAGGGTGCATGATAAGCGGCTGGTGATTCTCTGGTTCGGTAGTTGGAAGAATGGCGCCTCGAGCTACCCGCCGACCTGGGTGGTTCAGGATCAGAGGCGGTTTCCGCGTGTCCGTACGGAACAGGGGGGACAGCGCGAAATTCTGTCGCTTTTCGGCGCCGAACGAACCCTGGCTGCGGAGACCAGGGCTTATAGTGCCCTGATGACGCGTATTCGTAACAGGGACGCCGACGGCCGCGTCATTATGATGCAGATCAATAACGAAGTCGGGATTCTTGGCCAGGGCTATGACCATTCAAAGGCGGCGGTCGCGTATCTGCGGCAGCCCGTACCGCCAGCCCTGCTGCGTTACATGCATGACAATGCCGCTAAACTCAGGCCGGAATTGCTGGAGGCCTGGACACGGGCGGGGAGGGCGTCAAGCGGCAGCTGGCTGACGGTGTTTGGCGACACACCGGCCGCGAGGGAATTTGCCCTTGCCTGGAACTATGCCACCTACTCCAACAGCTTGTCCGTCGCGGGCAAAAAAATCCATGCCTTGCCGACGTTCGTGAACGCCTGGCTGGTCCAGGACGACACACAGCGGGCCGGCGACTATCCCGGGGGCGGGCCGGTTTCGCGCGTCATGGACATCTATAAGGCCGGAGCGCCCAGCCTTGATCTGTTGGCGCCCGACATCTACCTGCCCGACTTTCGCAGCATTGTGGCCGACTATTCGCGGGCTGACAATCCTCTGTTTATTCCGGAGTCGACGCATGAGGTCGGACGCGCCTTTTACGCCTTGGGCCAGCACAACGCCCTTGGCTACTCACCTTTCGGAATCGACAACATGGCAAAATTGCCTCCCCTCGAAGCCGGCTATCAGGTTCTGGACCAGATCGCGCCGCTAATTCTGGAGGCGCGCCTCAAGGGCTGGAAAACGATCGGCATCCTGCGCCAGGGCAAGGACGAATACGACCATAGCGTCGAACTCGATGATATGACGATCAAGATCCGTTACCAGCATGGTGAGGGTGGCGATTATGCAATCTTGATCCGCGACCGGGAGGACCATCTCTACATTGCCGGACAGAACATGTTCGTCTCGTTCTCATCCAAGATCAAGGGCAAGGCAGCGCGGATTGCGACCGTCTATGAGGGCGTATTTGTCGAAGGCCAATGGCAGCCGGGTCGCCTCCTGAATGGCGACGAAACCTTCCACAACGAGAATGTCCGCGTTGAAAGCCGCAAATCCGGCGACGTTACCGAAACTCAGGCCGCAGGCGTTCTGGCGCCGCAACCGACCGCCGAGACTGTCCTGAAGCAGCCATCGGCCAGGCTAACCAAAACTGCCTACGAAATCCCGCAAATCTACAGCGTAGATCTTTACTGGCGAGACGAGTAGGAGCGCACGACCACAGATCACGGCGGACGAGTCGGCAAGCCTTACCTCTTCTTTTTCTTGCCCTTCCTGGCGGTTTCTGGCGCAATCACCGCAACAGCGCCGCCGGAAGGGGCAAGTTTCAGGGTCAGGCTCCCTGACCTGTCAGCTGTCGAAGACGCAACCGTCAGGCTGTTGACGTCGGCGCCGTCCTGCCAGGTTTTCGCGGTGAACTTGCCATCGCCCAGGAACTCCAGGGGCACAACCACATCCCGGCCGGACTCGTTGGTCATGGCGCCGACATACCAGGTGTCGCCCTTGCGGCGGGCGCTGACGATGAACTGGCCGATATCACCCTGGACAACGCGGGTCTCGTCCCAGGTTGTCGGGACGTTTTGCAAAAATTCCGCGCCATCGGCCCAGGAGCCATCCGGCTTTTTGTAGGCCGGCGGAGCGTCCGCTACCATCTGGAACGGTGAGTCATAGACAACATACATGGCGACGGCCTGGCCACGCGTTGTCTGGACGAAGGGCGCATGGTTACGACGCTGCTGGGCAAAGTCGGCCGGCGACAAAGAGCGGAAACCACCCGGCGTGTAGTCGTGGGGTCCGAGGATCTGGCGCGTGAACGGCAAGGTGACATTGTGGGTGGCCGTGACGCGGGCGCTCCACTTGTTGTACTCCGCGCCCAAAACGCCTTCCTGAGTGATATAGTTCGGCCAGGTGCGGTTCAAACCATTGGGCGGGTAGGCGCCATGCATATCGACCAGCAGGTGATGCTTCGCCGCAACCGCCATCAGGCGGTGGTAGTAGTCGACCATCTCCTGGTCGTTGCGGTTCATGAAGTCGACCTTGATGCCCTGCAGGCCCCACTTTTCGTAAGTCGCCAGGGCCTCTTCCATCTGGGCATCAAGCTGGTGCCATTGCACCCAAACCCAGACGCCGATCTTCTTTGACTTGGCGTAGCGCAGCAGTTCCGGCATGTCGAGCACCGGCTTGGCCTTGGTGATGTCGGCGTCGGGATTGGGCTCGATATCGGACCCCATCGACCAGCCTTCATCGATCAGGATGTCGTCCAGTTTCATCTCGGCAGCGAAGTCGACAAAATGCTTGTAGCTCTCAGTGTTGATACCGGCATTGGGTGTTTCCAGCGCCCAGTCGTTCCACCAGTCCCACGCGGTCTTGCGGCCGCGGATCCATGAGGTGTCGGCGATTTGCGACGGCGTCGCCAGGGTAGTGATCAGGTCCGAACCCGTCAGGTCGCCCGGCTGGTCGCCGATCATGACCACGCGCCACGGCGTCTGGAAGCCGTCGGCATCCAGCTTGACGTCGGCCACCACGCTCTTGCGGAAGCGGTAGTTGCGGTCGTTGTCGAAGCGCGGCGGCAGGTTGGTGCGGACACCGATTCCGCCGTCGCCGCGGCCGGAGATATAGAAGCCCGGATAGTCTTTCACGTCGGACTCGGCGATGGCAAAAGTCTTGTTGCCCTCGCCGGTCTTGCATACCAGAGGTGCGATGTAATTGTTGTGCTCGCGGATCAGCGAGGCCTTGATCGGGTCGTACTCGCCTTCGAAACTGGTGTTCATGGCGCCCATATTGGCGCCCCAGCAGCTATAGTCGGCCGGGAAGAAGAACTGGGTGTTCTCGCTCATCACCTTGAAGCCGGTGACACCGGCCTGGGCCGGAACGGCGTAGCGCAAGGCGACGCCATTGTCGTAGGCGCGGATGATGATGTTGTACTTGAAAACACCTCCACCGGCGGTGAGGGCGATATCGCTCTGGTTATAGCGGTCGGGCACGACAGACGCCTTGCCGACCACGGGTTTCCAGGTCGAATTGACGGTTGTTTCCGTATGGCCGGTGATGGTCGAGCCCGAGCCGATATAGGCGATGTCCAGCTTCCACTCCAGCGGGGAGGGGCCGATGATGGCCTTTCCGTCCTGTTCGACCGTGTAGCTCAATCCGCTCTGCGACTGATCGAAGCTGATAGCGATGCGGCCATTGGGCGAGGTGACCTTGACGGTTTCGGCGGACGCCGTTCCGGCTGCCAGGGCAGCGGTTAGGGCCAGAAGACTGACGGTGACGCGTGACATGGTAGGCTCCCTGATCTATTCGTTGAGGGATTCCTATTTTGTATTACATTATTCCGCAAGTCACATTGTTGCTGGTTATGTCGCCCGATAGTCGGCGATGATCTCGCCGGCCAGGGCGATCTCGGCCTCGTGCGGGGTGTCGCGTTCCGTCTCCGCCAGGCCGCCGGCGTACCAGGCCTGCATGGCCGGTTCCGCCAGCATCCGGTCGACATAGGTGCGTGACGATTGGCTGAGGTCGGAACCGACGCCATAGGTCTGGATGCGAAAGACGACTGGAGCGTAGAAGGCATCCACGGCGGTAAAGGCGCCGCCAGCGAGGTACGGACCGCCGAACTTCGTGAATCCGTCAGTCCACAGGGCGTCCAGGCGCGCCAGATCACGGATCAGGGCCGGCGGGGTGTTGAACAGCTTGACCCGCACGCCGATGGTCATCGAGCAGTAGGTTCGCAAGGCGCTGAAGCCGGAGTGCATCTCGGCCGCCGCCGACCGCGCCCAGGCCCGGGCGGGCTTGTGGGACGGCCAGACCTGAGGATAGCTTTCAGCGACATATTCGGCGATGGCCAGCGAGTCCCATACGGTCACGTCGCCGTCGACAAGGGCCGGCACCAGGGCGGTCGGCGAAAAATCTCGGAAACCGGAATTGTCGGGTTTGAAGAAATGCTGGCGCTCGGTGAAGGGGATGTCGAGCGCCGTCAGTAGCACCCATGGCCGCAGCGACCACGACGAATAGTTCTTGTTGCCGATATGCAGTTCGTAGGTCATGGGCGATCTCCCTCAAAAAATCGCCTGCACCTAAGCGCAACTCTGATGAAATGGCCATATGGCTTTTCGCCAACCGGCAGGGCAAATCAGCCAAATTGATAAGCACTGATCGCGATGCCCGTCTGACCTAAGCTGTCTTCGTGGTAGGTGCGGCGCGCCGGATCGCCACGGCCGGCGCCGGCGACCACCATCAACGGCAGCAGGTGCTCCTCACGGGGATGGCAGTCCTTTGCGTGGGGCGCACCCTCCCAGCCGGTCAGGCCGTCAACGCCTTCGGCCAGAGTAGCATCCAGCCAGGCATCGAAGGCATGCGATGCCGGCCCGCTGTTGCTGCCGCGGCCCATCAGGCGCGGGATGCTGTGATAGCTCATGCCGGAGCCTATGATCAGAACGCCTTCGTCGCGCAGGGGCGCCAGGGCGCGGCCAAGGGCGAGGTGCTCGGCCGCGTCCAGTCCATGTTTCAGGGAAAGTTGAATCGTCGGGATACCGGCCTCCGGGAAGGCCAGAAGCAGGGGAATGAACACGCCGTGATCGAAGTCGCGGACTGCGTCGGTGGCCATCGTGATGCCGGCGGTTCTGGCCAGGTGCTGGACACGCTGGGCCAGGGCTTGCGAGCCCGGCGCCGGCCAGGCCAGTTCGTAGGTATGCGGCGGAAAGCCGAAATAGTCGAACAATAACCCAGGCGCAGGCTTGGTCTGGACCGTAAAGTCGGCCTCTTCCCAGTGGGCGGAAACAACCAGAATGGCCTTGGGCTTGCCGCCGACATCCTGCGGCAGGCGCTTCAGGTAGGCACCCATTTCGTCCCACATGTCGGCCGGGTTCCAGTCCATGAAAAAGCACGGTCCGCCGCCATGGGGGATGTACACGGTCGGGGTGGTCGTCATCAGTAGGCTTCTACTTCTATTACGAGGCCGATTTCGTCACCTATGATCGGTTCCAGATTGCCAAGACCGAAGGCCTTGCGGCTCAACTGCGCCGTGGCGGTAAAGCCAACGCCCGTCTTGAACAGCGCCGGATTGAAGGCCTTACGATTGAAGGTCACGTCCAGCACCACGCTTTGGGTGATGCCGTGGACGGTCAGGTCGCCGGTCACCTTCGCCGTCCTGTCGCCGGTCGGTTCGACCTGGGTGCTGACGAAGGTCGCCTGTGGAAACCGGGCGACATCGAAATATTTTTCGCCCTTCAGGAGATCGTCGAATTCGGGCAGCGCCGTGGTCAGGGTGGCCATGTCGAGGCTGGCCGTGACCGAACTCCTGGCGGGATCGTCGCTGTCGAGCACGATCGTACCCGCTGCGCCCATCACCTTGCCGGTGGGATGGGACAAACCGAAGTGTTCGTAGGTGAACTGGGCAGAGCTGTGCTTGCCCTCGATACTGAAGGTATCGGCGGCGGCAACCGGGGATGTTGCCGCCGCCAGACCGAACAAGACGATGGCGAGTCGTCCGGTCACGGATCTATTCCGCAATCGCTTCTGCGGTGATTTCCAGTTTGATCTCGTCCGAGACCGCGGGCACATAGGCGCCGACGCCGAAGTCACTGCGCTTGATCGTGCCGGTGGCCTGGAAGCCCGCCGCCTTTTTCTTCTTCATGGGATGTTCACCCATCCCGTTCAGCGCAACGTCCAGGGTCACGCTCTTGGTGACGCCGTGGATGGTCAGGTCGCCGGTGACCTTGGCGGTCTTGGCAGACGTCACCTGAACTGCGGTGCTTTTGAACGTCGCGGTCGGGAACTTGGCGGCGTCGAAAAAGTCCGCGCCTTTTAAGTGCGTGTCCAGCGCCGCAACGCCGGTGTTGAGGCCGCTGATATCAAAGCTGACCGATACGGACGACTTGGACGGATCTGCCTGGTCAAGCGTTATCGAGCCGACGGCATTGGCAAACTTGCCCGTGGGCTTGGAAAAACCCAAATGGGTCCAGCCAAACACCACTTCGGTGTGGCCGGCATCCAGCTTGTAGGTTTCAGCGGCAAAGGCCGGCGCGGTGGCCAGGCCCAGGGCGAAAATCGAGGCGGCAAACAGGGAGGTCAGACGTTTCACAGGGTAGTTCCTTTGTGGCAGTGTTTGAACCATATGTAACAATAGTAATTACTGTTTAGCATTTCAAGGCCGGCCCCCGGACGCACGACGAATTTATGATCGCAGTCCTTCGACGCGCGGGCAATCGCTAATTTGGTGTCCGGCGGATTTACAACGGCATTGGGGCTCCCCATATGGCAGCCATCCGACAACGGATACGCAACCAAGGAGGGATTCCCATGCCAGACACTGCCATTACCGTCTCCAAGATCGACATGTACCAGGCCTCCGTGCCGATCATGCTGCGTTCCCTGGCCAACCTCAAGGCCATACTGGCCAAGGCCGAAGCCTGGGCTGCCGACAAGAACGTCAAGGAAGATACAGTCCTCAACGCGCGCCTGGCGCTCGATATGCTGCCCTTGGTCAAGCAGATCCAGATCGCCAGCGACAATGCCAAGGGTGTGGCCGCGCGCTTGGGCGGCGTCGACAATCCGTCCTTTGCCGACGACGAAAAGACCTTTGCCGAACTGCACGAGCGTCTGCAGAAGACGATCGATTTCATCAAGTCCGTGCCGGCGGCCGGTTTCGAAGGTTCCGAAACCCGCGAACTGGTGCTGAAATTCCCCAACCTGACAATGGAATTCACCGGCCTAGCCTATCTGACCGGCTTCGCCATTCCCAACTTCTTCTTCCATGTTACCACGGCCTACGCCATCCTGCGCCATTCGGGTGTACCGATTGGTAAGCCCGACTTCCTGGGGGGCTAAAGCGCAATCCGATAAAGTGCGCGGTACTTTTCGGAATAACTCCGCGATGAAAGAGAATCAAAGAGTGGGGTTTTGATGGAATCAAAAACCCCACTCTTGGGCCGAAGCGCTTCAAGAGATGCAGGTCTTGATTTCGAAGGGTTCAAGCTCTTTGACGTAGTCGTCGAGACTGACCCGTCCAACACAAGGATAGGCTCCGGCTGGAAGGCCGGGGCCTTTTTCGCATAGTTTTCGCGCCAGGACGATAGCCGGGATGCACGGGATGTTGGGACCGTCGCCGGCTTCTGCGACAATGGTCCAGGTTTTCCGCATCGGCTGGCCGTCATGGCCTTCGCCGCGCAAGGTCATGTACATGCCACCGGTATCGCTTCCGAAGATGTCGAACCATCGGCTGACGGTCAGGAGGACGCCGGCAAAGCGCGTCAGGTCCAGCGGCCAGCCCCAGCGTATCGGCCACGACGCCAGCCACAGAAACCACTGCATAAAGGCCAGTTCGACCCCGGCGCCAAAACGGATATCCCTTATTCCGTAAGCCTTCGGAAGCAGATCAAGATCGGGAATGTCGCAATTGGCCAGCCAGCGTTTGCCAAAAACTGGAAATGTCCATGATCGGATATCCTGCCAGCCATAGGCCCTGGGATGGCCTGCAAACGGGCGCAACGGCTTGCCGACATAGCTCAGTATGGCGCGGATCGTGGCCAGGCCGCGTTCGGTTTTCTGGCCGGGCGAGATGCCGACATCGACGCCGTCCAGGCGCGCGAACTGGTGCCGATAATGTTCGATCACGGCCGAGGACAGGCCCGGCACGGTCGAGGCGCCGGTGATCAGGGCGACGCCGGCGTCCCTGGCCTCAGCGTCGAGGGTAGCGAATCCGCGAACGAAGTCGCGGCCGTCGGCCAGGTCGATATAGGCAATGCCGGCGGCAATACAGGCCCGCGCCACGCTGTAGTCGGAGCCCTGGAAGGGTCCGCAGGTATGGACGACGACAGCGGGCTTTTCGCGCGCCAGGACAGGCGGCAGATCACGGTGGATGTCGAGGCTGAGGCCGCGTGCACCAGGCAGCGAGGCTGCCAGGGAGCGCGCCTTTGCGGCATCCCGCCCGGCAACGATGACCGCAACGCCATGCCGCGCCAGACCGGCGCAGATGCGTTTGCCAAAATTGCCATAGCCGCCCAGGACCAGAACGTCACCCGTCAAGCTTCACCTCGGTAATGCGAAAGGTCCCGGCATAGCCGATCAGCGGCCCCGCATGCAGGACGTGGGTGAGGGCGGTCTGCATCGAAAAGCTGTCGTCGTCGACCGCGGTTTCCCACGCGGCACCGGTGCCGAACAGGTATTTCAACGCGCCGGGCAGGGGGATGTGGCGGCCGAACAGGCGCCAGGTAAAGCCGCGATGGCGGATGATGACCTTGCCCTCTTCGAAGCTGTACGAGGCCTTCCAGCCGCCGCCGAAACGGAAAATTTCGATGACCTCGTGCGGACCGGTGACCACCAGTTCCGAGCGGAAGGTATGAACTGGACGGCCGGGCGGAAAGAAATGCCGTTCGAAGATGTAGCTGTCCGACTTCGGATCGCTGCGGGTATAGACCGTGACGGGAACAGCCTTGCCCTCGAACGGCACCAGCAATCCGCCCAGTTTCAGCAGCCAGGCGAAGCGCCGCATGGCCGGGGACAGGGTGATGTCCAGTGTGCCCTGGTGGGTAACGACGTCACGGGTGAAAGGCCGATTGGCATAGTGCGCCTGCAAGGCCAGCGGCAGGGCCTCCCATTGATCACCAAAGGCGGCGGCAAAGATCGGCTTCATATCGGCTGTTTCCCGTTGAGAACCAGCATCAGCCGCCGGATGGCCTTCATGGCGGGATAGGCGATGGCAACGGTTGTCCGGTTGCGAAACAGGGCGACGTTCAGCCGGTTCAGCCAGCCCCGGTCCGAACCGATCATGGCCAGCAGGTGCAGGGCGTCCTTGCCGTGATAGAGGCGATTTTCGAACTTGACGACGATGCCCTGGTTCAGGTCGAAACCATGGGCAGCGATCTGCACCATCAGCGGCGTGTCGCCGATCTCGCGCGCGTTGAGGATCTGCAGTGATCCAACGGCCTGTTTGATGCGGACCATATGGGCGGAAGCCGTGCAGAACGGACAATCACCGTCATAAACCAGCTGGATCGGTTGCCCTTCGGTCATGGCGCAAGTTTAGCATTGCGAGCGCCCACAGCAATGCGGCAATTCAGCCCGCTGTGATTACAGCAACCAGTTATGCCGCAGCGGACCGTGGCCGTGGCCCAGGCCCGGCGCCATCAGAATGGCGCCCAGGACATAATCTCTCGCCAGGGTAACCCTATCCTGCAACGGCCGATCCGGCCGCCACAGGGCGGCACAGGCGCTGGCCAGGGTACAGCCGGTGCCGTGGGTATGCGGCGTGTCGATCCGCTCCGAGGCAAAGCGGAAGACCTGATCCTGGGTAAACAACAGGTCAACCACCTCTGGTCCCGGCAAGTGGCCGCCCTTGATCAGCACATTGCGCGCCCCGGCCTTGAGCAGGGCTTCGCCGGCACGGCGGGCATCGCCTTCGTTGTCGACGGCAAAGCCGGTCAGGGCGGCGGCTTCGGGGGAATTGGGCGTCAGCAGGCCGGCGCGCGGCACCATGATCGACTTCAGCGCTGCCACCGCCTCTTGCGCCAGCAAAGGATGGCCGCCCTTGGCGACCATGACGGGGTCGACGACGGCAAAGGCTTCGGTGGCGTCCATGAGTTGCGCGACCGTTTCCATGACGGCGACATCGCCCAGCATGCCGGTCTTGACCGTATCGGCGCCGATGTCATCGAGACAGGCCAGGCCCTGGGCCAGGATTGTTTCCGGCGGCACGGCCATGACGCCGGTGACACCCTGGGTATTCTGTATTGTCAGGGCGGTGATGGCGGTCATGGCGTAGGCTCCCAGGCAGGTCACCGTCTTGATATCGGCCTGGATGCCGGCGCCGCCCGACGGGTCGGAGCCGGCAATGATAAGGACACGGTGCACTTTCAATCCTTGGCGAACAGGTCCATGATTGGGACACCCCCAGATAAGAGGCGATGATGCCCCTGACAACTACGTTTTACCAATCCGATATTCAGCGTGGGACCTACCGCCATTACAAGGACAAGCTCTACGAGGTGTTCGGGACCGTGACCCATTCGGAAACCGACGAGGTGCTGGTCCTGTACGCGCCGCTGAAGCAGGAGGCCGGCAATGCCCGGCTGTGGGTGCGTCCCTTGGCCATGTTTACCGAAACCGTGGTAACGGAAGACGGGGAAAAACCGCGATTCGCGTATGTTGAAGGTGGCTTCTGATGCTGGCACTCTGCATTAAAACCAGCGCCCGATTGGGCGTCGGCGACGTTTCGCCGCCGCGGAGGCATGAGCG
>NZ_AWGC01000029.1 GCF_000495835.1 Asticcacaulis sp. AC402
GAGTCTGATCCCATTTTTCTTTAACAGTCCCGCCTGGTTCACATGGCCGGGGGTATGTGCTTGAATGGCGCCTCACTTCAGGGGGCCGTATGATCGATTTTACCAAACGTTGGTTGATGAGCGCGATGAGCGCGCTGGGCTTTGTCAGCGCCAACCCGGCCGCCGCACAGCTTGATACATCCTCGTTTGCCGAGGAGCTAAAAGACTTCCCCTATGAGTTTATCACCGTCGACGGCGCCATGGCGGAGGCTGAATGGTTGCGATTGACTACGGCCGGGCGAGGCTGGCCTGTGGTCGTCGGTGGCGATGACAACCTTCGCATCATGGCCGAGGTCTTCGCTTTCAACAGCGAAGACCCCAATCACACACCCGCTGCTATTCTTAAAGCTGCCGAAGCGATCAAATTTCCGGAAGATCTGAAGGCCTGGCATGACGCTTACGATTTGAGTGTCATGGAAAAAGACTTTGTCGGCGAATGGCCGACGGACCTGGAACCATACGATCTGGGGATAAGCGTCGCGACCGACATTGCTGACTGTCTTGGTGGGATTGCTGGAAACGAATTAACCGGGAAATTCCTGCCAAAGGTCCATATCGTCCTGGTGCCCACTGACAAGAGCTGGGAAACTCCCGCCTATCTGAAATGGGGCGGGGGGAACGAATGTCCGCCTGCGGAATATCACGTAGCCAGGCTCAAGTTGTGGCATGAGAACTTCGGCGCCGATGTGGCCGGCATGAGCGGCGATGTGCTCAATTTGCGTGTCAGGAAACCCGTGCAGGAAAAGGCCGAAGCTATAGCCGTGGCTAAGGAACAGTTTCTCTATTGTTCGGACATCGTCTTGCAGGGGACCAACGATATCGCAACGTTGGCAGCAACATTGGTGGGGCAGAGGTACTGGTACTTCTGGTGGAATTACGCGCCTGGTGATTGATCGCAAGGCCAAGTCATTGGTCAATCACTCTGGTCCCTTTTTCGCCAAGCATCGCAACTGGTTCGTGGGTATGGTCCTGGCGCATTCGCCCGAAAGCGATGTCGCGTTTTCGACTACGCGGGCCAGTGGACCGGGCGGACAGTATGTCAACAAGACGGACAGCGCGGTACGGGCGGTCCACCGGCCGACCGGGTTTGTGGCGACGGCCCAGGAACAGCGCTCCCAGCACGCCAACCGCAAGCTGGCGACGTTGAAGCTGGCCCTGCTCCTCGAAGAGCGTAGTCTGGAGGCGGGTGCGCATGCCCGGCGTGACCAATGGTCGGTTCAGCAAAGCCTGGAACGCGGTAATCCGGTGCGCACCTATACCGGGCCGTTGTTCAAGCTGAAGGTGGCTAAGTGATGTGATTGGCTGTCGCGGGGCAGGGAAACCTGACCCGCGACAGAAGGCATTCAGCAAAAAGATTGGGTATTTCGTATCGTGTCGCGGAAATTCTATGCACGTAAGTCACAATAGGTGATACGACTTACGTGTAAGACAATTCCTTGACTTTGCCCTAGTCACGGTGTCCGAAACCTGCTCCCTGATAATGATTGGGTGCGACAACGCCTGGCTGAACGGGCGGGATTTCAATTCCAGTCAGGCAGGCAGAGCCTGATAAAACGGCAGCCTGAAACCATAAGCATCCCCTATTTTTTCTTCATTTTCGAACCAAACGGCAAATTTATCGAGCATTTCGCTGGAGAGCAGGCCAGTTTCCAGACTAGTGGTGTAATCTGTCTTTCCGAGGTTCGGCCTCTCTTTTGCCATACGATATAGATCACGGGTGGAAGGATTGAGCCGGTCGATAAATTCGCCGTCGAGGTAGTCTTCATTTACATCTTCACCCAATGGCCTGGTCATTGATCGGAACAGCTCTGGATGGGAACTTAAGGGGACCCGGTGGACAAACGCCAGCAGATCTAGAAACCGATCATGAAGATTGGCGTCGGGATAAAGTTCCGGAAGATCGAGGCGGCCGCTCACATCGAGTTTGCAGGACAGCCGCTCACGTTTTTCAAGCCCTGACGTGGGATTGTTTGTGCCTTCCCGGGGCAAGATAGACGAGACTTTCGCGTCCGGATTTGGCTCCAGCATATCCTCTAGTAACAGCGTGCACTCCCAGCCCGACCAATCGACGCCTTCTGGCGAGGCTATACGAAGATTGACATCGTGAATGCCCAGCAGGACATGGGGCGCACCTGTCGGAAGCGGTTGCCGGCAGGGGCGATTTTTCTGACTTCCAGGTGCTGCGCGACCAAGGCGAGTTAGACTTGGTGCTGGAAATATCGTTCGGGTCGTGCTGGTGTTAATCTCCTGACGAATGTCGGCCGGTGAACGTGGAAAGCGTGATGCTACGGTTTCAAATTCGATTAGCTGTGTCCGCTTCAAACGACCGCGCAGACGGCTCCATGGACGGCTATCTGCCGGCCTAAGCGGCAGATCTTGTTCAATCTCGGTCTCAAATAATTTCTTTTTGGCTAACAACTGGGCATCGAAAGCCTCCCCGCTAAGTTCGAAGACTTTGCGATCAACGCCGAAGATCGCATATAGCAGTTGAGCCCGGCCTACACCGGCGACTAGGGTCGATTCATGCCCGTCGGTGATGCTATCAATTTTGCCTGTGCATCGGCGCGTAACCCATGCGCGGTCGACATTAAGCAGCTCCGCTAGACGCGCTTGATTTTCGACGACAATCTTTCGCTTACCGATTGTCTGAAATACAGGCCGTCGTTCGAACGCGAATTTGCACAATTCGGAAAATGCATGGCTAAACGTCACGGGCATAATGGTTTCCTTCTGTCATTTGGCGGGTAGACAGCAAAGTGAAGGATAGCCTTGGGATCGTATTGCTTCGGGTGTTGCAAAAAGATGCACGAGTCTTTCTTGTGAGGGGCGCCATCATGCACATGTTGCTTTGAAGGCCGCCCAGTCGATAAGTGAGAAAGCAGACTGTGTCTCGTCAGCGCCCAAAGCGACCGAGACAGAACGTTTCGGGCGTGCACCAAGTCGGACATCAGCACTCGCCGCAGGTCCCTGCAGAACTTGGTCTAGAAATGCCGCTTGGGTCGCAGAAACCACAGAAACATTGTCGTGTCGGGCGGAATTTAGGCGAAAAACCACCTCATCTCGAAACGCCGTCGCGAGATCGGCGCCTTGCGTTTGGCGTGCATAGAGGGCTGGAATGAATTGCGCTGCAGATCTGTCAAGGATCGAGTACAGGGCAGACAAGACCGATTGCGCGCCCAGTTGAATAAAAGCACCGACCAAACCCAAAGATTCACTGGCAAGGTCGCCGCTATCAGAACGCCCGGATTGGCAACTGGCGAGACACACCTGGCACAGGTGCGCGATAGGTTGAAGCCGCAGGATATCGGCGACACTGACGACAGAAGATCGTCCTTCAGCATCGACAAATCTAAGTCCTGACTGCTCGAGGGAATCGGCATTGTACTGCGCATGGGTGCTGATATGCAGAGCCCCATATTCGGCTCGCCAGCTCGCCAGTTGATCAAGGAACCACGCACGGGTCGCCTGAGACCTGGCGACAACCACAAGTTCATCCCCCAGAATCTGACGAAGTTCCGGAAGTTCGATGTCCAATGAGGACGGCAGATCCACGGGCGTTTGCGTATCGGCTTGAGGCGCAAAAATGCCAAGAACCTTGGATTTACCGGCTCGCGTGCCTTGCTGCTGCCGACGCATGCGAACAAGCGCGGCCAGGCCAGGCGCGAACCTGATCACGCGATCCTCGATGACATAGCGTAGGGCGCCTGCCTCTTGACGTGCCGCGGTGTGCAGTGGAATGGAATCCAGCGGGCCTTGAACGACGAAGGTTATCGGCGCGTCTTCTGGAAGGCCGGTCGCGGAAAGTCGCTCGGCCACCGGCCCGACGAACGCGTCCCAATAGCCCAGCGCCTGCTGTTTTAGCCGCGTGTCAAAGGCAAGAATTCCTACAGAGCCCCCTGACGCCCCCTCATCTTCTATACTGCGGAGAAAATCCTGTTCGGCCTCCCGAACATCTTTGCTCCACCGTTCTATCTGCCCGCCATCAAGCGTGATAAGTTCAACCGACGAAATACCGATGTCGGCCCCTGCCAGCAAAACGATGGTGCCGAAGGTCGTGGTCACGGGGATCACCAAGGCGCCACCCTCAGGTGCTAGTGAGACAATTTCAGCCGCCGTCGGAATGCTGCCGGTCAGCGAGATCCCGGCAACACCTACCTCAGCTTCTAGCGCCTCCCAGGTTTCATTCAATGCCTTGCGGAGCGCCGCCTCGTTTTTCTTGTTGAACGACGATTGGATCCCATCCGGCGCCGCTTCGAGCTTGCCCCTTAGACTATCCATTGTCGTTCTCAGCCGGATTATCTCCTGGCGTGTCGACTCACCTACTCGCGGATCGGAGACGAGATGCTCGGTATCATAGGCTTCACGCAAAAGGATGTTGCTAGTCTTTGCCAGGTATTCAAGTGAGGCAGAAGGATTACCGAACCTAGCAAGAGCGAAAGCCGCGAGCTGGCCTAAAAGTCCAATATTTTTTATCGTCTCTCTTTTACCTGCCGACGTCCGTGCTTGATGAATGTCCATTTTCCGGCTATCGAGACCGGTATCAAGCACCTCAGCTGCTTGCTGGAATCGCTCTACCCGCATCAGCCGTACGGCGTGATCACGTAATAGTTCCACGTCTTCAGAATCGATTCGACTGACGCGCGGCGTCGCCTGCCATGCCGTATAGGCCTCTTCACTAGCCTGCAGGGCGCGTACGACATCGCCCCGATCATCATAGACCAAGGCCAGGGCCGAGCGCGATGTCATGATCAAACTTGTCCATGCCGGGTCTTCCATAACCGATACTCCTGCTGACACCGCCATAAACCGACTGTAAGCGGACAACCGTTCATCGATTTCAGAGCAAATGCCGATAATCTCATCACCACCAATATCGCCAGACGAAAATTCGGACGCACGGTGCAGTAACAATGGAGCTAGTCGCTTCCAGCCTTCGAGACTACGTTCGTCCCGGTAATTTTGGACGAGAGTGCGCCTAACAGCAATGGCACGATCTATGTCATCCCTGGCTAGGTCTGTGTAGGCAACACCACGCACCCCCCAAAGCGCCGAGCGGTTCACATAGGCCTGGGCCAGGTCATCGCGCCAATCGACCATAGATTCTATTTTGAGCCCATCTGATGACAATATGTCGATGGCCCGTTCAGCATAGGCGTGTGCAAATTCAAAATCATGCTCGGTGGCTTGGGCAGCGTATGGGGCAATAAGCTGCAGGCAGCATCTGGCAATCATATGCATTGTCTCTCCGTGGCGGCTGGCGTCATTGGGATCCACAAGGGTCAAAACCCGTTCATGATACATCAGCCCGCGTTCATAGGCTTCAATGCGCCGGCTCCAGGTTTCATCAGAGTCCATACAACGCAAGCTTCCAAGGTTCATCCACAGGGAAGCCTGGCTTTTTAAGGTCTCCAAACTATTGCCATCGTCACTTTGATCCACCAATTCAATGGCAGTCTCGACTTTCGCCTTGATCGGTTTCAGGGGATACCCAAACCGCATTTCAGCGAACGCCAAGCCCTTAAGAATATGCTGGCGATCGGTGAAGTCGGTCGGCGGCGTCAGTGCCATAGCCGCTTCATAGTCCGCAATGGATCGCTTCGCGTCAGCCAAGGATTGGGCGCGGATGGTACCCATTTGGGCATCTGCCCTGCAGATGTACAAACGCCTGAGTTCGTCTTCAGCACCCGGCACGTCGCATAAGAGATCGATTGCCCGACTAAGGTCGGCAATGGCGGCCTGGTCATAGCAAGCGATTTCCCGTCGGCCGGCAAAACGCCGACTGTACGCGCTGGAGATGATCCGGCGCCAAGTTGGACTATCCAGAAGATCCGGACGATCAGACGTCAGCTGCTCAGTAATTCTAATCTCTTCGTCATTGTCCTCCAGTGCTAGGAACATCACGGGTTCGTGTAACCGCCGCAAGTTGGCCCGTTCCTGATGGAGTTGGGCAAGGAGCGTCCAGAAGTTAAACCCGGCATCGAATTGTGAATCAGTAAGTTCGCTGCGGCAAATGCCAATGGCATAGTCGAGGTGAATTATGCCTGACTTCACATCCTCACCGAGACATTCGCCGATGGCGCGGGCAGCAATGAGTCGTATGACGGCATGCGTAGTCCCTGACGGGCCAAATAGCTCAGAAAGTTCGCCAAGGCTGGCGCGTGCACTTGCCACTGCCGCATCAGGTTGTCCTTCCTCCAACATAAAATCGGCAACGGCGGCATGCATCGAAACAGCCGACGCGTGGTCTCCAAGAGCTGAGAAATAGTCGGCAATATGTTGTCCTACTGGGACCTGCGGATCGTCCACAGGGTTGCCAATGGAAACACGCGGGGGTGCTCCCGCCCGCTCAACCCTCGCAGCAATCTCTGCAAATTCGTCGTGGTCTTCATTTTCCCCGTCGATCATATTCTCGATAATCGCGCGGATATTGTCGGGGGTGCTCTCGTCGCCGCTCACCTGATAAAGCCAGCCCAGCAATACCTCACTCAGCGCCTGTGTCCCATCGTCAAGGGTGATGGCACCCAGGGACTGCCATTTTTCTGCAGCGCGTTTAACGAGAGCATGCGCCATTACATAGATAAATGCTGGCGGCAGCAGGAAGCCCTTCTCCAGGCCTTCACTTTCTAGGGCTGCAAGCCCTTCAACTTTGGCCGCGGCATTTTCCTGCCAACCGTAAAGCCTGACACAGGCTGCAAACCCCGCAAGGCTGCTCAGCCAGTCACCATAGGCTGACGACTCAGCGCCCAGCACAGAATGGAGAAATTCCGAAAACGCCTCCAGTCCGCCAGGTCTGAACAGGATCTCGTGCTTTCCCGCCGCAGCAACCTTGTCGGGGACAGACTGCGCGCTCAGGATGGCCTGAGCGACTCTCATCAAATCATTCCTAGAGGTCAGTGCCGGTTGATCAGATTGGGTCATTGGGTTTTCCGAATAATGGCAAATCAATTGTCAAAGAGGTTTACGGTTACATTTACACACCGGATGAAGATCCGGCACAACGCCTAGCGCGCGTCAGGCGCATACTTATAAATGCAATTTTAAGTAGAAAAATTTCAACGCTCTCGAACACCTAAGTCACCGGCATAGGCGTAGGTCGAGGTTGGGGCCGACGGCGTGGGTTGGCAACGGCACGGCGCTTGATCTCCACCTCGAACTCAGACCGGATATCGCGAAGGCTGTCGCCCCTGAGAAGAGCTTTCTCAACGCGTAATTGCAGGATATCGTCAATCGCCGGGATTTTGGTCAGAGATAGACCATAGCGGCGTGCCATGTCCTGGCGAAAGCCTTTGAGAACAGCGTAGAGGCTCTCTACTCCGGGACGTGCAATCTCGTAGACGGAAAGACGACTTACCAGCGGCTCGGGGAGCTTTTCTATCTGATTGGCCGTAAAAATCCACGTGACATGCGAACAATCAATATGGATCTGTGTAAAGGCATCGTAATAATGAGACGAACTTTCGGCTTCCGTAAATGGCAAAAGGGCAAGTCGCACGTCTCCGTTCCAGTCGCTGGACCCAGCCTTGTCAATTTCATCAAAGACAATCGCCGGATTAGCCCGCCGGCTGCGGGCGATAGCCCGAACGGCGAGGCTGGCGTCAGCCGAACGAAAACCTGCCGGTTGCCCGACAATCTCAATCGCCGAACTCATCCCCGCAGCAGAATGAAACATCGCCTTTTCCGAGAGAACGCCGGCCAAGCGATTTGCGGCCCAAGTTTTGCCGGCGCCGCTCGCACCCCACAGGAGGATGTGTCTCGGGGGTGCCATTTGGACACCCTTGCGCTTCATGAACCTTAGATCGATTTCCAGATCGTCAAGGACCGCGGCGAGATTTGGCGCTTGATCACGCAGATCAGCGACCGCCTTCAACTCGGGTGGTGGCGAGACAGCTAGCGGAGCTTCCAGCACCTTGTAGGCGCGCAGTCTGCCACTGACGTCAGTATCCTGGCTACTATTATTTATAATCTCTGTCGTGACCCTATGACGGAGTGCTTTAGTCTTGTCCTGAGCGCTGACACTCCCATTGCCACGATTGGCAGGACCAAGATGCCCACGGCATTCCGCCGCCAACTCACCCACGCCTGCAATCACAACTCCCTTCACACGAGGCCATTTTGCGCGAGCGTCTTCTCTTTCAATGTCGTCCATCTTTGACTCCTTTTGCGTTTTCGACTCTAGGTTGAGTTAGTCACACCAGCACCCTGATACCGCGGACATACATTTCCTGGCGGTTCGTACCTATGCCTTCCAATTCGCCGTCATCATCCATTTCGACTTGGCCTGATTTGCGCAGAATAAACGAGGCTCTAAAAAGTTTGCGGCCGTAGGCAACCAGGGCTTTCGCTGTCCAAAGTGGGACGGAATCACAACCGGTATTGCCAACTTCTTCGCGGGACAAATCTAAGGTGAAATCAAGATTATCAATTCCCGAGGCAGCGCCGCCACGCCTCTTGATCAACCCAGGCAGGTCCCCGTGATCGGTCGTGACGAAAAAGGTGCCTTCATCACCCTGAAGAGCGCGACAAAAAAACGTCAGGTACTCCCTGGCCTGGGTCTTTGAATCCAGGCACGGCGGCCGACGCAGATGGGTCAGACTCAGGGGGGCCGCCTCCCCCGTCAGATGTATGAGCCGGCCACCTATTGCCAGCAAATCAATCACCCCGACCCCGCCATCAGAACGCACGACTTCACAGTCAATGAGAATGCCAGCCGCATAGAAACTTGGAGCGATTGCCCGGATTTGCTTTAACTTATAGGCCTCACCAGCATACGCCAGTGTGTTCGCCAGATTTTGTACCGCGCAGTAGGTATCCGGGTCCTCGTTCGGCGACACCAGCCACCAATTACCCGACACCAACAACGACGGCCGCAATGGCCGTTTTGCCCTTAAGATTCGGGGGGGGGCGGCCTGTTTGGTTGCCTCATCAACTGATGAAGAAATCGCTTGTAAAGTCATGATACTATCTCCTTTATCCAGACTATCCCTATGCTTTCGAGTGCCAAACACTACGCTGCCGCGTTGCGCGGATTGCATACAGAGGCATCAGGCCTGATCGAATGGGTAGTTGTCGTTGGCGGGCAAAAAGCCCAGGTGAGATCTAAGGGGCAGCGTTTTTCCGGTGGCTGATGAACGAACGTCAATCCCATCAATAGCTGACTTCAGCAGGGTGACCTGATAATCAGCCACATATTCAGCCATCTGGAACAGATGAAGTTGCCTGAAGCGCTCGGCGCTAATGCCAAGCTTGGCAATTAACTGTGAACTGGGCCGCCGGCGCTGAAATCCACACGCGATCAAATTGCGTGATGACGGCTGGTTGCGACGATCCACAAGAGCAATAGCGGGATTTGAAACACCGCGATGCAATTCCCACGCGAGACCTACCCGGTTCAACAGGCGCTGTAGGCCGAAATGGGGAAAAGCTGAACATTGCCCGCCGAACTCTCTTACGCGCTCATCATCGTGATTAAAGATAGCCGACACAGCCAGAAGGCGGCCGCTGGCACCGGCACGGATAAAAAAGACATCGCGTCGACCCAGAGTGCTTGTAAGAACCGGCAAGCCGCGATCTTTGATCATACCGGCGCCGTACTGGCGATAAAACGCTTGCATCTCTGCCGCGATCGCTTCGTTGTCTTGGCCTGTCGCCTGCTCAATAACGAGGCTATCGATGGCATCAACATCCGCTGCTTTGGCGTTGTCATAAGGAAAGTGGATTGATTGAGTGTAAGCTGTTTGCATTTTAATTCTCCATGTCTGACGGAGATAAGTCTGCCTAAAGGGCACCGATCACTCAATTCGACACCGTTGCGCGATGTTGCGCAACGGTGTCGAAAATTGTTCGCCTTCAAAACGCCGGGTGCTTCTCGGTAAGAAACCTTGGGATGCGGACGGAAAGTTAGGCGACGAGGCTGAAGGCTTCGGGTTTCTTGTCCAGCGGATTACGCGGGCCGAATGCATCAACGCAAACGGCAGACGTTGGTGACCCGTTGAATGATTTCCAGCTAAGCAGGTCGGAATGTTATAGAAAATTTGACCTCGCGGATTTCCGTCAGCAGTTAGTTGGAAACCGCGCTCACTTGAATCGTGCTGCTTTGCCTATAAGACCAAATCGGGGGCACAGGCTTCCGCTACAATTTTGCGACCGCATAGACGACATTTGGAATGGGGCTATTCGAAGCGAAAACTTCCATGTTTTAAGGCTGTGTCAATTTGGGCATAAATTATTGAAAAATAAAACTTATTTAACATTATAAAAACGTGCTATGTGAAAGGAATGTGAAAATTTCACGTACCAAAATGCCCAGAAATCCAAACGGATTCAGACCAAAAAGACGGCGAACGCCCCGCATCTGCCGAACGGCCACACTTTTGAGGCGAACGCTTCCCCCAGGTCGGGAAAACTGGAGATATGAGTGTCAACCGGCGTCGAAAAAGGACCCCTTATCGTCGCGGAAAAGGGACCCTCTTTGTGCGTGCATTGAGCGGCGAGAAGCGGAGCCCTTCTGACGCGCAGCGCATCGCCGCGTTCATTTGAACTGGGTGTCGTTGTTCTACCCGGAGGGGGGGGGGCTGGGGGGAGGTTGAACAGTTTGTGGATAACTTCAGGTGCGGTGTCGCAGGCGCCAGCTGTCGTTCCCGGTCTCGATGATGTCGCAGTGATGTGTGAGCCGGTCGAGCAAGGCCGTGGTCATCTTGGGATCGCCGAAGACGGTCGGCCACTCGGCCACTCGGCGAAGGTCAGGTTGGTCGTGATGATGATCGAGGTCTTTTCGTAGAGCCGGCTGATCAGATGGAACAAAAGTTGCCCGCCGGCTTGCGGGAACGGCAGGTATCTCAGTTCGTCGAGAACGACGAGATCGAGCCTGGCCAGCTGATCGGCGATGTTGCCGGCCTTGCCGAGGCATGACAGAAGCACGGCTGATCAACGCTTGCGCCTCGCGGCTTTCGTCCTGGCGCGCGGCGAGCGTCGGCCTACCGAGCACGCTTTCCAGACTTCTGGGGAATAGTGCTCCTGTTGTTGTCACTAAATTTCTACAGCTTGCTACTGATCAGCCGTGAAAAGAACAAACCGCCCTTCCGCCGCAGCACGCAGATATAGAACCCGAACGTGCTGGAACCATTCCCAGGTATATGTGAAATCCTCATCTCCGATTTCGCCTTCATAACTCGCAGCATCAATGCGCTCATATGCCTGGCGGAAATCCGCGATCGTCAGATGCTCAATCGCGGAGGCAACGGCCCTGACCTGTTCCGGTGTCTTCAGGCTCATGATGTAGTCATCCGCGGAATACAAAGGCGTACCGGCGAGCACGGTGTGGTTAAGTGGAAACGTGCCTTCATCCGATGTAAGCTCTCCGTCGGAAAGCGTTCGATGCATGGCGTCCCAGGATTTGTCGCTTTGGGCAATGTATTCCGCTGGCCCTGCGAAATATCTCTCCTCCAGTTCCTCTTGCAAGAACGCCAGACGCTCCTGTTCGCCACTTATGCCTTGCAATGCAGCGACGTCGTCCGCCGTCAAAGCGAAATGGACCCCCAGACAACTCATATCAATCCCCCAGTTTGGTGCGTTAGCCGACATTCCCCGTTGAACGTCCGATTGACGCTACGTTAACGTAAAGGTAGCGCACCATAAGGGCGTTGTGAAGCCGAGACAGCAAAAGGTCAGAGACGATAAACCCTCGCCGCGCGAGTTGCGCCGCGCATTGCAGCCACTCGCGTGGCCGCGTCACGGCCTCTCCCTCTCAATCGTAACCCGCCCTTTACACGTCAACCGCCGGCACACCGACGCGTCCTCGATCTGCTGGACGGTCCGGGTGCCATAGCGGGCTTCTTCGACCAGGCGGCGGACCTGATGGACTACGGATAACCCACAAGCCAGGCAGGTGCCGCGCAGCTTGTCATACGGCTTCATATCGAACAGGCGGACCTGCGTTTTCCACGGCTGGTCCCGGCTTTCCAGGGCGCGGACAATGTCGGCGAAGGCGCCGTCGTCCCTCATCTTCATGCGGCGTTCTTTGGCGTGGCCCTTGGTTTCGCTCTCGCCATGCCAGACATCAATGACCTTGGGCGCGTGGGGCTGTAGCGACTGGCCATAGGCGTCGTAGCGATAGCCGCCGATGTGGAACAGGTTCGGATCCTTGCGGTCCTGCAAGGCTTTGCAATAGGTGTCGCGCCGCCCGGTGAAATCCCGCACCCCTTCCAGGTCGACAAAGAAACCGTCTTTGATCAGCATGTCACCCTCCCAGGGCTGGTTCCCGCGCACTGTGGCAAGAATGTTCTTATTTTGTTCTCATTGCCGCGAAAGAGTCAAGCGGGTAGCGTCGCAGGCTGTGGATGCCGGAGCCGCGACCATGTGCAATCTGTACAGTCAAACCACCAACGCCCAGGCGATTATCGACTTCGTAAAGGCCTGGAAGGCGGTTCGTGACCGGGCCGGGAACCAGTTTCCGATCTCCGGGATTTTCCCGAACTATGACGCGCCGGTGCTGCGCGTGGTCGAGGACGAGCTGGAGCTGGTCATGGCCAAGTGGGGCATGCCATCGCCGCCGTTTGCCCTTCAGGGCAAGAAGTCCGACATCGGCGTGACCAATGTGCGCAACACCAGGTCGCCGCATTGGCGCCGCTGGCTGGGGGTCGAAAGCCGCTGTCTGGTGCCGGTGACGTCGTTTGCCGAGCCGGATCAGGTGTCGGGTTCCAAGATCAATCACTGGTTCGCTTTCAATGAGGCGCGGCCATTGTTCTTCTTCGCCGGGGTGTGGACAAAGACGACGCGGCAGGTGCGCGTGTCCGGCGATCCGGTATCGGGCGACTTCTATGCCTTCCTGACGACGGAGCCCAACGCTGAGGTCGGCGCGGTGCATGACAAGGCGATGCCGGTGATCCTGACGACGCTGGACGAATGCCAGGCGTGGATGACGCTCCCATGGGCGCAGGCGCAAGACTTGCAACGGCCTTTGCCCGATGGCGCTTTGCAGGTCGTGGCGACGGGGACCAAGCGCGACGGCCCCGGCGAGGCGACGCAGGCAGAGCCCGGGCTACCAGGCGGCGATGTCCAGGGGACGCTGATGTAATCGCGAAGTTCGTGTCGGTTCGTGTCGCCGCAAAGCGGCGGGTTCGTGGTGTTCGTGTTCAGGTCTTGCGGCCGGCCTTAGGCCTGGCTTGCTCGTGCGTTCCTTGCGCTTGCCAGGATATGTCCTGGCTACGCTCACCCACGAACGAAGAAGAACGCGGGGTGGCATAACTCCACCCCGCGATGATCCTGACGCATATTTCCTGAAATTCTCGAAGATGCCGGGCGGCTGCCCGGCGTGAAAAATCGATCAATTCAAGTGTCGGCTAAATTCGTGTACAAAAAATACATTTAATACATTGGAACTCTGAGGTCTCGGCCAGCGTCTGACATCAAGGCGATTGTCAGTCCGTTGATCGGGAGCCTCAGCTGCCGGGGATAACCCGTAGTGCGCACCGTGATGACTGTCAGCTCCATATGCGGGGTGATGGCGCCATCTGGCGAGCCTCCACCCAGGCCGCAGCATACCCATCCAGCGCCGGCAAGTGATACGGTCTTTGACATTGTGAGTCAAAACATCTTCCCGAGTTAAGCCACAACTGGGGAAGACTGAGCGCAGCGGCGGCCAACTGTGCCCAACGGCTTGCCCTGGTGTATTTCCGATTTTTGGGAAGTGGCTATCTGGAAACAGGGGATACCTTCCCTTAATCTGCGCTTCGCGGCAACGCCAGGAAGGCGCCGGTGAAGACACTGACCAGGTGGCCATAGGCGTCCACCGCGTCGCCCGACTGGCACAGCCCGCCCGACAAACGGTCAATCCGCCCGGTGTCCGCCATGGTCAGGGTCAGGGCCCCGGTCAGCATATGATAGGCCCAGTACATGTCCTTGGGCGCAACGCCCGGTACGGCATCATGCAGGGCGGCGATGAACCTGGTGATCAGGCTGTCGAAATGCGACGTCATCATCCCCGCCCATACCGCCGACGAATTGACCTCGGCGACGAGGCGACAATAGTTGCGCCAGCCCGGATCGAGCGAACTTTGGGCGGTCATCACCGGCCGGATAAAGGCGTTCAGAATCTCATCGACCCGAACGGTGCGGCCCTCGCGTTCGGCGGCAGCAAAGGCGGCGTCCAGCTCGTCATTGCGCTGCTCGTTCAGCACCTCGGCGCGGCGCAGGAAGACCGCATCGAACAGCCCGCGCTTGGAGTCGAAATAATAATTGGGCAGGGCGACGTCGACCCCGGCCATGTCGGCGACCTGACGCACCGTCACGCCGTAAAATCCGCGTTCGGAGAATAACGCCTCGGCGGAATCCAGCACCAGGTCGCGACGGCTCTGGAGGCCGCCAGACCTTGGCGAGGAGATCTTGCCTGAGGAGACCTTGCCTGAAGAGACCTTAGGCAGAGCGGCTTTAAGCGGGGCTTTCACGTGGGTATCTTCCTGTTTTGTTTACCCTGTGACACAACTCAAACGAAACGGTCAAATTTTCAATGACTGTTGAAAAAAGGTTGACACTCAACGGATGTTGAAAAATAGTGTCTCCACAAATGATAAGAAGCGGCTTAGACGTCGAAAAAATACAGGGAGCCGGCGGTGGACGCCATCTACAGCGACATCTGGTACCAGAGCGCCGACACGCGGTTGCAGCTGTATGCCCGTGACTATAAAGCCCTTGGGGGCGGCTCCGGCATGCCGGTGCTGTGCATGCACGGCCTGACGCGTAACTCCGCCGATTTCGAATGGATCGCCGCCCACCTCGCAAAGACCTACCGTGTTATTTCGGTCGATCAGCGCGGCCGCGGCAAGTCGCAGTGGGACGATCAGCCGGCCAACTACGCACCGGGCGTCTACGTCCAGGACATGTTCAAGCTGCTGGCCGAGCTGGGGATTACGCGCACGGCCATTATCGGCACCTCGATGGGCGGGCTGATGGCGATGATTATGGGGTCATTTGCGCCCCAGGCGATCGCCGGCATGGTGATCAACGATGTCGGACCCGAGCTCGACCCGGCCGGGCTGAAACGCATCGCCGGCTATACCGGCAAGGGCATCGCCGTCGCCACCTGGCAAGACGCTGCCGCCCGGGCGCGTGAGACCAACGCCGTCGCCTTTCCCGATTATCATGATGACGACTGGCTGGCCTTTGCGCGCAGGACCTATGAGGTCCGGCACGACGGCAGCATCGCCCCGGCCTATGACCCAGCCATCGCCCAGGCCTTTGCCACCCCTGAGCCGACCGTGGCGCCGCCCGATCTGTGGGGCCTGTGGGACAAGCTGGAAGGTCTGCCGCTCCTGGCCGTGCGCGGCGAAATCTCCGACCTTTTGTCGGCCCATACCCTGAAGAAGATGGGCGAGCGCCACGCCGGCATGAAGGCGGTCACCGTGCGCAATCGCGGCCACGCGCCGATGCTGGACGAGGGCGAGGCCGTCACCGCCATCGAAACTTTTCTGCAAGGACTGAAGTCATGAAAGCTGCCATTGTCGGTTGGGGCCATACCCCGTTTGGCCGTCTTGATATGTCGCTGGAGGAGATGATTCATGCCGTCGCCCGCGAAGCCCTGGCCGATGCCGGACTGACAGGCGAAGACATCGACGCCGTCTGGCTGGGCAATTTCAACGCCGGCATGGTCCCCGACGGCTTCTGCGCCTCGATGATCCTGGGCGCCGATCCCGGCCTGCGCTTCAAGCCGGCGACTCGGCTGGAAAACGCCTGCGCCTCGGGTTCGGCCGCCGTGTACGCGGCCATGGATGCCATCGCGTCGGGGCGTGTGAAAGCGGCCGTGGTCGTCGGTGCTGAGAAAATGACCGCGGTCGACGGTGCCACCGTTACCCGGGCGCTCGGTGCCGCCAGCTATCAGCGCGAAGAGGCGGGGATGAGCTTCCCCGAAATCTTCGCCCGGTTCGCCCTGGCCTATCAGGCGAAGTATGGCGACCCGACCGAGGCCATGGCGCATATTGCCGCCAAGAACCACGCCGCCGCCGTGCACAATCCGTTCGCCCAACTGCGCAAGCCGCTGGAGCTGGACTTCTGCCTGCATGCCTCCGAGAAGAACCCGATCATTGCCGCGCCGCTGAAGAAGACCGATTGCTCGCTGGTTTCGGACGGCGCCGCCGCCATCGTCCTGGTCCGCGAAGACATGGCCGGCGATTTCAGGCGCGCTGTCGGTTTCCGTGCCGCGCAACAGGTCAATGACCTGCTGCCGCTGTCAGCCAAGGACATGACGGCCTTCGAAGGCCCGCGCCGCGCCTTCGCCAGGGCCTATGAGCAGGCCGGGGTGGCCATCGGCGACATCTCCTTTGCCGAGGTCCACGACTGTTTCACCATTGCTGAGCTGCTGTCGGTCGAGGCCATGGGCCTGGCCGAGCCGGGCAGGGGCCGCGAACTGGTTATCGACGGCGGTACCGGGCGCAACGGCAGGCTGCCAGTCAATATGTCGGGCGGGCTGAAGGCCAAGGGTCACCCCGTCGGCGCCACCGGGGTCAGCATGCACGTTATCGCCGCCAAACAGCTGACCGGCGAGGCCGGCGACATGCAACTTCATGATCCCAACCTGGGTATGTGTTTCAACATGGGCGGCGGAGCGGTCGCCAACTACGTCTCCATTTTGGAAAGGCTGTAAGTTTCCCTCATGACATCGGGATATCTGGAAGGCCGCACGGCGCTGGTTACCGGCTCCGTGAGCGGGATAGGCTTTGCCGTCGCGCAAGCCCTGGCGTCGGCCGGGGCCAGGGTCGGGGTCCATGGCCTGGCGACGCCGGACGAGGCTGACCGGGCGGTCGCTGCCATGCGCGCGGCCGGGGCAGCCGACGCGCGGTTCTTCGCCGGCGACCTGCGCGATCCGGCGGCGATTGCCGGACTGATGGAGGCTGCCGAAGCCTGGGGCGGGCCAGACATCCTGGTCAATAATGCCGGCCTTCAGAAGACGGCGCGGTTCAGCGAGGTCACCGACGACAACTGGGACGATCTGATCGCGGTCAACCTGTCGGCCGCCTTTCGCACCATGCGCCATGTCCTGCCAAGGATGGCGGCGCGCGGCTATGGCCGGGTGATCAACATCGCCTCCGTCCATGGCCTGGTCGCTTCCGAAGCCAAGGCGCCCTATGTGGCGTCGAAGTTCGGCCTGGTCGGGCTGTCGAAGGTGGCGGCGCTGGAATTTGCGAAGGCAGGGACACGCGACAGCGGCGGGGTAACGGTCAACTGCATCTGCCCGGGCTGGACCGAGACGGCGCTGATCGAGCCGCAGATCCAGGCGCGCGCGGCGGCCTGTGGTGGTGATCGCGACGCCGGCACCGCCGATCTGCTGGCCGAAAAGCAACCGACGCGGCGCATGTCCGACCCGCGCGAGATCGGCCTGCTGGCCCTGTGGCTGGCCAGCCCCCTGGCGCACAATATCACGGGTGCGTCGATCCCGGTCGATGGCGGGTGGACCGCGCAGTAAGGGGTTGCCGTTGGTTTCACATCTAACGGAAATGTAAATTGCCACACCCGCTCAGTTCGCTTAGATGGCGAGGTTTCAAGGCATATTTCAGGAGAGTGGGTATGGGTAGCGCTCGTATATTCCTCACGCGCGGCTGTGCAGCCGTTGTGATCACAACCTTTGTTGCCGGACCAGCGTCCACGGCGACCCCGCCCAAGCAGGTCGTCACCGGTCCGGTTGCCACCTACTGGATCGATACCACCACCAGTTCTGGCTTCAGTATGGCCGGCCTCGGCGGCTCCGGAATGAGCCAAGGCAAGGCGCCGTCCATGTCGTCAATGATGGGCATGATGTCCGGTGACGTGAACCACACTGTGACCTTGACGCTGGGCTCGAACCAGGTGGCCAGGACCGAGACGACCGGCGACCACCGGATGACGGCGGGTGACCTGCCGCTCTATTACAAGCGCACGGTGGCCACGCCGACGCAGCCGACCCCATATACGCCTGGCGAGCCGCAGAGCTATGAGCCGCCCAAGGGCAAGATCCTGATCTACTGGGGTTGCGGTGAACGTGCTGCCGCCGGCCAGCCCCTGGTGATCGACCTGGCCAGGATCACCGATCCGAACCAGCGTATGACCCTGGTCAAGCAACTGGCGCCGCAGGTGACGCTGGACACCGTCAAGAAACCGACCCCGGACAGCGTCAAGGCCTATGGCGAATGGCCCAATGCCAAAACCGACAGCGGCTTTACCGGCCATTCGCTGACCGGCGCGCACACCGTGAAAACGGACTATGCCCCACAGATCGACTTTTCCCTGAACCAGGGTCAGGACTTCCTGGCGCCGATCAAGGTGTCGGGTAATCAGAAGGCGGCTTCGGGTGCGGTGCCATTGACGTGGGCGGCGATTCCGAATGCCAGGGGTTTTGTGGCGACGGCGATCGGTGCCGGGCGTGAGCGCGACACCTTCATCATGTGGACCTCGGCGGCCAGCAATACCGGCTGGATGGGTATGGCGCCGGACTATCTGACGCCAGGCGATATCGAGCGGTTGACGGCGTCGAAGGTGCTGCTGCCGGGGACGGCGACGGCCTGCACCGTGCCGGCCGAAGTTGCCAATGCCGGTGAGGGCGCCATGTACAACATTACGGCCTACGGCGGCGAAACCAATCTCAGCTACCCGGCGCGGCCGGCAGACCCCAAGGTCGCCTGGAACATCCAGTGGACGACCAAGATCCGCTACAAGTCGCAAACGGGTGGGTTACTGGGCCAGGATATGGGTGGCGCCGGCATGTTCGGCATGACCGGTCGCTCTGAGCCCGAAGATCAGGCTCCGCCTGAGACGACCGCTGCCGATAAGAAGAAAAAGAAGAAGAACAGCCTGTTCGGCGAGATCGTCAAACAGGGCGTGGGCAGTTTGATTCCGTAGGAAGGGAGCTTGTAACGCCCCCTCCGTCTCGACTTGCTACGCCTTCGGCTTCGCTCGCTCGACACCTCCCCCGTGCAACGGGGGAGGATAAAGGTGGGTTCACCTCTTACCACACGATGTGGGCGAGGACGTCGGCCGCCACGGCGCTGTTGACCGTGATGACGTTACCGCCGCCCAGATTTATGACCACATTGCCGCCGTTCTGGGTGACCAGACCGGCATTGGCGACCCCGCCTGTATAGGCGTTGATGTTGATGCTGTCGTTCTGTGACGCGCTGAAGTCGGTGATCGTATCTGTGCCGCTGTTGGCGTCGAAGAGGAAGATATCAGCGCCAAAGCCGCCGCTGAGATTATCTGCCCCGCCCTTGCCGTTGATGGTGTTGTTGCCGTCATTGCCGCCCAGCGTATTGCCCAGCGAGTTGCCGGTAGCATTGATATTGGCGGAGCCGGTCAGATTCAGGGTCTCGGCGTAGCGCAGGTTCAATGAGTAGGTGACGGTCGAGAAGATAACGTCGGAACCGCCGCCCGAGACTTCAACCACGTTATCGCCCGCGTTCTGGATATAGTAGGTGTCGTTACCCGTTCCGCCGGTCAGGATGTTGACGCCGGCATTGCCGGTCAGGACGTTGTTGAGGGTATTGCCGTTCGCGTTGAGGTCGGCTGAACCGGTCAGGGTGACATTTTCAACATTGGCGCCCAAGGTGGTGGTGAAGGACGTTTGGATTGTGTCAATTCCCTCATTGGCGTTTTCAATCACGACGTCGCCGACCGCGCTGATGAGATAGGTGTCGTTGCCGGCGCCGCCAGCCATGGTGTCGTTGTTGGCGCCGCCGTCGAGGACGTTGTTGCCACTATTGCCCGTCAGAATGTTGGCGAAACCATTGCCGGTCGCGTTGACATGGGCCGAGCCGGTCAGGGTCAGGTTTTCGACCTGGCGGCCGGACAGGCTGTAGGTCACGGTTGAGTTGATCAGGTCCGTGCCTTCATTGGCCGCTTCGACGACATTGTCGCCGGTGTTCTGGACGTTATAGGTGTCGTTGCCTGCCTTGCCGGTCAGCGTATTGATGCCAGTATTGCCGGTAAGGATATCGTTGCCGGCATTGCCGGTGCCGTTGATGTCGGCCGTCCCGATTAGGGTCAGGTTTTCCAGGACATCGCTGAGGGTGAAGGTGATGGCCGACTCGACCGTATCGGTACCCTCACTGGCGTTTTCGTTGATGACGTCGCCGACATTGGAGATGACATAGGTGTCGTCGCCCATGCCGCCGTTCATGGTGTCGTTGTTGGCGGCGCCGTCCAGCCGGTTGTTGCCGGTATTGCCGGTGATGAGGTTGGCCTGGCCATTGCCGGTACCGTTGATATTGGCCGAGCCTGTCAGGTAGAGGTTATCGATGAAGGTGAAGGCCAGGCTGAAGGTTGCGCTGGAAAAGACGCTGTCAAAGCCCTGATTGTTCAGTTCGACGATGCTGTCGGTCGTGGCATCGACATAATAGGTGTCGTCGCCGGCTCCGCCTTCCATGGTGTCATTGCCGGTGCCGCCGTCCAGCCGATCGTTACCGGCATTGCCGACCAGCCGGTCATTGGCGCCGTTACCGTTGATCGTATCATTCTGGCCAGCGCCAAACAGGCTGTTGGCGCTGGCATTTCCATTCAGGGTCAGGGCGGGCATGGCGGCGGACGACAGATAGGTCACTTCGGTGCCGCCCCTCTCGCCCAGAACAACGCCATCACCGGCCCCCACCGCGGTGCGGCCGCGGAAGTCGGGCAGGGCGAAGGTGGTGCGGCCGTCGCCGCCATAGGTCGTGCCGAGGATGGAGAAAAGGGCCTGGTTCTGAGCGATGCTGAGGAGCTGACCGTGGCAGAAGGCCCAGCCCCTGGGGGCATAGGTAATTGCGGTTATGGCGATTTCGCCGAGAAACTGTTCTTCCGGATCCGCGTCGGTAATGGCGTTCCGCGATGGGAAAATGCCCTGCAGGGAGATGATATAGTTCAGGGCCAGCGAAGGCTGGACATTATTGACGGCATGGTTGCTGCCGCCCATGTCCGAGGGCATCTGGCTTTGCTGGATCGTTTGATTTTCGGTACCGATGACCTCGCCGAGCATGCGGTTGCTCAGGCCGGGACCCTGACCGGTGCCCACGACGGTGCGGCCGCGCAGATCGGGCAGGGCGAAGGTCTCCTGACCATCGCCGCCATAGGTCGTGCCGATCAGGTTAAAAAGGGCCTCATACTCCGAAATCGGCAGCAGGCTGCCGTCGCAGGGCAGATAGCCGTAGGGCGCGAAGTTGCCACCGAACTGCACAACCAGTCCCATCATATCCATGTTGTTGGAGATCAGGCCGTCGCTTGGCAGGCTGCTGTAGGACGGGAATATGCCATAAACCTGGATCATATAGGTGGTGGCGAGGGTGGGCTGGATATTGTCGAAACTGTAACCGCTTCCGCCTGCCGAGGTCGGCAGGACGCTGGAATTAATCTCGAAAGTATTTGATCCGTATTCTTCTCCGACGACGCGCTCGTAAAGCCCCGGCCCCTGTCCGACTCCGACGACGGCGCGGGCATCCAGATTGGGCAGGGCGAAGGTCGATCTGCCATCGCCGCCATAATTGGTGCCGAACAGGGAAAACAGCGCTGTGTTCTGGGAGATGGACAAAAGCTGGCCACTGGCCGTGGTGGTATAGGAGGGCGCGAAATTGCCGGCAAACATGCGCATGCCGCCGAGATAGGCCGAGTCGTTGACGCCGCTTTCCGGGGCGTCGTGGAGGGACGGACGCGGCGGATAGTAGCCACTCAGCGGGACGAGGAAGGTGATGCCCAGGTAGGGCTGATGGTTGTCGATGATGTAGGGCGCGCTGATCGGCCCGCTATTGGGGGCTGCTGTCAGGTCGAAGGCCAGAGTGTCTGCGACGGCGAAGGTCGCGGCGGAGACCGTGTCCGTCCGTCCGTCACTAACCGTACCGGTCCTGGCGGCGACGGCCGACAGGCTGGGGGCCGAGGGCACGTTCAGCGTCACCGGCGCGGTGCCCGGGCTGAACGTATGTGTGCTGGCGCCGGACTCAAGATGCGAAAAACGAAGCGCCGACGACAGGTCGAGCGCGGCCAGATAAATAGGTTTCATGATGTAGGCCCCTGCACATTGTTTATGGCATTTTCATACTTTATTTACCCGCAGGCTGTCGCGTCTTTTCTACCAGGTGATGTGCGCGAGTACTTCGGCCTGGAGCGCGTTGTTGACCGTGATAACATTCCCGCCGCCCAGGTTGATCACCGTATCGGCACCGACCTGGGTGATAAGGCCGTCATTGGCGACACCGCCGGTATAGGCGTTGACGTTGATCGTGTCGTTCTCGTCAGCGCTGAAATCGGTAACTGTGTCAGTACGGCTGCCAAGCTGGAACAGGAAGATGTCAGCGCCCAGACCGCCCGTCAGGATATCGTTGCCACCCAGGCCGTTAAGCGTGTTGGCGCCTGCGTTGCCGATCAGGGTGTTGGCCAGAGAGTTCCCTGTGGCGTTGATGTTGGCCGATCCCGTCAGGGCCAGGGTTTCGACAAAGCGGCCGGTCAGGGTGTAGCTGACGGACGCATAGATGATGTCGGCACCCTGACCGCCGGCCTCGACCACCTTGTCGCCGGTCGCCTGGACGTAATAGGTGTCATCGCCCAGGCCGCCTGTCAGGGTGTCGGCGCCGGAGCCACCGTCCAGCAGGTTGTTGCCGGTATTGCCGGTCAGCTTGTTGCCAACGCCGTTGCCGATCGCTGTCAGGTCGTCGACGCCGGTCAGGGTCAGGTTTTCGACCACCCGGCCGGTGAGATTATAACTGGCGCTGGAGATGACGGTGTCGGTGCCGGCGCCCGAGGCTTCGGTGACGATGTCCAGGCTGTCGTCGACATGGTAGGTGTCGTTGCCGAGGCCACCGACCAGGGTATCGACCCCGCTGTCGCCGTCCAGGACATTGTTGCCGTCATTGCCAGTGATGGCGTTGTTGGAGGCATTGCCGGTTCCGTTGGCGGCCGTGCCGGTCAGGATCAGGCGTTCGATGTCAGCGGACAGGACGTAGCTGACCGAGGCGTAGACAATGTCCGTACCTTCGTCGGCGCTCTCGATGACGACGTCGGACGCCACATTAACCATGTAGGTGTCATCGCCCGCTGCACCACCCAGCGTGTCGGCGCCGCCGCCGCCATCCAGGAGGTTTCCCACGGTATTGCCGAACAGGGCATTGGCGTAGCTGTTGCCGATGGCGTCGGTGGCTGACTCTGTCAGGACAAGGGTTTCAACAAATCGTCCGGTGAGATTGTAACTGACCTGACTATAGATGACATCCGTTCCGCCACCATTGGCTTCGACGACGTTGTCGCCGGTATTCTGGATAAAATAGGAGTCATCGCCCAGCCCACCCGTTAACGTGTTGTTGCCATCGTTGCCGGTCAGAATGTTCCCGAGATCATTACCCGTGCCCCTTGAATTCGCGGATCCGGTCAGGGTCAGGTTTTCGATGTAGGTGCCCAGGGTCCAGGTCAGCCCGGTCATGACGGTGTCGGTACCGCCGCCGTTCAGGTCGTTGACGATGTCTCCATTGGCGTCCACGACATAGGTGTCGTCGCCCCCGCCGCCGACCATGGTGTCGCTGCCGGTGCCGCCATCGAGATAATCTTGACCGTCGCCGCCTTCGAGGAAGTCAACGCCTGAGCCCGCCAGCAAGGTATCGTCGCCGCCATAACCGGCGAGATCGTCGGTGCCGGCTCCGCCTTGGAAATAGTCGTTATAGTCACGACCCCAAAGGCTGTCATTGCCACCTTCGCCGCTGAACGCGGCGGCGGCCCAGGTGCTGGCTACCAGCAGATTGGCGCTGCTGTTGCCGGTGGCATAGACAGTGGATGGCATGTCCACCAGCGGGCCGCCGGGCGCATAGCTGCTGTCTTCAAGACGGAAATAGATATTCTCGACGCCCGTTATGGTGTTGATTTGACCGCCCACGGTCATGATCCCGGTCGTCAGATTGACGTCGATGACGCCGATGCCGTTTGCGTCCCATACCTCGCCCAGATCCGTGTCGACAAACGTGCTGCGCCATAAGGTCAGGGTCAGGCTATCGGTGCCGGCGCCCCCGTCGATATGATTGCCCGCGAAGGTGAGGTTGGCGCTGCCGGAGGCGCCATTGGCGCCGGCGGCAGCCGTTTCGGCGAGGTCTGTGCCGCCCTGGCCGCCCAGTCCGCCGATCCCGCCACGGCCGCCAGACAGGATGAATTCGAGTTCCATCTGCTCATCGGCAGCCGTGCCGGTGAGATGATTGTTGGTAAAGCTGATGCCGACGTCGCTGCCGCGGCCGCCGTCCCCTCCGCGGCCGCCTGCGCCATAACTCCCCACCTGCGTGGCGGCGCCGCCACGACCGCCGTCGCCGCCGAGACCGCCGAGTGCCCCGGTCACCTCAATGCGGTGGCTGGTGCCAGCGGTATGAAACGGAAGCCAGATGCCGTCGACCTCTATGTTGGCCGTGCCTCCGGTGCCGCCCTTGCCGCCATCGCCGCCATTGCCGGGGGTGTCGCCCGAACTGCCGGTACGGCCGTAGCCGCCCATCTTGTAGCCGGCCGCGAAAATGGCCAAGAGGTCCAGCCGCGCGTCAGCCGTGAACACGCTATCGCTAATCCGGATAAGAACATCGCCGCTGTCACTGCCGTCAGCCGACAGACCGGCCGCGCCGCCGATGCCGGCAAGGCCATTGCCGCCCTGGCCGCCGGAACCACCCCCGCCGCCCGCCCCGCCGTAGGCGAGCAGAGTCATAACGCTGCTGAAACTGATGCCCGTGACGTCAATAAGCAGGTCGCCGCCCCGGCCACCGATGGCGCCGTCTCCGCCTGTTCCGCCAGACGGTGTCCCGGGATTTGCCGCGGAGCCGGAGCCGCCCTGGCCGCCAGCGCCCGAAGTGACCTGCAGCAGGTTGTTGCCGAGCAGGTCCTGGATCGTCTCTTCGGTGACGAACACACTCAAGCTCTCGCCATCCGCGCCCTGACTGGCGTCACCGCCGTCAGCCCCGTCCTGTCCGGGGGGCGGTGCCGCGCCATGGGAGCCCCAGGCGCCGTTCGTACCGGTGATTGTTGTCATGATACTGTCCTGTCGCCCAAAAAGACCCGGGGGTTCGATGGCACAATGACATGCGTGCCGGCAGGGTCAATGCCACCTTTATGGCAGGTTGAGGGCAAACTCGTGGTACAGAACGGTCTTCGTCCCGGCAGTGACGGCGTAGGTGGCGCGATAAGTGCCCTTTCGCCAGGTTCCGCTGGCCGGGCGCTCGCCCGTGAACAGCATGTACTGAGCCTTGTTGCGATCGAGCGGTGTGGGCGGCGAGGCTTTCAGTACCTTACCATCGGGGCGATAGATGGTCAGGGTCTGGATATCGCCGGCCTTCAGGTTGATGGCGCGAACCCAGGCGACCAGGGCCGGACTGGCGGCCGTCGGCGCCGGGATACCGCCGCGTTCGATGGCATCCATGGTCACCGGCCCGGAGGCAAAGCCCGCATTAAGCACCTGGCGGCCGCGATAGGCCATCTGCTGCCGTGCTGAGGCCTGCCACAGGCTGGTCACCGCTGTGGGTGAGCAGGCTGAAGAGGTGTTGAACGGGTCGACGGGGACCTTGTTCTTGCGTACGGTCAGGTGAACATGGGGAAAGGCTGCCCAGCCGGACTGGCCGACCATGCCCAGGACGTCGCCGGCCTTGACCTTCTGGCCGTCCTTGACCGCAAGCGAACCTCGCCGCATGTGGCAATACTGGCTTTCCCAGCCATTGCCATGGAGGACGAAGACGCGATTGCCGCATGCCATGTTGGATGGGATGGCGGACTGATTGTAGGCGCCGACCTCCCAGTCGGCTTCGCTGTCGCGGACCCCGGCGATGACCCCATCGGCGACGGCCAGGACGGCGACGCCACGCGCCTGGGCGATCTTGTCCGGGATACGAAAATCGGTGCCGTCGTGGCCGTCATAGGTCGCGATGCCGCAGGTATAGTCGCTGGCTGGCCCTTTGGCCGGGTCGTGATCGGCATATTGCTGGATAAGGCAATCCTTACCCAGTTCGCAGGCAATGGGGGACGCTATGCTGAAACCGACGTCCGAGGCGGTGACGGCCGGTTGCGCCGCGGGCTCGACCAAGACGGCAGGGGCGGTATCGGCCCGGGGCGGCGAGCAGGCAGCCAGAAGGGCTAAGCCAGCGGCAATAAGACCAGATGGAAGGGACGTGGTGCGCAGGGTCATAGGGCCGGACCATAATACAATCAGGCGAGCCTTGCCAGATCACTTCCCTCTTTCGTAGACTTTAAGGGTAAAATCAAAGTCATCGTTCTCGGTCTTGGCAAAAGCCTCTTCACGAACGACCCGCCATATCGCCGGATCGATCGCTGGAAAATGCGTATCGCCGTCAACCGTGGCATGAACATGGGTCACGTAGAGCCGGTCGGCCCTGGGTAGGGTCTGCGCATAGACATTGGCGCCGCCGATGACGCAGACCTCCCCAGCGCCGTCGTCGGCGGCATGTTCACGGCCGATATCGAGTGCCTCGAACAGGGTTTCGCAGACGACACCACCTTCGGCTTCGAACTTCAGGTCGCGGCTCAGGACCAGGTTCAGCCGGCCGGGCAGGGGTTTTTTCGGCAGCGAGTCCCACGTGTTCGACCCCATGAGGATCGGTTTGCCCAGGGTTATGTCCTTGAACAGCTTCATGTCCGAGCGCAGCCGCCACGGCAGGCCGCCGGCCTTGCCGATGGCATTGTTCTCGTCCATGGCCACGACCACGGCCAGGGGAACCTTGGAACTCATACGGCAACCGGCGCCTTCAACGCCCCGTGACTCTGGTAATTTTCGACCTTGAGGTCGGCGTAGTCGAAGCCGAACAGGTCGGTTTTCGGTGCCAGAACCAGGGTTGGAAAGTTGAAAGGCGTGCGTTCGAGCTGGGTTTTGGCCTGCTCGATATGGTTGCTGTAAACATGGACATCGCCGAAGCTGTGGACGAAGTCGCCAACCTCCAGACCGACCGCCTGGGCCACCATGTGGGTCAGCAGGGCATAGGAGGCGATGTTGAACGGAACGCCCAGAAAGATATCAGCCGAGCGCTGATAGAGCTGACACGACAGTTTGCCATTCGCCACGAAGAACTGGAACAGGCAGTGGCAAGGTGGCAGGGCCATATCTTCGACCTGCGCGGGGTTCCACGCCGAGATGACATGACGGCGGGAATTGGGGTTAGTCTTCAGGTTTTCAATCAGTTGTGCCATCTGGTCGATCGCCCGACCGTCCGGCGCGGCCCACGACCGCCACTGCTTGCCATAGACGGGACCGAGATCGCCGTGCTCGTCGGCCCATTCGTCCCAGATGGTGACGCCATGGTCATGGAGATACTGCACATTGGTGTCGCCGCGCAGGAACCACAGCAGTTCGACGGCGATCGATTTGAAATGGACCTTCTTGGTGGTCAGCAGTGGAAAGCCCTTCGCCAGATCGAACCGGATCTGGCGGCCGAACAGGCCGTAGGTACCCGTACCCGTGCGGTCGTCGCGGTGCACACCGTTTTCAAGACAGTCGCGCAGAAGGTTGAGGTACTGATATTCCGGATGGTCGAACATGAAGGGTACTTTAAGATCAGGCGATTCTAATTCCACTATAGCTGAGGCCACCCGCCATGTCCCTTCCCGTTTATCGTGATCACGACTGCGACCTGTCCCTGATCCAGGCGTCGAAGGTGCTGATCATAGGTTACGGCTCACAGGGGCGGACCCAGGCGCTCAACGCCCGCGATTCCGGTGTCCGCCAAGTTAAGGTAGCGCTTAAGCCAGGGTCAAAAACACGTCTCAAAGCCGAATCGGATGGCTTTGAAATCGTTGCGGTTTCGGACGGCGTCCTGTGGGCCGAGGTGATCGTCGTCCTGACGTCGGACGAGGCCCACCAGAGGTTGTTCGTCGACGAGATCGCGCCCCATTTACGAGAAAATCAAGCGTTGATTTTCGCCCATGGCCTGTCTGTCAACTTCGGTCTGGTGACCCCGCCTGCCAATGTTGACGTCCTGCTGGTCTCGCCCAAGGGCATAGGTCCGCGCATCCGTGACCTCTATGTGGCGGGCGAGGGGGTGTTCTGCCTGTTCGCCGTTCACCAGGACGCATCTGGCCGGGCCAGGGCGCTGGGCCTGTCCTATGCGGCTGCCCTCGGCTGCGGCCGCAAGGGCATTCTCGAGACCACCATGAAGGACGAATGCGAGAGCGATCTGTTCGGCGAGCAGGTCGTGCTGTGCGGTGGAACGCGTGAACTGGTGACCTCGGGTTTCCAGACCCTTGTTGATGCTGGCTATCCGCCCGAGGTGGCGTGGTTCGAGACCTGTTATGAGCTCAAGCTGGTGGTCGATCTGTTGTGGGAACTGGGTATGTCGGGTGGCTTCGGCAAGATTTCCAACACAGCGGAATATGGGGCCTATCTTACGGGTGCGCGAATAATCAATGAGTCTTCGAAAGCAGAGATGCAGGGAGTTTTGCAGGATGTTCAGTCTGGGGCGTTCGTTCGCCGGCTGATGGCAGATTACGATGCCGGGAGTCCGGATTTGAACGCCCGACGGGCGGCGCTGAGGGACAATCTGCTGGACGCGACGAAAGCTTATCTGGATGATGTGGCGCTGTCAGAATCCCCTCTCCCCGCGAGCGGGGAGAGGTTAGGGTGAGGGGCGGGGCGTCTTGCGAGCGCTCCGTCCTTTGAAGGCCCCTCACCCGATCGCCCACGCTTCGCTCGGCTCTCGTCCTCTCCCCGCAGGCGGGGAGAGGTAGATAATCACCACGCCAGGAGTTGTACGCCCCGCAGGATCGCGTCGACCTCTGGCGTGTGTTTGCGGTCGCCGTGGTCGTGTAGAACCAAGGGCGGCAGCAATCGTAAAGGCGCCTTGCCCAGGCGGGTGGCGCGAACCAGCACGCGTTTAGCGTCCTTTTCGATAAACGGTTGAATGGGCCGTACCCGGAAGGAACCGGCCTTTGACGACAGGCCCGTCAGGATATCGCCGAGGCGGTCGGCGCGATGGATGAAGACGATATCGCCGCCGTCCTTCACAGCCGCCAGCGCAAAGTCCAGCCAGGCCCCCAATCCATCATCGGCGATCCAGGCCGGACGCTTGGCCTCGTGCGGCGCTCGTAAAGTGTCAGGGTCATCGAAGAACGGCGGGTTGCTGAACACCAGGTCGAAGCGTTCGAGACCAAGGGTTTTGAAGCCGGCGCCGATGTCACCTTCGATCACAGTGACCTCGTCGTGACCGTTCAGGGCGGCGTTTCCCCGCGCCAGGCCGGCATAGACCGGTTCGCGCTCGATGCCCGTCAGGGCCAGATCAGGGCAGCGTGCTTTCAGCGACAGCATCGCTCCGCCGGCGCCGCAGCCCAGTTCAAGTGCGCGGCCCGAGGGATTCAAGCCGGCGCACGCCGCTGCCAGCAGGGCACCGTCCATGCCGATGCGATAGCCTTTGGCAGGCTGCATCACTATGACGCGCCCGTCCAACAGGTGCGTCTGCGTCACATCTGTGGCAGAATGCGTCAAGGTCGGATCCGTCTCTTCGCTCATAAGAGATTGTTTTCTGATATATTTGCCGCCGATATGCCAAACACGTTCTTTGGGCCGGTTGGAAGTTTACTATCGCGGGCCATTGCCTGCACCGTCAAGGCGGTTTATGGCCTTTACCGTTTGTGTCAGGAGTTAACACCTTGGATTCGGCCAATATCGAGACTGTACGCGCGCCGGTGGCCAAAGCCGACGTGAATGCCCTGATCGGCCTGACCGCTGCCGACATGATCAAGGTCAACAGTCTGATCACCGCCCGCATGCAGTCCGAAGTTCCCGTCATACCGGCCCTTGCCGACCATTTGATTGCTGCTGGCGGCAAGCGTCTGCGTCCGCTGCTGTGCGTCGCGGCGGCGCGGCTGTGCGACGTGCGCAACGACAATCACCACAGGCTGGCGGCTGCCGTCGAGTTCATACATACGGCCACACTGCTGCACGACGACGTCGTCGACTCGTCATCCCTGCGCCGTGGCAAGGTTGCCGCGCACCTGATCTGGGGTGCGCCGTCGTCGGTTCTGGTGGGCGACTTTCTGTTTGCCCGCGCCTTTGAGTTGATGGTCGAAACCGGTTCGCTGCGTGCGCTCGACATCCTGTCAAAGGCCGCGGCCGTCATCACCCAGGGCGAGGTCCTTCAATTGATGAAGGCCTTCGACCTGAATCTCAGCCAGGCTGACTACATCGAAATCATTTCGTCCAAAACGGCGGCATTGTTTTCGGCGGCTTCGGAAAGCGGTGCGGTCTCCGCCGGCGCTTCGGAAGACCGGATCACCGCGCTTTACAGCTATGGCCTTAATCTGGGCCTGGCGTTCCAGATCCAGGACGATGTGCTGGACTACCAGGGCGACGCCGCCGACCTGGGGAAAAATGCCGGTGATGACTTTGCTGAGGGCAAGTCGACCCTGCCGCTGATTCTGGTCATGCAGGCGACCAAGGGCAGCGAGGACGCCTTCTGGGCGCGGACCATCGGTGAGCGCAAGCAACAGGTTGGCGATTTCGCCCATGCGCAAAAGTTGATGATCAAGTCGGGTGCGCTCGAGCAGTCACGCGCCATTGCCCGCGGCTACGCCGACAAGGCCCGCGCCGCGCTTAGCATCTTCGATCCAGGTGCATGGCGTACGGCCCTGGAAAACCTGGCGCTCTTCAGCGTGGAACGGCAGACCTAGCCAGGGCGAACGACCTTGACCCCAGAAACGGCTACCGAAGCGGCGACAGAAACGGGCGCCGCCACCATCCGCAACACCGAAGCCCGGTTTTTCGAGCTCGATATCCTGCGCGGAGTGGCCGCCGCCATGGTGGTTCTGTTTCACTACAAGCATTTCCTGATCGATGACGGCGGCAATTTCGACTACGCCCACATGCCGCTCCATGGCCTGCTGGCGCCGGTCTATATTTTTGGCCAGTATTTCGTCGAGCTGTTTTTCTCGATCTCGGGCTACGTCTTCTTCTGGCTCTATGCCGAGGCTGTGTCGGAGCGGCGTGTCGGCCTGCGCAATTTCTTCATCGCGCGCTTTTCGCGGTTGTATCCTCTGTTTTTCCTCACCTTTATCGCAGTTGCACTTTTCCAGTGGGCCTTCGTCACCCTGTACGGCCAGGCCTATATCTATCAGGACAATTCGCCGGGTCAGTTCGTGCTCAACCTCTTCATGGTGCAGCAATGGCTGCCCGGCGCCCAGATGTCGTTCAACGGCCCCTCGTGGTCGATCTCGGTCGAGGTCTTCCTCTATGCTGTCTTTTTCGCCCTGTGCGCCCTGCGGCTCAACACCCCGGTGATGATCGCCGCGGTGGTGGTGCTGGGTCTTTTGTTCAAATATCTGCAACCGCAGCCGCCGCCGGACTTTACCCGCGGGATACCGAACTTTTTCCTGGGGGGACTGATCTTTTATGCCGTCCAGTACCTGCGTGATTATGCCCGCACCGTCTGGCTGGAGCGGGTGGAGAAGGTACTGATCTGGCTGGTGCCCGTCCTGTGGTTGGCAGCCTATGTTGTCGGTCATGATTTGATCTGGGGCCCGGTATCGACCTGGATCGAGAGCCACGGCATCGGTTCCAGTTCATTCCTGTTCAGTACAGACAGCTTCGTCTATGTTCTGGTGCCCCTGACCCTGCTGGCACTGGGCCTGCAGCAGGGCAAGTGGTTGAACCTGGAAGCCCTGCGAAAATGGTCGTGGGCCGGCGACGTCAGCTATTCGATCTATCTCATCCATTTTCCACTACAGATTCTGGTCATGGTTGGCTTGGCGCACCTGCCCTATGAAACGCGCGCCGACATATTCGACTCGCCGTTGGTGCTGATCCTGTTTATGGCTGTGTCGCTCGGCCTGGCGCGGTTAAGTTTCCTCTATTTCGAGATGCCAATGCGACGCCATCTAAAGGACTGGCTGACGCGCAGGCTGGCGCCCGGTACACCGATCCTTTAGAACAATCTCATCTTGAAGGAGCGACTCATGTCCGATCTGCCGGGGGCCTTTGTCGGCCAGGGTACACTACCGCAAATCCTGCTTTACAATCGTGCCAACCGCCACGGCCTTATCGCCGGCGCCACTGGCACCGGAAAGACCATCACGCTCCAGATCCTGGCCCAGGCCTTTTCCGACGCCGGTGTGCCGGTCTTCGCCGCCGACATCAAGGGCGACCTGTCGGGGATATCGCAGCCGGGCACGCCCAACGAAAAGCTGCTGGAGCGCGCCAAAGGTATGAACCTGGAGCTGACGCCGTCAGCCTGTCCGGTGGTGTTCTGGGACCTCTACGGCGAAAAAGGTCACCCGATCCGCGCCACCATTTCCGAGATGGGGCCGCTGTTGCTGGCGCGGCTTTTGGACCTCAACGACGTCCAGGAGGGTGTGCTGAACATCGCCTTTGCCGTGGCCGACAAGGAAGGCCTGCTGCTGCTCGATCTCGACGACCTGCGCGCCATGCTGCGCTACCTGTCTGAGAACAGCAAGGAGATCGGTGCGACCTACGGCCAGGTGTCACCAACCACCGTCGCCACCATCCAGCGCAATCTGCTGACCCTGGAAAACCAGGGTGCGGCCAAGTTTTTCGCCGAACCGGCCCTGCGGTTGGAAGACCTGATGCGGACCAACATCAACGGCAAGGGTTACGTCAATATCCTGGCCTCGGACCGGCTGATGCAGAATCCGAAGTTGTATTCGACCTTCCTGCTGTGGCTGATGGCCGAACTTTTCGAGGAACTGCCCGAGGTCGGCGATCCCGAGAAGCCGCGTCTGGTCTTCTTCTTCGACGAGGCCCATCTTTTGTTCAACCAGGCCTCCAAAGCTTTGCTGGAAAAGATCGAACAGGTGGTGCGTCTGATCCGGTCCAAGGGCGTCGGCATCTATTTCATCACCCAGAACCCGGCTGATGTCCCCGATGCCGTACTGGGTCAGCTCGGCAACCGGGTGCAGCATGCCCTGCGCGCCTATACACCGTCGGAACAGAAGGGGTTGAGGTCGGCAGCGGATTCGTTCCGGCCCAACCCGGCGTTCGACACTCTTGAGGTGTTGCAGCAACTGGGCACTGGCGAGGCCCTGGTGTCGCTGATGGACGAGAAGGGCCGGCCGACCATAACCGAGCGTGCCTTGATCCGGCCGCCGGCCTCGCGCATGGGACCGGCGACGCAAGCGGAGCGTGCGGCCATCGTCGCTGCCTCACCCGTCGGCGGCATGTACGACACCGAACGCGACCGCGAGTCGGCCTACGAGATGCTGTCGGCGCGCGCCGCCCAGGCGGCCGCCGATGCGCCTCCGCCACCGCCCAGCGCGGCGGAAAAAGCCGCGGCCAAGGCGGCCACCGACGCCGCCAGGGCAGAGGAACGGCAACGCCTGGCCGAGGAAAAGGCCCGTGCCAAGGCGACGTCCGACACGCTCAACACAGTCAAGCAGGTGGCTGTGCCGATCATCCGCTCGGTCGGCATCGCCATCGTCGGCCAGTTGATGCGCGGCATGTTTGGCACGACCCGGCGGCGGCGGTAGCAAGACTACGCCAGATCCTGAACCGCTGCTCTCGGGCGGCCGCCCTTGAAGAACAAATACGCGGAATAATCCTTGAAGCCATGGATCAGGACGATGTTCTGCTCATCCAGCGTGTAATACCAACCCGCGAAAATCTTGACTCATCGTGGGTTGGCAAGCGCGACTGCGCGCCCGAGCTTTTGCGAGGAGCCATGCGGCGTTTGAGCTGAAAAAAACGAATACCAAGCGTCATTCTTTATGAGGCTTGGTATAACACGGATGCCCCCATGTGAAGTCTTCGGTGAGGTCGCAGGCCACGGCGATTACCCGCAGTGTCTCGAACTCGGTTTTCCACGGCGCTTGCCGGGCCATGTAGGCGTCGACCTTGGGATGGGTGACCGTTGCAACCATGGTCAGGTCAGGCCAGACCCGCCGCCAGTGACAGCGTTGCGGCATCCTTGACGGCGCGGTCGAAGTCATTGTCGATCGGCATGTATTCCAGCCCCAGATAGCCCGTGTATCCAGCGGCGCGGATGGCCTTTAGCAGGTTGACGTGATTGACCTCGCCAGTGCCCGGCTGGTGGCGGCCGGGGACATCGCCCAACTGGACATAGCCGACCTGATCAATGCCGGCCTGAAACTTCTCGATCAGATCACCGTCTTCGAGTTGCATGTGGTAGAAGTCCCAGTTCAGCTTGACCATCGCAGAATTGACGGCGCGGCAGATGGCGACCGCCGGACGTGAGCCGTTGAGCAGGTGGTTGGGGTGGTTGACCGTGTTGAACGGCTCGACCAGTGCCGTGACGCCTGCGGCCTCGAGCAGCGGCGCGACACGCATCAGGCCGGCCGTATAACCACTAACCATGGCTTCGCGCGACATGTTGGCGATATTGCCGTGGCCGACCAGGGTGATGGCCTTACAGCCCAGCGTCTTGCAGTCGGCGATCGCCTGTTTGATCATGGTGCCCAGCTCTTCGTGTTTGGCCGGGTCGGAAAAGGCCGGAGCGGCCGGGGCGAACTGCGCCACCTTCAGGCCATACTGGTCGAGCAAGGCCCGCACCTTGACGGCATCCAGACCATCGCGATTGACCGGCCAGAACTCGACGGTCGTGAAGCCAGCCTTGGCTGCCAGGGCAAAACGGTCGGCAAAGGGCGTAGTGCGGTACCAGGTGTCGAGATTGAGGGCATAGGGTTTCAGCGCCGTTTTGGTATCAGGCGCGGCGTCCGCCGGGCTGACGGCGGCGGTCGCAGCTAATCCGGTCAGGCCGGCGAGGGTAGCGAGGGCGGCTCGGCGTGAAGTGGTCATGTGGCGTATCCCTGTATGGCTTATTGTCGGACTATCTACGCCACAAACGGCGCGTTTGGCTACAGTTGCCCGTAACCGCGCGCCATGATCGCTGCAAAAACCGGAATCAGGACGAACAAGGCCAGCTGAATCCGAATCCAGCGCATCACTTTGGCGACGGCGGCTGCGTCGGGCGGGGCTTTTTGCCAGCCGACGAAGGCCCGAGTCGGCAGGATCGAGCAGATCCCGACCGCCAGGAACGCCACCATCTTGGCCCAGAAGAACAGGTTGTGCGTGTAGTAGTCCGGGCCCGACCGGCCAAACATAACGCGGCCGACACCAACCATGATTATCATCACGGCCATCAGGCCATAGCCGCGATCGATACCGCCAAGGAGCTTGATCTTTTCAGCCGTTATCTCGGCGCGCAACAGCGTGTGCTCGGAAATCAGGGCGCCGAAAACACCAAAAATCAGAATATGATGCGCAATAGCCAGAAGAAGATCGATCACGCCGATGACTCCCTAAAGGTCGAACATATCCACGGTTTTCCAGTTCAGATGTTGGCCGGAATCGACGCAGATCATCTGGCCAGTGACGCTGGGGGCGTTTAACAGATAAACCGCCGCCGCCGCGACCTCTTCTGGCGAAGTCGGCTTCTGCAGCAGGGTCGAGCGCGCTTCGCGCGCGAAGTCCTTGTCGCTCTGGTGGATCGACTTCAGGGTCGGCCCGGGACCGATGGCATTGACGCGGATACGCGGCGCCAGCGCCTGGGCCAGGGTGCGGGTGGCGTGCCACAGACCGGCCTTGGACAGGCCGTAGCTGAAAAAGGGCGGGGAGGGTTTCAACACCCGTTGGTCGATCAGGTTGATGATTGAGGCGCCGTCGGGCAGCGGGGCTTGTGCCGCGAAGGCCTGGCTCAGCAGGATGGGCGCCAGGAGGTTGGTATTGGTGTGGGTGGTAAAGCTGTCGACCGTCACCGTGGCGGCACGGTCGTCGGAAAAGATCGAGGCATTGTTGATGAGGACATCCAGCGGCCCCAGGGCCTTGACGGTATCGCCGACGAGATTGGCAACACAGGCGGGTTGGCTGAGGTCGCAGCCGACGGGAACAGCGTGGACGCCCAGGGCTTCCAACTCGGTCACCACGTCCAGAGCGTCGGCGCGCGAACGGTTATAGTGGACCGCTATATCATAGCCTTGCCCCGCCAGGGCCATGGCAATGGCCCGTCCGATGCGCTTGGCGGCGCCGGTGACCAGAGCGCGCTTAGTCAACGCGACGGAAGTCGATCAGGTTCAGGATGAGGTTCAGGACGAAATAGCCGGCAAAGATGTAGATGGCGATCATGGCTGTCAGGACTCCGAATATTCAGCCCCTGTTAAACGTGTCGGGCGGCGCGGGCAAGAGGGGCCGATAAAAACTTGGAATGTCCTGCATTGTCCACTTGCGAAATAATCGCATGGCGTTCACATCTAGGGCTATGGAAGATTGGAAGAGAGTTGTAGAGCCGTTTTCGCGACCGCTGTTCTTCGCCTATTCGCGCACGACGCGGGGCAAGACCCTCGGCGTGCGCGGGCTGGTGCTGGACAAGGACGGCCGGGTGCTGCTGATTGAGCATACCTATCTCGAAGGCTGGTGGCTGCCGGGCGGCGGAGTCGATGCTGGTGAGACGGCCCACGACGCCGTGGCACGCGAACTGCGTGAGGAGGCGGGGGTCAATCCGCTGGAACTGCCTAAGCTCCAGTCGGTCCATTCCAATGAGCAGTTTTTCCCTGGCGATCACGTGCTTCTGTTCCGCGTCGACGAATGGGAACCGGTCGACATGAAGCCCCAGGGCGAGATCAAGAATGTCGGTTTCTTCGCGCTTGATAACCTGCCGGAAAACATTAACGGCGGCAGTTTGCGGCGGATACAGGAAGCGTTGATGGGCTTTCCGCCCGATCCTTTGTGGTGATACCTCCCCGCGCGCGGGGGGTATACGCGGGGGGCATAAAGGTCAGCGCGCCCCTCTGGTCGACGACAGGGCCGGGCGAAGTTGGGCGCGTCCATTGGTGCGCACCGCCGCCGAGTCGTTCTGAGCCAGGGTGGGGGCCAAAGACGTAGGACGACTGGTCTCGTCTTCGTTCTCGAAGTGATACGCTCCGGTCTGCATGGCCAGGCTGTCGCCTGTGCCGTCCGTGCGCTTGACGTCGGCCATGGCGACCATTGTATCGATCTCATTTTTGCGGGCGCGGAAGGCGATCATGTCCTGGCCCTGCAGCATGTTCGATTGCGGAACCTTGGCACTGCGCGGATCGATCGGACGCTTGTCCTTCCACACTTCGAAGTGCAGGTGTGGCCCGGTCGACCGGCCGGTGGTGCCGACATAGCCTATGACCTCGCCCTGGCTGACCTTCTGGCCAGCCTTGACGGCAATCGACGACATGTGGGCGTAGCCGGTTTCCCAGCCATTGGCGTGGCGAATGCGGACCCAGCGGCCGTAACCGCCCCACCACTTGGCATCGACCACGACGCCATCGCCGGCAGCTTCGATCCTGGTGCCCGTCGGCGCGGCGAAGTCAATGCCCGTGTGCATCTTCATGAAGCCGACGATCGGGTGGAAACGCATGCCGAATCCCGACGAAGTGCGCGCGCCGGAGACCGGGGTAGCCAGAAGGAAGCCTTTGATATTTTTGCCGAATTCATCATAATACTCGACGCTCCTCGAACCCTTGGCCTGGAAGGAGTAGAAGCGGTCGATACCGCCCTTGGCCTCGATCTCGGCATAGAGCAGGTTGCCGGCTTCGACTGTGCGGCCGCTTTCGGTGACCTTGCGATCAAAGATCAGCTTGAAGGTATCGCCCGACTTGATGTCGCGTTGAAAGTCGACCTTATGCTTGAACAGCGACACGACCTGCTGGGTCAGGGAGGGCGTCGCCCCCATAGCAGCGGCGGAGGTGAACAAAGACCCGTTGATCTCCCCGATAGCGACGCGGCGCTCGGCGCGGATGGGTTCTTCCAGAGCTCGAAGGCGCATGACGCCGTCGCCGGATGTGGTCAGGGCCAGTTGCTTGGCCGGGCCGGTGCGCACCGTTAAACCCAAAAGTTGCGCCGGCTTGGAGGCGTCAAGCGGGCGGGCAATTGCGGCCTCCAGGTTCTGACCGGCCTTGGGCGTGTTGACGTCAAAGGCCTTGGACAGCAGGTCGACGGCGACCTTGGCCTCTCCCGGCGAGACTCCGGCGCGAACGATGGCGTCGGCCAGGGTTTCGCCGGCGCGGACGGAAATGGCAACGTCGTCAGGCTGAGCGTAGCCAGGCCGGGCGGCGGCTTCGGCGAAGGCCTGGGTTTCCAGCGCCATGGCGGCAACCGGGTCGAGCGGTTGGGTCAGACCTGTCACGGGCTGCAAAACATTCCACAGCAAGACGCCAAGAGTCAGCGCCGTGGCCGACGCGAAGATCATCGGTGTTACGCGGACTGGCTGTCGGCGGGGATCGTGTTGAGCCATGCTTGTCGAAAACGTCCTGGTTTTACAGAAGTCGGACGCCGGCAAAGTCGAGGTTTTACACTCGTTCGTTCCCGTCTTTACCGACCCTGAGGTGTTACCTTGGCCTGAGTCTTGATTTCGCGAAAGGCCCTGCTTACGCCGAAAAAAGGCGATAATGAGGCGATTTTCCTCGCCCCGGGACCGGTTATTAGCTCGCACTTTTACAAGTGCAAGGTTAAAATGAGCCTTAAAAAAGCTTAACGAAAGATTTACAAAAGGCGCCTTCCGAAGGCGTTTACGCCTAAGCGCCTCTAAATATGTGAAAAACTTACGCAAAAACTTACTGAACCTAAAATGTCACTGTCAAGACGGGATAACTGTGATTTGCGGCGGAATTGGTGAGACGGAGGGAAAAAAGAAAAGCAATGTGTCCACAATTTTTAACAAGTTTCAGTGATAATGTCGTTTACCAAACCTCAGTACGTGCAGAAGCCCAAGCCTGTCAGATATGAGCCAGAGTCCGTCCCTGAGCGATGAAGATGCCCTGTGGTTCCCGGTGCACAGCAGCGGCGGCGACAGCTTTTCCCGTCCGGCAACCCCTGACGGTGCTCCCCGTGATCTCAGCGATCAGAACCCTCAGGAAGATGGTATCGGCGTGCCGCCAACCCGGGGGGAAGGCAATGGGAGGGGCGGTCCCCGGCCGCCGCGCAAGGGCATCAGGCCGTCGAGTTGGCTGTGGCTGACCCTGTGGGGCGCGGCGGCACTCGGAATCGTCACCTACGCGGCGCGCAAGGAGATCGCCACCGTCGCCATCGAGAACTGGTTGAAGGGGCAGGGCGTCGAGGGCGCCCACCTGAAGATCAGCGCCCTGGGTTTTGGCCGCGCGTCCGGCCAATTCTATGTCGGCGACGCTAAAGAGCCGGAATTTTCCATCGGCCGTTTCGACATCGACTACAGCCTTAAACCCTTCGCTGGCGGCGGTATGCCGCTTGCCCGGGTCAAGGCCATCCATCTCAGCCGGCCGCTTCTTCAGTTCAGCGCCAGGGACGGCAAGCTCAACTTCGGCGCGCTCGACAAGCTGGTCCAAAGCGCCCTGACGGCGCCGCCGTCAGCAGCACCGCCGCCCGAGTCCATCATCATCGACGATGCCACTGTGCGCGTGGTGACCGATTACGGCCTGGTCCGCGGCCATGGCGGTCTTACCCTGACCCAGGGGCGGGTCACCTATGCCAAGCTGGATTTGCCAGGCGCCGAGCTCTCAGGCCCCATGGGTTCGGGCGAGTTGACGCGCGGGGCGGTGACGGCCAAGAGCGTTGGCGTGGCCGGTCCCGGTGACCAACTCCACGTCCAGGCCCGTTTCGAGGCCAGAAACTGGGAGATGCGCGCCGCCGATCCGGTCGAAGCCGCGGATGTCAGTCGCCGGCCAACCAATCTTCAGGACGTCACACTCGATCTCGACTCGCTGCTGCCCTACCGCAAGTCCACTTCAGTTGCCGAGGCCCTTAGCGGTCCGACCGAGCATACCGTCGCGGTCAGGGCCTCGGGGGTTCAGACCGCCGACGCCGATTTCGGCGGGCTGGAAGCCAATCTCCATCTCAAGGGCGCTTTGAAGACAACGGCCAGCGGCACCAATGCGACAGGCACGGCCTTCACCGGTCAGGGGCGGCTGCTGGCGCGCGCCGACAGCCTGATGAGCGGCGAGATCGATAGCCGTGATCTCCACCTGGAAGGCAAGACCCTGGCGGTCACGGCCGGCCTGTCGATGACCGAGCCAGCCACGATCGAAATCACCGGGCCGGTGACCGGCACGGCCGCGATGCTGCGCCAGAACGATTTGTTCGCCAGGGATACCCGGTTGAGCCTTAGCGACTTCGCCCTGGCCGTCAACGGTGCTGGCGTCGAGACCGACTTTGGCGGAACGGCGACGGTCGGCCGCGTTGCGGTTGCCGACATCGCCCTGGACGGAGTGCGGACGTCGCTGAGCGGCACGGGCGGCAGCGATGCCGCTACCGGCCGTTGGAATGTGAATATTCAAAGCGACGTCGCCAGCGATAACGCCAGCTATACCGGCCTTAGGGTCATGGCGGCGTCGCGAGTCAAGGCGGCGGCGGAACTGGCGACTAAACCGCCGGTGCCGGGTGCGCCCAATCCGCCACCGGCTGACGCCGTCGTCATGCTGGATCACGCCCTGACGCGCTTCAGCTTGCGAGCGCGGGGACTGAGTCTGGCGCTCAACGGCACTGCCGAGGCCGGCGCTCCCGCCGAGTTTGCCCTGCGCGCCCGCACTCCGATTGAGCTGTCCCTGAACGGCGGCGGCAAGGCGACGATCGTGCCTACGGCGCAGAAGCCGCTGCTGGGTAGTCGCCAGATCGGGGCCCTAGGCCTTTCGCTCAGTGGTCCCGACCTGCCGACAGCAACCATGGCCGCCGAGAATGTCGGGCTGACCGACGCCGGTCTGTTTGCCGGTAATTATGCAGTCAAGGCCGATTTCGACTTTTTCCCGGTCTCCGGCGGCCATTTCGAGGGTGAGGGACACTTCACCACCACCTCCGAAGCCGGTTTCGCCGCAACACTGACCCAGCCGGCCACGATGACCGCCGCCTCGGCGGTGTTGGGCGACACCTTTACCGATGTTTCGCTGAAGCTAACGCCGAAGGGCATGGCCTTCCTGGCGCTGGACAGCGAGGGCGGCTTCCGCGTCACCGGCGCCTTTAGCGACCTGACCATGCACGCGCCCAACCTGCAGGCGCGCTTCAGTGGCGGCGAAGGATCTTTGGAGGCCTTCTCTATTGCAGGGGCCGAAGCCGTGGGCTTGAAGATGGGGCTGGCTGAAGGCGTGTTTACCGACACCCTGACCGGCACCGACCAGCGCTTCAATCCGTTGATTGTGACAGGCAGCCTGACCAATGACGCCAGGGCCCTGACCGGCCGTTTCACCGCTTCAATTCAGTCCACGAAACATACCATTGCGGCGGTCAATCTCGACAACGACAATCTCACCGGCCGCGGGAGCTTAGGTTTCTCGACGGGCAGCCACCTGAACTTCGCGCCGCAAGGGCTGCAGCCGGTCTATCTGAGCCCGCTGGTTGCCGCCATTTTCTCGCGCGATGTGTCCGGCAAGGCGACTTTCAACGGCGCCATCTCCTGGGACAAGACGACCTCGGGCAGCGGCGGCGTCCTGACCCTGGACGGGCTCGACTATGTCGGCGCCACGGGCATTTCGCGCGGCCTGACCGGGCGCATCGTCTTCACTTCGCTGGCGCCCATGCTAAGTGAACCGGGCCAAATGATCAGCATCGCGTCGATGGATGTCGGCGTGCCCCTGACCGACCTCAAGCTGAGCCTGCAGTTCCAGGGAGAGACCATCGCGCTGGAGAGCGCCGTGGTGCAAAGTCCCGGCGGGCCGCTGATCCTGGAGCCGGCCGTGCTACCGCTGGACGGCAAGTCGGCCATTTCGGGCGCGGTCAAGTTCGACGGCCTCGATTTCGGCAAGATCGTCGCCGCCACCGACCTGGCCACCTCCATGACCATGGAGGGCAAGTTGAGCGGGCGTCTGCCGTTCAAGATCGACAACGGTCGCCTCAGTATTGCCGACGGCCTGATGCAGTCGGACAGCGCAGGCCAGATCTCGATCAGGCGCACCGCGGTGACCGGCATCACGGCCGGAGGTTCGGTTACGGCGGAAGATCCGAATGCGCCCAAGCCGGTTGCCCCCCAGGCGGATCCGAACTTCAATCCGTTCCAGGACCTGGCCTTCCAGGCAATGGAGTGGATTCACTACGATAAGATCGATGCGCGGCTGAACTCGATCCCCGGCGGCAAGCTGAACATCAATTTCCACATCAAGGGCCGCTTCAAGCCACCACAGACGCAGAAGGCCAGGATCAGCCTGTTCGATTATATTTCCGGCAAGTGGATGCAGAAGCCAATCAAGCTGCCGTCGGACACGCCGGTCGAGCTTTACCTGGAAGTACCGGTGAATCTGGACGAGATCCTGGACGACCTGACGGCATTCAATGTCCGCACAGCGGCCAAGCCGCAAGCGACGAAATAGACAGTGAAGCAACTAAAGGCAAGGCAACTGCGCTGCGCAGGGGTATGCAGGTGAGCGGAAAATAGGCTTTCCGTTCAGCCACGGTTCAGCCTATATCTCCTATTACTGTTATCAACACGCCGTTGGTGCGGCGATGAGGAGCCATAAATGAAGAAAGCAAGTGTTGCTATGGCTGTGGCCGGGGCAAGTGCGGTGGCATTGATGGCGTGTACGCCGTCAGTGAATGTCAACGTCAATCTGGCCCCCATCTACGCCAAACTCGATGTCAATGTGAAGGTTCAGCTCGACGAGGACGTGAAAGCCCTGGTGCAGCAGAACCCGAACCTGTTCTAACCGCGTGATCTGAGTGAGAAACACCATGAAAACGAGCAAGTTTTTTAAAGCCTTACTGACTGCGGTCGCCGTGACCGCTTCTGGCATGAGCGTCGCCGCCATCCTGGTCACGCCCGCCGCCGCCGATATCGCTTCGTCTAAGGTGATTGTGGATGCCGCCAAGGCCGCCGGCACCGTCGGCGAGAAGTCCGACGGCTTCCTGGGCATAGTCGGCGACGCCGATGCGGCCACGCAAGCTGCGGTCGCCGAGATCAATGCCGGCCGCCGCGACGTCTACGGCCAGGCCGCTGCCAAGAACGGCGTATCGATCGAAGCCGCCGGTGGATCGGCCTTCGTCAATATCATCCTGCCGAGATTGAGCCCGGGTGAGTACTACCAGGACGCTTCTGGCGCCTGGGTCCAGAAGTAACCTGCCTCCGGTCGGAATATTAAAGCCCTTCCGCAGTTCGCCGCGGAGGGGCTTTTGCGTTGAATACTATCGATTGCTTACGCTGGGGGGCGTTGGCTGGCAGGACAATTCGTAACACCTGAGGCGTCCCATGCGCCGTCTCCTGCTCTGCGGTATCGACCTGGCTGCGGGTGTGAACGATATCGACCAGACCGTACGTGCCGGCGCGGCGGAGGTGGTGGTCAACAATATGTTGTCTGTTGCCGACTATCCCGACGCCCCGAAAGGCGCCGTGGCGGTGGTTGTACGATGGCCGATAAACAATGCCGCCAGTAATACCAATCCACGATGACCTTGACTCATCGTGGATTGGCAAGGGCGCCAAAGAACGCTTCTTGCCCGCCTGAGCTTACGCGAGGAGCCATGCGGCGCTTGAGCTGAAAAAATGCGAATACCAAGAGTCATTCTTTATGAGGCTTGGTGTAAGCCCCTGGCTGACAAGTCGTTGCCGGTGATGCGTCTGATTGACGGCAAGGGTACTGCCTACAATCCGGACAAGGCCCTTACCCAGGCGATTCGCAACGATCAAGACGTGACCGATCCAGACAGCAGCGATCTTAACCCGGGCCTGTCCGGAACGCGGCTGTCGGTGTTCGAGGTCGCAACCCGTCGGTTGAGCCTGTCCGACGGGTAATTGTGTCCCTAAAGTACGCCCTGATGATTGTCGCGGTTTTTGTGATGATCGCGGCATTTTTGGTCGAGTCCAAGTTGTTTTGGAATGCGGTAATCGACTTAACGGTCGCTTTCCGAAGCCGTTTTGTCAGTGTCCGTCTCGAACGAGTGTCAGGTGACCACGAATTTTGTCGCGGTTGTCACATCTGTATATGCGCGCTGTCATCGTACCGTCACATAGCGTCTCTACAGCCCTTGCTAAAGGCCGGAGGTTGCGCGACATTCGCCGCAATCTAATTTGTGATTCCCCGCTACGAAGGCGAGACGCGTATGAAAAAGCTGATGTCCCAAATTCTTATGACTGCGACGGCGTTTGCCGTGACGGCGAGCCAAGCCGCTGCCCAATCCGGACCCGCCGGGTCGTCGCCGATCACTGGCGCGATCAGCTGGATCCGTGACACACTTCTGGGTCAGGTCGCCACCATGGCGGCCGTGATCGCCGTCGCCGTCGTCGGCTTCATGATGCTGACCGGGCGGATGAACTGGCGCTACGGCGCTACGGTTATCATCGGCGTCTTCATCCTGTTCGGCGCCGGGACCATTGTCGCCGGTATCCAGTCCATGGCTGGCTAAGGTGGCTGAACTGATCAAATCCACGGTCTTCAAGGCGCTGACCCAGCCGCAGATGTTTGCCGGGGTGACCTATTCCTATTTCATCATCAATGGCGTCGTCACTACCGAAGCCTTTCTCATCACGCGCTCCTTCTGGGCCCTGGCCGTTGCGCTGGTCGTTCATGCCATCGGCTACCTTGCCTGTTTGCGTGAGCCGCGCGTCTTCGACCTGTGGCTGACCAAGGTTTCGCGCTGCCCGCGCGTGCGGAACTTCCGTCACTGGCGCTGTAACTCCTACCGACCGTAAATTGCCCATGGCCGATGCGCCCAAACCGTTTAGTGGATTTGCCGGCTGGTTCAAAAACGAACAGCGCGTTGGCGATCGCCTGCCCTATGACCGCCTGCTCGACGACCGGACCATCATCCTGCGTGACGGGTCCCTGATGCAGTCCATCTATCTTGAAGGCTTCGCCTTCGAGACGGCCGACACTGAAGAGGTCAATCACCGCCAGATCGTTCGTGCGGCGGCCCTGCGCGCCGTCGGTTCGTCGCGGTTTGTCCTGTATCACCACATTATCCGCCGCCGTGTCAGTGTCACCATGCCGGCGGCCTATGACGATCCGGTGTGCAGCCTGATCCAGCAGCAGTGGCAGGACAAGCTTAAGTCGCGCCAGCTGTTCGTCAACGACCTCTTTATCACCATCGTTCGCCGCAACCCCAAGGGCAAGGTCGGCTTTGCCGATGGCCTGGCGAGCATGCTGGGCCGCGGTGTCGGCGCCAATGCCGAGGCGGCCGCCCTGGCCAGCACCCATCGCGAGCTTCAGGCGGCCACGGAAGCCCTGATGGCGGCGTTGCAGGCCTACGGTCCGCGGCCACTCGGTGGTTACGACACGGCCAATGGCCGCTGCTCCGAGCCACTGGAGCTTTTGTCGTGTCTGTATAACGGCGAGATGCGGCCGGTGCTGAAACCGGTCAGCGATATCGGCCACTATCTGCCATACCGTCGTTCCTCCTTCGGCCTTGAGGCCATGGAACAGTCGAGCCTGGGCAATGGCAAGGACTTTTCGGCCATATTGAGCCTGAAGGACTACCCGCCCCACGCCACGCCCGGCATGTGCGACTCGATCCTGCGCCTGCCTTTCGAAATGACCCTGACCGAGAGCTTCGCCTTCGTCGACCGTCAGATCGGCATGGAACGCATCAACCTGGCCCTGCGCCGGATGCGTGCCGCCGACGAAGAGGCCATGTCGCTGCGCCAGGGGTTGATCTCGGCCAAGGACGACCTCGCCACCGGCAATTTCGCGCTCGGCGAACACCATCTCAGCCTGCTGGTCCGCGCCAAGTCCCTGGCTGAACTGGACCCCGCTTCGGCCCAGTGTCTGGCGGCCCTGGCCGATCTCGGCGCCGTAGCGGTCCGTGAAGACGTCAATCTCGAACCGGCCTTCTGGGCGCAGTTTCCCGGCAACGAACCCTATATCGCCCGCAAGGCGGTGATCTCGACCGGCGCCTATGCTTCTTTTGCTTCGCTGCATGGTTTTCCGATTGGCCAGCCCGAGGGCAATCATTGGGGCCAGGCGGTCAGCGTCTTCGAGACCTCGTCGGGCACGCCCTACTATTTCAACTTCCACAAAGCCGATCTTGGCAACTTCACCGTCATCGGGCCTTCGGGTTCGGGCAAGACGGTGGTGCTTAACTTCCTCGCTGCCCAGGCGCAGAAGTTCAAGCCGCGCACGGTGTTGTTCGACAAGGACCGCGGCGCCGAGATATTTATTCGCGCCGTCGGCGGCCATTATGCCAGCCTGCGTCCGGGCGAGCCGACCGGCTTCAACCCCCTGCAACTGGCTGACAATGCCGGCAACCGGGCCTTCCTGCGGGCCATGATTGCGCAACTGCTGGCACGGCCGGAACTGCCGCTGAACTCGGAAGAAGAAGCGATCATCACCGAGGCGGTCGACGCCAATTTCGAGCAGGACCCGCAATATCGCCGCCTGCGCTATTTCCGCGAACTCCTGGGCGGCGCGCGCCGGCCGACCCATGGCGACCTGGCGGCGCGCCTCAACCCGTGGGTCGGGGACGGGGAAGCCGCCTGGCTGTTCGACAACGAAACCGATTTGCTCGATATGGACGCGCGCACGCTCGGCTTCGACATGACTCTGCTGCTCAATGAGCCGGTTTTGCGCACGCCGTGCATGATGTACCTGTTCCAGAGGGTCGAGGAACGTCTGGACGGCCAGCCGACCATCATCATTATCGACGAGGGCTGGAAGGCGCTGGACGACGAGATCTTTGCCGCCGCCATCCGCAACTGGATGAAGACGCTGCGCAAGCGCAATGCCATACTGGGCTTCGGCACCCAGTCAGCGCGCGACGCTCTCGACAGCCGCATCTCGACCGCCATCATCGAACAGGCCGCGACTCAGATATTCATGCCCAATCCGCGCGCCCAGGTCGAGGATTACTGCGACGGCTTTGGCCTTACGGTGCATGAGTTGGACCTGATCCGGGCGATACCGGCCCATTCCCGCGCCTTCCTGGTTAAGCACGGCAACCATAGCGTCGTCGCGCGCCTGGACTTAAGCACCATGCCGGATATACTGACCGTGCTTTCGGGCCGTGAAAGCACGGTGCGCCAGCTTGACGAACTGCGGGCGCAGTATGGCGACGATCCGCGCGACTGGTGGCAGCCTCTGATCGGCACACCCTATCCCGAAACATCGGCGCCCAGAAAGCGGGGCCACGCATGATGCTCCAGGCGAATGTCTGCCGCCAGATCACCCTGGTCGGTGAAACCTCGGTCTCCGGATCGCTGGAGGCCATGGACTGCCATATCAATGCGGCAGTCAAGGTCGGCTATGACAGGCTGTTCGGTGCGGGCGGGGCCTTTGGTTACGCCCTGACCACCATGCTGGTGATCTATGTCGCGCTTATCGCCTACGGTTTCCTGACCGGCCGGACGCAACTGACGGTGACCATGATGTCGCCGCGCATCATGACCATGGTCCTGGTCCTGACGTTCGTTAGCGTGTGGCCGGCCTATCACGCTGTCTTCTATGGCCTGTTCATGGGCGGACCGGACGAGGTGGCCGCAGCCCTGCTGGGGCACAAGGGCAGCGCGGTGATGAACTTCGCCCAGAATCTGGACGGTTTGTTTGTGCGCTTTGCGCAGATTGCGCGAACGCTCGACGGATCGACGTCGATTACGTCCTCGACGGCGCAGCAGCCGGAACTGGTCGCCACCCTGGTCCAGTCGAAGTCCATGCCGGTTACCCTGTTCTGGCTAAGCGGTTTGTTCCTGCTGTGCTCCACCCTGGGTGTGCTGATCCTGACGCGGCTGGTGCTGTACCTCCTGTTGATCCTGGGGCCGATCTTTATCGTCCTGGCCCTGTTCCCGCAGACGCGCGGGCTGTTCAACGGCTGGATCCGCACCACGCTGATCTTTGCCCTGGCACCGCTGCTGACCGTTCTGGGCGGAACGGCAGCCCTGATGCTGTTCGCGCCGTTGCTGGACGCCATCGTGGCCGATCCTCAGCGCGCTGTACAGGCGGTCCAGCCGATGGTCATCCTGTTCATGGGCTCTCTGATCTATGCGGCTTTCCTTTTCACCCTGATGTGGGTGGCGTCTTCGCTGGTCCGCGACTGGCAGGCTGCCCTGCGTGAGACGCCCAATGTGCGCGGCAACCCGGAGCCGGCCGCGCCTTCGTCATCGACCCAACAGGTTTCTATGTTCACCGATGCATCGGGCCGGAGCGTCAACGACGCCTATGCCCGCACCGAGCCCCTGGTCACCGCGGTCATGCGCGACGGCGGGGGCGGGAGCGGGCAGAGCGGCGGCGGTGGCACCAATAGTCGGACCGAGGCTCTGGGGCTCTACGATCCCCAGGCCAGGTCGACGTCCGGAGACCGATTCACCCGCGTCCAGGGCCTGGGTCAGCGGTTTCGTGACCGTACCTCGCCCACCGGCGTACCGTCCGCCGCCCAGGCGGCGCCCAAGCTTCCTCCTGCTACTCAGGAGCCTCGATCATGATGAAACACCAAACCCTGTTCCATTCCGCGTCTTTTGCCCTGCTGACGCTCTTTGTAGTCTGCGGGGCCGCAATGCCGGCTTTTGCCCAGGACGATGAAGACGATATCCGTCTCACGACCATTCCCTTTGACGCCGGGGCGATCATCGGCCTGGAAGGCTGCCTGAATTTCCAGACCATGATCTCTTTCGAGGCTGGCGAGTTGATTGAGAATGTCGGCCTGGGTGACGCCGCCCAATGGCAGGTTACGGCGAACCGGAAGGCCAACCTTCTCTTCGTCAAACCGTTAATCGCCAATGCCTTCTCCAACATGTCGATCGTCACCAACCGGCGCAGCTACAATTTTGAGCTGAACATGGCACCGTCAGGCGATTGCGCCAGGGGCCGCGTCGTCTACGATCTGCGCTTCCTGTATCCGCCGGCCCCGGCCCAGGCGACCAATGCCCCGGGCAAGCCTGTGGATCCCAACGGCTTCCTGCCGGTTCCGGAAAAGCGCAATACCGCCTATACCTATTCGGGTTCAGCCGGCCTGGTGCCGATCCGTATCTTCGACGATGGTGTCTCGACCTATCTGCGCTGGCCTGCCGGCGCGGAAACCCCGGCGGTCTATGCGCTGAATGCTGACAACAGCGAAAGCCTGATCAACTATGCCACGCGCGGCGACTACATGGTGATTGAGCAGGTGGCGCGCGGCTTCGTCATGCGCCAGGGCGACTCGAAGACCATAGTGTTTAACGATTCCTACCGTGTCGAAGGTCTGGACGCTCTGTCGCCCAAGCCACGTCCCAAGGGAGGTAAGTAATGGCCCGCAATCCGCTTCCCGCCGGCAACGATCCGCGCCTGAACCTGCCCGAGAGTGAGCTCGACGCCGCCTCTGCAAACGCTCTGCCGCAGGTTGCCAAAAAGGGCACGCTGGGTGATCAACTGGGCCTGGCTGCCGGTATCATCGGTGCGGTCGCACTGGGTCTGATCGCCATGCTCAGCATCCGCAACCCGCCGGCCGGACAACAGCCCCCGCCGCCGACCCAGGTGGCACCGCCGACCTCGACCCTGCCGCCGATCGACCCCAGCGCCAATCCGCCGATGAGTAGTGAGACGCCGCCTCAGAGCTTTGTCCAGCCCATGCCGCCGGGCGCTAATCAACAGCCGCCCGCGACCCAGGCGCCAGTCGATCCTGCCGGGGGCCGAGCCCCGGCGATGATCGTCGACAATTCGCAGCCGCCGGGCACGGATACCCCGGCCGCCCAGGGTGCGGCACCGGGAACGGCGCCCCCCCCGGCGCTGAATCCCAATCAGCAGTTTCTGGCCTCGGCCAATGGCGAGGTTAGCCAGCGCGCCTGGCGTATTGGTGATCCGTCCAAGGTTGTGCCTCAGGGGGCGGTGATTCCGGCGACGCTGGAGACGGCGATCAATTCCGACCTGCCGGGCTATACGCGCGCCGTTGTTTCGCGCGACATCCGCAGTTTCGACGGCACCGCCATCCTGATTCCCAAGGGATCGCGCCTGATCGGCCAATACAAGAGCGGTCTGACCAGCGGTGAGACCCGCGCGTTTATCGTATGGAACCGGCTGATCCGTCCGGACGGCCTGTCAATCCAACTGGCCTCGCCGGCGACCGATGACCTGGGCCAGGCCGGCATGTCGGGCAAGGTTGACAGCCACTTTGCCAAACGTTTCGGTTCGGCGATCCTGCTGTCGGTGGTCAATGGTTTGTCCAGTGCCGCTGGCAGGAACGGGTCGACCATTGTCATCGGCTCATCGTCCGGCGCCACCGGCGTTATCGGCGAGGCCTTGTCGAACGACATCAAGATTCCGCCAACCATCAAGGTGCCGCAAGGCGCCTCGATTCAGGTTTTCACGGCCCGCGATCTCGATTTCAACCTGGGTCAGTGACCATGGCCGTAGCCAATGCAGACACTGTTATTCCGCTCGACGGGGTCTATCTGCGGACCTATCTCAAGCCGTTCATGGACTTTCTGGAACGCGACGAGGTTACGGAAATCCTGGTCAATAAACCGGGTGAAGTCTGGGTGGAAGCCGCGGGCCAGGCGGCGATGCAGCGCTTTGACATGCCTGAAGTCGACGACATCCTGCTGTCGCGCCTGGCCGCCCAGATCGCGCGCATGGCCCACCAGGGCATCAACCGCGAAAACCCGCTGCTGGCCGCCAGCCTGCCGACGGGGGAACGGGTGCAGCTTGTCGGGCCGCCGGCAGCGAAACACTGGGCCCTGGCCATCCGTCGCCACCGCATGGTCGATATGAGCCTGGACGACTATGACCGCGGTCCCATCCCCGATACGTCGCGCAAGGCCCGGCGCGACGATCTGGCCTTTGCTCACAAGCACCCGATCACTTTTCTCAAAGAGGCGGTAGCCGCGCGCAAGACCATCCTGGTGTCGGGCGGTACCTCATCGGGCAAGACGACGTTTCTGAACGCCATGCTGAAGGCCATCCCGGCGCACGAGCGCATCATCCTGGTCGAGGACACGCCGGAAATCGTCGACAGCCATGCCAATTCTTTGCGCCTGGTGGCGGTCAAGGGCGATATGGGCGAGGCGCGGGTGACCATCAACGACCTGCTGCAGGCCAGTCTGCGTCTGCGCCCGGACAGGATCATCGTCGGTGAAATCCGCGGCGAAGAGGCGAACACCTTCCTGCGCGCCATCAATACCGGCCACCCGGGTTCGTTCACCACCTGTCATGCCAATACGCCCAAGGGCGCACTGGAACAGGTAGCGCTGATGGTCCTGCAGTCGGGGACGCAATTGACGCGGAGCGAAACCCTGGCCTATGCCAATTCGCTGATCGATGTGGTCGTCCAGTTGGCCCGCCATGGCGGCGAACGCCTGGTGACAGATATCCACCTGCCGGTCGCGGAGTAGTTAAGCGGGTTTCGGTTTTGCGATGCGGATCACGATCACTGCGGCGACCGTCAGGATCAGCACCCCTGCGACGGTGTCCCACCACATCAGGTCCGGTGTCCGTTGAGTCAGCAGGGCGGGGGCGTTCTTGAAGACGTCGTTATCCGATACCACGACGACCGCGCCGAAGATGTTGTTAACCATGTGCAGGGCGAAACCGAAGGCCAGGCCGCCAGTCCGGATGGCGACAAGCGCCAGAACGACACCAAAAAAGGTCGCCCACACTGCCTGAGGCAGGCCGTTGGGGATATGGCAGGCGCCAAAGATTAGACCGCTGATGAGCGAGGCTGTCATCGGCTGCTTCGTTGCCAGCAGCAGTCCCTGGGTCAGGTAACCGCGAAAAATATACTCCTCGGCAAAGGTCTGGATCGCAAGGGCCAGGCAGGTCACCGCCACCGCCGTCACGCTCAGCCTCTCGGCGGTCCAGGTGAAGCCGGCCGGCCGCAGGAGATAATCGATGCCGGTCATCACCGTCAGTACGGCCAGCCAGACAAGGCCGCCGGTGAAAAATCCAGGCCAGTCCCAGCGCCCGACGATATCGCGTGGTGTCTTGCCGTGCAGCAGTGGGACGACGGCGACGAAACCGAGCAGCAGGGCGCCGAAGACCAGGGCCAGGAAGCCGAAGAACAGGACCGGGTTCTGCGGCGACTGCATCTGCTGCGCCACCTCCAGCGGACGCCCTGTCAACAGGACCGCGGGTATGGCGATGACGACCGCGACGACCGTGCCGACACTCAGGGCCAGGATCCAGCCCAGAACATAGCGCCACCCGTTGTTCTTGCCACGCGCGGCATAGTCGAGAAAGGTCATGGCGTCAGCAAAGGCCTGACAGCGCCCGCTGTCAAGAACGCAGTAATGCCAAGCCTCATAAAGAATGACTCCTGGTATTCGCATTTTTTCAGCTCAAACGCCGGACCAGGTGCCCCCCATGGCGCCTCGCAAAAGCTCGGGCGGCCAGAAACGTACGCTGGCGACGTTGCCAACCCGCGATGAACCAAGAATTTCGCGGGTTGGTGTAATACCTATCAACGAAAAGATTGACACATCGACAGTAGGTAGACCCCTCCGCCTCGACGCGCTTCGCCCTTTGGGCTCGCTTGCTCGGCACCTCCCCATTTGAAATGGGGAGGAGAAGAAACCATTGAACATATTCTTTTTTCTCCTCCACATCCCTTCGATGGGGAGCGGGGTGGCCCGTGCCATGGCGAGCAAGCGGAGATCGAAGATCGTAGCGCTGCCTGCCGGCGAGGCTCGAGACGGAGGGGTCCCATTGCGGAAAGAATGTCAAAGTCAAAGTGGGTTGGTGTTAATCCAAAAACGGGAACGCCTGAGCGGTGCGTCACACGTCTTGGATTAAGATGCGCTCCAAGGTTTGTGGGCTTTTAGTTTGCAGTGCAATACATTACATGGAGGGCATGGCCTCCCATATTGCGCAACTCACCTATGCCATCGGCGACATCCACGGCTACGACGACCTGTTCGCGCGTCTCGTAGAGCGCATCCGCAACGATGCGGAGATGATCGGTGAACGGCCGCGGTTGATCCTGCTGGGTGACTATATCGATCGCGGACCGGCCTCACGCCAGGTGCTGGACCGGATCCTGCGGCTGCAAAAGGCGCCGTGGTGCGATTTCATCGCCTTGAAGGGCAATCACGAGGAGGCGCTGCTGCGCTTCCTCGCCAACCCGGTCTCGGGGGAGACGTGGCGGATCTGGGGCGGGGCTGCGACCCTGGAGTCGTACGGTGTCGCCATGCCTTTCCTGGCCAACGATATCGATATCTGGTGCGACGTGCGCGATGATTTCGCCCGTGCCTTCGATCCGGCGCATCTTGATTTGCTGCGGGCCATGCCGGTGTCGTTTCAGACCGATGACTATTTGTTCGTCCATGCCGGGGTCGATCCGGACGTACCGCTGGAAGACCAGGGACCCGAGACCTTCATGTATATCCGTGGGCGGTTCCAGCTGGCCGAACAGGCGTGCCAGTATGTCGTGGTCCATGGCCATACGCCCGAAGACCCGGTGACGGATCTTGCATGGCGCATCGGCGTCGACAGCGGTGTCTACAAGATCGGCGTCCTGACGGCGGTGCGCCTGCGCAAAGACGAGCGGAAGCTGCTTCAGGTGGAGGCCTGACAGCGTCGCTGCGCCGTCGCCTCTTCGCGTGAAAACACCCTCTTTCTGACACGCGGCCGCCATTAGAGCGGTATCACGCGAAGACGCGAAGGCGCGAAAAAGTCTATCTTACAGCGTTTTCGCCGCTTCCGACGGCCGCTTCTTCATCGGTTGGCACACCACCATCTTGACCGGCCAGTTGCGCATCTCGCACGCCTGGCGTGACATCAGCTGATGATAGGTCAGGGGCGCATAGAACAAATAACTGGCGGCAATCAGCACGCTGACGCTGCACAGGACGATGAAGCGGTGCTTGTCGAGGAAGGCGAACTTGCGCGCCGCGATCCTGAACACCAGGGGGAGCATCATGAAGCTGAGCGCCAGGCCGATGAAGTAGTGATAGACGTACATGACGCGCTGGGTGCCCAGGAAGATATGGAACAGCCAGAAGATCATGAACATGGCGAAGATGGCTTCAAGACGGTTGAAATCCTCGGCCTGGCCTCCGTCGCTGAGCCGGCGTGACCGCCGGCCGACAATCAGAACAGCGGCGCCGACAATGGCGACAATGCCTAAGCCCCAGTTGACCGGATTGCCGACCATCTGGATATAGGCCGTGCGCTTGCCGTCAAAGTCCCAGCGGTAGTTGATGATCTTGTGCATGAACGGCCATAGGATCGGTTGTGAGCCGTTGGGCTCGGTCAGGATCGCGCCAGTGAAGTCGCCCTTCATGTACTTGTAATAGTCGTAGCTGCCATTCCAGATGACGGAGAGATCCAGAGGGCGTTTGTCGAGCAGCCAGTCCTTATAGGGCTGGCTCATGGCGCGCAGGTCGCGCTCGCCCGACTTGCTGGCCGGGTCCGGCGCCTTGGGGTTCAGCACGACATGCAAGGCAAACACCAGGGCGACCGTGGCCAGGAATCCGCCAGCTGCCACACCTCCGCGCGCCAGCGATTTGAGCAGGTTGTCGCGCGTGCGCAGGGTCCACAGGCTGCGGATCAGGGTGATACCGCATAACGCGACCATGACCAGGGAGTTGACCTTGGTCATGAAGCTGAGGCCGCACAGGAGGCCGAAGACGGCAAAGGTCAGCAACGGCCGTTTCGGGTCCTTGCCGAAGGTGCTCAGCCACACCAGGATCGAGCCCAGGGTGAAGGTCAACTGGTACGAATCGAGGTGGGCGGCGCGAAAATGGACGATGAAGCTGTTCTCGAAGACGAACAGCAGTGAGAAGACAAAGGCTTCGAACGCCTCCTTGGTCAGCCGCAATACGATCAGGTAGAACAGCAGCGCCCCGGCTACGGCGAACAGGGCAGACGGCATGCGTATGGCCGTGAAGTCGTAACCCTTGGGTACCACGCGCGTGTCGAGTTTCTTGACGTCGGCCAGGAAGGCGGTGTCGAGCTTGTCATTGGTACGGTCGATCGACTGGCCGAGATCCATGAACATGAAGCCCAGCGGCGGGTGCGAGGCGAACTGGGCCGTGTCTTCCTTGTACCGTTCCGCCGCCGTTATATAGTAGGATTCATCCCAGAAGGCGTGTCTCGGATTATTGACATCGCGCAGGAAGTTGAAACAGGCCAGCACCAGAATCAGCGCGCCCAGCAGCCAGCGCAGGGTCTGGTCGTCTGCGTTCCACAGCTTGTCGGCCCAGTAGCCTGCTAAGGTTTTGGTGCGGTTGGCGAACGACGCAAGAATAGGGGGCATGAACGGCTCTTGGTTCAGGGACGTTGACCCGCTTATGCCCGAAAGATTTTGCGCTGCCTAGAGCGCAATCCGACAAAGTGGGCACCACTTTTCGGAAAAATTGCGCGTCAAAACAAAAACTTAGAGCGGGGTTGTGATTCCATCAAAACTTATCCCTAGAGCACAATCCGATAAAGTGTGCGGTGGTTTTTGGATAAATTGCGCGACAAAACAAAAACTTAGAGCGGATACCTGCTCACCTCAAAATTCCACTCCAGACGCTTTATGGTCGTTGTCGTCTTCGACGATCCCTCCCCACACGAAGCGCGTGGGGAGGTGCTGGGACTTACCAGCCCTTCTTGTGGCCGCCCTTGTGGTGCTTGGCGCCGTGATGGGTCTTGCCTTGACCACCGTGGGTTCCATGACCGCCGTGGGTTCCATGACGATTGTGACCGGTGCCACCGTAGTAGTAGCTGCCACTGCCGTAAGACGAAGACGACGAATAGGTCGTCGCGCTGGAGACACCGCTGGTGTAGGGCCGGTAACTGCCATAGCCGTAGCCATAGGACGTTACTGGCACGCCGGTCGAGTAGGAGGCCTGGCTGGAATAGTAGACCGGGCTGCTGCTGTAGGTGGCGCAGGTGCAGGGCGCATAGGCCGGGGTCGTGGCCGGATACGAGGTAAAGCCGCCGTCGTCATAGGCGACGTGGCTGTAACCGCCGTTGTCATAGCTGTCGTCATAATAGGTCGCGACCGGCTGGCAGGTGTAGCGAACACCGCAGCCGTCGGAATAGGCGGGTGCGGTTTCGTAGCCTGCCTCGTACCGGGGCTGGCTGTAGTAGGTTTCCGCGCCCTGATAGGTCTGGCTGTAATGGCTGCCGCTCGAATAGCCGCTCGAAGAATAGGCCTGCGGCTGGCTGTAGGTGTGGTAGCCGCCGGAGCTATAGGTTTGGGGCTGCTGAACGTATCCGCTGTTGGCATAGCCGTCATCGTAGTAGGCCGGCTGCTGCTGGTAGTAGCCGCCCTGGGCGTCGGCACCGTCGGCATAGCCGCGGTCATAGTTTCGGTCGTATCGCTTGCCAACCTGAGACCCGATGACGCCGCCGATGACGGCGCCGCCGATCGTACCCAGGCCGCGCTCGTTCTTGGAAATCTGCGATCCCAGCAGGCCGCCGGCAACGGCGCCAACGACAGCGCCGGTGTTGCGGCCCTGATTGGGGTCGCGACGCTGATAACTGTCGTCCTGATAATATTGCGCATGGGCAACGACCGGAAGAATCAGGGTGGCGACAACGGTGAGGACACCGAGGGACAATGTGTGGGACATAGGCGAGTACCTCCAGCGAAATTAACCAAATCTTAACACACAGGCTTGCGCCGGGACGTGTAAAAAAACAATGAGGCGCGCCCGGCACGCGAAAAACGGAACCTGGGACTTACACCAACCCTCGATGACCTTGACTCATCGCGGGTTGGCAAGCGCGCCAGTGTACGTTTCTGGGGCGCCCGAGCTTTTGCGAGGCGCCATGGGGGCGCCTGGTCCGGCGTTTGATCTGAAAAAATGCGAATACCAAGCGTCATTCTTTATGAGGCTTAGCATTCGTCGCCCTAAGCGGCGTCAGACACAGGTTTGGTGCGCAGACCGTCCTTCAGGCGCTGTTTGTCCAGTTCGCCTTCCCAGCGCGAGATGACGACGCACGCCACGCCATTGCCGATAAAGTTGGTCAGTGCCCGGCATTCGCTCATAAACTTGTCGATGCCCAGCACGATGGCCATGCCCGGGACCAGGGCCGGATTGACCACGGCCAGGGTGGCGCCCAGCGTAATGAAACCCGCACCGGTCACGCCCGTAGCCCCCTTTGATGTCAGCATGGCTACCCCCAGCAGGGTTAGTTGCTGCATCAGCGTCAGTTCGTAACCCAGGGCCTGGGCAATGAACAGCGAGGCCAGGGTCATGTAGATGTTGGTGCCGTCGAGATTAAAGCTGTAACCCGTCGGGATCACCAGGCCAACCACGGGCCGCGAGCAGCCAAGCGCCTCCATCTTGCGCATGAGGTTGGGCAGGGCGCTTTCCGACGACGAGGTCCCCAGCACGATGAGCAGTTCGTCGCGCAGGTAGGCGACGAAACGAAAGATTGAAAATCCGCACCACCAGGCGATAAGGCCCAGCACCACGAAGATGAACAAGGCGGCCGTGACATAGAAGGTGGCGATCAGGGCCAGCAGCGAGCCCAGCGCCGCCGCACCGTACTTGCCGAGCGTAAAGGCCATGGCCGCGGCCGCCCCAAGCGGCGCCAGCTTCATGATCATGTTGATAATGTCGAAAACGAGGTGGCTGCCTTCGTCGATCAGGTTGCGCAAGCCTTGCGCCGGCGGGCCGATGCGCTGCAGGGCAAAGCCGGTCAGGATGGCGACCAGCAGGACCTGCAGGATATTGCCCTCGGCAAAGCCGCTTAGCAGGGTGTCCGGAATAATGTCGAGCAGGAATTCGCTGAGGTTCTGGTGCGCGTCGGGCGCCACGTATTGCGCCACAGCCGAGGCGTCGCCGGTGGCCTGCATGCCGGCGCCCGGGCGGACGAAATTGCCCACCAGGAGCCCGATGACCAGGGCGAAGGTCGAGACGACTTCGAAATAGAAGATGGCCTTTATTCCGACGCGGCCGATCTGTTTGGCTTCGCTGACCTGGCCTATGCCGGAGACGACGGTGCAAAAGACCAGGACGGCAATGGTCATCTTGATCAGATTGATGAAGCCGTCGCCGATGGCCTTCATCCACGGTTGTGACGCAAACTGTGGCCAGATGAGACCGATGGCGGCACCAATGACCAGCCCCACCAGAACCTGGACATAGAGTTGTCGCCACAGAGGCGTCTTATGCGTCGCTGAATCCATACGTAGCCCCTGTTTTTCGGCGACCCTACAGGGGTTTACAGTGGCTCACAATGTCCGCGATACCGGCAACCTTTTTCAGATCGGCTTGTCTGGCAGACTTGAGAGCGGGATGTATTCTGATGGACTCAAAGCCACGCTCCAGGTTCTTGAGTTGTAAAGCAGTTTTCCGAAAACGGGGACGCCCGTGCGGTGGCGTCACACTGTATCGGACTGCGCTCTGGCGCCGGAACGGTTTGGCAACCAGCCCAGCGATGAGCGCGAGTGAAACGGCGAAACGCATGACCTGTCCTTTGCATCGGCCAGAATTTGGGTGATAAGGCGCTGTCCGCCGCCAGGCGGCACTACCGTTTTTGAGGGAGTTGATCGTGGCAGCGTTGCGGCGCGGATTGACCATCCGGGAATTGACCGCCCTGCCTCAGGGCCTTGTCGCGGCGATCGATGTGACCGGAGTGGAACTGGTGCGCGCCCATCTTTGGGTGTCGTGGCTGGCCATGCTGATCGGGCGAGGCGCTCAGATCGTGGTGCGCGGCCGGCGGATTTTCTGGCCGCACCTGCCGGCAGATGTCAGCGGAGATCCGGCTTTGCTGGCCGTCCTGGCGCATGAACTGACCCATGTCTGGCAATATGCGCGTGGCATGACGTTGTGGCGGTACGTGCTGCGCGAACGCGGGCGATATGATTATGTGCTGGATGGCCGGCCGTTTGACGATTACGGCTACGAGCAGCAGGCGTCGATCGTTGAGGACTGGGTGCGGATGCAGGCAGGACTGTGCACGTGTCATAGCGAACGGCCGGTGCGGCAGAGCGACCTGGCCGGGGTGGTGCCGTTCTCCTGAAATGTCGGTGCGGCGGATTCGTCCAAAGGGTTTGACCACGAACGACACGAACATGCACGAACTTCAAGGCCTGCCGGAATTCGCCACGTAGCGGCCTTTATCGACAGATGCCGCTACGCGGCAAAGTCAAAAGAGGTCTGAAGTTCGTGTCCGTTCGTGCCGTTCGTGGTCAAAATCTTTCTTACTTCAGCGGGCTTTTCTCCGAGACGACGAAATCGTCGAAATAGACCATCTGATCCGTCGGCGGCGCCCAATCCAGGGTGGCGCCACCGAAGAAGGTGTCCATCTTGATACCCTCGACCCTGACAGCATCGGATCGCCGCCATACCCGGCCGTCCAGGCGCAGAACCTCCATACCGTCGACATACTGGACCAGGGAACCATTGGCCTTCCCGATGTCGTTGAGCGCAATGTGCTGTGTCAGCGTATACCATCTCCCGGCCTCGAACCGGCTCATGGCGTAGTTGTCGCCGCAGTCGTCCGTCTTGCCGGGGTGGTAGAGATAGGCCCAGGCGCTGCCCTGCGCCCGCCACATCAGCCGCGTGCTAAAGCCATCGAAACTGCCGTCCTTCAGGCAGCCGGTGGGGAAATCACCACCGCCCAGACCTGGCAGCTTGCCGCCCTTGACCCAGGCAAAGCCTGGCGAGAACATCACCCGGTACTGCAGCCAGTAGGACGTGGACGGCACAAAGCGGGTGGTGAAGGTCATGGCCGAATTGCCGCCGATCAGCCCGGCGGGATAGGTGACCCGCAAAACCGGGTTGGCTGGGTCGAGGGGGTCTGCGGCGATGACCGTGCGGCCTGCCGCCAAACCGGTCGATTCGGACGGAACCAGGCCCCAGTCGGCCTGGAAATCGGCCGTTGCATAGGCGCCAACGGCACGGTCGTTGAAATCCACCGACAGAACCGGCTCGGTTTGAGCCGATGCGCCTGTCACCGCTAATCCTAACGCGATAATTCCTGTCTTCACTCTGGCCTCCCGACGGTTTGCCGCTATGATAGGCGTCATGACCGCTCGCGACAATTCCCCAGATCTGTGGCGTGACAGCTTTCCGAACCCTGCCGCTGCAGGCAGCAAGTACGACCGCGGCCATGCCGTCGTGCTGGGCGGGCCGATGGCTGCGACCGGAGCGGCACGGCTGGCGGCGCGGGCTTGCTTGCGTATCGGTGCCGGGCTGGTGTCGATCGCCTGTGACCCGTCCAGCCTGATGGTCTATGCCACGGCGTTACAGGCGGTGATGACCAAGGTCATCCGCGATGAAGCCGCCTTTGCCGCATGTATCGAAGATCCGCGCATCACCGTCGTGCTGATGGGGCCGGCCGCCGGGGTCAATGATCGTACGCGCAACCTGGTCCTGGCGGCGTTGAAAGCTGGCAAGGCCTGCGTGCTCGATGCCGATGCCATAACGGTGTTCAAGGACGCGCCTGACGAACTGTTCGACGCCATCGCGTCGCCGGTTCTGCTGACGCCGCACGCCGGCGAATTCGCCCGTCTGTTCGGTGAGGTCAGCGACCGCGAAGCCAGCGCCTTGCGGGCCGCCAGAACCAGCGGGGCGGTGGTCCTGCTTAAGGGCAGGGACACAGTCATTGCCGCCCCGGACGGCAGGATCGTCGTCAATCGCGAGGCGCCGCCATGGCTGGCCACTGCCGGGTCGGGCGATGTGCTGGCCGGGTTTGCCGCCGGTCTGGTGGCGCAGGGCATGGCTGTGTTCGAAGCCGCCTGCGCCGCCGCCTGGATTCACGCGCAATGCTCCAGAGCCTTCGGTCCCGGCCTGATCGCCGAGGACCTGGAGGCCCAGCTACCGGCCGTGCTGCGCGATCTGTCAGGTCAGATCGGGCAGACCGCGCCTGTGCCCTTCAGGCCGCAATAGCCGTCCGGGTTCTTGTGCAGATAGCCCTGGTGGTAGTCCTCGGCGAAGAAGAAGGGCTTGGCCGTGGTCTGGCCGGGGGCCTCGGCATCGGCCGGCGTGACGGGGCCGAAGATCTCGGTGGTGATAACGCCCTTGCCGATGGCCGACAGCGATTTCTGGTAGTCGGCCTTGCTGGCGAGGACAGCTTCGTACTGCGCCTGCGTGGTCGTGAAGATGGCCGAGCGGTATTGGGTGCCGACGTCGTTACCCTGACGGTGACCCTGGGTCGGGTCGTGGCTTTCCCAGAACAGCTTCAGCAACTGGGCGAAGCTGACGATTTTGGGGTCATAGACCACCAGTACGCCCTCGGTGTGTCCGGTCTGGCCGGAGCAGACCTCCTTGTAGGTGGGATTGGGGGTGTAGCCGCCGATATAGCCGGCGGCGGTGGTGTAGATTCCGTCCTGTTGCCAGAACTTGCGCTCGACGCCCCAGAAACAGCCCATGGCGAAGACGACCTGCTCGGTGCCGTCCGGGTAGGGGCCTTTCAGCGGCGTGCCGAGCACGGCGTGAATCGTTTCGGTGGGGATGGCATCGCTGCGGCCGGCCAGGGCCTGGGTTGGCGCGACCATCTGGGTTTTGAGACCGAACATGTTGGTATTCCTTTTCGTTGCGCGATTTATACGCGCTCTTTGGTTATATGGTTACAAAAAAAGCGTAGCAAAGGGGCTTGCTCATTCATGCGGCGACGCTATAAGAGCCGTCTTCCGAACGCCACCTGACCGGCGTGCGGTGATGGACAGGTGGCGGAGTGGTCGATCGCGCACGCTTGGAAAGCGTGTGTACGTGAAAGCGTACCGAGGGTTCGAATCCCTCTCTGTCCGCCACCCCATAGACAAAGCCCCCTTGCGGGGCTTTTTCTATGGGGTGGTGACAGTAGGGTTCGAACCCTCGCAGAAAAAAGTGGGTTCGTAACCGTAGCGAAGCGAAGGTTTGGCGAAGCGCAGCCAATCCCTTTCTGTTTGCCACCCCATCGAAAGAGCACCCTTACGGGGCATTTTCGATGGCAGGCCGAGAGGGATTGGGAGGCTTCCTCTGAGCGCGTCAGGCTATATGCTCTCGCGTTCCAGCGTCCGTCGGCCCTTGAGCCAGGTCAGGATATGGCTCCGGCTTTGCGGTTTCGAGAACAGATAGCCCTGCAGGTGCGAACAGCCCAGCCGTTGCAGCGCCTGGCGCTGGTCCTCGGTTTCCACCCCTTCGGCGACAACGCCAAGGCCCAGGCCGCGCGCCAGGTGAATCACCGCGCTGATGATCGGTGCCGCCTGGGGCTCAACGCCCAGGCCGTCGATAAAACACTTGTCGATCTTGATGACGTCGAGCGGGAAGTTCTTGACGCTGAACAACGACGAATAACCGGTGCCGAAATCGTCGAGAGCAATGCGAAAACCAAGGTTGCGTAAGGCGCCAAGGGTATCTGCAGCGCCGCGGCTGTCCTCGAAAAAGGCCGTTTCGGTCACTTCGACATGGATGCGGCCATAGGGCACGCCGGCGGCATCGGCATGGCCGCGCAGGATCTGCACCATGTCGGTGCCGTTAAACTGACGCGCCGACAGGTTGATGGCGACATATTGCTGTGGCCAGTCGCCGCAGTCGTTGAGCGCCTGGCGGATAACCCAGTCGCCGATGCCGCGGATCAGCCCGCTCTCTTCGGCTACGGGAATGAAGACGGCCGGAGACACCTGGCCCAGATCGGCGCTCTTCCAGCGCAGCAGGGCTTCGAACCCGGCGACCTCCTGGGTCGCGGCGGCGATGATCGGTTGATAATACAGTTCCAGTTCCTTGTTAGCGATGGCCTTGGCCAGGCCGGCTTCGATGGCCCGTCGGCGACGCAGATTGTCGTCTAGGCTCTTGTCGAAGCGGCAGACGCGGTTGCGCCCGGCGCGCTTGGCGGCGAACAAGGCGATGTCGGCGCAGCGCATCAGGTCGGTGACACCGCGCAGGCCGCAATCCTGGCCCAGGAACAGGCCGACAGAGGCACCGATCTGGATGGCGTTGCCATTGACCAGGAATTCGGTCGCGCAGGCGTCGACCACCTGGCGGCAAATGACTTCGGCCGTCTCTGCCGCGTCAGTCGCCAGAATAAAGCCGAATTCGTCACCGCTCAGGCGCGCCAGGAAAGCCTCCGCCGGCAGGGTATTGCGCAGCCGTTCGGTGACCTCGCAGATCAGGATGTCGCCGGCGGCATGGCCATAGGTATCATTGACATATTTGAACCGGTCGAGGTCGAGCAGGGCCAGCGAAAATGGCGCATCACCCTTCAGGCGCTGGCTCAGTTCGCGCTGGAACGCCGCCCGGTTCGGTGCGCCCGTCTGGAAATCGTGAAAGGCGGCATGGATAGCGCGAGCCTCGCTTTCACTGAGCTGTTTCACCCTCTCCTGGAGGTCCTGCAACTGTTGCTGGTCGGGTGTTTGCATAGGCTGAGCCGTCCGTCTGATCGTAGGAAGCTAGGGCAGAAATGTTAAGAAGCGGTGGCAGCTGGTGTTTGATGCGGTAACGGACGGTTTACCGTGCTTTTTCATTCTTGGTAACGCCCGGAAGTTGAACCCCGGGCGGTTTTCACCTGAAAAACTGTTAAGCTTGAATCGGGTCGATTTCAGTACTAATGTAACGTGTCGCTGCGATCACTTCCCCCCTCGAAAGTGGCGACTTTGACGGGCACCCTGCCCCCCAGGGTGCCCGTCTAACATTTGCCCTTCCCCTTACAGCATAAGCCTGAGACCGGCACCGCGCCATAGCAGTCGTGTGCGTCGATGCGAGCCGCCGATAGCGCAGTCCGGCTAGAGCGGTATGCGTTTTGATGGAATCAAAACCCCGGTCTACGTTTTTTTGTCGCACAATTTATCCGAAAACGGGGACGCCCGTGCGGTGCTGCACACTTTATCGGACTGCGCCCTGGGGCGAACAAAAAGACAAAGGCCCGTCGATGACGGACGGGCCCTCTTTTCGCTTTCCGTCCGCAGGGCAGGTTACTGCCTGACCCTGGCGGTTTCGGCCAGGCGGGTCAGTTCCAGGAACTCCTGGCGGCGGTAATCGGTCTGTGTTCCTCCAAGTGTCCGGGCGTCGGCAAGGCTGTAGGTCCCGAGGTATGTGTCGCCGCGCAGAATCTGGCCATAGGCCGCGACCGCTGCCGCAAACGCCATATCACCCCGTGCCGGCTGCGCTGTGACCACCATCGCCGCCGGGACAGCCTGTTGGATCAGGCGCGACGTGTCCTCGCCCGGCAGCTTGTAGCGGAGTTTTAGCCACACCAACTGGTCGTCCTGGGTGCCGGCGGCCGCCACCGTGTTGCCAGCGAAATGGCGGTCGGGCAGCCAGCCCTCGGTTCCGGTCGGGACGATCTCATAGATGGCCGTGACCTGATGACCGGCGCCAATATCGCCGGCATCGACCGCGTCATTGTTGAAGTCTTCCTCCGCCAGGGCGCGGTTCTCGTAGCCGATCAGCCGATATTGCGACACCAGGGCAGGATTGAACTCGACCTGGATCTTGACGTCCCTGGCGACCGTGAACAGGGTCGAGGACAGCTCGTCGTCAAGCACCTTGCGCGCCTCCATGGCGCTGTCGATATAGGCGTAGTTGCCGTTACCGACATCGGCCATCTTCTCCATCAGGCCTTCGTTGTAGTTTCCGGTGCCAAAGCCCAGCGCCGTCAGCGTGACACCCGATTCGCGGTTCTGCTTAACCAGGGCCTCGACCTCAGCGATCGACGAAATCCCGACATTGAAGTCGCCATCGGTCGCCAGGATCACGCGGTTGATGCCGCCGTCGATAAAGTTGGCCTTTGCCGTGGCATAGGCCAGGGCCATGCCCTGGCCGCCCGCCGTCGAGCCGCCTGCCGATAGACACTCCAAAGCCTGCTTGACGTACTTGCCTTCATGGGTGGGCGCCAGAACAATGCCGGTTGCGCTGGCATAGACGACGATCGACACCTTGTCGTCGGGGCGCAGATTGTCAGACAGCATGGACAGGGCTGTCTTGACCAGCGGCAGCTTGTCGGGATCGCTCATCGAGCCGGAGACATCGATCAGGAAGACCAGGTTGGCGGCCGGGCGTTCCGACCGCGGAACGTCATAGGCGCGCAGGCCAACCCGCATCAGCCGGGTCCTGGCGTTCCACGGGGTTAGGGCGACATCGGTGGTGATCGAAAAAGGCTTCGACCGGTCCTGGGGCAGAGGGTAGTCATAGCGGAAATAGTTGAGCAGTTCTTCGGTGCGCACCGCCGCTTCGGGGGGTGTGACGCCGTCGTTGAGCATGCGCCGGACATTGGCATAGGCGCCGGTGTCGACATCAACCGAGAAGGTCGATACCGGCACTTCGGCGACCCTCACCACCGAGGCTACGGGCTCACCCTTATACTTTTCGGTAAATGGCTTGGTTTGCACATCGGTGAACCCGGCATAGCCGTAGCTGGTCGGAGGCGCGACAGCTAGTGCCATGACCGGTGGCGGCGGCGGCGGAGGTGGTGCTGAGACGACAGGTGCCGGTGCGGCTTCCGCACGTCTTTTTTGGGACTTCGCCGTTTTCTGTTTGGGTCTCGCCCCTGTGACAACCACCTGCTGCGAGGCACTGTAATTGAGGTGGTCTTCTGGTTCTGCGATGGAATTGCATCGTACTGGCGAGTCCGCGATGACAACAGGTGTCGTCGCCATGGCCATGGGAACAGGTAAACCGGCGCCCGCCACCATGGCGGCCGCGCCGGCGAATAAAAATCCGCGCATCTTGATCTCCCTCACGCCCTGTCCGAAGGGCCCTTCCGTCCGTGAAGTCACGAACGCCGCTATCTGAGATTTCGCTCGGATTGCGCGCAAAATATGTCGTGGATTGTGGCAATTGTGGCGGCCCCGAAAGGACAAGGGTGTGACCACAGGCGCTCTGCCTCTGACCCATTTGAGTCAACGCTCACATCCAGGAATCGTCGCCCGTCGGCTGGGCCCCGGTGGTAAAGAAACGGCCCCGACGATGCCAATACCCATGAAGCCGCGGCCGATCCTTAACCGGCCTGGCCTGAAATCTTGACTCTCAACGCAGGGACCAAGGTGTTCACTTCCGGACAGTCGTTGCAGAAACACCGTCCTCAGGCCGATGGCAGGATCGGGCCGGAGAGCCCATGGCCGTCGTTATGCGGCCGGTGGTTCCCACAGTTCGACCGGGTTACCTTCGGGGTCGATGATGCGGGCAAAGCGTCCGGTTTCGGGCGTGTCCCAGGCCGCATCGGTCGTGACGTCGATACCCGCCGCCCGCAGGGACGCGAGCAGGGCGTCAAGCTCGGTGACCCGAAAGTTCATCATCCACGGCTTGTCCGCCGGGAAATAGTCCGTGGTTTCGCTGAACGGCATGAAGACGGTCGGACCGGCTGCCTGGCGCCATTGATAATCGTCCGTGGTCATGATGCCGAGGTGGCTCTGATACCATTGCAGCAAAGCTTTCGGATCCCTGGCGCGAAAAAAGACGCCGCCTATTCCAACAACTGGCATGAACGCCTCCTGTACCAGGGTGAAGCCGATACCAGAGGCGCAAAACGGCCGCCATCTTTCCTTGCGACGGGGTTTGCCGTATCGTGCCGCAAAAGGGAGACCACGATGACGTTCCACACTACCCTGTACCAGCCTGAGGGGCGGGCGGTCACGGGCATCATCGTCCCGGCGCCGGTGGTCGAGGCGCTGGGCGCCGGCAAGAAGCCGCCGGTCGTCGTGAACGTCAATGGCTACATTTTCCGCACCACCGTCGCCGTCATGGGTGGCCACTACATGGTTCCGTTTTCCTCCGAGCACCGCGCGGCTTCCGGCATCAATGGCGGCGATGCCATCGAGGTCGAGCTCGAGCTCGATTCTGCCCCGCGTGTGGTCGAAATCCCCGACGATTTCCAGGCTGCCCTGGATGCCGCCGGGGTCGACGAAGCCTTCGACAAACTGTCCTTTACCCAGCGCAAGGAACATGTCCGCGCCATCGAGGACGCCAGGACGCCGCAAACCCGTGCCCGTCGCATCGACAAGGCGATTGCCCTGTTGCTGGGCCGGTGATCAGGCAAAAAGGCCCGGCAGGAAGGGTTGACCGGCCAGGGCCTCGGTAAAGGTCCAGACGCAGAGGCCGGTGTAGGCAGCGGTGCCGATGACCACCAGACCCCACCGCGCCGGACCCGGCAGCCTGCCGATCAGCAGGGCGCCCAGCGGCAGGACCTGATGGGCATGCAGGGCGAAGAAGTGCGCCACCCTTAGATCACCGCCGGCGCGGTTCCAGCCGAAGAGAGGAAAGCTGCCAGCCTCGGCGCCGACGGCATGGCCTGCGGTCGAGGACATGTAACCGGCTGTGATCATGACCAGGACCGTCGACACGACAAGCCCCGCCACCAGGGCAAAGCGCAGGTCGCCGCGCAAGCCGGTGACCGGATGGCGGGCGATGTCCCACGCGACCGGCAGCATGGTCAGGGTGATCAGCACCGCACCTATGCCCATCAGGATGTACATGACCGAATGGAAGGTATCGGAGACGAAGAAGTGCGACTTCTGGCCCAGAGCCGCCTGGAAGCTGATATAGCCGAGCTCGAAAACGGCTGGCAGGATCAGCCCCCAGCGCACGAAGACCATGTGCCAGCGCGACTGGCGCTCCGGCCGGGTGAAGTGCAGATAGGCCGCCTGGGTGGCCGCGAACACGCCCAGGGAGAGGGCGAACTTGGCGGGCTTGACCCAGACATTGACCCCGTCCAGCAGACGGGAATCGAGGCCCTGGGCGACCAGCATGGCGAGGAAGGCGACGCCGAAGACCAGGGCCGCGGCAGCGAGGGTCTTTTGTGCGGAGGTCATGTCAGGCGGCCTTCTTTTCCGGGGCGAACAGGCTGAGGACGGCATAGAGCAGCAGGCCGGCCGGGCCGAACAGGAAGGTCAGGCCCAGGCACGGCACGATCAGCCAGCCGTTGAGGCCGCGCCTGGCACTGTCCTCGACGATCCAGGCGCCGACGAAAAGGTCGAAGGCCAGATAATGCAGCCAACCCGCCGTCAGGGCGAAATCATTGGCAAACAGGGCGCGCACGGCGATCAGCGACGAAAAGCCGCCTTCGCCGAAAGCCTCACGGCCCACAATCAGCAGGCCGATATAGGCCGCGCCGAAGACAAAGGCGGCGGTCAGTCGGACCAGGCCGACCGAGCGCGGGCGAAACGGCCGGACCACAAGCCCCGCCACAAGGGTCAGCCAGCCGGCCATGGCCAGCAGGTTGCCGAGATTGAAAAAGGTTTCCGCCATGGGCGTGCCTCCTGGATTGCAAACTGAATCTAAACACTGTAAAGACCGAGATATCGCGCAATCTGAACACCGTCAAGTTAAATCTTTACACTGTTAACATGTCAGCCGAGCCTTCAAAGCCCTACCACCATGGCGAACTGCGTCAGGCGCTGATCAACGCCACCGAACAGATCCTGACCGAACGCGGTCTGGAGGGCTTTTCAATGCGGGAGGCGGCACGCCGGGCCGGTGTGTCTGCGGCCGCGCCGGCGCATCATTTCGGCGATACCCGCGGCCTTTTGACCGCGGTGGCGACGGCGGGTTTTCTCGAACTGCAGGCCGCCTTGCGCGAGGCCAATACGCAGGGCGGCGACCGCACGGCCCGTATCCAGGCTCAGGCGAGGGCCTATATCCGTTTCGGTGTCGCTCACCCGGCGCGATTCGATCTGATGTGGCGGTGTGAGGCACTCAATCGCGCTGATCCGGCCTATTTGTCAGCCAGTGTCGGGGCCTTTTCGTTGTTGCATGAGGTGATCACGGGTGTCGCGGTTTCGGCGGAGCAGTTATGTGATGTCGCCAAACCGGGTATCGACGTCCGCGCGGTTGCGGCCTGGTCGCTGGTCCATGGGTTTACCACCTTAGCACGGCAGGGCAATTTCGATCCCGAGATGCCCGGGTTGATGGATGGCGTCATGGCCACACTCACCGTGTAACGTCTTGCCGCCGGGTGAAAATGCCGCCAATAGAGGGGGCATGCTCGCGCGCCTGAAACAGTACCCCTGGCTGACCGCCGTCGTCATCGGCATGACGCTGCTGCGTCTGGTGACGGCATCGCAAGTCGAGCTGGTGCCCGACGAAGCCTATTACTGGCTGTGGGCGCAGCATCCGGCACTGGGCTATTACGACCATCCGCCGATGGTGGCGTGGTGGATCATGGTCACGACCCTCCTGTTCGACAGCGAACTGTTCGTCCGGTTGAGCTTTGTGCTGAGCTTCCTGGGCCTGTCGTGGCTGATGTACGACGCGGCGCGCGTCCTGTTCGACGAAGCCATCGCCCGGCGGACCGTACTGTGGCTGAATGCCTGCCTGCTGCTCAGCGTCGGTTCCGTCGTGGCGACACCCGACCCGCCGTCGGTATTGATGTGGGCCGGCGGATTGTGGGCGCTGGCGCGACTTTTGGCATCCAACAAGGGGTGGTGGTGGCTGGTCTTCGGGCTGTTTGCGGGCCTGGGCGTCGAGGCAAAGTATACCAATTTGTTCTTGGGGCTGGGCGTTGCCGCGTGGATGGTGATGGACACGCCGGCGCGGCGCTGGCTGCTGACGCCGTGGCCGTATCTGGGCGGCCTGGTGGCCTTGGCGGCCATGGCGCCGAACCTGTTGTGGAACCTGAGCCATGACTGGGTGACTGTTGAGAAGCAGTTCGGGCGGATAGGGGCGCAGGACTTCACGTTGAAGTTCCTGATCGAGTTCGTGCTGTCGCAGCCCCTGCTGCTTAACCCGCTGATTTTTGTGTTTGTGGTTTTAGGAAGCGTAGCGGCGTTCCGCAACAGCGAGTCGCGGTTGAAGCTGCTGGTGGCTCTGCCCTTGCCGTTGTTCGCCTATCTGCTGGTCCATGTTTTCCATGACCGCATCCAGGGCAACTGGACGGCGCCGGTGTTTCCGGGTCTGGTCTTGCTGGGTGCGGTGATGGCGGAAGGCATGGAGGGCAAGGGCTGGAACCGCGTACGCTGGCTGGCCGCGCCACTGGGGGTTGGTTTGAGCGCGTCGGTGCTGGTGTTCTTGGCCCTGACGCCAAGCCTTCCCGGTGCCGGCGGGCTGTCGGAAGGTTGGCGAAGCCTGACCTATAAGGTGGCCTTGCCTTCGTCCTATTTTGACGACGCCACCTGGCTGGCGACGACGGACTATAACACCCACGCCGAGCTGGCCTATCATACCGCAACCGGTATCTATTCCCTGGACACCTATGCGCCGTACGCCTTGGCAGAACGCCAACGCTATCCGTGGCAAGGCGCCCCGCCCGAAGGCCGGGCCCTTATTGTGATCGCGGAGGGCAAGGCCATAGATCCGGCACGCTGCTTTGATCGCGTGAAAGACGTCGGCACCGTCTCTAGAACAGCCAAACCCGGCAAAAAGTCGAATTTCCGGCTGTATTCCGGACAGTTGCGAGACCCAAATTGCGATTTGGGGAAGTAAAAAAGCAAGGAAGTCGCCCCATTTCGACAGGGCGCAAAAATTTCTTGCAGGCATGGAACCCAAGCCCGCCGCGAAGCGGGAAAGACCGTAAAGGGGATCCACAGATTTCACAGATTATAAGAGGATTTTTTCGCGGTGCCGACGGAGCCAGGACCGGATTGAAAGGCGCTACGGGCCAAAATTCTTAATCCCTCTAATCTGTGAAATCTGTGGATCCCCTTTAATCCTTACGCCAGAACGGCTTCCAGGGTGATCGGCACGGCCGAAAGGGCCTTGGATACCGGACAGCCGGCCTTGGCGCCGGCGGCGATGCCATCAAACTGCTCCCGGGAAATGCCCGGGATGACGGCTGTCAACTTCAGCTTGATCCCCGTGATCGAGAAACCGCCTTCGCCGGGCTGGAGCTCGACAGCGGCCTCGGAGTCGATGCTGGTTGCCGTAAAGCCGGCATTGGCGAGGGCAAACGCCAAAGCCATCGAGAAGCAGCCCGAATGCGCGGCGGCGATCAGCTCTTCGGGGTTGGTCCCCGCCTGGCCGTCGGCGTTTTCGAACCGCAGCTTGAAGGAATAGGGCTGGCCGTTGAGTACGCCGCTCTGGGTGGTCAGCGTGCCTTCGCCGGACTTGCCGTCGCCGGCCCAATGGGCTTTCGCCGTTCGGATCATGATTATCTCCTCTCAAAAACATTCAGGGTGCGTTGCCGCCGCCCGGCTTGTACCGCCCCGGTTAAATCAAGCAAATAAAGTCTTCGTAGGATTTGCCGTTTGTGCGGTTGTCGTTAATGCCCGAAACGGCCTCGATCACCACGTCCCTGGCGCCGGTGACCTCGGCGATATGGGCCTGGAACTGGCGGACCTGGCCGTCATCGGGGGGCGCATCGAACACCACGCGCAGGACGAAACGCTCAAAACTCTCCTGGATCAGCTGGCGATGGGTAAAGTGGGCGATCTTGCGCAGTTTCACGCTCGACAGGTTAGGCCAGAACAGGGTGCCGTCGGGGCGTTTGAACATATTGCGCACGCGACCCGTGATCCGTTCCAGCGAGCGAAGTCCTGGCGTCGCCTTGTCCGGGTTGCCCCAGATGGCGTAGTCGCCGGGCGCATAGCGGATCAGAGGCGTGGCGTGGGCGTAGTAGGGTGTGATGATCACCGGATGGGGGCGCAGACGCGACTCGGCGCTTAGGGCCGCGGAGGGTTCTTCCATCCACAGGTTTTCCTCGCAGACCTTGAGGTCGCCCCTGGGCCCCTGGATGGCCATCGGGCCGGCTTCGGAAGCGGAATACAAATTGATAACATGACCCTTGAACGCCGCCCGAATAGCCTGCGCGGTTTCCTCCCGGCAGGTTTCTCCTGTCAGCAGGATGGCCTCGACGCTTTCAAGACAGGCGCCGCCATCGGCAAGAATCCAGCTGTGGACGATGCTGGGGTAGGAGATGACCAGACGCGGCCGGATGCGGTCCAGTTCGGCGCACTGCTCGAGCGGCTTGTGGAAAAAGTTGACGAAATGCACCGATCCGTTTTGGGTCTGCAGTGGCTCGCCGGCTTCGCGGGCACCGACATCGCCGGTCACCGCCTTGGAGATAGCCGTTGGTTTGCCGACGCCCAGGCCGCGCCAGGCCAGGCCGCGCGCCGTCAGCGCTTCCGAGGCGTAGCTGCTCAGGCTGGTGCGCAGGAAGGGCAGGGGCGTGCCGGTTGAGCCCGAGGTCTGGCCGGGCGTCAGGGGCGCCATGAAACGCGGGACCTCGGTGGCGGTTAGTTCGCGGCGGTTGGCGTAGGCGGCCTCACGCGTCAGGACCGGCACCTTGTCCCAGCCGGACATATCGAAGCGGTCGCCATCAAACAGCGAGTCGAGGCAGCCGCTGTCACGGTAGAAGGGCACGCGCAGGCGGGCATGGCGACACAGTTTTTCCAGCAGGCCGTGCTGATAGGCGACAATGGCGTCACGCGACATCGTCTGCGTCTTCATGAGGGTCTCGAACATTTTGCGGCCCTGCGGTGTCATGCTTTCCCTGTCGGTTGCGCCACGGCATTGGCGGATGTATGGATGGTCGGTATTTTTTGCGTAGCTTTATCCGATTCTATTATGGGGTTCTCCGCCATGTTCAAAACCAAGCCTGTTTCCCTGTCGGCCCTGGCCGTCACCGTATCAGCCCTGGCCCTGGCCGGCGCCCCCGCCATGGCCGACGACCTGTCCGGTACGCGAATCGGCGTCCAGGCCGGTTACCTGTGGGGTTCCGTCGAGCCCAGCGGCTTCGACAGTTTCGGCGACGATAAGATAGAAGGCTATGATACAACGGCCGAGATCGGCGGAGTCGAACTTCGCCATGACTGGCAAGACGGCGACACCGTCTTCGGCCTGTACGCTTCATGGACCGGCACCAATGCCGAAGGCGGCACGACGATCGAAAAGGTCTCGGTCGACAGCGAAGGCGTCGAAGTGTCGACTGACCAGGGTTTCGACACCGAACTGGGTTGGCTGGCTTCGGCCGGCGGCCGTTTCGGTACCGTGATCAACGGTAATACGCTCATCTATGCCCAGGCTGGCGCGGCCTCGGGGCGGTTGAAGATCCTCGAGACCGGCGACGGTGCCGGGGCTACGCGCCACGTCACCGCCTATGGTTATACGGCCGGTGTCGGTGTCGATGTTCAAATGAGCGAGCGCTGGTCGCTGGGGCTCGGGATCCAGCATTTCGAACTGAACGGTGTGGAGTTCGAGCCGGATGCCTTCGATCCGGGCGAGATCAAGACCAAGGGCAGTCTGGCGACGGTAACGCTGGGATTTAGGTTTTAGTGGTTGCGACGGATCGTCTTGGGTAGGAAAGAGGACCTCCATCTCGAGCCTTGCCGGCAGACCATGGCGCGGCGCTCGGCGAAGGCCTATTTGGCCGAAGCCGAAGTCCGCGACGGAGGGGTCACTTTTTGATCAACGACTCCGCCAGCAGGATTACGCCCAACGCGCTCTCATCCGGATCTGCCATGATCTCGAAGCCCGGAATGCCATGGACGTGATAGCCTTGTGAGGTTAGCCAGGCATCGCGAATCTCGTCCCGGTCGGCCACGTCAGCGTGGATATGCACCTGGCCATCGATCTCCACGATCAACTTGGCCTGAGCGCAGTAGAAATCCGCGATGTAGGGTCCAACAGGATGCTGCTTGCGGAAGTGCAGACCGTCCTCTCGGCCTCTGATCCTGATCCACAGGCGGACTTCCGGCGGCGTCATTTCCTTGCGCATCCGGCGGGCGAGCGCGTATTTGCGGAAAGGTTTTTTCATAGCAGGGAGATTAATCGGCTGGAGGCGGTGGTCAACCCGGGACCCCTCCGTCGCGGACTTTGGCTTCGGCCAAGGGGCCTTCGCCAAGCGCCGCGCCACCTCCCCATTGAAGGAATGGGGAGGAGAAGGCAAAAGGGCGTCAGCCGTTTCGGCTCAGACATGACAATTCGTTCTCGACGATCAGTTTAGCGGCGGCGCAGTAAAAATCCGCGATATAGGGACCAACTGGATGCTGCTTGCGGAAGTGCAGACCGTCCTCTCGGCCTCTGATCCACAGGCGAACTTCCGGCGGCGTCATTTCTTTCCTCATCCCTAGGGCCATCCCGCTCCCCACCGCAGAGATGGGGAGGAGAAAAAGAAAGAAACTTACAGGCGCTTACTCATAGTTCCTTCTCCTCCCCATTCCTTCAATGGGGAGGTGGCGCGGCGCTCGGCAAAGGCCTCTTGACCGAAGCCGAAGTCCGCGACGGAGGGGTCACTTTTTGATCAACGACTCCGCCAGCAGGATTACGCCCAAGGCCGTCTCATCCGGATCCGCCATGACCTCGAAGCCAGGAATGCGATGGACATGATAGCCTTGTGAGGTTAGCCAGGCATCGCGAATCTCGTCCCGGTCGGCCACGTCAGCGTGGATATGCACCTGGCCATCGACCTCCACGATCAACTTGGCCTGAGCGCAGTAGAAATCCGCGATATAGGGTCCAACAGGATGCTGCTTGCGAAAGTGCATACCGTCTTCGCGGCCTCTGATCCTGATCCACAGGCGGACTTCCAGCGGCGTCATTTCCTTGCGCATCCGGCGGGCGAGCGCGTATTTGCGGAGAGGTTTTTTCATAGCAGGGAGATTAATCGGCTGGAGGCGGTGGTCAACCCGGGACCCCTCCGTCGCGGACTTTGGCTTCGGCCAAGGGGCCTTCGCCAAGCGCCGCGCCACCTCCCCATTGAAGGAATGGGGAGGAGAAGGCAAAAGGACCTAATACCTATCAACGAAAAGATTGACACATCGACAGTAGGTAGACCCCTCCGCCTCGACGCGCTTCGCCCTTTGGGCTCGCTTGCTCGGCACCTCCCCATTTGAAATGGGGAGGAGAAGAAACCATTGAACATATTCTTTTTTTCTCCTCCCCATCCCTTCGATGGGGAGGTGGCGAGCAAGCGGAGATCGAAGATCGTAGCGCGTCGAGACGGAGGGGTCCCCTTGCGGAAAGAATGTCAAAGTCAAAGTGGGTTTAGTATAAGTCATTTCCGCCCGGATATGACAATTCGTTAATCTGTCACAGCCTTGTCACCCGGGCGCCTTCGTCCTATGAAGTTACAAATCCTACCACTCAGGTGTTCCTCATGAAATTCGCCGCCAAGCTGACCTTTGCCACCCTGTTGCTGGCCGGGGCTTCGACCGCTGCCATTGCCGGCACCCTCGAACAGGACGTCGCCGCCTTTCTCAAGCCGACCTTCGTCACGGAAACCTCAGCCGCCGCCATCGATGACCGCTGCGCCGCCAATATCGAGCTGGCCACCCGCGTCAAAACCGAACTGGAAAGCCATACCGGTCCGGCAAGTCTGGCCAGGGATTTCGAGATGTTCGACACGCTGAGCCTGGTCCTCGGCGATGGTGGCAGTGAAATGTACCTGATCTCGCAGAGCTCGGCCTCGAAAGAGGTCCGCACCGCCGCGGAGGCCTGCGTGCCGAAGCTGTCCGACCTCGGCACCGCCATCGGCTTGTCGCGCCCCATCTATGACCGCCTGTCCGCCATCCCGACTGCCGGCCTGGACAGTGCAACCGCTTTTACGCTTAACAAGGTCCTGACCAACTACCGCCTGGCCGGGGTCGACAAGGACGACGCCACCCGCGGCAAGGTCAAGGCGTTGCAGACCGAAATCACCGAGATCGGGTTGAAGTTCGCCGGTAACATCCGCGACGACAAGGGCGACATAGCGCTGATGCCGCAAGAGCTGAACGGCCTGCCTCAGGACTGGCTGGATGCCCATAAGCCCGGTGCCGATGGCTTGATCCACCTGACCTTCGACTACCCCGACGTCATTCCCGTGCTCGACTTCGCCGACAACCGCGAAACCCGCAAAAAGGTCGCCATCGGCTTTCGCAATCGCGGCTATCCGGCCAATGCGCCGGTGTTGAAGACCCTTCTGGAAAAGCGCTATGAGCTGGCCCAGGTGCTGGGTTACAGCGACTATGCCGCCCTGGTGACTGCCGACAAGATGATCGGTAACCCCCAGCGCGCAGCGACCTTCCTGGACGACGTCAACGCCGCCGCAAAGCCCGGCGCCGAGGCCGATTACAATGAGTTGCTGACCTTTGCGAGGACGGTCGATCCGTCGATCACCCGTCTGGAAGGTTATGACAATTCTTACATGGCCAACAAGCTGCGCAAACAGAAGTACGATGTCGACGCCCAGGAGGTCCGCCAGTATTTCACGCTCAACAAGACCCGCGACGGCATCTTCAACCTGCTGAAGGACCTGTTCAAGGCGGATATCCGTGCGTGGGATACGCCGGTGTGGTCGCCGGAAGTGACAGCGTGGGAGTTATATGACGGCGACAAACTGGTCGGCCGCTTCTATCTCGACATGAGCCCCCGCGACGGCAAGTTCAACCACGCCGCTCAGTTCACAGTCCGCACCGGAGTCGAAGGTGAGCAGGTGCCGATTGGTGCGCTGTTGTGCAACTTCCCGGCCGACGGTCCGATGGATCACGACGACGCCGTGACCTTCCTGCATGAGTTCGGCCACCTGATCCACCATCTCTATTCCGGCCACAACCGGTACGCCAACCAGTCGATGAGCAATTTGCAATGGGACTTCATTGAGGCGCCGTCGCAGCTGCTGGAGGAATGGACCTGGGACTACACGACGCTGAAGAGCTTTGCATCGAACCCGGCGGGTGAGGTGATCCCCGAGACCCTGGTCGCCAAGATGAACGCCGGCCGGCATTTCGGCGAACCGACCATGTGGAAGGGCCAACTGGCTTATGCCGCCGTGTCGCTGAACTTTTACAACCGCAAGCCCGACTTTGACCTGTCTGAGAAATACAACGAGCAGATGGCGCGCTATTCGCAGTTCCCGGCCATTGCGGGCACGCACCCCTATGCCAGCTTCGGTCACCTGGACGGCTATTCGGCTATCTACTACACCTATGTCTGGTCGAAGGCGATCGCCCTGGACCTGTTCACCCAGTTCGAGGCCAGCGGTATCCGCGATCAGGCAACGGCGTTGAAGTATCGCAAGCTGGTGCTGGAACCCGGCGGGTCACAGGACGCTAATGTGCTGATCCAGAACTTCCTGGGCCGGCCGTTGAGCCTGGATGCGTTCAAGGAAGAACTTCAGGAAGAGTAGGGCTGTTTTCAGCTAAATTGCTTAAGAGATGGAAAAATCTTCCTCTCCCCACTTGAGGTGGAGGGTAGGGGTGAGGGGTTGGATCGGCGAGCACCACAAATGCCGAACCTGAGTTAGCCCCTTATCCGGCCTTCGGCCACATTCTCCCATCAGGTGGGGCTCCCATCAGGTGGGGCTCCCATCAGGTGGGGCTCCCCTCAGGTGGGGATCCCCGCAGGCGGGGGAGACGAAAAAGATGGACAGGGCCTCTCTACGCAAACCGCACTTGCGCCGAACCGCCGCCGGAGAAGATTTGCTGCATGGCGTCGCGGACGCATTCATGGGCTTCGGTGCGCGAACGGAAAATCCCCCAGAAACAGGTGTCGCGGAAAACTTCCCAGCTCTGGCCGCGGGCAGCGATCTGGAAGCGCACCGGCACGTTTTCGTAGATCAGGTCGGGCTCGGCGTGGGTCGGCCAGATATCGTCCCAGCCGGCAGGTAAGGCTTTAAAAGAAATTGGCATGTTTTTTATATAGTTCCTTGCTCACTATAATTCTTGGGGCGCGGCTGCCCGATAGAAAAGGCCCGGCGTTTGACAACGCCGGGCCCGGAAGCTTGTATCGGTGAACCCGATTAGAGCGTCTTCAGGTCGACGGCCGAGTTCTTGCCGCGGTCTTGCGCGATCTGGAACGAGACCTTCTGGCCTTCGTTCAGGCTGCGCAGGCCTGCGCGTTCGACGGCACTGACGTGCACGAAGATATCCTGGCCGCCTTCATCAGGTTGGATGAAGCCGAAGCCTTTAGTTGGGTTGAACCACTTTACGGTGCCGTTGGCCATGGTGGCCTCCTTGAGAATCGCACATTTCGTGCAGTATCGACGCGCGAGATTGCGCTTCGGTCCGAAATAGCAATGCTTGGGAGAGAGGCCGTATGGCGTGCAGACAAGTCATGGGTCTGTTTTCGAATAGCCTCAACATGTCACAGGGTCGGATTTTTGACAAGGTTTATTTTCGCGTATTGAGCTTAATTTTCTTAATTTATGAATAGAACTGAGGGTTTACAGGCATAGTCTTTGTCGAGTTCAACGTTCACAAACAGTTCAATCGATCGAGCGGGCTGTTTGTGAAATCCACATATCTTTCTTATGCTGGTGGCGTCAAAACTTTGGGTTTACAAGACTCAGGGCAACTCATGACTATTGTCGACAACACCGAACGGGCGGGTATGCGCGCCGTTATCTCGGACATCCTGGTTCGCCACCGCGACGGCGCCGTGACCGATCCGCGCGGCCGCGCCGCCATGGCAGCCTTTGTCACCTCCTACGCGCCTGACGACTATCTCAGCGACGACGCCCTGACGGACCTCGATGTCTATCTCGATATTACGCTGCTGATGAACAGGCTGTCCCATCTGGCGCAGGATCCCGGGGTGATGGGCCGGGTCGAGACCATTATCCAGGTTGCCCTTGGCAACGAAGAGGCGCTGTCGGTTATCCGCCCGACGCATTAGACCAAGCCTCATAAAGAATGACGCTTGATATTCGCATTTTTTCAGCTCAAACGCCGGACAAGGCGCCCCCCATGGCTCCTCGCAAAAGCTCGGGCGCCCCAGAAACGTACACTGGCGCGCTTGCCAACCCACGATGAGTCAAGATTTTCGCGGGTTGGTATTGGAGCGGGATGAGCTTTGATGGACTCAAAGCCCCGCTCCAGGTTTTTGTTTTGTCGCGCAATTGTTCCGAAGCGTGGCGTCCACTTTAGCGGATAGCGCTCTGTCGGTCTGAATTACGGGCAGGCCCTGACCTCTTCCCACGTCATCAGGGTCAGGTTGCCGCTCAGGTCTTCATAGACCTCGGCCCTGGCCTTGCGGGTGCGCCAGCCGGAGGTTTCGCGGAAAGTCCGTCGGACCTCCAGGCACAGTTCGTAGTTCATCCCCGCAACGACCTGGGAACGGGCGGACTCGATGTCCTTCAGCAGATAACCAATGGGCGCCGCGTCGGCGGCAAAAGCCGCGATAGCCCGCATCTTGTCCTTGTCACGCATCGGCTGGAAACCACCGACAACAGGAGCTTCTGGTGGGGCTTCTGGCGCACGTTTGGGCGCAGCTTCGGGGCGGGCGGAGATCACCGCTGCCGGCGCCGGCGTCATCACGGCGGGACGTGCCGCTGGAGCCGGCTGAGCCGCTGGCGGCGCGACAGGCGCTGCAGAGGCTACCGAGGGGGCCACAGCGGAGGCTTCGTCCTTCTTTTTCTTCTTTTCTTTTTTCGGCCTGGCCGGTTGTTGAACCTCAGCAAGCTGGGGCGCCTGTGGCGTGTCCTGGTGGCCAAAGGGCAATTCGCCCTTGACCATAAAGTCCGGCACCCGCGGATTGGCGCAGGCGGTCAACATGGCAAGCAGGGCCAGGACGGGAACGGTTTGGATACGCATGGCTACCCTTCAGGATAAAATCGGTCGTGATCCTGCCGGTTTTGCTTGGTGACGGCAAGGGCAGCGGCTATAAATTCACCATCATGACCAGGTTCGGCCGATTTACCCTGCAATTTCTCAAGACCGAGGCGGGGGCAGGGTTTCTTTTGGCCGGCGCGGCGCTGGTGGCTCTGATCTGGGCCAATTCGCCGTGGGCGGAGACCTATTTCGGCTTTATCAACTATCACTTCCCGATCCAGGTTGGCGACTGGCGCTTCGACGAAAGCGTGCTGGGATGGACCAAGGAAGGCCTGATGGCCGTTTTCTTTTTCCTGGTCGGACTGGAGATCAAGTACGAAATCCTGCGCGGCGAACTGTCCAGCCCGCAGAAACTGGCCTTGCCGGTGGCGGCTGCCCTGGGGGGCATGATCGTGCCGGCCCTGGTCTATGTCGCGATCAATCTGGGCGGCGACCTGCGCGGCTGGTCGGTGCCTGTGGCGACCGACATTGCTTTCGCCCTCGCGGTTCTGGCTATGGTCGGCAAGGGTTTGCCAACCTCCTTGCGCGTCTTCCTGCTGACCCTGGCCATTGTCGACGACCTGGGCGCGGTCTTGATCATCGGTCTTTTTTACAGTTCGACCTTTGACCCCCTGTGGATCGGCATACTGGCCGGAATCATTGCCGCCATGCTGTCGCTGCGCTATTTGGTGCCGCTCACGCGCATGGGCTTCGGTCTCGCCTATGGCCTGCTGTCAATCCTGGCCTGGTTTGTCACCCTTAAGGCCGGGATAAGCCCCTCCCTGACGGCGGTGGCCTGTGCCTTTTGTGTCACCCTGGACGGGTCAAGGGGCGAGGACGGGGAGGGCGTGCTCAAAGCCCTGGCGCACGAACTTCACCCCTATGTGGCGTATCTCATCCTGCCCTTTTTCGCCTTTGTCGCATCAGGCTTTGCGCTCGGCGGCATGACCTTGAATTCGCTGGCCGATCCGCGATTCTTGGGGGTTGCCGCCGGACTGTTCATCGGCAAGCAGATCGGCATATTTGCCGCCTGCCATCTCGCACTTGCAGCAAAATTAGCCCAAAAACCGGATAACGCAACGTCAGCCCAGCTCTACGGTGTGTGTCTTTTATGCGGCATAGGCTTCACAATGAGTCTTTATATCGGCGCTCTGGCCTTTCCTGGCAGCGACCTCGAGGCACAAAACGCTGTAAAATCAGGGGTTGTCGCTGGGTCAATCCTGTCGGCGTGCGCGGGTGCAATATGGCTGAAGCTGGTCAAACCTGCCGTAGCGTAGTGAGCTCAACCCATTGATTTTCAACACAAAGATAATTTTGGAGGCGGAGATTTCGAACCAGTCCCCGTCTTTTCGCCGTAGTTTTTTTTGCACCGCAGTATTCAAATTGTGGATATTTGTTTCCGTGCACGTAATGTGTTACACAAAAAAGTAATCAGCTTGCCGCTGTTCAAGGCCGGTTCCGGACCTTAAGACTAAACAAAAAAGACCAAGCAGAGACGAAATTTACCTAAGGGAAACACATGAAAAACGCTCCGCAAATACTTAAGACTCCTTACCTCGCCCTGCTGATGGCCGGTGCCGCCACCACCGCCCTGTTTTCAGCTCCGGCCCTGGCCCAGGAAGCCGCCGGCGACGAAGTTGTTGTTATCGTGACGGCGCAAAAGCGGGCCCAGCGTCTGCAGGATGTGCCGATCGCCATCACCTCCCTGTCGGCCAAGACGCTGCAGGAAGCCGGCGTGCGCGACATCAAGGACATGCAGATCCTGACTCCGGGCCTGACGGTCACCTCGACCACGAATGAGTCGTCGACCACAGCCCGTATCCGCGGCGTCGGTACGGTGGGTGATAACCCCGGTCTGGAATCTTCGGTCGGCGTGGTCATCGACGGCATCTATCGCCCGCGCAACGGCGTCGGGTTCGAAGATCTCGGCGAGATGGAACGCATCGAGGTGCTGAAGGGCCCGCAGGGTACTTTGTTCGGCAAGAACACCTCGGCCGGCGTTATCAACGTCATCACCAAGAAGCCGCAGTTTACCTTCGGCGCCGATGCCGAAGCTACTGTTGGCAATTACGGCGCCAACGGCTTCTCCGGCTCGGTGACGGGTCCGATGACCGACGAAGTCGCCTACCGCCTGTACTATGCCAATCGCAAGCGCGACGGTTATAACAACGTCAATACCGGTGTTGGCCCCCGCACCCTGAACAATGACGGCGACCAGAATTTCCACACGGCCCGCGGACAACTGCTGTTCGTGCCGAATGACAATATCGATATCCGCGTTATCGGCGACTATACCCACCGCGACGAGAATTGCTGCGTTTCGGTCCAGATCCGCACCGGCCCGACCGGCTCGATCTTGAATGCCCTGGCTGGTAATAACGGCGTTGCTGCGGCGAACAACGTCAACATCGAAGATCGTCTGGCCTATGCCAACCGTGGCACGCGCCAGGTGTCGCGCGACGGCGGCGTTTCGGTCGAAAGCAATATCAAGCTGCCGGATTTCCTTGACTCGACACTGACTTCGGTCACCGGCATGCGTGACTGGAAGAGCACCAACGGCCAGGACATCGACTACACCGGCGCCGATATCCTGTATCGCAGGGACAATGGCGACTTTAACGCGCGCTTCAAGACCTTCAGCCAGGAAGTCCGCCTGGCCGGGGCAACGGAAAGCCTGAACTGGCTGGTGGGTGGCTTCTACGTCAAGGAAGACCTGACGCGGCAAGACTCCTATGTCTATGGCTCGCACTACCAGACCTATCTCAGCCTGTTGCTGACGAATGGCACCAACCCAGGGCGGGTCGGTCAACTGACCAGCCTTAATGGTAATCCCGCCAACGCGCTGGGCGCCTATACGCCAGGCGATGGGGCCAAGGACAGTTACACGCAGAACGTCGAGAGCTGGGCGCTGTTCACCAACAACTCCTGGAAAGTGTCGGAGCAACTCGAAATGACCCTTGGTTTGCGCTATACCAGCGAAACCAAGAAGATGACGGCTCTGTATACCAATACCGCGGGCAATACCGCGTGCGGCGCCGCGCAACGGGCCTATGGCACCACCCTGGCCCAGATGAACACGCCAGGCGCGACGGTAACCAATGCGCAATGGCAACAGATCATTGGCGCGGACACCCTGGCCCCGGTGCCGGCGGGAACGCCGACACGTGTTCAGACTGTTCTGGGCAATCTGTGTCCGTTCTGGGCCAATCCGGCGTTCAGCAACCGCCGCGTAGCGGATGAAAACAGCGATGGCGACCTGTCTGGCACCCTGAAGGCGGCATGGCGTTTCAATGATGACGTCATGGCCTACGCGTCCTTCGCCCGCGGTTACAAGGCCGGTGGCTATAACCTGGATCGCGCCCAGACCGGGCTGACGCCTGACTCGGAACTGTGGTTCCTGCCGGAGACGGTCAATTCTTACGAACTGGGGATCAAGACGAACCTGTTTGACAACAATCTGACCCTGAATGTGACGGCCTTCGACCAGGCGTATGAAAACTTCCAGCTCAACACCTTCTTAGGTACGGCCTTCGTGGTCGAGTCGATCCCGCAGGTGAACTCCAAGGGCTTCGACGCCGACTTCTCATGGCGGACCCCGCTGACCGGCCTGACCATTGCCGGTGGCTTGACCTATGCCGACACGGTCTATGGCGACTTTACGGCGGCCGACCTGATCAATCCGACGCATTTCCCGGGCCTGTCGCTGCTGCCGGGTGCGACGGTGTCGTTCGCACCGAAATGGAGTGGCTCGACAGCAATCAGCTGGGGCGGCAACATCGGCGACCTGCGGGCGTTTGCCAATGTCACGGCCAAGTACTCGTCGGAATACAATACCGGTTCCGACCTGATCGCGTTCAAGGAGCAGGAAGCCTACACCCTGGTCAATGGCCGGGTCGGTATTGGCGCCCAGGATCGCCGCTGGACGCTGGAACTGTGGGGCCAGAACTTGACGGACGAGACCTATCGTCAGGTCGTGATCAACGGGCCGCTGCAGGGCGCAGGCTTCCAGACGACGGTGCAGACGGCGGGTTCGAATCCAGGGACCTATTATGATGTGGCCAAGGACACGAACACCTATGACGCCTTTATCGGCGCTCCGAAGACGTACGGCCTGACGCTGCGCGTGCGGTACTAGAACGATCGGGAGTTGGGGCGAACGAGCGTTTCCTGGAGCCCCACCTCTTTCCTGTTTATGATAAAGAAGCCTGCCTTTCTTGGGGCAGGCTTTTTTATTGCAAAACGGAGAGGTGGGTCTCAAGGAAACCGGCTTTGGCCCCCCACACCCTAGAGCGGGGTTTTAATGGAATCAAAACCCCGCTCTAGGTTTTCATTTTGTCGCGCAATTTTTCCGAAAACGGGGACGCCCGTGCGGTGGCGTCCACTTTATCGGATTGCGCTCTAGGGTTTGTGGGGATTCATTTTGAGTTTATGACTGCGGCTGCGATGTAGATTATGGCCTTGAAGCTGTCGTCGGTTTTGTCTGCCTTCATGGCGAAGCGTTTGAACTCTTTGAGTTTGCAGAAAAAGTTCTCTATCAGGTGTCGCCATTTATAGATTTCCTTGTCGATATTCATAGGCTTTGAACGCCGTGGATTTTGAAAAATGACGATCTTTGCCCCGCGTTCATTGAGATCATCGATAATCGAATTGCAGTCAAAAGCCTTGTCGGCCAACAAGGCTCCGAAACTGACACCGGTCAGAAGCGGTTCGACGCCTACCGTATCGAACCGATGGCCCGGCAACAGTTCAAACCGCACCAGATTGCCAAGAGCATCTGTCAAGGCGAGGATTTTGGTGGTCATGCCGCCCTTTGAGCGGCCTATGGCCTGGCTTCGAGTCTCCATTTAGCGCCCTGGCCATGACGGTGGACCTTGACTATCGTCGCATCGACCATGGCGTATTCCATGTCCGGATCATCCGAGGTGGCATCAAATATCCGTCTAAAAACATCGGCTTTGCGCCAATCATTGAAGCGGCGAAACGCTGTACTCCAGTTGCTGTAGTGCGCTGGGAGGTCGCGCCAAGTACTGCCTGTACGCGCAACCCAAAGCACAGCCTCCATAAAACAACGATTGTCACTGCCGCTACGTCCAGGATCAGTTCGCTTCCCAAGACAATGAGGCTCGATCTTCGCCCACTGGGCATCATTCAGAATATTGCGGTCCATAGACAGTATGAATCACAATTCGATTCATCTGTGAATCCCCACAATTCCTAGGCTATGTCGCTATCTCTCTTGGGAAAAAGGTTCGAGCACACAAACCACCTTCAGGTCTATTGGAGAGAGTGATTTCAGCACCATGGGTTCGTGCAATCGCGCGGGCGATACCAAGCCCTAGGCCCGTACCGCCAAAGGCGAGGTTTCTAGAACTCTCCAGACGAACGAAGGGATCAAAGATGCGGCCCATTTCCGCCTCCGGAATACCAGGCCCGTCATCTATGATGTCCACATACAATCCGTCATCAGCATTTTGGATGCGGATCAATACCAGACCCGAACCATATCTGCGGGCGTTTTCCAGCAGGTTTTCGAACAGTCGCGTCAGAGCGACCCTGTTCCCAGCAACCACAAACCCGTCAGCACCGCGGTCGAACTCGATAGAAATCGGATAGGGAGCGGCATTGGCCAAAGCCGACACGAAGTCACAAAGTTCAATCAACTCGTGCCCGCTCACGGGGTTTTCAGCGCGGGCATAGGCCATCATATCCGCCAACAACAGCTCCATCTGAGCAAGATCGGACTCGATAAGTTCGCGACTGATGGTTTCATTCGCATCCATGCGAAGACGGATTTTCGTTAGTCCGGTACGGATGTCATGGGCAATTGCTACCATGATTTGCTCGCGTTCGCGCACCAACATGGACAGCCTGACTCGCACACGGTTCAGGGCTCTAGCCAAGCGTCGCAATTCGACCGGGCCCGTTTCGGACACAGGTATCGCCGTTTCCGCAAGTCCGACGATCTCTGCGTCATGCTCCAGCTTCCGAATGGGTTGCATAATGACCCAGTGTATCGCCAGACCAAGCCCGACAGTCGCAAGGAGTATAAGTCCGAGCCGGAAAAAAACTGAATAGGCGCCGTTCGTCCCGAAGTTGGATGGCGCAAGCCATAAATTGAGGACACGTTTGTCAGCCAATTCTATGGCTATATGAACGGCGCTTACGGCATAAAAAGGTCGTGAGCGCTCGCTCGTATCCCGCTTGCTTAGTTCGGTCAGTCCTACGGTTCGAAACCTTACCTCGCGATGGCGCATGCGCTCAGTGACAGCGGTCGTCTCACGCATCAAGAGGTTCCGCTTTGCGGTGTCAACCTTCACATCTGGAGAGAAATCCGGTGTGATTCGTGCGAATTGCGATGCCCCGTCAAAGGCTGAAAGTACGGCCCCCTCGACCTCAGCAGGCGCGGTGTCGAGCAACCAGACAAGCTCTGCAATACTTTGCGAACTTTCGATAATTACCCGATTGGATAGCTTATCGGACAGGGGGGTTTGCATGATGGCGGCCAGCGCTGCCATCGCTAACAGGACGGTGCCGAAAGTGAGCGCCAGAATACGCGCCAGGATTGAGTTTAAAGCGCCTGGAAATAGGGCCTTCATGAGTCTTCTCGGGTAACAAGTACCGAAAAGGCATAGCCGAGGTTGCGGACCGTCTTGATGAGCGCCGGTTGCTGAGGATCAAGTTCGAGTTTGCGGCGAACGCGGCTGATCTGGGAGTCAATGCTGCGATCAAAGGGATTGGTGTTAACCCCTCGAGACAGGTCAAGCAGCGTCTCACGAGACAGAACACGGGGGGCGCGCTCGACAAGGGCAAGCAACAGGGCAAATTCACCTGACGTCAGAATAATCTGCTTACCGGTTTCGGTTTCGAGGGTCATTTGGTCCGGCAGCAGTCGAAACATACCGAAACGATAGGCAGCGCCCGGGCGTTTTACGTCGCCAACACCCGCGCCGGCATGACGTCGCAGGACGGCCTTGATCCGCGCAACAAGTTCCCTGGGATTGAAAGGTTTGGCGAGATAATCGTCGGCACCGATCTCAAGTCCTACGATCCGATCGACATCCTCAGCAATGGCCGTGAGCATGATGACGGGTACGGCGGAAAAGGTGCGCAGCCTCTTGCAGAAGGACAGACCATCTTCGTTCGGCATCATGAGATCAAGGACGATGAGGTCAATTCGACCCTGAGAGAGCAGCTTCTCCGCTTCGGCGGCAGATGCCGCAGTCTCAACGCGCATGCCATTGCGCTCCAGAACACCCCGCAACAGCGCGCGTAGCTCGCCGTCATCATCAACGATAAGCACAGAAGGCGGGGCTTTCATGTCTTGACCTTAGTGAGCTTCCGCCTACGCCTCAACCGCCTTTTTTGGGGCTGGTCCTTATTGATGGACGGCTATGGCAACATTTCGTCACAAAAGACCGATCCGCAGACAAATACCAGCAACATCGGGACGTTAGTACGTGTCCATCAAAACTATGGAGACGACTATGACTACCAACAAGTTCTTAAACACTTTCGCAAGCATTTTTGCCACTTCGAGCCTGTTGATTGCGACCCCATCACTGGCGCAATCGGGTGAGCGATTTACGACCATGCTTATGCGTGCCGACAGCAACCGCAATGGCGAGGTCACATGGGCCGAATTCGCCGCCGAGCGCACTGAGATGTTTGACCGTCTGGACCGCAATCACGACGGTTATGTCGATAGCAAGGATCGCCCGCGCCTGCACGGGAGCCGGTTCGACGAGGCCTTCAAAGCCCTCTCTCAGCTGGACAGCAATGCCGACCGACGCATTTCTCGTGCGGAACTCCAGCAAGGCAAAGCCCCATCCTTCGATGCCGCAGATGCCAACAAGAACCGCGTGTTGGACGCCAAAGAAATAGCCAGCGTGAGCACCTTGCGCTGATTGCGCACAGATGGCCTCTTATCAAAGGACAGGAACGTATTATGTTTGAAAATGAACTCACCCCCGCTTTTGGCCTCGTTGTCTTGCTGTTTGCGATCGCAGAAATGGCATGGCGCAGGCACTCTGGCCGCGGCTACGATTTCCGCTCACTTGGCGGAAATTTAGGGATCTTGGTAGGCCGAGGCGTGTCGAGCTTGCTGACCGGCGGCATTATTACCGCCGCCTGGTTCGCCGTGTATAGTCTTGCCCCTTTCAAGTGGGCGGTCGACGATTGGCGCACCTGGGTGGTCGGCTTCTTTGTGATTGAATTCTTCTATTACTGGGAGCACCGTTTCAGTCATACTATTCGCTGGTTCTGGGCAAATCATTCGGTTCACCATTCGGCCAATGAATTCACCTTGCCGGCCGCATTCCGTCTGGGGTGGACGAGCGTGCTTTCGGGTGCATGGGTAGTAATTTTACCTATGGCATTCATGGGTTTCCATCCACTCGTGATGGGTACACTGATGACCCTGAGTCTGCGTTACCAATACTTCCTGCATACCGAAGCTGTCGGCAAGTTGGGCCCGCTCGAATGGGTGTTCAATACGCCGTCTCACCACCGGGTGCATCACGGTTCTAACCCAGAGTATCTCGACAAAAACTTCGGTGGGGTTCTGATTATATTTGACCGCTTGTTTGGCACCTTCGTCGAAGAGCGTGACGATATTCAGATCGTTTATGGACTTACCAAAAAGGTGACCAGCAACAATCCGTTCGTCGTGGCTTTCCATGGCTGGATTAACCTCTGGCGCGATCTCAAACGCACCAATACTATGAGCGGCAAATTGCGTACGATGTTCGGTCCACCCGTGGATTGAGCCATCTAGGGTTTATGTAACGATATCGAGTTTCGGGGGCGCGACACGTTGCACGGTAGCTGCCGATTATACGCGGCCTAGGGCCTGTTGAGATTCACCTTGCATTGATGATGCCCGCGCAGAGATGGATCATGGCTTCAAAGCTTTGATCCGTCTTGCATGCGCGCATGGCGATGCGTTA
>NZ_AWGC01000030.1 GCF_000495835.1 Asticcacaulis sp. AC402
AGCGTAGTTTTGATGGAATCAAAACTACGCTCTAAGTTTTTGTTTTGTCGCGCAATTTCTCCGAAAAGTGGTGGCCACTTTATCGGATTGCGCTTTGGCGCTCAAGCGCCCGGCGTGTTTTCAACACGCCAACTCATCGCCATGGACCAGACGGTGGGCGCCTCGCATGGGCTCGGGCGGCCAAGAAGCGTCTCTGGCGCCCTTGCCAAGTCACGGAGAGTCGTGATTTGGAGAAGCCTGAAAGGGTAAAACCATGAAACTCGCCCGCATCGACATTGACGAAGCCAGCCTGTCGGCCCCGACCGATCAGATAGAGCACGAGCGCAAGGTCGCCATGTTTGACCTTGTCGAGCGCAACAGCTTCACACCGGACGGCGCGGCCGAGGCCGGGTCGGAAGGGCCTTTCGACCTGCGCCTGGCGTTCGAGGACAATCGTCTGGTTTTTGACATCGCGGGCCCTGGCTTTACGCGCAAGATCATGCTGTCCATGTCGCCGTTCAAGACCATGATGCGCGACTACCAGATGATCTGCGAGAGCTATTACGAGGCGCTGAAAAACGCTACGCCGGCGCAGATCGAGTCGATCGACATGGGCCGCCGTGGCGTCCACAACGAAGGCGCCGAACTGCTGACCGAGCGACTGAAGGGCAAGATCGAGATCGACCACGAAACCTCGCGGCGATTGTTCACGCTGATCAACGCCCTGCATCTGCGTCTGTAGCATTTTTACCTCTCCCCGTTCACGGGGAGAGGACGAGAGCCGAGCGAAGCGTGGGCGATCGGGTGAGGGGCCTTTTGAAGACGATCGAGCAGCGGACATTACCGTTGCTTCTCACCCTAACCTCCCCCCGGCCTCGCCGGCAGGCAGAAGAACGGGGAGAGGGGATTCTGACGGCGCCCTTGATCGGCAAAAATTTCCTATCCTTATGATTTTCTTACCATTTTGTCATTTATCTCGCGTTCATCAACGCGGCTGAAACACGGCCAAAACCGGACGTTCGAACACATAAAGGGCGTCCGCATGTTCATCTCGCCATAGTTGGACGAAAATACCCTGAAAAGACCCGTAAATGGCCCCACGGTGGCCTGCTCCAGACGCCATATTAGGTCTCAGGCGGTGACATGATCGCTGCCGCTAAAAGACTATGGAGCACATACAATGAAGACCCTTCTTATCGCGACCACCGCTGCTGCCCTGGCCCTTTCGGGCGCCGTCGCTGCCAATGCCCAGGATGTGGGCCAAGTTTACGGCTCGGTCGGCTACCAAGGCACCCAGAACGACACCACCGACACCAATGTCAACGGGATCAATGCCCGTATCGGCACCAGGCTTACCCCGTATTTCGGCATCGAAGGCGAAGCCGCTTTAGGCACCGATAGCGACAAGGGCCCAGGCGGCGAATACAAGCTGACGAACAAGGTGGCCGCCTACGGCGTCGGTTTCCTTCCCGTATCGCCGCGCTTTGACCTCATCGGTCGTGTGGGTGTCTCCGACACCGACCTGAAGGCGCCGGCCGCTGCCGGCAAGCTGGAACAGGGGACGGCTCTGGAGTATGGCGTCGGCGCCCAGTATCACTTCGACAACGACCTTGCCCTGCGCGCCGACTACACCAAGGCCGACTTTAACGGCGACAAGGGTGAAGCCGGGACAACCTCTGTCAGCCTGATCAAGAAGTTCTAAACTTCCGAAAGCTGCGTTAACGCGCCCCTTGCTTTGCAGCGAGGGGCGTTTTGTTGAGTACCTGCCTTCCTCGCGTCTTCGCGTGAAAGTCATTTCTTTCCCGAACACGATCTTCCGGTCTGTTGCCATCGTAGCGTGGTCCTGGCCCCAGTTGTTTCATACGAAGGCGCGAAGACGCGAAGAATGGCAAGGCTAGGCGGGGTTTGGGGCTAAACTAAACGCTTTCCCTTTTAGGGCTTTCGGTATAAACGGGCGCACTCACGACATACGCCACCTTGAGTCCCGTAGTGGAACCGGCGCGTCGTCCACTAATCTGAGGGCCGAATGGCAAAAGAAGAACTCCTTGAGTTTCCGGGTACGGTCGTCGAACTGCTCCCCAATGCGACGTTTCGCGTCAAGCTGGAAGAGAGCGGCCATGAGATTATCGCCCACACGGCAGGCAAGATGCGCAAGAACCGCATCCGTGTCCTGGCCGGCGACCGTATCCTGGTCGAAATGACGCCCTATGATCTGACCAAGGGCCGCATTACCTATCGCTTCAAATAATCCGGGGCCGGTCATGGCCGATAGAGCCCTGTTGGTTCTGGCAAGCGCAAGCCCGCGCCGACGCGATCTGCTGGCCCAGCTTGGCATCGTTCCCGACATCATAGCTGCTGCCGATCTCGATGAGGCGCCCCTTAAAGACGAAACACCGCGTCTCCTGGCCCTGCGTCTGGCCCAGGAAAAGGCCCGCGCTGTCGCTTTGAGTCACGCAGGTTTCGTCCTGGCCGCCGATACGGTGGTCTGTATGGGACGCCGCGTCCTCGATAAGGCCAATGGCAACCAGGATGTGGTTCGCAGCCTGGAACTTCTGTCCGGGCGTGGCCACCGCATCTATACCGGCATTGCCGTCATCGCGCCGTCAGGCAGGTTGTCGTCGCGTGTTGTTGAGACCCGCGTGACCTTTAAAGTGTTAACCAACGCCGAAATCGCTACCTACGCGGCCTCGGGCGAGGGGCTGGGCAAGGCCGGCGGTTACGGTATCCAGGGGCGGGCAGGGGGCTTCGTCACCCACCTCGTCGGCAGTTTCACCGCGGTTGTCGGTCTGCCCCTTTACGAGACCCGTTGCCTGCTCGAGGGCGCGGGTTTCAAATGCTAGATCCGGCCGTGCTGACCCTGCATTACGAGGCCCGTTTTGGCCTGGCGCGTGGGGCGGTCTACTGGCAAGGCAAGCCGCATCTCTTTGCCCAGGGCTACGAGTACGATCCGTCCCTGGCTGTGTTGGGGACGCTGTCGGTTGCCCGGTTGCGTAGCCGCTCCGGCGCGATAGCGTTCCTGAAGCTCGCCGACGGCACGGATGCCGTGCTGGAGGGCCCTCCAGAAATACTGGCCAAGGTCAACGAAGGTGCGGCCGTCGAGGTCGAGATCATCGCCGAGGCACGCGTCCGCGGAGCCAAGCTCGCGCGGGCACGTTTTATCGCCGTGGCGACCGGCGATCCCCGCCGTCTGTCGCGCGTGCTGAGTCTAAAAGACCGCTTGCTTGAACGGGCGCACAGCCTGGTCGGCGACATGCCGGTCCAGGAGCTAAGTGATCGCAACGCGATCGACGAAGCTCAGGATGAAGCCAATGTCCCCTCCGGCAACCTGCCAGGCGGAGGCTATCTTTCTGTCGAATCGACCCGCGCCCTTATTGCCTGTGACGTCGATACAGCCGGATCCGAAGCTGTGATGTCGCCGTCTGGCATCCACGCCCGGGTCTGCAACGAAGCCGCGATTCGCGATCTGCCGCGCCGGTTGCGCCTGGCCGGCCTGTCAGGCCTGGTGGTGGTCGACCTGATCGGCAAGCGCCATGACGGGGACCGATTACGTACCCTGCTGACACAGGGCTTCGCCGCCGAAGCATCGCGTATCGTCATAGCGCCCATGGGCAAGTTCGGCACGCTGGAATTCGTCCGGCCATGGGGGGCCTGCCCAGTTGGTGACGACATTAATCCCGTCACCAAGGCACTATGTAGTCTGGGGCAGGCCATCCGGCTGTCGGACCAGGACCGGGGCCGTACGATCGTTATCCGCCACACCGCTGGCATAATTGACATCCTTCGTCCCTTGATCGTCGGCGCGCTGGATCCGCTGGCGCCGATGTTGCGCCTGGAAGTATCTGCCCAACCCGAGGTTATCGCCCTGTGACTGTCCGCCACTGTGCCCGCTGCCGTAAAGCTTACGGCGAATCCGTTGAAGGCGTCATCAATGCCGCCCCCAGCTACGCTCCCTTCTGTTCGAAAAGGTGCGCCGATGTCGACCTGGTTCATTGGTTGAAAGGCGAGTATATTATTGGCGACGACGGCGATCTCAGCCTCGCCGAGAATGCGCCGGACCCGGCGGCGTCAGCGCTGCGTGCAGGCGAAGAAGAACCCTGAAAAACTGCACTTTCCGACTTGCCAAGCGCAAACGGCTCGCCTATAGACCTGCCTCCCCGAGGCGACGCGCAGTCTCGCGTGGGCCTTTGTGACGGGCCTGGATAGCTCAGTTGGTAGAGCAGCGGATTGAAAATCCGCGTGTCGCTGGTTCGATTCCGGCTCCAGGCACCATCCTTCGCAAACAAAGCGCAGCCAAGCATACCTTCCAGAAGCAGGTATGGCGTAAACGGGGGTGCTGATCTTTCGCTGGTGGCTTCGTAGTGTTAACAGCGTTATGGCACACCAGTTCTGCACGTCATTGCTGCGCGTCCGGAAAAACACTCCTTAGTTCCGCGTCCCGAATAGAAACGCCTGTGAAATCTGTTACGTCGCCGGCTTCGTAAACAATCGTCCGCTTTCGGACAGTTCATTGTTAAGGCGCATATGTTAGCGGTCCCAACGACTCGTTTGAGGCCACCACCCATATGGTTGTGTCGCCAACCCAAAATTCGCGTGTGAAGGGGTGCGGCTGAGATTTTCCCAGACAGCGCAAACTTTTTTTTCACAGTGCGCCGTCTTGAACCATTTTGCGTGCGTAATGAATAACTCTCGGACAGATATGGATTTTTAATTCACGCTTTTCTAAGCCTTTAGCGTTAGGCAGGAACGGACCATGAAAAGTCTGCAACAGACACCTTGACGTTTAAGGCTTTGCTGGATCATTTAGCTCCAAACCGATTTGATGGGGGCCGCAAGCCGTTAACAAATCGGTCGCCTTTTGAACCAAAATGGTTCATAGTGGCAGGGTTTGTGCTCTGGCCATGGCGTGATACGGACCGTCAGACTTCTGTACGTGCCCGCGCTCAGACACGAGGGAAATGCTTAGGGGTTCGGGTCATCCGAAGTTCCAGGCGGTTCTTAGTTTTCAACACGGGGTAACGCTTCCCCCCTTTAGTCCTTGGTCAGCCCCCCTCCGGGTACCGTCCATAATCAGGAATTGGCGAAAAATGCTCGAACACAAAAATTCTAATCCGTTTATCGCTCTGCTGGGCGCTGCCGCGCTTCTGATGAGCGTCCCCGCAATGGCTGTTGCGGCCCCGGCTCCTGCCGCCGCCACTTCGGAAGCTGCCCCGGCCCCCGCAACGCCGGCACCGGCCGCAGCTGAGGAAAGCACCGAAAAGGCCGACGCTGGTCATGGCTCTGGTGGCCTCACCTTTGTTGGCATGTTTAATCAGGCCACCATTGTCGTTAAGGTCGTCATGATCATGCTGATCCTGATGTCTCTCTTCTCGTGGATCCTGCTGATCATGAAGATGATGGATTTCGGATCGCTGAACCGCGTCACCACCAACTTCCTTGAAGCCTATCGTGGCGCCCGCTCCATCGCCGACATCAACCGTATCGCGGTTTCGGACGAGTTCGCCGGCAACCCGCTTGCCGACATGGCCGCTGTTGGCACCGAAGAAGTCCAATTGTCCAAGCAAGCCGGCCTGCAGGTTTCGGGCGAACATCGTGACTCGACGCTTGCCCGCGCCGAAGCGTCGATCCATGCCGTTCAGGCTGGGCTGGCAAAGCGTCTGGGCGGTGGCCTGTCTTTCCTGGCCTCGACCGGTTCGACCTCGCCGTTTATCGGTCTGTTCGGTACCGTTTACGGCATCATGAACTCCTTCATCGGTATCGCCAACTCGAACACGACCAACCTGGCCGTCGTCGCTCCGGGTATCGCTGAAGCTCTGATGGCTACCGGTATCGGCCTGATCGCCGCTATTCCGGCCGTTGTCATGTACAACATCTTCAACAACTCGATCTCCAACTACGGCATCCGTTCGGAACAATTCGTCTCCGAACTGATGAACTCGCTGTCGCGTCAGCTCGACAAGGGGGCGTAAGCACCATGGGAGCTAAGCTATCAGGTGGTGGCGGCGGCTCGAAACTGCATGTCGAAGCGAACGCGGAAATCAACGTTACCCCGTTCGTGGACGTTATGCTGGTTCTACTCATTATCTTCATGGTGGCGGCTCCGCTCGCCACTGTGTCGAAAGAGGTAGTACTGCCCAAGGCTGTCGCCAAACCGCAGCCTTCGCCGCCCAAGCCGATCTATATTACGCTTCAAAAGAGCGGGGACTTGTTCATTGGTGACTTCTCGACCTCGCTCGATACTTTGGGCGAAGACATGAAAAGAGCCGTTGGCGCCCGGGACCCGGATCAGGAGCGTATCTACATCCGCTGCGACCAGAAAACCCGTTATGCTGACTTCATGAAAGTCATGAACAAGCTGCAGGACAACGGCTACTACTCCGTCGCGCTCGTCGGCGAAGATGACACACAGTAGAGGGTCTTAATCATATGGTTGACGAAACACCCATTAGAAAACGGGACCCTATCCTCGATGACGCACCCCAGGGCAACAAGACGTCCTTCTGGGTGGGTGTCGGGGTCGCTGTGGCCCTCCACGTTGGTATCGGGTTTTACTTCCTTCGTGCGAAGTTTGAGATTCCGGAACACAGCTTCACGGACGAGAAGGTGAATGTCGATCTGGTGGCACCGCCACCACCGCCACCGCCGCCTCCGCCTCCGCCGCCGCCGCCGCCCAACGCGCCGCCACCGCCTGTGGTCCAGCCGCGTGAGACGCCGCCGACGGACATTGCTCCGCCACCACCGATCCCGGTTCCTCCTGTGCCTCAAACCAAGCGGCAGGAGTATACCGCACCGCCGGCGCAGATGAACACTGGCACCCCGCCACCCGTGGCGCCTCCGGGACCGCGTTACGTGGCTGGTGACTGGAGTATTCCAGGTTCCAATGAGATGTCCGACGCCTATCCGGAGCGGGCTCTTGATGACGAAGTTATGGGTGAAGTCACGATCGACTGTGCCATCAACGCGGCTGGTAAGGTGACGTCCTGTGACATCATCAAGGAAACCCCGAAAGGCTATGGTTTCGGTGCTGCGACGGTGAGGCTCTTCATCCGTTACGCCAAGGTCAAGCCAGCTTCGGTGGGCGGTGAACTTAAAGACGGGGACCGGAAGAAGTTCCTCTACAAGTGGCAACTCTAAGACTCCTACGTCACTGTACGTTTACGAACACCCCGAAGGCGACTTCGGGGTGTTTTCTTTTGTTCGGGCCTTATGCCGTAAGGGTTTTCTACATTTGCCCAAAGAACGCGACGAGCGTATCCTGATACAGTAAAGCCATAGTCATCGTGCTTGGCCGGGCCGGCCAGGAAACGAAATCCGCAGGATAAAACCCTGCAGGATGCCAAATGGCGCTTGCCGAAAAGTCTGTATCTGAAAGGACCAAGCATCATGGAAGCCGTTCAAACCCTTCATTCAACTGTTTTTGACGGCACGCCAAGCCGTAAACTGAGATCATCGTTTTGGATTGCCTTGTCTGTAGCTGCTGCACTACACGGCATCTTGGCCGCCTATATGATTAACCAAAAATTTTCCATGGTTGTTCCAGAAAGCAATCCCGGGACGGTCACGACAGTGACTTTCGAGCGGCCCAAGCCCAAGGACGTGCCCAGGCCCGTCAAGCCGGCTACCCCGCCGGCGCCAACGCCTCTTACAATCCGTGAACCAGAAGCCCCGGCGCCCGATTCGGTCGAAACGACGCCAATCGCGCCACTCAAGGGGCCCGATAACGTCGCAGAACCGATGCCACCCGTCATTGTGTCAACACCTGGCAATGGGCCGGCGGCAGCGCCCGTACCTGCGTCCTATGTCGCAGCGCGCTGGACCCGCTTTCCCGACAGCACAGCCCTGATGAACTACTATCCTTCGCGGGCGGAAGCCGACGAGGTTGTCGGCGAGGCGCTTCTGGAATGCACCGTGGCCGACGCAAGGGGCCGTGTCAGTTGCATCGTGCTGTCGGAGAACCCAAGGGGTTACGGCTTCGGTAAGGCGACCGCCACCATGGTCGAGAAGGAGGGCCGCGTCGATACCAGCCAGGGCGACGTCCCCGTGGGCTCGAAGCTTCGCACGCTTGTCAAATGGACCCTGAATTGATCCCAACAGGCTTCCGCGCTATACGCCGCCGTGACACGCCTAACGTCTTTCAGGATGTCTTTTTTGTTTTCGGCAGGCTAAGGTGTTGTCAAACTTTCCGGTGAGAGGGACAAAAACCATGCGGAACCTGTTGAAAAAGACTGTCGCCATTGCCGTCCTGGCAGCCGCCGGCGGCGCCCTGAACGGCTGCACCACCAATGACACTCTCGGCCGCTCGCAACTCATCCTGGTCGATGAATCGGCGATGCAACAGGCGGCCGCCGCCGCCTGGCAGGCGCAGCTCAAGTCGGCCAAGATCTCCAAAGATTCGGCCATGAATGCTCGCGTCCAGAAGGTCGGCGCCCGTATTGTGGCGGCGGCCGGCATGGGCGGTCAGCCGTGGGAGTATGTCGTATTCGAAAACGATCAGCCCAACGCCTTTGTGTTGCCGGGCAACAAGGTCGGGGTCAATAGTGGCCTGTTCAAGGCCGCAAAAAACGACGACCAACTGGCGGCCGTACTGGGTCATGAAACCGGCCATGTCATCGCCCGCCACGCCGCGGAGCGGGCCTCCCAGAATGCCGCTACCCAGGTGGGGCTCCAGGTGGTGACCGGTGTCACCAAGGGCAACGTGCAGAAGGCCGTTTCCAACTACGGCGGTCTCGGCGCTCAATTGGGCATTCTGCTGCCCTATTCGCGAAAGCACGAATCCGAGGCTGATTTTATCGGTGTCGATCTGATGGCCAAGGCCGGTTACAAGCCGTCGGAATCTGTTGCCCTGTGGCAGAACATGGCGGCCTTGGGGGGCAATAAGCCGCCGGAGTTCATGTCGACCCACCCGTCCGACACGACGCGCATAAAGGGACTAAAGGACTATATCGCGTCGAAGGGCTATAAATAGCGTCGGACTGACTTTAACGACGGGATGCGTCGGAGCGAGGTTTTCGACCTTTTCCCAACCTTCGACGACCTTGGCTCATCGCGGGTTGGCAGGCGCGCCAAAGGACGCTTCCGGCGCGCCCGAGCTTTTGCGAGGAGCCACGCGGCGTTTGAGCCGAAAAAAAGCGAATACCAAGAGTCATTCTTTATGACGCTTGGTATTAGCCCTTGATCATCGGGACATCCCGCGTTAGATACGCCGTCCTTACGATGGATATGCCGCCTTAGCTCACTTGGTAGAGCGCCAGATTGTGGCTCTGGAGGTAGCCGGTTCGAAACCAGCAGGCGGTACCATCGCGAGTTTTTCTAGTCCGGCCCATATGCCGTATGGTCGTTACCGGCGGAATCGCTTAGGGCCGGTGCATGACGCACTCCGCGAAATCCTTGATCGTTATTGGTGGCGGTATCGTCGGTCTGACCCTGGCCGTCGCATCGACGGTGCGCGGGTATCAGGTTACGGTTGTCACCTGCGACACCGATGAGCACACCGCTTCGGGTGTGGCCGCCGGCATGGTCGCTCCGGCCCTGGAGGCATTAAACGATGCTGATCCAGCCGAGAGCTTTCGCCGCCTGAGGCTAGCCCAGGCCTGCTGGCACGACTCGGCGCTGCGGCCTTCATCAACGGGATTTGGCCCTGCGCCTGTCGATCTGGCGCTGCCGGTTTTGACGTCTGCGCCTACCTGGTTTGTCTGGCCCGAATCGGGGACGGAGTCCTCCGGCGATCGCCTGCGCGCCCTGGGGGCGGAGCTGGCGGCCATGACCGCTGTCGAGCAGCGCCAAACGGGATTAGCGCCTGGCATGGCGGGCGTACGGGTCTTCGGCGATTGGGTTATGCCGTCTTTGTGGATGCTGAAAACGCTGCGCGACCTGATGACGGGCGCAGGCGGGCGTGTCGTCGCCGGCCAAATCCAGGGCCTTGACGCTAAAAGCGTACGACTGCGCGATGGCGGGTGGTTGCGCGCCGATCAGGTTGTGGTCACTGCGGGTTATGGCAGCCATGACTTGCGCCGGCAGGTTCCCTGTTTGAAGGCTCTGGCGCCAATCCGCGGCGTGCTCCTCGACCTGCCTCCGCAGGGCTGGATCGGCGTTATACGGTCATCGTCCGGTTATCTGGCGTCACTGTCCGCCGGTGCCCGCTTCGGAGCCACAATGGAAAGCGGCCGCGACGACCTGAGGATCGAGCCAGATGTCGTCGAAGCGCTGAAGGCGAGGGCGCACGTCCTCTTTCCGCACTTGGATTTAGACGCCGCTCGTCCGCTTGTAGCCCTCCGTGCGTCTTCGCCTGACACCTGGCCGATGATCGGTCGCGACACCGAATCAGGCGTCTATGTCGCTACGGCAATGCGCCGTAACGGCTACATTTTCGCTCCGCTCGCAGCATCGTTGATCCTCGAGATGCTGGCGGGCGAAACTCCGGCGGAAGCCCAGCTCTACGACCCCAACCGGTTTTAAAGCGATGTTAACCACGCATGCGGCAATATTTGCCCATTCTTAAGGCTATCCTGGCTTAAGGTTGTATCGTCATGCGTTTATTCACCCAGGCCCCGAGTCAAGGCCAGTTCCTGTCTAACATGGCCGACAATGTCGGGCGCACCGTGCATCGCGGGGCGGACGGCGTCATGGGGTCGCTACAGCGCGCGGCGAATGCCACGGGGGTCAATTTCGATTACCTGCTGCGAACCGCCCAGCGCGAAAGTTCGCTGAACCCCAGGGCAAAAGCACCGACCTCTTCGGCCGCCGGCCTGTTCCAGTTCATCGAGCAGACCTGGTTGGGCACTCTGAAATCGGCCGGCGCCAAGCACGGGTACGGCGCCTATGCCGACCAGATTTCACGCGCCCGCGATGGCCGCTTTCACGTCAACAGCCCGACCGCGCGGCGCGAAATCCTCAACCTGCGCTACGACTCCGATGCAGCGGCTGTTATGGGGGCAGAACTGACGGCTGGGCATGCCGCCTACCTGAAGGGCAGGATCGGACGCGATGCCAACCAGGGTGAGCTCTATATGGCGCATTTCCTTGGGCCCGAGGGCGCAGCCAACCTGATTAGTGCCAGCCAGAGCCGGCCGGCCGCGTCGGCTGCAGCCCTGTTTCCGGCGGCAGCGCGCGCCAATCCGACCATCTTCTACAGCCACGGCCGCGCCCGGACAGTAACCGAGGTCATGGCCAATCTGACCAAAACGGGTGGCAATGCGCCCATGCCGATGGGAGAGGTGGCGCCCCAGATGGACACCGAACGGGTAACGATTGCGCGTTGGGACAAGGTCCAGGCGGATCAGGCGATCATCAACCTGGTCTTTGGCGGCCAGGACGGCCAGGCGGGAATGCTGTTCAACACCCAGCTGATGTCGGCGTTCGGGCCTGAGAAGCAAGACGTGCGCGACCGCCGCGACGGCGTCGACAGCTACGACAAGGGCCTGGGTAAGGCATTTGGTCTTGGAGGCAACGACATGGGTTGAGGCAGAAGGTGTGGCGGCCAAGACCTTCCCGGCGAGCCGTGAAGTTCGTGGGTGTCGTGGTTAATCCCTTAAACCGCTGCCAGGGCGCGCGCCAGGCTCTCGCGGTTCTGCGGCAACAGCAGCGGACGAACGCCGAGCGCCTGAAGATCATCGACCTGATCTCCAGCTGGTACGAGCGCCAGGATGTTCAGATGCGCTGTCTTTTGGGTGGCGCGCAGGCTGTCGAGGAAGGTCTCCAGTCGTAGGCGGCTTTCGGGTTCGTCCAGGTTTTCGAACGCCCCCGTGCTGATCAGGCAGGCATCGACGGGTGCCTTGCGCGCCAGGGCGACGGCCCTTTCACGGGAAGTCGAGGTCAGACACTTATGGCCCATCCGTTCCAGCGAATCGCGCAACTGCGCCGCTCGCAGCGAGTCGTTCGACAGGAGCAGGACGCGCAGGCTGTGGTCGCCGGCGTCTTCGATGACGTCCTGTGACGCTTCCGAAGCTGCCGGCGTCGTCGCGGCCTTGTCAAAGGGCAGGTCGAGCCAGAACTTGGAGCCGACATCGGGCGTACTTTGCCCGCCGATACGACCGCCCATCAGCCCCGCCAGGGACCGCGAGAGGCTCAGGCCCAGGCCGGCGCCGGGATGGCCTGACGACGTCCGATGGATGCGGTTGTGCGGCTGGAAGGCCTGCGCCAGTTCGTCGTCGCTGAGGCCGGGGCCGGAATCAACGACTTCAAGGCGCAGAAAGTCGTCGGCCGGCATGACCTTGATCTCGACCCGGCCCTGCTGGGTATAGAGCAGGGCGTTGGACACCAGGTGCGACAACACCTGTTCGACGCGGTACGCATCACCGATGGCCGCACCCTGATCGGGCAGGCCCTGGCTGTTATAGGTAAAGCCCAATTCCTTGCCCTGGGCGATGTGGCTGAAGTGCGCGATAACCTTTTGGCACAGCAGGTCGATATCGAGCGGCACGGCCTCTACCGCGATCCCGCCGGCGGCGGCGACATCGTTGTCGAATGTGGTGACAAGTATGGATTGCAGGTGCCCTACCTCAGTCAAGGCGGCTTCGACGTAATGGCGAGGCGCGGGCGCACGGCTCAGGTGCGTCAGGCTTTGTGCGAGGTTTTGCTCCAGGCCTTTGAGAGAGGTCTGAACCTCACGCTGGAGCGTTTCCATCAAGGCCAGGCGCGCTTCCTTGACGTCGTCGGTAGCCGCGCGCGCCGCTTCGCGTTCGGCGGCGATTTCGTCCTGGCGGAGTTGCAACAGGTAGTTCTCGCGCATGTGACGGTTGAGGACGACGCCCATGGCCAGGGCCAGGACAAGGCCGCCGGTCATCAACTGGCTCGTTTCCGGGGCTTCGTGAAGCATCTGCAAGGCCAGGATCGGGCCGGAAATGGCGACGGGGCCAAGGATAAGCAGGTGCAGGAGCACGGGAGCGGAGAAGAAGATGATACCGACCGCGGCGCCGGCGCAGACCATCAGGAACATCTGGGCCCCCGGGCCGGCAGTGGCGGCCGACAGGGCAATAATCGTCAGGCTGATGGCCCAGACGCCGCCACCGGCGCCCTGGCGCCACAGGCGCGCGCGTGCGAGTTTGCGACGTTGTTCGAGACTGTCGGGTTCAATGGCCTGGCGCGTCTCCGCCTGGCCTTTCAGCACCATGAAGGCGGTCCAATTGACGACAAACAGAATCAGGTAGCTGGCCAGCAGCCAGGTCGACAGGCTCAGTTGGGCGCTCCAGACGAACACAGGCAGGCCGATGCCGAAAAAGCCCATGACGTAGGGCGACAACCTGGACTGGGCGCGCAGGGCGAAGTCGGTGACGACAACGTCCTGTCCAGAAGCCGGAATGTGAGAGGCGGGAGTGGGGAGTCGGCTGCGCATGGCGCCACCCTAGCAAAGACAGATTGCCACCCGGTTACTTCACGGTGAAGTGACGATGAAATGCGCAACCAAACCGGCTATTTTTAAGGTAAAGCGAAACTTAACGGCGCGGATAAAGGATTCGTTAGGCCTTAAGGGCGAAACTTGCAGCTTGGGGCGTAATGCGCCCGATTTGCCCGAGTCGACCAAGGATCCGCCTCATGTCTGCCCTCAGTCTGCTGTCCCAGCGTACCGTTTTGTCCGACGCCGACATCAAGCGTCTGGTGAAGAGCGAAAATGCCGATGACCGCGCCGTCGCCACCCACAAGATATGCCGTGTGATGGAGCGTAGCGAGATGAGCGAGGGTGACCGTGATGCCGCCCAGGAAATCATCCGAATGCTATCCCAGGATGCCGCGGAACTGGTCCGACGCGCCCTGGCCGTTACCCTGCGGACCTCGGACCTGCTGCCCCACGACGTCGCCATGAAACTGGCGCAGGACGTGACGACGGTAGCCGTGCCAGTCCTGACCCATTCGCCGCTGTTCACCGACCAGGACCTGCGCGAGATCATCCGCAGCGGCGGACCAACCCGCCAGATCGCCATCTCCAAGCGCGAGACCTTGTCCGAAGCCGTGACCACGACTCTCGCCGAAACCGGTGTCGAGGAAGCGGTTGTCATTGCCTGCGCCAATGACAATGCCCGTTTCAGTGACGGCGGTATGAACCGCGTTATGGACCGCTTCGGCACCTCTGAAGTCGTTCACAGTGTGCTGATCAACCGTAGACAACTGCCTGTCTCGGTCAGTGAGCGTCTCGTCCATATTGTTTCGGTCGCCCTGCGCGAGCAATTGATTACCCGCCATGCCATCAAGCCGGAAACGGCTGTCGAACTGGTTAAGGCGACTCAGGAACGTGCGACGCTCGACATGGCCGATCAGACCGGTGCCAACATGGACCCGAAGGGCCTGGCGCAACACCTGATGTCTACCAACCGACTGACGGCCTCTCTGATGCTGCGCGCCCTGGCCCGCGGCCATATGGGCTTCTTCGAACACGCCCTGGCTGAGTTGTCGGGCGTGCCGCATGAACGCACCTGGCTTATGGTCCACGACGCCGGTTCTCTGGGGCTTCGCGCGGTCTATGATCGCGCCGGTCTGCCCGGCCGCATGTTCCAGACCTTCCGTATAGCGGTCGACACCTATCACGGCCTGACGGCAGAAGCCGGTCATCTTGATCCGGTACGCTTTCAGGAGCGTTTGATCGAGCGTTTCCTGACCCAGGTGCCGTTCGCGCCGCGCGAAGACCTGGTCTATCTTTATGAGCGGCTGGATCGCGATTCCAAAGGCCGGCGCTGGAACAAGGTCCAGGAAGCCGCCGGTCCTGGCATGACGATCTCGCCGAAAGTAGCGGCCTGATCCGCGGGCCGAAGTGGTCAGCATTCGGTTGTAAGGGTTAATGGCGCAATCCGAAAACGGGAGTGCCCGTGCGGGTGCGTTATACCAAGCCTCATAAAGAATGACGCTTTGTATTCGCATTTTTTCAGCTCAAGCGCCGCATGGCTCCTCGCGTAAGCTCGGGCGGGCAGTCGCCCTTGCCAATCCACGATGAGTCTAGGTCATCGTGGATTGGTATTACAATTTATTGGAGTGCTCTCTGGCCTAAGCTCGGCCGCCCCGGAAACCTACGCTGGCGCGTATGCCAACCCGCAGTGATCCAGGATCATCAAGGGCCGATACTACGCCTTCTGGACGACGTCGAGATGTTCCTTGACGCGCTGCTCCAGCGCTTCGGCCAGGACCCGGCCCATAGGGTGGTTTTCTGCCTTGATTTGATCACGCACAATGGCGCGCACGGCATCGAGGTGGGCTTCCACCAGAACGCGCGGGGCCTCAGCGCGCTTGCTTTCATCATCCATCAGCTTGCATAGCGAGCCGCAGATGCGTGTAATGAGTGGAAATCCGTAGGTCGTGCCCAGGCCCTTCAGATCGTGGGCGCGGTAAAACAGCTGTTCAACGTTGCTGGCATTCAAGCCTTCCACCTTGATCGTGGCCTGAACGTCCTCAAGCTTCTTCACTTCTTCCAGCAGCCACGAATCGAACTGGGTCGACAGGTCGGCCAGGGCGGCTTCGGCCTTGGCGATCGACTCGGCGTCGAGCGCACCCAACCGCCCGCCGACCTTGGCGCGCAGCGTGTTGGGGACCTGGATGATCTGGGCTTTCTCCTGCATAGCGACTCCTGGCGGGCAGACATATACGCAACAATTTCGCTGAGACTAACCCAAGGGCGTTTAATAAGGGTTAGTGTCAGGCGATAAATTGTTCCGCCAGGACGCGTTCGTCATAGCCCTTGCCGGCATCGAACAACAGAGTTGCTTTCAGGTTCTCCGCCTCCGCAATATCGACGTGGACGACGTTGCGGACTTCAAATGTGTCAGCGGACGCACTGATCGGGCGTTTATCGACCTCCAGCGCTTCGAAGCGAACCTTGGCGGTGTGCGGCAGTATAGCGCCGCGCCAGCGCCTCGGCCGGAACGCGCTGATCGGCGTCAGCGCAAGGGCCTGGGCGGTGAGGGGGATGATCGGGCCGTGGGCCGACAGATTGTAAGCCGTTGAGCCGGCCGGAGTCGACACCAGGGCGCCGTCGCAGATCAATTCGTCCAACCGGACCTTGCCATCGATCAGGATGCGCAGCTTGGCGCCCTGGTGCGATTGTCGCAGCAGCGACACCTCATTGAAGGCAAGGGCTCGGTGTTCCTTGCCGCTGCGGCAGACCGCTGTCATGCTCAACGGGCTGATCAGGCTGCTTTCGCTGCGAATGATTCGCTCCATGAGGTTGTCTTCCGAGAAGTCATTCAGCAGGAAGCCAACCGAACCGCGATTCATGCCGAAGATTGGCACCTGGTCCATAAGATATTTGTGCAGGCTTTGGAGCAGAAAACCATCGCCGCCCAGTGCCACCACCACATCCGGATGGGCTGCTGAGCCGTACAGCGCCTTCAGTCGCGCGCACGCGGTCTGGGCTTCGGGGCGGTCGGAGGCGATAAAGTCGAGGCGCAGAGACATGGAAGGGTTGTAGCCGTTTGCGGAATAAATTCAATCGGCAAGGGCCAGGAGGCGTTCAATCGGCGAGTTGCGCCTTCAGCTTTTGCCGGGCTTCGGCGGCGGAGAGGGCAAAAACAGACAGGACCACCGGGCGGTGACGCGCATTGACCAAAGGCAGGCCGTCGTTGCGGCTTTGCCAAAAAGACAGCAAATGCAGGAAAACCGCCCTGTCGAGTTCCAGGGCGCAGGCCGTTAGAGCCAGGGGCACGGCCGACCCGGCCGCCAGCAGGCGACCAAAAGCGTCGGCGTCAAGTTTCAACCGGCGGGCGGCTTCGCGCACGAAGCCATCGATTTCACCCGAACGCATCAGCTTGAGGAGTTTCAGATTGCTGTGGCTGTCCCAGGTCGCGGGATCCACGGCTGGTGCCGTGCGGTGGAATCGTTCTGACAGCGCCCGGCGCAATTCCGGGCGTTCCTGCGCCAGGCGTTCCAAACGCGCCTGGTCGTCTTGGTCCAGTTCGGCCGCGGGATTGTCGACCAGAGCGACCAGGACGCTGTCGTGACCACTTTTCAGCAGCGCGCGAACCACCTTCCAATCGAGGCCGGGGCGCTGTGCGATCAACACGTGGTGGGCCTCACCCGTGGCGGCGATGAGGGCCAGCAGGGCGGGCCCGTCCAGCGAAGGCAGAGACGAGCGCAGCAGGGGCGCCGCGAGGTCGACCGGCATGCGGCAAAGGCGCACGATCAGTTCGTGATCGTTGCGCATCGGCTCCGGGGCATGGGCGACAGGTCGGGTTTGGCAATACGACGCGTGGAAGCGGACAGCACAAAAGTCCGGACGAGGCTCCGTCGCGGGCGGGGTGGCTTCGGCAGGGGGCAGAACAGATTTCAGGGCCGGCACGGCGAACTCCACGATTCGTGATGAGTCTGCGCCGACAGGGTGAATAGTTGTTTAATGATACAACTTAACGCCATCCCGCGATAACCGCGACTCATCGTGGGCTGGCAAGCGCGCCAAAGGACGTTTCCGGGGCGCCCGAGCTTTTGCGAGGCGCCACCGGAGGCACGCGTGCGACAATGTTTTTGCGCCGCACAGGCTGTCATGAGCCGAAAAACGGGACCCAAGACATGAGCATTATTGGGGACTTATCAATACCAAGCGATGTTAATCTTGTTTCAATTGAACGTCGTTACAGTGGAATTCGTATCAGTACTAAAGAAGGGCAGTTCATGTCCGGAAGTGACCAGGAAACATCCAGGATTTCGGCAGCAGGTCGGGCGCAGCGTGGTGCCGTGCAAGACAGGTTGCTGCTGAAGCGGGACGACGCGGTCACGATCGTTGAGCGTTTGCGCGAAACCCATGCCGACATCACGGGTCACGCATTCCTCCTCAAACTGGATGCTTTGATCGTCCGCCTCGGCGTCAAGTGGGATTCCAAGGCCGGCCTCGTGTTCGACCACCTCAAGACCAATTTCGAAAAGCACTACCTTGAGCCTAACTGGTGCGTGGCCATTAATGGCGACGCCTGGCTGGTCATGGTTCCACAACTCAGTCCGCGCAAGGGCGCTCTGGCTGTGGCGGATATGTGGCGCGACCTGTGCGGCTTTTTTGTCGGTGATATGTCGGCGGTCGAGGTGCCCCTCCATGACGTCCTGGTCGAAGATGTCGACAAACTGCTGATCGCCAAAATTGATTTGGGCACCTATGTCGGTCCGTGCGAAAACGACGCCGGTCCGCTGAAGGCCCGTCTCGGCCGAGTCCACAACGATGCCGGCGAAGCCGGACCAGAGGTTGGCGGCCTGGCAAATGCCGTGTCGATCCAGCGGCCGCTCATCGTTGCGGCGACTGTCGCCTATGCCGGCCGAACCTTGAAGGTCGCCAGCTCGGTCGAGCCCTTATTCGAGATGAAGAAGATGGTGATGATTGGCCATCGTCTCGAAGCCATGGTGATGGAAAATCTCGACAATGCCTTGCTGGACCGCAAGCACCTGGCCAATCTCGACTGGAATCTGCGTGAGCAGATCGACATGGTGAATATCGATCAGGGGCTAAAGCTGTTGCGCATGCGAACGGCCGAACAGCGCAAGATGATCATGGTGGTTCCCGCGGCGTTTTCGACCTTCGCCTCGGCCCGGGCGCGTCAAAAGATCACCGCCGAAGTCGCCAAGGCGGCGGCTGAGATGGGCTTGAAGGTGTTGTTCGAGGTGCGTGGCCTGGATGGCGTGCCGCCGCATCGCGTGCTGGAAATCGTATCGATGATCAAGCCTTTCTGCATGACCGCGGTGGGCTCGGTGAATGCCGACCGCAAAACGATTGCCGGGCTGAACAAGTGCGGGCTGTCCGGAGTATGCATCGAATATGATGGTGTCAGGCGTGACGAGGCGGTGTTGCAGGAGTATCTGGCGACCCTGGCGGCGGCGGCGAAGCTTTCGGCCGGCGCTTGCATGGTTCAGGGGTTCGACAACTACCGTCAGATGGCGGTCGCGCGATTGGCGGGCGTGACGCATGCCAGCATGAAGACGGCGGCCTTGATGTCGCCCAAGGGCGCGGCGCATGCGGGAGCCAGGGCAACAGAAGGCCTGCGCGAAAACGAAGTCGCGTTACCGGGAATGCTGCCGGAAACGTGATGCTGTTGAGTTAAGGGTCCGGGGTCTGGGGTTTGGGACCCAAACCCCAGACCTCGCGGCGTTACGCGCCGAATGTATCGCACTGCCTCGGGTCGCCGTTGGCAAAGCCCGTCTTGAACCATTTCACGCGGTCGGCAGCGCTGCCGTGGGTAAAGCTGTCGGGGACCACGCGTCCCTGGGACGCCTCTTGGAGCGTATCGTCGCCGACGGCCGATGCCGCTCCGATGGCCTCCTCAATGTCCCCGGCCTCAAGCCAGTTCATCTTCAGATTCGACTGATACGCCCACACGCCGGCGTAACAGTCAGCCTGTAGTTCCAGCCTTACCGACAAGGCGTTGGCGGCGCTACGGCTGACCCGGCGCTCCTGTTGCTGGACGTAGTCCGTAATCCCGAGTTGGTTCTGGACATGGTGGCCGACCTCATGAGCGATGACATAGGCACGGGCATAGTCGCCCTTGGCGCCCAACTGTTGATCCAGGGTGGTCCAGAAGCTGAGGTCGATATAGACGCGTTGATCAGCCGGACAATAGAAGGGCCCCATGGCTGCCTGGCCGGTGCCGCACCCTGTGCCTGTGGCGTTGTCATACAGCACCACGGTCGACGGGCTGTAGGTCTTGCCCTGGGCCTGGAACAATGCCGTCCAGGTATCATTGGCCGAGGTATGGACGACTTCGACGAACTGACCAGCTTCGTCCTTCGGCGTGCCGACCGAAGCCTGCTGCTGGGACTGACTTCCCTGAATCGATTCCAAGCCGTTCACGACGGTTTGCGGATCGATGCCGAAGACGTAGTAGCCAACCAATGCCAGGATCACGACGACAACCCCGCCACCACCTATCATGCCAGGACCGCCCATGCCCCGCCGATCCTCTACGCCGCCTCTGCGTCCGCCTTGCCACTTCATCCCAAGCCCTCCATGGATCGCACCTGTTTGTGCCCACCAGACTCACACATATCTTAACCCTATTTTCAAGAGGCTGTGTGTCGGCCGCACAACGTGAAGAATTTTTAACCTCGCCGGTACCCAATACTGACAATTTCAGGTGGCCGCTGAAACTAATTGCCGGTATGACAGGGCTGTCAAAGTGACGCTGCACTTGCGAACTTTTTGCGACGTTTCGTTGACTTGGTGAGAGGCCGCCGCCATCAGGGGTGGTGGAAAGAGACACAGGATTCTAAAGCATGTTTATGGGGCTTGGCATGGGTTCGCGGCCGCTGCGGGTAGCCGCCGGTTTAGCGGCAGCATTGGTGATGAGCTTTGGCCTTCAGGCATGCTCGGAAAAGAAGGAAGAGAGCAAGACGGACGAAAAGAAATCCGCCGTCCACGCCTCCACGGTCAATTACGCGGTCGTTAGTGAAGTCAGCGCACCGATCAACATTACCGGGTCGGGTACAATCAGCGCGTGGCAGGAGGTGCCCGTCGCCGCCGAAACGGGTGGACTGACGGCCATCTCACTGCTGGTCGACGAAGGCGCGTTCGTAAAACAGGGTCAGCCCCTGCTGAAGATGAATGACGTCCTTCTCCAAGCTCAGTATAAGCAGGCCAATGCGAGTTACGAGCAGGCCCGCAAGGCCTATGAACGCGCCAACACGCTGTTCAAGCAGGGTTACCTTTCGGCCGCAGCGCTCGACAATGCCCAGGCCTCGATGCTGACCACCCAGGCGGCCATGGAAACCGCCCAGACCCAGTTGTCGCTGGCTACGGTCCGCGCGCCGGTCTCCGGCATCATTACCAAGCGCACGGCTGTGCTGGGTCAGGTGGTGTCGCCCGGTGTCGAGCTGTTCCGTATGGTCCGCGACGGCCGCGTCGAACTGAACATGGAAGTCGTCGAAATCGAGCTCGGCCTGGTGCGGTCGGGCATGGCCGCCACCGTCACGTCGCAATCGACCGGTGCGGTTACCGGCACGGTGCGCATCGTCACGCCCCAGGTAGATCCGGCAACGCGCCTCGGGTACGCCCGCATCTCGGTACCGTGGGAGTCGGGCCTCCGCCCGGGCATGTTTGCCCAAGGCTCAATCGACGCCGGCAGCCAGCCGGCGCTCCTTATCCCGCAGACGGCCGTGGCCTATGCCGAGAACAAGCCGGGCGTTTACGTTATCGGCCCGGCCAACAAGGTCGCCTTCCGCAACGTCGTCCTGGGCGGCCAGCAGGGCAAGAATATCATCGTCCGTGACGGGCTCGCCGTCGGCGAACGCATCGTCACCACCGGTTCGGGCTTCCTGAACAATGGCGACACGGTCAAACTGGCCGCCAACCCGCAAGCGGCCGGTGAGTAAGATGTCGACCGAAACGCCGACCCCCAAAACGCCACCTACGGGCTTCCAGATATCGTCCTGGTCGATCCGCAACCCCATCCCTGTCATCGTCTTCTTCATCGTGATGACGATTGCCGGCGTCATCGGCTTCAACAGCCTGCGCATCAACAACTGGCCCGATATCGATTTTCCGATTGTGGTGGTGACGGTGGTGCGCTCCGGCGCTGCGCCGACGGAACTGCAGAACCAGGTCACCCGCATTGTCGAGGACTCGGTCTCAGGTCTGGGCGGAGTGCGCCACATCCAGTCCTATGTCAACGAAGGGGCGTCGACGACTGTCATCACCTTCCAACTCGAAACCGACCTGGAAAAAGCGACGAACGACGTCCGAAATGCCGTGGCGGGTGTGAGAATGAACCTGCCCGGCGACGTGCAGGATCCCATCGTGTCGCGCGTCGAGAACGCCCAGGGCCAGGCCTTGCTCAGCTATACCATCCGCGCTGCCGACATGACTCCGGATCAGCTCAGCTGGTATGTCGATAACGATGTCGCCAAGAAGGTGCTCGGCGTCAAAGGCGTGTCACAACTGACCCGCGACGGCGGTGTCACCCGTGAAATCCGCATTGAGCTGGATCCGGCCAAGCTGGCCGCCCAGGGCGTTTCAGCCGGCGACATCTCGCGCCAGCTCTCCGCCTTTAATGTCAACATGCCCGGCGGACGCTTCAATGCCGGCACGACCGAACAGACCATTCGTACCATCGGCGGCGCCGACTCGGTGACGCAACTCGCGGAAACCCGCATTACCCTGTCCAACGGCAGCACGGTTCGCCTGGGCGATCTGGGCACCGTCACCGACACCTGGACCGAGCCGCGGGCCCGCGCCCGCTTCGATGGCAACGAAGTGGTGGGTTTTGGTATCCAGCGCACGCGCGGCACGTCCGAACACCATGTCGCGGAGCGGGTTCGCAAAGTCATTGATGATTTGAAAAAGCAGAACCCCAATGTCGAAATCGAGGAGGTAACTTCCAGCGTCGAGGAGGTTGACCGCAGTTTCCGTGCGTCGATGGAGGCCCTGGTGATCGGGGCGATTCTGGCCGTCCTGGTGGTGTACCTGTTCCTGCGCGACTGGCGGGCGACCTTCGTCTCGGCGGTAGCCATGCCGATGTCACTGCTGCCGACCTTCTTTGTCATGGCGCTGCTGAACCAGTCGTTCAACGTTGTGACCCTGCTGGCCCTGTCCTTGACCATCGGCATTCTTGTCGACGACGCCATCGTGGAAATCGAGAACATCGTCCGGCATATACGCGAAGGCAAGAAACCCTATCCGGCGGCCATCGAAGCCGCTGACGAAATCGGCCTGGCCGTCGTGGCGACCACGGCAACCCTGATCGCGGTGTTTGCACCGACCGGCTTTATGCCGGGCATTGTCGGCCAGTTCTTCGAAAGCTTTGCGGTGGCCACCTGCGTCAGCGTCTTCTTCTCGCTAGTGGTGGCGCGGACACTGACCCCGCTGATGGGGGCTTACCTGTTGCGCGCCAACGCCGAGCACGACCATGATGTACCCTTCTGGATGCCCACCTACCAAGCGATGCTGAAGTGGACACTGGAAGGTCACCTGAAGTGGCGCTGGTACATCCTGTTCCATGGGGTGACGGTCTTGCTGGCCTGCGTCATCGCAGGGTTTACCAGTAAAAACCTGGTCATCTCCGGCGTCGGAGGCGCCGTGTTCCTGGTAACGCTCATCCTGTTCTTCCTGTTCCACAACAAGTACATGAAGGCCCGTTGGGCGGCGCTGGAATTTGGTCTGATCGGGTCCATCGGATTGATCCTGCTCGGGGTAGCCATGGCCATGCCTCAGCCCGGAGGCGGACAGGCTGCCGCCGCGGCGAGCGCCGCCGCTGCAGCTCAGGGAAATACCGCCGTCGTCATACTGTTCAGCCTTCTCGGCCTTCTGGTCTTGCTGGGCGGGCTGATCTGGATGGCGAAGCCGAAGAACTTCCCGCCGCTGCTCGGTTGGATCGTGGCTTTGGCCGGTACTCTCCTTTTCATCGGGGCCTTCTTCGCTGGAAGTCCGCTGGTCGCCTCGATGCGGCTTGTCGTTTTCGGCGTACTTCTGCTGGTCGGTACTTTCTTCATCGTGGTTAGAATGAAGACGTCGCTGCTCAGCGGGCGCTGGGCCGTGATCATCGGAGGTATTGCGTTCTTCATCGGATCGCTGGGCCTTTCGACCCTGATCCCCAGCGACAACTTCCCGCCCGAGGATTCCGGCATGTCGGTGATGAACATCTCGCTGCCGCCCGGCTCGACCCTGGCCGAGACGGATGCCATCGTCAAACGCGTCATCGGTGAACTCCACGCTCGCGACGAGGTCGAGAGCACCTACGCCACCATCAATATGAACAGCGCCACCATCGTCGCCAATCTGACGTCGCGGCATGTCGAATGGTTCAAGACGGGTGAGGACGGCAAGTTCCATATCTACAAGGGCCCGGAACGAGACCTGTCGCAACCTCAGTTTGAACAGGCTTTCTCCAGGCAGCTTGAGAATTATCCCGGTGTACGCGCCAGCTTTGGCCAAGCCGGCGGTGGTGGTACGGGCGTGGCCTACATCCTGGTGGGCGAAGACGAAAAGATTCTGATGTCGACCCTGGCTCAGCTCCAGCGCGAGATGCAGGCCTTGCCGGAACTGGCCAATGTTCGTTCGGAAGATAATCTGACCCGGCCGGAAATCGTCATTACGCCCAAGCCTGACCAGGCCGCTCTGATGGGGGTTTCGACTCAGGACATCAGTTCGGTGGCCCGCGTCGCCACGGTCGGCGACATCGACCAGATCCTGGCCAAGTTCAACCAGGGCGACCGCCAGGTGCCGATCCGTGTCCTGCTGAAGGAGGATGCCCGTCTCGACGTCGCCAATCTCAACAACCTCATGGTGCCGACCCGCTTCGGCACTTCGGTACCGCTTTCGGCCGTGGCGGACATCAGCTTCGGTGCCGGCCCTATCCAGATCAACCGTCTCGACCGGACGCGCACGGCGACCATCCGTGCCGACCTGAACGGAGTGCCGACAGGTGTCGCGGATGGGGCGGTTGCCAAGACGCCGACCATGACGAAGATCAAGGCCAACCAGATTCCCGGTGTCCGCACCGTGGTCAATCCGGACACGGAAGACTTTGCCGAAATGCCGCTGAACTTCGGGATCGCCATCTTAACCGGCATCGCCCTGATGTACGTGGTTCTGGTGCTTTTGTTCGGGTCGTTCTCGCATCCGTTCACCATCATCCTGGCCCTGCCCCTGTGTTTTGGCGGTGCCTTTGTCGGCCTGTTACTGTTCCAGATGAGCATGTCCATGCCGGCCTTTATCGGCCTGATCATGCTCGTCGGCATCGCCGCCAAGAACTCGATCTTGCTGGTCGAGTACGCCATGGTGGCTATCAAGGACGGCATGACGCGGACCGAAGCTCTGTTCGAAGCCGCCAAGAAGCGCGCCCGTCCGATCGTCATGACCACCATCGCCATGGGCGCCGGCATGATCCCGGTGGTTGTCGGCGAAGACGCCTTCCGTCAACCGATGGCGGTGACAGTGATCGGTGGTCTGATCACCTCGACCCTGCTGTCACTGTTGTTCGTGCCGGCGACCTATACGGTGATCGACCAGATTTCGCACTTCTTAGGGAAGCTGATCTCGCCGGCCTTCCAGGCCCAGGGTAAGGACGAACCTGAACCTGAGCCCGATCCGGCCCCCCAGCCGGTTGAAGAGTGGAAATACTGATGAAAAATGCCCTCCGGAGTGATCCGGAGGGCCTTTTTCTGGCTGGAACGTCTGAGCCCGGTCGGGTCATTTTGTCATTTGGATCACGGATGGACACGGATTTCCGGGTCGTCCCGCACCAACCGCGAAACGGCGCCTGAAGTGTTTGGAACCGCGAAGGAACGCGAATGAACGCGAATACTCGTGAAAATTTACTTCTTCAGGTTGATTTTGACAACCGAAGCTATTGAGCGCCTTTGGAGCTCTTCTTATTCGCGTTCATTCGCGTTCCTTCGCGGTTCCAAACATTATACAGGCGTCGCTACGCAGCAGGTTCCGAAGGACCCGGAAATTCGTGTCTATCTGTGTCCATCCGTGGTTCAAACCCTTGAAACCAGTCTCGCTCAGGCCTCGGAATTTAGTCCCGTTGCCACCGACACGGGCGTGATCTTCAGCGCCGTAATCTGGTTGCGTTGACGACGCATAATCTGGAACCGGCGACCGTAAAACAGGAAGGTTTGGCCGGGCTCGGGGATGGTCCGCGCCTCGTGGATGACCAGGCCGGCCACGGTCACGGCGACATCGTCGGGCAGGCCCCAGTCCATGGCGCGGTTCAGATCGCGGATCGGCATATCGCCGTCGACATGGATCGAGCCATCCGACTGCTTCCGGATGGCGGTAAAGACCGCGTCGTGCTCGTCATCGATTTCGCCGACAATCTCTTCCAGGATATCTTCCAGAGTCACCAGGCCCTGCAAGGCGCCGTATTCATCGACAACCAGCGCGAAGTGCTGCTTCTGTTTCAGGAAGGCGGCCAGTTGATCTTTCAGGTTGGTGGTATCGGGGATGAACCACGGTGTGCGGGTAATGCCCATGACGTCGACCGAGCCGAGATCGCCCCGGGCGCGGGTCACCGCCGCCATCAGGTCGCGGGCATGCAGGATGCCAATGATGTTTTCCGGGTTGTCGCGGTACATCGGGATACGGGTATGACTGAAGTTCAGCGCCGCCTCGATGATCTCGGCCATCGGCAGGTCGGCGTCGATCATGTCGATCGATTTGCGGTGCACCATGATCTGGCTGACGTCCAGATCCTGGAGATCCAGAACGCCGCGGAACATGTTGCGATCCTCCGCCTCGACGGCGCCTTCGTCGTGGTGGTACTCCACGGCGCCACGGATCTCTTCGTGCGCCGCCAGGACGTCGACCTCCATCGACAGCCTGACGCCGAACAGCCGCAGCGTGCCACGCACAAACCACTGCACGGCCTGGACGACGGGTCCGAAAATATAGACGGTCCACATGACCAGGGGCGACAGGCTGCGGGCGACATCGTCGGGTTTAAGAATGGCCAGAGTCTTGGGCAGAACTTCACCGAATACCAGGATCAGCACCGTCATCACCGCCGTCGATATCGCCACGCCCCAGTAGCCCGGAAACAAACCACCCAGGACGCTGGTCGTCAGGGCCGACGCGCCGATGTTGAGGACATTGTTGGCCAGAAGAATGGCGCCGATCATCTTTTCCTGGTCGCTCAGCAGGATATTAACCCGCTTGGCACCCCTGTCGCCGTCGCGCTCCAGTTGGTGCATGCGGCCGCGCGAGGCAGCCGTCAGCGAGGTCTCGCCGGCAGAAAACAGCGCTGACGAAAACAACAGGACGATCAGAAACGGCGCCAGAACCAGCAGGGTGGCGATCAGCATTTTAAGCCTCTTGGAAGTGCGCTCCGTCACGCACCAGGAAATCGTGAATCGACTGACGGTTGACTTTCTTGGCTACGAACGCCTTGCCGATGCCTTCAACCAGGACGAAGGTTAGAGTTCCGCCCTCGGCCTTCTTGTCGTGACCCATATGGACCAGCAGCCGCTCGGGGTCGAAGGGGGAGTTGCGCCCATCCTTCCAATAAATGTCGGACATGGCGGTTGGCAAGCCAGCGTGGCGGATGGCGGCAATGGCGCGGTTGGCGTCGCCCGCCGCACAGGCACCTGTGGCCGCGCTGTAGCGGAAGGCCTGCGCCATGCCGACTGCCACAGCCTCGCCATGCAGGAGCAGGTCGCCGAAACCGACCTCGGCCTCCAGGGCATGGCCGAAGGTGTGGCCCAGATTGAGCAGGGCGCGGGCGCCGCCTTCGCGCGCGTCCTGGGCGACGATTTGCGCCTTCATCTCGACCGAGCGGGCGACGGCATGGCGAATGGCCTCGGGCTCCAGCGCCAACACACCTGCGTCATTTGCCTCCAACCAGTCAAAGAAATCGCGATCACCCAACAGGCCGTATTTGATGATCTCGGCATAACCGCAGCGCACTTCGCGGGCGGGCAGGGTGGTCAGGACGTCCAGATCGCACAGCACCAGGCGAGGTTGGTGAAAGGCGCCGATCAGGTTCTTGCCCTGGGGGTGGTCGATGGCGGTTTTCCCTCCAACGGAGCTGTCAACCTGGGCCAGGACGGTTGTCGGGATCTGGATGAAGTCGATACCGCGCATATAGACGGCGCAGGCAAAACCGGTCAGGTCGCCGACAACGCCGCCGCCCAGGGCCAGGACGATGTCCTTGCGGTCGAGACCGGCACTGACGAAGGCGTCCGTCACAGTCTTTAAACCTTCCCACGACTTGGTTTGCTCGCCGGCCTCAACGATGAGGTGCTGGGCGGTGATACCCGCAGCGGTCAACTGCGCCTCCAGCGGCGCCAGGTGCAGCGGCGCGACATTGGCGTCGGTGACGATAAAGACGCGGCGGATCTTCAGGAACGGGGATATATAGCCGGCAGCGTCCTTCAACAGATCCTTGCCAACCAGAACCTCATAGGCCTTGAAGCCAACGCCTTCGACGGGAATGCGGGTGATCATGCCTGGGACTCCACATAGGCTTGCAGGGCGTTCAGCACCATCTCGACGGCCTTGCTGTGCGACTGGTCGCCGGTATCGACCACGACATCGGCCATTTCGTACAGCGGATAACGGATTCGGGCGTGCTCCTTCAGCACCTCCATCGGCGAACGATCACGCAGCAGCGGCCGGTGCGGCTTGTTGGCGACGCGACGGGACAGTACCTTCAGATCGGTCTTTAGCCACACAGTGATGGCCTTGGCCTTCAGCCGTTCGCGGGTCTTGACGGAGGTGAGTGCGCCGCCGCCGGTGGCCAGGATATGAACCGGCGAATCGAGCAGGCGGGCAATAACCCGTTCCTCGCCGTCGCGGAAGCCCTGTTCGCCGTAGTGCGTGAAGATGTCGGCAACGCTCTGCCCGGCCGCCTTTTCGATTTCCTCGTCGGCGTCGACGAAGGGCAGGGCGAACTGTTCGGCCAGGCGCTTGCCGATCGTGGTCTTGCCGACCCCCATCAAGCCGATAAGGGCGACGGTCCTGGGCAGAATAAAACTGGGGCGTTCGGGCTCTGGCGCCGCCGCAGGCTGGGGTGTCGCGGTCATATCACGGCCGCGAAAAGGAGAAAGGAGTCATAATACGAAACTTTTACACGATGTTAGGGGGGCTTTGCCAGACTCCACGGGAAAAAACCCGCCAGAGCCCCTAAAGCCCTCATGTCCCACCCCAGTTCCCGCCTCGATCCGGTACGACAATTCCTGCAGATGATGGCTGTCGAGCGCAATGCCGCCCGACAGACCCTGGACGCCTATGGCCGCGATCTCGACGACCTGATGACGATATGCAAGGTTTCACCGCAGGGTTTGCTGGGCCTGGGTGAGAGCGATATCGGGGGGTATTTTGAAGGCCTGGCGGCGCGCGGTCTGGCCTCGTCCTCCCTGCAGCGCAAGCGCTCGGCCGTGCGCCAGTTTTATCGCTTCTGCGTCGCCGAAAGCCTGATGACGCATGACCCGTCGCGCAAAGTCGCCGCGGCTAAGAAGGGACTGAAACTGCCCAAGATCCTGGAGTGCGACGAGGTAGATGCCTTAATCAACGCCGCCGATGCCATCGCGCCCAACCAGGCCGTGCGTCTGGAATGCCTGATCGAGATGGCCTACGCTTCGGGTATGCGCATCTCGGAGTTGGTCGGGCTGAAACTGGACGCCGTTGCTCGCGACCCGGCCTTTCTGATCATCAAGGGCAAGGGCGGCGTGGAACGTCTTGTACCGCTGAACCCTTCGGCACGGGCGGCGATCAAGGCATATCTCGATATCCGCTATACCTTCCTGCCCAGCGGAGATAAGGCGAACCCTTACCTTTTCTCCTCCCGCGGAAAGGAAGGCCACCTGACCCGGCGCCGGGTCGGGCAACTGCTGGACCAGGCGGCGGTTGAGGCCGGGATCGATCCGGCGCGGGTGTCGCCGCACGTGCTGCGCCATGCCTTTGCCACCCACCTGCTGGAAGGCGGCGCCGACCTCCGCGTCGTCCAGATGCTGCTGGGCCATGCCGATATTTCGACGACTCAGATCTATACCCACGTTGCAGGAGAACGCCTGCGCGAGGTCGTCGAGACCCATCACCCCCTGTCCAGGACCAGAGTCAGCTAAGAAGAATCCGCTTTCCGTTGCGCAGACTTGCTGTTAAAGCGCTGCTCCCTTAGAAGATCATTGCAAATTTGCGCTTCGCGCGAACACTTGGGCCATTCACAGAGCGACCTGATGCGACATTATCTCGATTTCGAACGTCCGATCGCCGACCTCGAAGCCAAGATCGAGGAGTTGTCCGCCCTGTCTCAATCCGGCGGCGCCAATCTTGAATTGGAACTGCAGGCCCTGCGCGATCGCACCGAAGTGCTGCGCAAGCAAACCTATGCCCGGCTGGAGCCGTGGCAGAAAACCCAGGTCGCGCGCCATCCCGAACGACCGCACCTTGTCGACTATATCGGCGGCCTGATTACCGAATTCGTCGAACTTCGCGGTGACCGCAAGTTCGGCGACGATCAGGCCATCGTCGGCGGCTTGGGTCGGTTCCGTGGCCAGGCTGTCGTGGTCATGGGCCATGAAAAGGGGTTTGATACCGCCAGCCGGCTGAAGCACAATTTCGGTATGGCCCGGCCGGAAGGCTACCGCAAGGCAGTGCGCTTGATGGATATGGCCGAGCAATACGGCCTGCCGGTCCTGACCTTTGTCGACACGGCCGGCGCCTGGCCGGGCATCGGCGCCGAAGAGCGTGGCCAGGCCGAGGCGATTGCCCGCTCGACCGAGCGCGGTTTGACATTGAGATCGCCCATGGTGGCGACCGTAACGGGCGAGGGCGGCTCGGGCGGCGCCATAGCGCTGGCCGCGGCGAATCGCGTCCTGATCCTGGAGCATTCGATATACAGCGTTATTTCACCCGAAGGCGCTGCCTCTATCCTTTGGAAGGACGGCGCCCGCGCCAGGGATGCCGCTGACCGGATGAAGATCACGGCGCCCGATTTGCTGAAGATGGGTATAGTCGACCGTATTGTCGAAGAACCGGCGGGCGGCGCCCATTCCGATCCGGAGTTCATGATTGAATCGCTGGGAGATGTCCTGGAAGAGGAACTGAAAGCGCTCAGCTTCCTGTCGCCGGAACAATTGGTGGAACAGCGCGCCAAGCGCTTTTACGATATCGGACGGGTCGGCCTGGGCTAGCTTGAACGATAATAAGGGGGGCAATGATGCAAAAGAAAAACTACCATTTTCGGCCACTTAAGGCACTGACGACGTGGACTTTGATCCTGGCGGGCGTCAAGGCCGGGGCTCTGGCTCTTTATGCTTTGTGCAATGTCGTGCCGGTCGCAACCGGGTTTCCCTTTGATTACGAGACGATGGAAGATCCTATGGCGATTGGTTCCGCGCTCGCAGGCCTGCTCTATGTGACCGCAACGGTTATCGGGGGTGTGGTGGCACTGGTTTGGTTCTACGGCGCCACGCGCAATACCATGGCGATCCGTCCGACGTTGACGCTGCATCCGGGGTGGGCGGTCGGCTGGTGGTTTGTGCCCTTCGCCTCCCTTTACAAGCCCTATCAGTACATGCGCGATATCTGGCTTACAGCCATGGGGCAAACCAACGGCCGCTATGCCGCGGCGGCTCCGCCGCTACTGATCATTTGGTGGTGGACCTTCCTGATCAGCAATCTGTTGCTTCGAATTGCCGATCGCTTTGAATTGGAGGTTTTGGGTTCGGTGTTTATTGTTGCAGGAGGCGCCCTGTCGGTCTTAGCGACCCTGATCTTTATGAAACTGGTCCGCGATATCGCCAGGAACCAGGTCGCATCCGACGTCCGGATCGCCGATCAGTTTTGAGCTTACGCCGTCCTCACATAATTCGGCCACTAACCAATTTGTAACCCGACGGGGTGCTTCCTACGCTTGAGTGATTCCATCCTCAGCGGAGACATCCCCATGCGCAAGCTCGTTCTGGCCTCGGCCGCCCTTTCTGTAGCCGCCGTCCTGCTGCCCGCCACTTCGGCCCAGGCTATAGAAGATCCCTATATCGCTGCCCGCGCCAGCACCCTCGGTGTCGGCGTTGAAGGTGGGGCCAAGATACTGCCCTTCATTCGTCTGCGAGGCATAGCCCAGACGCTTGATATCGATTACGACGACGAGATCGACGACATTCGGTATAACGGCAATTTCAAGCTGGGTTCGGTCGGCGTTCAGGCCGACTTCTTTCCGTTTAACGAAGGTCCCGTCTTTGTCTCGGCCGGCCTCTATTCGAACGGCAACAAGATCGACGCCTCGGCGCGCCCGACCGGCAATGCCGAAATCGGTGGCGCGACTTACACGCCCGACCAGATTGGCACGCTGACGGCACGCGCCCGCTACGAAAAGACAGCACCCTATCTCGGCGTCGGCGCCGAATGGAGTCTCTACCCGGCGGTGATCAGCCTGGAAGCTGGCGCCTTCTTCCAGGGCGCGCCGAAGGTCACCCTGACCTCCGACGGCAGCTTCGCCAGCAACCCAGCCTACCAGTCGTCACTGGAGCAGGAGCGCCAGTCAATCGAGAAAGACCTCGACAGTACCAAGACCTGGCCGGTCGTGTCACTGGCGGTTGGTATCCGATTCTGATCAGAGCCCGTTGGGAAAAAATCGAAGCGGCGCGCACACAAAACGGCAAGCGGTTTCGCAATCTCAACCGTAGTCATACAGCGATTGTTGTCCAACACACGTTTAGGGAGCGGCGGCGAAACGGACGCTTTTCGGCGCGTCGCCGCCTTCAAAATGCAGCGTCTGGGTGACGCCGCCCGCACGGACATTGACCACGCCTTCCGGCGGATGCTCAGTAGCGGGGAACAAGCCGTACCCGATGGTCACCACGGCGGGTTGTGATGGTAGTTTGCCGCGGTACACGAAGGTAAGATCATCGCCCTGGAAATCACGCGAGATAAACTCCAGAGCCTGGCCATTGACCGTGAAGGCCTGGGACAGATGGTTCTCCAGAGCCTTCAGTGCCAATGGGTCGTCGACGCTGGGGGCGGCATCGGGCGCCAATTCGACCAGTTCCGGTTCGGTATCGTGCGCCGACAGGGTGTGGGTGACGGTGACCTCTCCGCTGTCGCCGATCTCAACTACCGACAGGGTATGGTGGCCGCGATGAGCCTGGGCGGCGCCGGCCGCCATCAGCCCGGCGGCCGCCAGCAGAAGCAGCATTTTCACTTCTTCTCATCTTTCTTGGCTTGCGGCGCTGTCTTGGTGCTGTCGGGCGTGACGATCAGTTCCATGTCTTTCATCCGGTTGGCTGGTTCTTCGGAATCGGTGATCCCCAAGGTGACGGAATCGATGCGGCGTGGAAAGGCGTTGTTGGCGGTATTGGCGTCGGCGGTTTCCCACAGCGGGTCAAGTTCGGCCTGTTTCAGCGTCTTGGGCGTCACATACTGCCAAGTGACCTCAACAGGATTCATGCGCCAGATTTCGGCAGGAATGCGCACAGTTTCTGACGTGCCGTCGGTGAAATCGAGCTTGACGATCACCGGCATGACCAACCCGCCCTTGTTGCGGAAAGTCAGGTTGTAGAAGCTATCCTTGACCGCCAACGCTTCTTTCAGCTCCGGTTCGGCGTCCTTCATGGCGTCGGCGTATTTCTTCTTCGCCTTGACGGTCGGCGTGAACGCGGTGGTTTCGTCATAAAAATCGCGCGTTTTCGGATCGGTGGAGACGACAGTCGGTTCGGTGTTGCGCATCTCGGTCAGCGAGTCGGGCTTTTCGTCGTCCTGCAGCTTTTCCCATGGCTTTTCGATCTCGGGATCACGGGTGTTGATGCGCGCCTTCTTGATGTCGACCAGCTCGATATCGACGTGGTCGGTGGAATAGAACCAGCCGCGCCAGAACCAGTCGAGATCGACGCCGGAGGCCTCCTCCATGGTCCGGAAGAAGTCATAGGGGGTCGGTCGCTTGAAGGCCCAGCGCCTGGAATACTCCTTGAAAGCAAAGTCGAAAGTTTCGCGACCCAGGACGGTTTCGCGCAGGATGACCAGGGCCGTGGCCGGCTTTCCGTAAGCATTATTGCCGAACTGAGGGATCGATTCCGAATTGGTCATGATCGGAACCTGGTTCTCGCTGACCATGTATTCGATCATGTCGCGCGGCTCGCCCCGGCGCGAGGGAAACTTCTTGTCCCACTGCTTATGCGCCTGGAACTCGACAAAGGAGTTGATACCTTCGTCCATCCATGTCCACTGGCGCTCATCGGAATTGACGGTCATCGGGAACCAGATGTGACCGACCTCATGGATGACGACCCCTATGAGCCCGTATTTGGCACGTTCGGTATAGGTCAGTTCACCGGTCTTCTTGTCCTTGATCGGCCGCGGCCCGTTAAAGGTGATCATGGGATATTCCATGCCACCGACCGGACCATTGACCGACTGAGCCGTCGGATAGGGATAGGGGAAGGCGAAATCGCCATAGACCTTCAAGGTATGGGCGATCGACTTGGTGGAATAGGCGTCCCACAGCGGGCGCGCCTCCTTTGGATAAAACGACATGGCCATGACCACGGGATGGGCTGGATCGGCATTCTTGACGCCCTGGGCGTCCCAGATGAACTTGCGCGACGAGGCAAAGGCAAAGTCGCGGACATTGCCGGCCGTGAAGCGCCAGGTCTTGGTGCCGGCCGCCTTGGTCTTTTCCGCCGCGGCCGCCTCTTGAGCCGTGACGATATAGACCGGTTCTGCGGCAGTCTTCGCCTGGTCCAACCGGCTTGCCTGGGCAGCGCTTAATATGGCTTCCGGATTCTGCAATTCACCGGTTGCCGAGACGATATGGTCGGCGGGTACCGTCAGCTCGACCTCATAGTCGCCAAATTCCAGGGTGAATTCGCCGGCGCCAACAAAGGCCTTGTTGTGCCAGCCTTCGTAGTCGGAATAGACGGCCAGGCGCGGGAACCACTGCGCCCCCAAAAAGATGCAGTTTCCGTCTTCGCCCGGTTTGGTGAAGCATTCGTAGCCCGACCGACCGCCGACCACCCTGGTTTCCGGGATGGGAAACGACCAGTTCATTGAAAATGTTAAAGTTTCTCCGCTTTTCAGCGGTTGCGCCAGGTCGATGCGCAACAGGGTATCGACCACGGTGAAGGGCAGGGGTGCGCCTGCCGCATCGGTCACCTTCAGGTCGTTGAAGCCGCCTTCCCAGGTCTGCATCCGCTTGGCGCGGCGCACGCCTGAGGTCGTGAGTTCTTTGCCGGCGGTGGTGCGCGTCAACTCGGCGATTGAACCGCGCTTGTAATTGTTTTGATCGAGCGTCAGCCACAGATAACGCAGTGTGTCGGGAGAGTTGTTTTGGTAAGTGACGGTTTCGCTGCCGGTGATGGTTTTGGCCGCCTCATCGAGCGTCGCCTTGATGCGATAGTCCACTTTCTGCTGCCAGTAACGGTAACCTGGCTCACCGGCGGCGTTGCGGTAGTCGGTCGGGGTCGGCCAGGCCTCGCCTTCCAGCTGGCGGAACTTGTCCTCGAACTTCCCTTTGGTTTGCTCGACCGGATCGGCAAACCCCACGGCGGGCGCCATCAGCAGCGCCATTCCCAACACAATATGCTTCACATTCGCTCCTGCGGACAGCGGCAACTGGTTTGTATTGAAACCAAGCGGTGCCGCCGAATGCAAGCGAATTGTCATCTTAGAGCGCAATCCGATAAAGTGTGACGCACTTTTCGGATAAATTGCGCGACAAAACAAAAACTTAGAGCGGGGTGTTGATTCCATCAAAACTCATCCCGCTCTAATGACATTTTTACCCGGGGCGTTCCACCGAAACCTGATGCGGGTAGGGCACTTCGATCCCTGCCGCGGTCAAAGCCGCCTTGAGGTCCAGGATCAACCGTGTCCGGGCGCCCTGCGCCGCATTCGGCGGCACGAAAATGGCGACCTTGAAGATCATGCCGCTGGGCGCGAAGTCCTGCAGCGCCACCCACGGCTCAGGCGACTCCATGCGCCCGGCCTGAGCCTTTGCCACATGCAGCAGCAGGTCGAGGCAGGCGGTCAGGTCTGTGGCCATGCCGACCTCCAGCTTGACCTCGATCTTGATCGCGCCATTGGTCGTGAAGTTGTTAATTTCGTTGGAGAATATCTTGGTATTCGGCACAAAGACGCGCAGGTTTTCAGCTGTGTTGATTTCGGTGGCGAACAGTCCCAGGCGATGGACCGTGCCCGTAACCTCGCCGATCTTGACCGTGTCGCCGATCCGGTACGGCCGGTTGAACAGGATCATCAGTCCGGCGGCGACATTTCCCAGCGTTCCCTGTAAAGCCAGGCCTATGGCCAGGGACGCGGCACCCAGAACGGCGATGAAGGAGGTGGTCTCGACCCCCAGCCGGCTCAGCGCCGCCACCACGCCGACCGTTAGCAAAAGCCAGCGGATAACCTGGGACATGAATTCCGGCAGGGTCCGGTCGGCGTCATTCTGCACAAAGCGGCGGACCAGTTTCTTGGCGCCGTCGGCCAGCCACTTCGACACCCAAAGCGTAATCAGCAGGATGATGCAGGCGATGGCGATATTGGTCAGCACGTCCGGGTGGCTGAGCACGCGGTTGACAATATCGGGCGTTACAGGGGGCTTGGTCACGCCTTGCGCCTTTCCTTGAAGAAGCTTTTGAGCAGGGTCGAACTGTCCTTCGCCAGCACGCCATCGCTGACCTCCGGCCGCCAGTGACAGGTCGGCTGGACAAAGAACTTCGGCCCATGGGCGATCGCGCCGCCCTTGGGATCCGAAGCGCCATAGATCAACCGGGCGATCCGGGCGTGGGAAATGGCGCCGGCGCACATGGCACAAGGCTCCAGCGTGACGTAAAGCCACAAGCCGCTCAGGCGATAATTGCCGATGGTCTGCCCCGCGGCGCGCAAGGCCAGGATTTCCGCGTGGGCGCACGGATCGTTAAGCCAAATTGGCGAATTTCTTGCCGTAGCCACAACAGTTTTACTTGACGGATCGAAGATTAGGGCGCCTATCGGCACCTCACCGGACCGGGCCGCTTCATGGGCCAGGTCCAGCGCCGTCTGCATCAAGGTTTCGTCTTCGCTTTTCATAGCGTTTTCAAAGACGGCTCCGCCTGCGGCGTCAAGTACAATTCAAGGATATGACCGTGACCGACGAGAGTAACGCTGGAGAGCGTGACGTTTCGCAACCGAACGAAGCGACCCCAACACCCGAAAAGACCTTCACCAAGAAACCCTTTGCTAAGAAGGACGGGTTCAAGAAGGAGGGTTTCAAGAAGGACGGCGGCAAGGATGGCAAGCCCCCCCCGAAGGCTACCGAACGCATCGCCAAGGTCCTGGCCCGCGCCGGCCTGGCCTCGCGCCGCGAAGTCGAGCGCCTGATCGGCCTGGGGAAAATCGCGGTCAATGGCCGCATCCTGGAAACCCCGGCCGTATTGGTGTCTTCGGTCGATGTTATCACCGTCGAGGGGCAGGTTATCGGCAAGGCCGAACCAACCCGCGTGTGGCGCTATCACAAGCCTGTCGGCCTGATCACCACCCATTCCGACCCGCAAGGCCGTCCGACCCTGTTTGAACAACTGCCGTCGCACCTGCCACGCGTCATTTCGGTCGGGCGTCTCGACCTCAATTCCGAGGGCCTCCTGCTGCTGACCAATGATGGTGAACTGGCCCGTTCGCTGGAAAAGCCGTCTTCGGGTTGGGTCCGGCGCTATAGAGTCCGCGCGCTGGGCAACACTTCGCAGGCGCGCCTCGACTCGCTGAAGGACGGCACGACGGTCGACGGCGTCATCTACGGCCCGATGGAGGCCGTGATCGACAAGATCGCCGAAAAGGCCGACGGTCGCGCCAATGTCTGGCTGACGGTGGCCATCACCGAAGGCAAGAACCGCGAAGTCCGCAAGGTGCTGGAATCGATCGGACTGAAGGTTAACCGACTGATCCGCCTGGCCTATGGCCCGTTCCAACTCGGCAATCTCGAAAGTGGCGAGGTCGAAGAAGTCGGCCCGCGCGTTATTCGCGAACTGCTGGCGGATGTCGTGCCGTTGAAAAATCTGCCGCCGGAAAGCGCCTCCCAGACGCGCGATGCCCCGCGCGAGTCGTTTAGAAGCGGCGAGGCTCGTGGTGAAGCTTTGGGCGGCCGCCGCGGTGGCGGTGACCGGTTCGACAGGAAACCACCACGCGGCAAGCCGGCTTTTGAGGAAAAGCGCGACTACAGGGAACGCGATTTCGATCAGCGTCCACGCTTCGAAGGCGACGGCGAAGCCCGCGACCGCAAGCCGGAACGCCCCTTCGAGCGACCAGTTCAGAGCAAGTCCTATGGCGCGCCTCGTGACGGCGGTGATGCCCGCTCGACCTACACCCCGCGCCCGGACCGTGGCGCCGGCAGCGACAAGAAGCCTTACGACAAGAAGCCTTACGAAAAGAAGCCCTATGCCTCGCGGCCGGTTCAGGGTGAAGCTGGCGCTTACGACCGCGCCAAACGCGAATTCGGGCCCAAGCCGCGCTTCGACCGCCCGGCCGGCGATGACGCCCGCTCGAGCTATACTCCGCGCCCCGACCGCAGCGGCGGTGACGCCCAAAAGCCTTACGCCTCCAAGCCTTATGCCAAGAAACCTTATGCGCCGCGCCCGGCCCAGGGTGAGGCCGGTGCTTATGATCGCGCCAAGCGTGAATTCGGGGCTAAGCCGCGCTTCGACCGTCCGGCAGGCGACGACGCTCGTTCCAGCTATACCCCCCGTCCGGATCGTGGCGGCGGCGACGCCTCCAAACCCCACACATCCAAGCCCTACGACAGCAAGCCGCGTGCCGAACGCCCGGCCGGCGAGGGCTACAAGAAACCCTATGCACCACGACAGGATCGCGACGCAGCTGGCGGCGGCTACAAGAAGCCATTTCGCCCTTCCGGTGATCGCCCCTCCAGTGCACGGCCTTCCGACCGCCCAACCAATGACCGGCCAGCCAGTGACCGGTCGTCGGGTGAGCGTCCTGCCTACAAGGGCCGCGACGGTGCAGGCAGTGAAGCGCGCAAGAGCTACGGCGACCGGCCGCGGCCGGGTGGCTTCGGCGGCAAACCGGGCGGCAAGTTTGGTGGCGGCGGTTCAGACCGTCCCCGTTCAGACGCCCCGCGATCCGACAGGGTACGCTCCGATGGGCCACGCTCAGATGGGCCACGCTCCGAGGGGCCCCGTCCTGTTGGCCCGCGTCCTGGTGGCCCGCGTCCGGGCGGCAAACCCTCATTCGGCGGCAAGCCGTCCTTCGGCCGCAAGCCGTCGCGTGACAGCTGAGACCTGACGGCACGATGCGTATCGTTGGCGGTCAGTTCAAGGGGCGCAACCTCACGACTCCGGATGGACGCACGACGCGTCCGACCTCAGATCGTGCGCGCGAAGCCATTTTCAACGTCCTGGCCCATGCCGACTGGGCGCCCGACCTCGACGGTGCCCGGGTGATGGATGCCTTTGCCGGCTCCGGCGCTCTGGGCCTGGAGGCCTTGTCGCGCGGCGCCGCCTTTTGCCTGTTCGTGGAGACCGACGAGACGGCGCGTGGCGCGATTCGGGACAATGTAGAGACCTTCGGTCTGTTTGGCACAACGCGTGTCCATCGCCGGGACGCGACCGACCTGGGCGTCCGTCCCGGCCCGAAAAGCGAAGCCTTTGATCTCGTTTTTCTCGATCCTCCCTACCGCAAAGGCTTGGGTGAGAAGGCTTTGGACGTTCTTGTTAGCGGTAACTGGCTGTCCGAAAATGCCACAATCGTCTTTGAACGGGGCGTGGATGAGGATGATTTTGTCACAGGGGTGTGGGAAATAGTCAACACTAAAACCTACGGCGCGGCGCAGGTTTTGTTTCTTAAACAAAAAATTTACATTTAATAAGTCATTGAATTGTATAATAAAAAATTACGTTTCGCGCCTGCGAGTGGTATTTTTGGCTCACGGCACGAGATTATGTATTGACGGTTAGCCGGTCTTATCCACAATATGTCGTTAACAAGGCGTAAATGATAAGCAAGGCATAAAACTTGCTGCAACGCCTCGTAGTGTAAAACTAGAAAACTAGGGGTGATGACATGGACTATCAATCGGCTCATGCGGTGAAAACCAAGGCGTCCAAGCGCCGGCCGGACGCGCTGAAACTCCTGCTGATTGCGGGACTTAGCGTTCAGGCCTGGGGTGTCGTCATGGGGCTTGGCCTCATCATTCTCAACCTGACCCACTGATATTTCAAACACGCCTGCGCGCCCTCCGGTTCGCGGGTTTCCATATGAAATCCTTAGGTCGGATATAAGTGCGCAAGATCAGGGATGCGGTTGCCGCATCCCTCTGCTTATGTGGGCTGCAAGGTAGCTAACGCCAGGCACTCACCGGCGGCCGAACAGCTTCTCGATATCCTTAAGCTTCAACTCAACATAGGTCGGGCGGCCGTGGTTGCACTGTCCGGAATGCGCGGTGACTTCCATCTGGCGCAGCAAGGCGTTCATCTCGTCGGCAGAGAGCCGCCGACCCGACCGCACGCTGTGGCGACAGGCATGGTCGCCGCAAATCTCGGCCATCCGTTCCTTCAGCGCCAGCAGTTCGCCGTGTTCGGTCAGATCGTCGACCAGATCTCGGACCAGGCCGGCGATGTCGCAATCCCCCAGAAGCGCAGGAACATCGCGGACGAGGACGCTGGTCGGGCCGAAAGCCTCGATTTGCAGCCCCATCTCGGCCAGGTTGTCGCGTCTGGCGATCAGCCGGGCCACCTCCTCGCGTTCGAGATCGACGATCTCCGGTATCAGCAAGCCCTGGCTTTGCACGTGACCATCGGCCATCGCGACTTTCATCTGCTCGTAGACCAGGCGTTCATGAGCGGCATGCTGGTCGACAATGATCAGGCCGTCTGCAGTCTGGGCGATGACATAGGTCTCGTGTATCTGGGCTCGCGCCGCGCCCAACGGAAAAAACTCTGCCGGGGCGGCGATAACCTCAGGTGCGCGTTCCAGCACTGCCGCTTCGGACACACCTTGCGCGAAGGGCGCGGCGTGACCGGGCTCTACTCGGGCCGTTGGCGCGAACGGCTCCGGCGCCATGAAGGGGCGAACAGCGGCAAGCTGGGACGGTGTCGGCCGGTTCTGCCAGTCGTCGTTGCCTTGCCAAACTCGCCTTCCTTCGGTGAGTAAGGGTTGAACGCTCTCGGGCCGGAAACCGGTCAGGGCCGTCTGGGCGACCGTGGTGGCAGCGCGATGGCCGGCTGAGGCGAGGCCGTGCTTCAGCGCGCCGATAATCAGGCCGCGCACCAGATTGGGATCGCGGAAGCGGACCTCGGCCTTGGCCGGGTGGACATTGACATCGAGGTCTTGTGGGTCGATTTCGACGAACAGAGCGGCCAGGGGATGGCGGTCGCGCGCCAAAAAGTCGGCATAGGCGGCGCGCAATGCGCCGGTCAGCAGTTTGTCACGCACCGGCCGGCTATTGACGAACAGGTACTGGTGCATGGCGTTGCCGCGCGAAAAGGTCGGCAAGCCAGCATAGCCAGTCAGGCATACGCCTTCGCGGGACTGGTCGATCAGCAGGGCATTGTCGCCGAAATCGCTCCCCAGAATGGCCGCCAACCGGCGCAGGCGTCCCTCGAACCCGGGCTGTTCGGCATAAAGTTTCAGCACGCGCTTGCCGTCCAGTTCCAGCGAAAAGCCGACGTCTTCGTGGGCCATGGCCTGGCGCTTAACCTCTTCGGCGATCGCCATGTTTTCCGACCGTTCGGACTTCATGAACTTCAGCCGCGCCGGCGTGGCATAGAAAAGATCGCGCAGGTCGATGCGGGTGCCGTGTTCGCCACCGAAGGCGGCGGGTTTGAGACCTGACACCGCGCCACCTTCGACCTGGATAGCGAGGGCTTGGGCGCCCCTGGCTTTGGAGACGATGTTCAACCGGGCGACGGACCCCATGGAGGGCAGGGCCTCGCCGCGGAAACCGAGCGTCTGAATATGGAGCAGGTCCCAGGAACCGTCGGCTTGAGGCTTCAGCTTGGAGGTCGCATGGCGCTCGACGGCCAGTTCCAGATCAGGGCCGGCCATGCCGGAGCCGTTGTCTTCGATCAGGATACGGCTGAGCCCGCCCTGTTCGGCGCGGATGTCAATATGGCGGGCGCCGGCATCGATGGCGTTTTCGACCAGTTCCTTGACGGCCGAGGCGGGGCGTTCGACGACCTCCCCGGCGGCAATGCGGTTGATGGTATCCTGGGGCAGACGCTGAATGTTCGACATCGGTTCATACTAGCCGGAGTCGTCGCGGTTGTTAAGAAAGGAAGTTTTTGACCACGAACCACACGAACGGCACGAACTTTAGGGCGTATCTGCACGTGGGGCGGCCCCTGTCTCGATGCGAAGCGGGGCCAAGGAAAATGCCAACCCGCGATGAGTCAAGGTCATCGAGGGTTGGTATTATCTCGGGTTGGCATAATTTCAAGCACGTCCTGAAGTTCGTGCTTTTCGTGAAGCCGCGTAGCGGCGGTTCGTGGTCAAACGCTTACGAACCGTCGAGCCTCACACACTATGGCCGCTTGAACACCAATGCCATCCGATCCGTATGCCCGCGCACCGTCGGGTCGAACACGTTCTTGCTGTGGTCCTCGTCGGTTTCCAGCACTGGGCTGTCTTCGGCCAGCACAAATCCCGCCGCATGGAAGTCGGCCAGCACGCGCGCCTTCTCGATTCGGTGCAGCGTATTGGTCTGCGTAATACCCACGCCCGCCGCTGTATCGTGGTCGGTGATGATCACCACGCCGCCCGGCTTCAGTTGTGCCTTCAGCAGGCCGAGAAAAGTCTGCACATTATAGTCGGCCGGCTGATAGTTGTAGGTGTCGTGATAGACCATGCCCAGGAAGATGACGTCATAGGGCTGAGTTGGCGCCGGTATGGCTGTAAAGTCGGCCGTCATCAGGCTGACATTGGGCCGCGCCGCCGCCATGGCATCGCGCGCTGGACCCATCTTGTAGTAGTCGACCCAGCTCTGCGGGTTCTGCGACACCACCTTGCCGTCGCATACCGCCGTCGATAGCAGATATGAGGCATAACCCTGACCCGCGCCAATATCCAACACGCGGTCGCCTGGCTTGATGTGACTCAGCAGAAAGTCGATCTCGGCCTTGCGGACCGCATCGCGCTCAACCTGGTCGGCGGGACGGTCGGCCCTGGCCAAGGCGGCCGAGACGCGGGCCTGCGTCGTGGCATCGGCAGCGCATTCCGGGCTGGCGAAGGCGGGGGCCGCCCCCAGCATCAGGATCAGGGCAAGCGAAAGGGAACGCAGCGACACCATGGTATCCTCCTCTGGTTTACGCCAAGCTGCGAAGCAGCATGGCAAGGGCGCCAGATAACGCATCTTGGCCGCCGCCGCTTATGCGGCGAGCCATTGGGGGGCGCCTGGTCCGGCGTTTGAGCTCAAAACATGCCACGAAAAAAGGCGTCCCGACGGAACGCCTTTTTCTAAAATCTCACAAGTGAATTTTCTGCAATCACAGGCCGGGAAGTTTGAACTTGCGTTCCTTCTTCTGGGCGATGACGATCGGCTGGTCGCCGGTCAGCGCCTTGACGCGCTCGGCCTCGGCAACGGCATCGACCTGTGCGACTTCCGCCCCGATCGCCGTGTTCGAACCGGCCACGGTCGTGTCCTTCTTGCGCCAGAACAGCACCGTATCGGCGAAGCTGGCGTCCTTGTAGGTTAGATCGCCGAACTCGTCGTCGACGACATAACGCGCCAGAGGGTCGGCCTTTTCGGCGCCAGCCTGGGCGACGAACAGTTGCTCGCCCTGGGTCCGGTTGACGGCATCGCGCTGACCCAGCAGGGCCTGGCGCGCCGCGCTTTCCGGCTGCAATTCCTGCGGCCGCGGTTCACCCGGCGACGGCGGACGCAAGGCATAGTCCGGCGGAACGACCAGTGGCGCCTTGGTGACGACGCGGAATTCGTCCGGCACGACCTTGTTGAGACCCAGCGCACTCTTGGTGGATTCGCAGCCCGTCAGGCCCACTCCCGCCAAAAGCATCAATCCGGCCGCGACCTTAAGCGACTTCATGTAGTAAGCTCCATTTGCCCCCGCCGCGGGCGCAACCGCCCGGACAGGGAGTGATACTTGGTTTATGGCCGTCTGCCAAGGGGTTAACCGGAAACGGTCACGCCCGACAACGGTCACATCTGAGGCGGTGCAGCCTTGGCTTCGCGCTCTGTCTGGTAGAAGAACCAGGCCAGCAACGCTATGCCAATGCAGATGGCGCTGTCGGCGACATTGAAGACCCACGGAAAAATCGGTGCGAAGTCCACAAAGTCGACGACATAGCCAAAGCGAATCCGATCGACGGCGTTGCCGATGGCCCCGCCGGCGATCAGCCCGAAGGCAATCCCCAGCAACGGCCGGCGAACCCGGAAAATGATCCAGGTCAAGAGCCCCGCCACGACCAGTTGGAACAGAGTCAGCACCCAGCGCATGGCACCGCCGGAACCGAGCAGACCGAAACTGATCCCTTCGTTGTGCACCATGCTGATCTTAAAGAACGGCAAAATCTTGACGCTCTCACCCAGTTGCAGCTTCAAGCCGGACAAAACCCATTCTTTTGTTACCTGGTCGGCCAGCACGATGACGATCACGATCCAGAACAGGTTCAGGCCGATGGGTGTAATCGGGGCCCGGAACTCGGCCACAAGCTTGTCGATATCCTCACGCATGGGCAGCATCCCAGTCAGCGACGGCTTCGGCGTCACGCAAGGACAGGTCAGGGTAGCGGGCGTCGCTGCCGACCTCGGGCAGGATTCGCCACGATCTCTGGCACTTCTTGCCCTCTGCCAACTGGAAGTTCACGGCCACCATCGCGATACCCTCCAGGCGGAAGGCATCTTCCGGCGCGGCGTCCAGGCTGAGCGTCGCCTGCGAGGTGCGGAAGACCTCGGCGGCGTCAATCATGTCGCCGGAATTGTCAGCAAAGGCTTCATAGAGGGAGATGTCGGCGATATGGACCACGGGCGCGGCCTCCAGCGCCGAACCGATGACCTTGTCGCGGCGTTTTTCCTCGAGTGCAGCCGTGACTACCGACAGGACGGTTTCGATCTTGCCCCAGCGCACGGCCTCCGACAGATTGGCCCAGCGTTCGGGCACGTCATCCAGCGTGCGGAAAAGATTGGCCGTCTCATTCGGGAAGCGGGACGTCCACGCTTCTTCGGCGGTGAAGGTCATGATCGGCCCCAGCCACGCCGTCAATCGCTCGAACAGGATGTTCAGAACGGTACGGCAGGCGCGCCGCTTCAATGACGACGGTTGGTCGCAATAGAGGCAGTCCTTGCGGACATCGAAATACAGAGTCGACAGGGTTTGCGAGCAGAACTCGCTGACCGGACGGATCACGGCAGAAAAGTCATAGGCCTCATAGGCGGCGCGTACCTGTTGGTCGAGGCGATGGACTTCGTGCAGCACATAGCGTTCCAGCGACGGCAGGTCGTGATAATCGACCGCTTCGGAAGAGTCATAACCGTTCAGCGAGCCAAGCAGATAGCGCAGGGTGTTGCGCAGCTTGCGATAAGCATCCACCGTGGTCTGCAGGATCTCCTTGCCGATGCGCAGGTCTTCGGAATAGTCCGACAGGGCAACCCAAAGGCGCAGGATCTCGACACCTGACTCCTTGGCGATGTCCTGGGGCGCCACGACATTTCCTTTGGACTTCGACATCTTCTCGCCCTTCTCGTCGAGGACGAAGCCGTGTGTCAGCACGCCCTTGAACGGGGCCACCCCGCGCGTGCCGCAGGATTCGAGCAGCGACGACTGAAACCAGCCACGGTGCTGGTCCGAACCCTCGAGATAGAGGTCGGCCGGCCAGGCGGTGTCCCCTCCGTTATCCGGGCGGTCTTCCAGGGCAAAGGCGTGGGTCGAGCCGGAATCAAACCAGACATCGAGAATGTCGGTGACCTTTTCATAATTCCCTGGATCGTAGCCGTTGCCGAGGAAATCGGCATCCGGACGCGTGAACCAGGCATCAGCGCCCTCAGTGGCGATCAGCTTGATGATGCGGGCGTTGACGGCCTCGTCCTTCAGCGGTTCGCCGGTCGTCTTGTCGACATACATGGCCAGGGGCGTGCCCCAGTTGCGCTGGCGACTGATCAGCCAGTCCGGCCGCGTCTCGACCATGCCGCCGATGCGATTGCGGCCCGTGTCGGGGTAGAACTGCGTCGCATGGATGCCGCGAAGAGCCTTGGTACGCAACGAGTCGTCATTATGGTCATCGCCGTCCATGCGAATAAACCATTGCGGTGTATTACGGAAGATAACCGGCGCCTTGGAACGCCACGAATGCGGATACGAGTGCTCGACCCGGCCGCGCGCCAGCAGGTGGCCGGCCTCGATCAGCTTGTCCATGACCGCGCCATTGGCCGGACCGAACTTGCCGGCCTTCTTGCCTTCGACCTCCAATACCTGCAGGCCGCCAAACAGCGGGACATGCGGATAATAGGCGCCGTCCGGGTTGACCGTTTCGGGGATCGAGTCGAGCGACCGCCCGGACTTCAGCCACACCAGATAGTCGTCCGTACCATGGCCGGGCGCCGTGTGGACAAACCCGGTACCGGCATCGTCTGTGACGTGATCGCCCCCCAGCATCGGTACTTCGAAGCCGTAACCGGCATCGAGCGCGGCCAGCGGGTGCGCCAGGACCAGGCCGGACATGACGTGGCCCGGCACGTCGACGACCTTGTGCCACGCCGCCGCATTGGCCGCGATCAGCACGGCTTCTGCCAGCTTGTCGGCCAGGATAAGCTTGTCGCCCGGCTTGGCCCACGGCGCGAAGCCCAGTTCGGCCTCTGTCTTCATGCCGGTGATCTCATAGACCGAATAGGCGATTTTCGGGTTGAAGCTGACGGCGCGGTTGGCCGGGATGGTCCACGGCGTCGTCGTCCAGATGACAATATGGGCTCCGGCCATCAATTCGTTCAGTTCATCGGCTTCTTCAGCAGTATCGCCAAAGACGCTGGAACTGGCGGTGTTGGTTACCGGGAAACGCACCCAGACGGTTGGCGACACGTGCGGGTGGTACTCGACCTCGGCATCGGCCAGAGCGGTGCGTTCGACCGGCGACCACATCACTGGCTTGGAGCCGCGATAGAGCTGGCCTGACATCAGGAACTTGTGGAACTCGGCCGTCACCTTGGCCTCGGTGCCGAAGTCCATGGTGGCGTAGCGCTGATCCCATTCGCCCAGGACCCCTAAGCGCTTGAACTCCTCACGCTGTACATCGATCCATTTCAGGGCGTACTCGCGGCAGGCCTTACGGAACTCGGCGGCGGGCACCTCATCCTTTTTGCGGCCTTTGGCGCGAAATTCCTCTTCGATCTTCCATTCGATCGGCAGGCCGTGACAGTCCCAGCCGGGAACGTAATCGACGTCATAACCCAGCAGGAAGCGTGAACGGACGACGAAGTCCTTCAGGAGCTTGTTGAGGGCGTGGCCGATATGGATATTGCCGTTGGCATAGGGCGGGCCGTCGTGCAGCACGAACAAAGGCGCGCCGGCGTCTTTGCGCGCCTTGCGGACGGCATGATAGAGATTAGCTTCGTCCCACTTTTTCAGCATTTCGGGCTCGGCCTTGGGCAGGCCGGCGCGCATGGGAAAATCGGTCTGCGGCAGGAAGACGGTTTCGCGGTAATCGCGGGTCATGTTGGGGTCGGTATCGGGCATGGCTTTTCGTCAGGTAATAGTGTGTCGGCAATAGGGCCAAGGAGAATCAAAGGTGAAGCATCGTCCCGGCGCGGCTTTTCCGCACCGGGCGTCAAATTCGTATAACGGTCCCAAACATCGACATGACGTGGCTTTAACAGAGCCCCCGTGCCTTGCCTAGAGCGCATGCCGATAAAGTCGTTGCTGCTTCTGGCCTGGTGCGCGATGCCGACTCCGAACTGACAAATCGCCTGCTGTGAGGTCGTCTCAAGAAAGGCGGGCAGGAACAAAGAAAAAGGCCGACGGTTTCCCGTCGGCCCTTCTCAATAAACGCCGTCGTGACCTATTCAAAAATGAAGTCGGCCTTGGTGAGCGACGGCGCATTGCCGAAGGTGGCCAGGGTCGTGACGCCACCGCTTCCGGTGCCGTTGGAGTCCCAGACCAGGGTGTTGGTCGCCGTGTTGTAAACGAACTGACCCGTGGTTCCGACGGCCGCATTCAGGTTAAACTGAGCATCCGTCAGGGTATGGCCGGCGGTAAAGCCGAAATCGATGGCCGTGAAGGCCAGACGGTCAAGGCCCGCCTGGAAGTCCGTGACCTGGTCGATCCCGCCGCCGGAGCGCGCAAAGACGAAGGTATCGGCATCGGCACCCCCCGTCATGTTATCATTGCCCGTGCCGCCGATGATGCGGTCCGTCCCGGCGTCGCCGGAGATCGTATCTGCGCCGCCGGCGCCGACCAGAACGTTGTTGCCGCTATTGCCGGCAATCGTATTGTTCTGGCTATTGCCCGTGCCATCGATATTGCCAGCGCCACTCAGGGTCAGGCGTTCGACGAAGTTGCCCAGGGTATAGGAAACACTTGCGACGACCAGATCGTTGCCGGTGTCGTTGACGCCCAAAACGGTCTCTTCCGACACGATGTCATCGGCATTGTCGACCATATAGGTGTCGCTGTCGGCACCACCATACATGGTATCGGCCCCGGTGCCACCGTCCAGCAGATCGTTGCCAGCGCCGCCGATCAGGAGGTCGAAACCGCCCAGGCCAGAGAGTTGGTTCCCGCCGCGGCTGCCGGTCAAGGTGTTGTTGATGGCGTTACCCGTTCCGTTCAGAGCGTTGGTGCCGGTGCTGACCAGGGTCAGGTTTTCGACATCCGAACTCAACGTGTAGGAAACCGTCGACTCAGCCAGATCCGCCCCGCCACCGGCCAGTTCGGTGATCACATCAGACGTATTGTCAATGATGTAGGTATCATTGCCGGTACCGCCGATATTGGTGTCGGTACCCAGTCCGCCGTCAAGTCGATCGTGTCCTGCGCCGCCGTCCAGTATGTTGTTACCCACATTGCCGATTAGGATATTGCCGAGACTGTTACCGGTGGCATTGAGGTTGCTGATCCCCAGAAGGGTCAGGTTCTCAACTTGTCGGCCCGCCAGGCTGTAGGTCGCCGTCGCAAAGACAATATCGGTACCGGCGTTGGTGGCTTCCGAGACGTTGTCGCTGGTGTTCTGAACATAGTAGGAGTCGTTACCCAGACCACCGGCCAGGATATTGATACCCGAATTGCCGGTCAGGATGTTGGCCAGGCTGTTGCCGGTGCCGTTGATGTTATCCGTCCCGGTCAGGGTCAGGTTTTCAACTTCGGTGCCCAGTGTGAAGGTGACAGAGGCCTCCACCAGGTCGGTGCCGCCACCCGCCGTTTCGGTGGCGAATTCTCCGAGCGTATCGACGATGAAGGTATCATTGCCTTGACCGCCGGCCATGATGTCCGCGCCCTGGCCACCGTCCAGCAGGTTGTTGCCCGCATTGCCGGTCAGGAAGTTGGAGCCGGCATTGCCGAAGGCGCTGATGTTGCCGGTGCCGTTCAGGTTGATGGCTTCGATGAAGTTGCCCAGGGTGTAGGACACCGAGGTGCGGACTGTGTCGAACCCGCCGTCATCAATACCCGGCGTACTTTCTTCCGACGCCACATCCTCACTATTGTCGATAATGTAGATGTCGTCGCCGCCCATGCCATACAGGGTATCCTGACCAGTTGCGCCATCCAGCTTGTTGTCGCCCGAATTGCCGGTCAGCTTGTTGTCGAGGCTGTTGCCGGTGCCATCGATATTGCCGGTACCGGTCAGCAACAGATCCTCGTCGGTCGCACCCAGGGTGGTGGTCGTGCTGGACGTGACCAGGTCGATCACCGAGGCGACCGTGAAGTTGCTGGTGTATTGCGTCGAGGCTTCGCCATCGAACACCGTGTAGGTTATCGATGCCGCACCATGATAGTTGGCGTCCGACAGGAAGGTATAGGTGTCGTTGCCATTGTCGACGATCGTCCCGCCGGTGGCGCTAATGGCGGTGATCGACAGTTGTGCGAAGCTATTGTCGATGTCGGTGACGTCGGCCAGCAGGTCGGCCTTGGTCAGCAGCTTTGCGACATCCTCATCGGCTGTCACGGTCGCCGCCGTACCACCCGGGGCATCATTCACCGCCGCGACGGTGAAGTTGCTGGTGTAGTTGGAAGAGTCTTCGCCGTCGGAGACGGTGTAGCTGATCGAGGCGGCACCATTGTAATTTGCCGTCGAGGTGAAGGTATAGGTGTCGTTACCGTTGTCGACAATCGTGCCACCCGTTGCGCTGATGGCCGTGATCGAGAAGCTGCTCGACGCACTGTCGATGTCGGTGACGCCTGCCAGAAGTTCAGCCTTGGTCAAGACCTTGGCAACATCTTCGCTGACACCGGTGACGGTGGCTGCATCGCCGGCCGGGGCATCATTGACCGGAGTTACCTCAAAGCTGTTTTGGAGCGGCGCAGACGTGCTGACACCGTCAGAGACTGTGTAGGTGATCGTGACCGTGCCGAAGAAGTCCGGATCGGGCGTGTAGCTATAGTCATCGCCGTCCGCCACAATCTGACCGTGGTTCACGCTGATTGACGCGATGGTGAACTCAGTATCACCGTCGGGATCTGTGATGCCTGACAACAGGCTGGCCGTGGTCACCGTGATGGCTGTGTCTTCTGCCGTTGCGGGCAGATCGGCCGGATCGGCCATCTCCGGCGCATCGGGTGTCGGAGTCACGGTCAGGGTGCGCGTGCTTTCGACCGTGGTGGTTCCGTCCGACACGACGTAGGTGATGGTGACCTCGCCATTGAAGTCATCGGCAGCGCCGGAGAAGTCGATGGTGAAGTCATTGCCGTCGCGGGTTACGGTCCCGACCGACGAAGAAATCGACGTCACTGTCAGCGCGGGCAGGCCCGGATCCAGGTCGAAGTCGATGTCGTTCCAACCTGCCAGCAGGTCGGCGTCCGTGCCGGTAAAGCTGCCGGCCTCAGCAGCCGAACCCAGGCTGGCTGGTGTTTCCGGCGCCGTCGGAGCATCGTTCTTGTTGAGCAGTTCGAAGGTCACGTAGTTGAGGACCTGATCGGTACCGTTGTCGATCTCGTAGTTGATCGTCACCGAACCGAAATAGTCGGCGATGGGCGAGAAGTGGAAGGTGCCATCGCCATTGTCGGTGACGGTGCCTTCCGCCGAATAGAAGTTGCCGATCGTCAGTTCTGCATTATCGGGATTGGCAAGGTTCTGGACCAGATCGGCCAGAGCCAGTTCATAGCCGGTGTCTTCGAGGCCGTCCGCCAGTTCCGCCGCCGGCCCGGTAAGGTACGGAATGTCGTAACTGTTGGCGACATCGACGGTGATGGTGTTTTGCGACGTCAACGAGCCATCTGAGATGGTGTAGGTGATCGTGGCTTCGCCATAGAAGTTGGCAGCCGGTGTGAAGGTAAACTGCGTACCGGAAATGCTGGTGATCGTGCCCTGGGGGCTGGTCGCCGCGGTTACAAAGAGGGTGTCGTCATCGACATCGCTGACGTGGTCGGCGACATCGATAACAACCGCGGTTTCTTCCGTTGCCTCCACACCGGTGATGGCGCTGGCGACCGGGCCGTCATTAGTGCCGGTGATGGTGATGGTGACGTCTTGGGTTGCCGTGCCGCCTTTGCCGTCGTTGAGCGTCAGGGTGTAGGTCTGTTGCAGGGTCTCGCCTTCGGCCAGATATTGGACGGCAGCATTGTCGACGCTGAAGCTCCAGTTGATGCTTCCGGTGGCGCTGTTGGCGGCTTCGGTTACCTCGGCGGTCAGGCTACCAAGACCCGTTCCGGAAACAGTGACCGTATGGCTGTCGCTGAGATCGACATCGGCAAAGTCGACCGAGCCTGTGGCCGTCAGGGTACCGTCTTCGGTGACCGAACCGCTATCGTCCGGGGTTCCGGTGATGGTCGGTCCGTCATTGGTGCCAGTGACGGTGAAGGTGACAGCGTCGTCGGTTGTCGTGGTGCCATCGCTGATGCCGTAGTTGACGGTGACGACGGTGGTTTCGCCGGCAGCCAGATAGTCATAGGCCGGGTCGGTCGGATCGAAGGTGAACGACGCTTCCGTGTCGAAGGTCTGGATGCCGAGATTGTCGATGTAGAAGCCCTGGCGGTTGGGGCCGACACCATCAGCCGGGAAGGGGTTGCCGGCCGGGTCGCCAGCGCGGAACAGGATGCTGTCGACGATGCCGGTACGGCCGCCGTTATAATCTTCGAAGCTGCCGCCGGTGCCAATGAGGACGCCGTCGAGATAGTAGTTGAGGACATCGTTGTTGGAACCATCGTTGAAGGTGGCAACGACCGTCAGGGTGTGCCAGGTGCTGGCGTCGACGCCATCGGCCAGGGTGACATTGCCGGTGCCGAAGTTGAAGTCGTTGCTTTCCCACGAACCGTCGGCGTTCGCCGTGTTCTGCAGGATGCGGATACCACCGTCCATCGATTCCAGGGCCATGAAGCTCTGGCGGTCGGAGCCCGCGGTCGCCAGATCGATTTCGATGCGCGAACCATCGGCCGTCCCTTGCACAGCCATGAAGCTGAACGAGAAGACGATACCATTGACCTCGGCGCCCGAGGCGGTTTCACCCGCACGGATGCTGAGAGCCGGGGTGTAGGGGCCGCCGAAGTCACCCGAGGTCGGGTCATTGGCCAGGCGCAGGACGTTGTTGCCGGCCAGGTCAACGATGGCATTGGCGGGCGACGACGGCGAGGCGTCGGTCCAGCCATGTTGGCCAACCACCGAACCGGCGGTGTAGTCCTCGAAGTCGAAGCTTTGGGTCTCGCCGACATAGCTGACACCGGCCGGCAGTTCGTCGGTCAGGACGACATAGAGGTCGGTGCCTTCGTCGACATCATCCGCACCCGCCAGGGCGTTGACCGAGACGGTGGCGCCGCCTTCGGTGGCCGCGACATCGGTCGTGCCGCCATTGGTCGGGGCGTCATTGACCGGATCGACGGTGACGGTGACGGTGGCGGTGTCGGTCAGTTCGCCGTCAGAAACCGTGTAGCTGATCGAGGCTTCACCATTGAAGTTGGAGGCCGGGGTGAAGGTGATCACGGTGCCGTCGACCGAGACGGTGCCCTGAGCTTCCGGAACCGTGGCGGTGACCGTCAGCGAACCGGAGTCGATGTCGGAGATCAGGCTGGCGACGTCGATGGTGACGGCTTCGTCTTCATCGGTCGTGGCCGTGGTGTCCTGGGCTACGGGGGCGTCATTCACCGGTGCAAGGTTGTATGTGAGGGTACCGGCGATCGAACCGCCGTTGCCGTCAACAACGTTGTAGCTGAGCGTGATCAGGCCATTGTAGTTGGCCGGATGACTGATGGAGTAGCCGCCGACTGTGGGGGTTACGATGGCCCCGTCGCTGGCTACCAGATCTTCGATCGACAGGGTGTCGGTGGCATCGACGTCGCTGAAGCCGGCCAGCAGTTCGGCATCGGTCACCAGGTAGGCGGTGTCTTCAAAGCCTTCGGTCAGCACAGTCTGGGCGCCGGTCAGTTCCGGGCCGTCATTGGTGCCGTTGATGACGATGGTGACGTCTTGTGTCGCTGTTGCGCCATTACCGTCGTCCAGGGTCAGGGTGTAGGTCTCTTCCAGGATCTCGCCGGCGGCCAGGTGCTGGACAGCGGCGTTATCGACGCTGAACGACCAGGTCACGATGCCCTTGCCCGTGCCGGTGGAGTCCGTGGTGATCTCGGCCGTCAGGGTGCCGAGATTACCCATGTCGCCCGAAACAGCGATGGTGTGTTCGTCTGTCAGATCGACATCGCCGAACGGCACAATGCCGGTGGAGGACAGGGTGCCGTCTTCGGTGACGGCGCCGGCCAGGTCGCCCAGGCTCAGGCCGTCAACGGCCAGGCCGCCAGCAACCGTGATGTCGGTGAACCAGCCGTAGCGGTTACCGCCGACCTCGGCCGGGATGGTGTCTAGCGGTGACGACAGGGTCTTGGAGAAGACGACGGTGCCGTCTTCAGCCACCAGCCGGATTTCCACGGCCAACTGACCGCCGGCATCGCTGAAGACATGCTCGATCGTGTACCAGCCGGTGGCGGTAATCTCGGCGGAGTCGACCAGGGTGTCGAGGTCGGCGCGGACGGCAAAGTTGGTGCCATTGTCAGCATTGATCAGCAGTTCGCCGGTCGTGGCGTCCTTGGCGACGTGGACGATAAAGTCGCGCTGGTGGATACTGTCGCTGCCATTGGCGGCAACCGAATAGTCAAAGCCCTGGCCAGTGGCCCAGGCGGTGTCGAGATAGACCTTGACGCCGGTCGTCAGGCCATCGACGAAGTTCGAACGGTAGCCGTCAAACCGGGTGAAGGCGCCCGAACCACCGGCCTCTGTCAGAACGGCGAAGGCCGAACCGTCGGCGGCTTCGATATCGCCATAGGGGCTGGTGTAGCGTGTCAGGGTGCCGTAGCTACCGCCCGTGATGACGCCCGTGCTGTCAGCTTCGAAGCCCTGGTAGAAGCCCAGGGTCGGGCCGTCATTGGTGCCGGTGACGGTGACGGTGATCGAGCTGGTTACCGGGGTGACGCCGTCCGTGACCTGGTAGTTGATAACAACGTCGGCGGTGTCGCCGACGCCCAGGCCGTTATAGGCGGCGTGGGTCGCATCCAGGGTAAAGGACGAGCCGGCAAAGGTGACGCCGGCCGGCAGGGTGCCGGGGAGGACGGTCAGGCTGCCGCTGTCGACATCGGTGACATTGCTGAGGGCGTCGATGGTGATCGAAGCGCCTTCTGCTACCGTGTCGTCGAGCGAAGCACCGATCACTGGCGCATCGTCAAAGGCGTTGACCGTGACGCTGACCGTGCCCTGGTCCGTCAGATCGCCGTCGGACACCCAATAGGTGATCGAGGCCGCGCCGTTGAAATTGGCCGCCGGGGTGAAGGTGATGACCGTGCCGTCGACGGTGACCGTGCCTTCAGCTTCCGCGACCGAGGCGGTCACGGTCAGGGTGTCAGAATCGACGTCCGAGATCAGGCTGGCAACATCGATGGTGACGGCTTCGTCTTCCTCGGTCGTTGCCGTCGTGTCCTGGGCTACGGGTGCGTCATTGACGCCGGTGACGGTGAAGGTGACAGCGTCGTCGGTTGTCGTGGTGCCATCGCTGATGCCGTAGTTGACGGTGACGACGGTGGTTTCGCCGGCAGCCAGATAGTCATAGGCCGGGTCGGTCGGATCGAAGGTGAACGACGCTTCCGTGTCGAAGGACTGGATACCGAGATTGTCGATATAGAAGCCCTGGCGGTTGGGGCCGACACCATCAGCCGGGAAGGGGTTGCCGGCCGGGTCGCCAGCGCGGAACAGGATGCTGTCGACGATGCCGGTACGGCCGCCGTTATAATCTTCGAAGCTGCCGCCGGTGCCAATGAGGACGCCGTCGAGATAGTAGTTGAGGACGTCGTTGTTGGAACCATCGTTGAAGGTGGCAACGACCGTCAGGGTGTGCCAGGTGCTGGCGTCGACGCCATCGGCCAGGGTGACATTGCCGGTGCCGAAGTTGAAGTCGTTGCTTTCCCAGGAACCGTCGGCGTTCGGCGTGTTCTGCAGGATGCGGATGCCGCCGGCGACCGATTCCAGGGCCATGAAGTTCTGGCGGTCGGAGCCCGCGGTCGCCAGATCGATTTCGATGCGCGAACCATCGGCTGCACCTTGCACAGCCATGAAGCTGAACGAGAAGACGATACCATTGACCTCGGCGCCCGAGGCGGTTTCACCCGCACGGATGCTGAGAGCCGGGGTGTAGGGGCCGCCGAAGTCACCCGAGGTCGGGTCATTGGCCAGGCGCAGGACGTTGTTGCCGGCCAGGTCAACGATGGCATTGGCGGGCGACGACGGCGAGGCGTCGGTCCAGCCATGTTGGCCAACCACCGAACCGGCGGTGTAGTCCTCGAAGTCGATGCTTTGGGTCTCGCCGACATAGCTGACGCCGGCCGGCAGTTCGTCGGTCAGGACGACATAGAGGTCGGTGCCTTCGTCGACATCATCCGCACCCGCCAGGGCGTTGACCGAAACGGTGGCGCCGCCTTCGGTGACCGCAACATTGGTCGTGCCGCCATTGGTCGGAGCGTCATTGACGGAGTCAATGACCAGGCTCTGGGTAAGTGCCAGGGTCCCGCCATGGCCATCTGCAACCGTGTAATTCAGGGTCAGGGTGCCGTTGAAATCGTCCGCAGGTGTGATGTCGAAGCCCGTGCTGCCGTTATAGACCGCGGTGAAGTTGCTACCGGTTACGGCCGCGATCGTCAGGTCGTGGCCTTCGCCATCCGTCACGCCCTCAAGCAGGCTGGCGATCGAAACAAAGTAGCCGTTATCCTCGGTGCCGTTGGCCAGGCTGGCCTGGTCGTCCGTCAGTTGCGGAGCCGTGTTGGCTTCGACGATCTTATGGTAGATGCCGGTGCCGTTGCCGTCCTGATCGGCGCTGGTCCAGGTGACGACATAGCTGCCGTTTTCAAGCGTGGTGACCGACGGGGCAGTCTGATCGCCGGTGGTATAGGTGTTGATCAGGACGAGGCTGCCATCCGCTACGCCTGACGCGGTAAAGCGCTGGGCGTAGATGCCGCTGCCCGAGCCGTCGCCGACCGTGCTGGTCCACACCAGGACAAAGCCGCCGGTGTTCAAATAGGCCGCCGAGACGCCGGATTGAACGCCGGACGTGGCACCGGGATTGGCGATGGTTTCCGAGCCCTGGGCCGTACCGGAACTGTTGTAACGCTGGAAATAGATGTCGGCGCTGGTCGGGCTTTGCCAGGCGACGACATAGTTGCCGTCGGCGTCGGCGGCGACGGCCGGGAACTGCTGGTTGCTGGCGGTCGTGGTGTTGACGCGTGTTTCTGAGCCCTGGGCGACGCCGGAGCTGTTGTAGCGTTGCGAATAGATGCCGTAGCCCGATCCGTCCTGGTTGGCGGACTGCCACACAACGACGAAATTGCCACTATCGAGGGCGGTAATCGACGAAGCCGACTGATCGCCCGAGGCATAGGTGTTGATGAGGAATTCCGATCCGGCCTTGCTGCCGTCGGCATTGTAGCGCTGACCAAATACGCCGTAGCTTGAACCGTCACCACTGGCGCTGGACCAACTCACGACATAGCTGGAATCGGCAAAGCTGGTGATGGTCGGCTGGTTCTGGGCGCTGGAGGTGGTGGTGTTGACTCGCGATTCCGATCCGACCAGAGCGCCGGCGGCATCAAACTGCTGGATATAGATGCCGGTGCCGGACCCGTCCTGCAGGTTCGAAACCCAGGTCACGACATAGCCACCATTGGCCAGACCTGTGATCGCCGGCGCGGTCTGATTGTTGGCCAGGTAGGTGTTGACGATGGTTTCCGTGCCGATGGCGTTGCCTTCAGCATCATAGCGCTGCAACAGGATACCCGACCCACCGCCGCCATTGTCATTGCCGACCCACGTAATGATGTAACCGCCGTCGGCCAGCCACGTGATGGAAGGGTCCGACTGGTTGCCCAGGGTGGTCAGGTTGACAAGGTCTTCATCGAGCGGGGTGAAGGTGGTGATGATGGTCATTGGGTCGCTCCTGAGCATTGAAAAGTTTGACGCCGCGGTTGTTCCGACGGCGCCATCTGTGATTGAGAGGAAAGCTTTACGTGGCCGAAAAACGAGGCCTGGGGCGTGACGCTGAAAGCGTCATCGAGATCGGCGACGATGGTGCCGTGGTCGGCAGCAAGGTCTGGGATGGACAGGACGTCGTCGGCGGCGTCGCTGTAGCCTGTCGTCAGAAGGGACAGGAAGAAGGTGTTTGACGGGTGCCGTAGCGCCGACGGCAAAGGAGCCTGGGAGCCGACGTGAAGGATCGGTTCACAACCGGCGGAGGTGGCTGCGATGTACAGCAGTGGACAGCAAACCGCATGCGTGTCACCGGTAAATCTCCTGGTGACGATTTCGTCGCCGAAGTCTTTGGTGTCCGCCGTAAAGGTCCAGCTGCGCGCGATCTGCTCAAAGCTGTCGAAACCGAAAATTAATGAACCACTTGATAATCTACTGTCAGCATAGTTGTCAGCCATATTCATATCCAAGTACCAGTACATAGATTGAAATCGCGCATTTTCATTTGAAAGGCGCTCATAGGTCTGGTCAGCTAACCGCACTTTCTGTGCGGAAACAGCTGTTACCAACGTCGTTTGACGATCAGTTCGATGTGATTGTTCAAAGCCCCCGCTTCGTTCGCCTGATTTACTTCACAAGGTTGCGTGGCGAAGATCGAAAGATCACGCCGCGCAAGATTACGAATTCTTAACCAATTGATGCGTTTCTTCGGCTGCGCGCATCATGCAGTTGCGTGAAGCGCCGAAAATTGATTCGTTTTTTGACGGAGCCTGGGACGTTGGACGGCTGAACTCTGGTCCATGTCCAGGTCGCCAGCCCTCCAGCCGGGCTTGAAACGGCCTTGACCGTTGGCAAGATTTTTCATCGCTGGTGGCTTGTAGGCAAGGGCCTTTCGGCATTCTTCAATACAGCTGAAGGTAGTCCCGCTGCCCGGGCCAAGTCGTGGTTTCCGATCCGTGCGGCAGAATGGCAACGGTTGCCTTAATTCAACTTTGACGCCGTTTTTCCGACATCCATATCGCGAGGTTTTTTACGAACAGAGGTCGATACCGGTATTTGCTGCACTGCACGTCATACAAAACTATGACGCGGCAAACACCTTGGTCTCACTATGTTCCCGCAAAGTCAGAGCCGGTAACCGGCTAAGGAGGGCGACCAGCTGCGACTGCCGCTCCGTGTCCGTTTTGCGCATGACCGACGACAGTTGCGACCTTACGGTCGTCATGCGCACATTGCGGCTGTCGGCAAAGGTGTCGATGGTTTCACCGCGCAGCAAGGCCTCGGCCAGGGCCGTCTCAGCCGCCGTCAAACCGTATAGCTCGGCCAGGTTGGTGCCGGAAATGCGCGGTGCGGCGGGATCGTCAAGGATAACCAGTATGGTTTTGCCCCCGGTCATTGCCGACATGATAAGGCGCACGTCTTCAGGGGCGCCAGTACCCAGTCGGAAAATCTCGGCTGCCCGTGCTTCGCCGGCTTCATGACCCTGCTGGGCCTTGATCACAGCAGCTGCCAGTTTCCTGGCATCTCCTGCTTGAGGCGCGAACAGCTTTCCGTCCTGTTCGAAGAGACTTTCCTTACGTGAAAGGAAGGCCCGCGCCGCGGCATTGGCCAGGACGATATGGCGGTCGTTCAGTATGACGAGCGTCGGATAGGCATAGCAGTCCAGCGCATTTCGGGCAAAACTCGCCTGGGCTTCGAGGAACTGGACCCGGTGGCGCGTGATCTGCATGCGACGTAAATGAGGTACGAGGGTTTGAAGTTTTGACGCATCCGCTGCCGAAAATGGAGCGTTAACGGTTGGCCTTTGGGTCGCAACCGACATGACGCCGTGCTCTGTTGCTATCAGGGCATTCAGGCTGAATGTCGAATCGTCGCCCAGGGGCAGGTAGAGTCGCTGGTAAACTTCCTTAAAGGCGGCACCATCGCGCGCCCAGGGACCCGTCCGTCCGATGGAATCCATATACTTGGCAGCTTGGCGCCAGACGTCCTGGGTGAGGAACTGATCGGCGTAATCGATTTCAGCTTCGGCCAACAAACAATCGCGCAGCCCCAAAAAGGCGCGAATGTCGCACGTATGAAGACTCAGTGTGGCAGTCTGCGCACCGGCATATTCGGCCAATCGCCTGGCCAATGTCGAAAGAGCCTTTTCATCCAGTCCGGCATTGTAGATTGAATCGACAATATGTCCGACGCCTGTAGCGGTCACGACGCCTCCCTCTTTGTTGTCTTACTTTTGAAACTATCCCTTATGCGGTTATATCCGCATCCCTCAAATTGAGGATGTAAATGCCTTGAGCGCAAAAGGCGACATATCGCTTGGTGCAATTTGCAATCCTCTTGATTGGGGGAGCGCTTTGGTAAGCGAGTCTTGAACCCACTGGCAGGGGTAAAATGCCTTTGTGACGAGGGAGGCGCGAAAGTCGGTGAGATAACAAATACCAGTTCTGGGCACGGCACGCGCCAAAACAGCAAATCCATCGCACATTCCGGCTTTTCCTGGCCGAGCCGGCCGTCTATGACAGGAAGCGACGGTCCTCGCCGCGAACACCGTTAAACTTAGCCAGTAGATCATACTCCCTTCGACCGAAAGGCTTTCCATGAAATCCGCCTCCCTTGGCCTCGTAATGTTTTTGGCCGTCTCGGCCGGCGCCTGCCAATCCCAGCCTGCCCCTGGCGGTGAGGGGCCGCTCAGCGAAGGCGGACTGCCCTTTACTGTGACGGAGGTAGCGAAATTCGACTCGCCCTGGGCCATGACCTTCCTGCCGGACGGCAGCCTTTTGGTCACCGAGAAGTCGGGCAAGCTCAAATGGTTCGCCGAAGGTGCCGCCAAGGATGTCGCCGGTGCGCCGACGGTCAAGGATGATGGCCAGGGCGGTTTTGCCGACGTTACGCTGGCGCCGGACTTCGCCACGTCCAACACCGTCTATCTCAGTTGGACGGAAGCCGGTAGCGGCGGCAAGAGCGGCGCCGTTGTCGGGCGCGCCAAACTGGTACTGGACGGCGCCCCGCATCTTGATGGCCTGAACGTCATCTGGCGGCAGGACAAGGTCAATGGCGACGGCCACTTCTCCCAGCGCATCGTGTTTTCGCCCGACGGAAAATATATGTTCGTGACCTCCGGCGAACGTCAGAAGTTCAATCCGGCCCAGGATCTGAAACTAAACCTGGGCAAGGTGCTGCGCCTGCTGCCGGACGGCACGCCGGCGCCCGGTAATCCCTTCGCCGGCAAAGGCGGCAGTTCCGACCAGGTGTGGAGCTATGGCCACCGCAATCTCTACGGCCTGGCGTTCGACAAGGACGGCCGTCTGTGGGAGAACGAGATGGGCCCCGGGGGCGGCGATGAGGTCAACCTGGTTGTCGAAGGCAAGAACTATGGCTATCCGATCGTCTCCAACGGCGACCACTATGACGGCCGCGACATTCCCGATCATCCCACCCGTCCGGAGTTCGAGGCACCGAAAGTGTGGTGGAACCCATCGATCTCGCCGTCAAGCCTGCTGATCTACAGCGGTTCGAAATTCCCGCAGTGGCAGGGCGACATGTTCATCGGCGCCCTGTCCGGGCAATCTCTGATCCGCGTCGACCTCGACGGCGATAAGGCCGTCAAGGCGGATCGCTGGGATATGGAGACGCGTATCCGTGAGGTCGAACAGGGGCCGGACGGTGATATCTGGCTGCTGGAAGACGGTTCCAGCGATCCCGGCGGCCGTTTGTTGCGGCTAAGCCCGAAGGGTTAAGCGCTGCTGGCATAATTTGACAGTAAAGGGCGGTATTCCCTTCTGAAGGTAAGGGAATATCGCCATGTCCAAGATTGATTTTAAAGCTGAGTATAAGAGTCTGTACAACGCGCCGCAAAAGGATTTCGTCCTGATCGACGTGCCACCGCTGCCTTACCTGATGTTCGACGGTCGAGGCGACCCGCTCAAGGTGCCCGTTTATCAGCAGGCGATCGAGGCCCTGTACTCTCTGTCCTACACGCTCAAATTCATGAGCAAACGCGCCTTCGGCCGTGACTATGTCGTCGGTCCGCTTGAGGGCCTGTGGTGGGCCGACGATTACGGCGCCTACACCTCGTCGGGCCGTCGCGACGAGTGGAACTGGACCATGATGATCCTGCAACCCGACTGGATTGACCCCCTCCACCTCGAAGCAGCCAAGGCCGAAGTGCTGATGAAGAAGGGGCTGCCGGGCATCGAAACTGTTCGATTGGAAACCCTTGACGAAGGCCTGTGCGCCCAGATCCTGCATATTGGGTCCTATGCCGATGAAGCGCCGACCCTGGCGCGGCTGCACAACGAATGGCTGCCGCAAAACGGCCTCGTCGAGACCGGACACCACCACGAAATCTATCTGAGCGACGCGCGCAAGGTCGAACCCGCCAGGCTGAAGACACTGCTGCGTCAGCCGGTTAAACCTATGAAATGCTGATGTCCGGGCTCGACTCGGTGCTCATGGTCCTGCATGGTACCGGTCCAAATAACCGGGGACATCCAATGATTATCAAAAGCCTCGCACTGGCCGGCGCCGGCCTTCTCGTGCTCGTCACCGCGATCCCAGCCTCGGCCCAGACGGATTACAGCGGTCTGTGTGTCGCCGTCGGCGTTGAGATCGGTCTGCGCGCCGACAGCGCTCAGGAGGAACTTGACAGCGCCGTTGACGTCGCCGGCGAAGACGTTTCCGCCACCGAGGCGGCTGAAATCGATTCCTGGCAGGAACTGCTCGATAATCTGCAGACCATCTCTGCCAGCATGGACGTGCTTTACGATGCCGAGGCCACGCCGCCGTCCGCGCCGGAAATGGAAGTGGTCAGTGAAGAGAATATCGAGGCACTCATTGACGCCGCCAAGGAATGCATCGACGCCGCCTAAGGGCGACCTTGAAAGCAATCAAGCCCTAAGCCGAGGCAGGCATGACGCAACCCCGCACGACAAAAGACATCAGCCTTGCCGTCGGCGGTTTGCGTTTCTGGAAGCGCGGTCAGGCCTGACGAAACCATGTCCGCGCGGCATAGGCATCTTTCTGGATCTGTACCCGCATCTCCTCGAACGAGTCGAATTTCGCTTCCGGCCGGATAAAGTCGCGCAGCAGTGTCTCGACCGTCTGGCCATAAATCTCCTCTTTGAAGTCGAAGAGATAGGTTTCCAGCAGTTCGATATCGCCGCCGACCGTCGGTCGGACGCCGATATTGCTGACGCCGTTGACCACCCGGCCGTCGCCCAGTCGCGTCTGGGTGACATAGATGCCGTAGCGCGGCCGCAGATAATCGGCCAACCGGATGTTCAGCGTGGGAAAGTCGATCGTCCGGCCCTGCTTGGCGCCGTGGACGACCTCACCGAGATAGGCCTGAGGCCGGCCGAGCACAGTCTCCGCCAGCCGCGCATCGCCGGCGGCCAGGGCGTCGCGCACCGCCGACGACGACAGCTTATGCCCGGCGTGATCGGTTTGCAGCGGCAAGATGTCGGTGCTGAAGCCGAACTGTTCCCCAAACGCCACCAGATCTTTGGCATGGCCGCCGCCGCGCTTGCCGAACTGAAAGTCAAAACCGGCGGAACAATGTTTCAGGGCCAGGTGATCGCGCAGAATAATGCGGGCAAAGTCTTCCGCACTTAAGGACGAAAGGTTCTCATCGAAACGGATGATAAGGGCGTAGTCAACGCCCAGGGCTTCGAACGCGCGCACTTGCTGCGACACGCGCATCAGGCGGAAGGGAGCCCCGTCCGGTCGGAAGAAACTTTGCGGGTGCGGATCAAAACAGATAACGGAAGATCGGGCGTTTTTCAGAGATGCTTTGAACAGCGCATTGTGAATGACATGCTGGTGGCCGATATGGACGCCGTCGAAGCTCCCGATGGCGGCCGAAGTCCCCTTCGGCAACTCACCACCCTCGACCTGCAGTCCGCCATCGGGCAGCACGGTCAGCACCAGGGCCGTGAGGCGATGAGGGCGAAGAGCAGGCGGCAGGCTGTCGAAGGAAAACATAATCTAAGGTCTTTTGGGCGCGATGACCACGGCCATGCCATCGACAAAGGTCTTGTTGCGCACCTTGACCACAGTGCTCAGCGTCACATGCCCCGATTTGAGATCGATGGCGGTGATGGTGACGATCACGGTCGCTTCGTCGCCAGGCCGGACCGCGCGTTTAAAGTTCAGCGACTGCGACACATAGATGGCGCCGCGGCCGGGCAAATCGGACGCAAGGGTTGCCGAGATATAGGCGCCCATCAACATGCCGTGGGCGATTCGTCCCTTGAAGGGCGAGGCGGCGGCGAAGGCTTCGTCGACATGGACCGGATTATGGTCAGTCGAAACGTCGGCAAACGCGGCAATGGCGGCGTCATCGACGCTAAAGACGCGCGACGCCGTCTGTTCCAGGCAAAGGTCATCGATGTAAAAACTCTGAGTCATTGCGCTGGTTTAGGTGAAGCCCGTCACAGGGACAAGGGGCGGGGTGTCGCAACCGCGACGATTCTTGTCCCGTATTTGGACCAATGCCGGGCGAATCGCTTAAGTTAATCAGACAGCTTCACTATGATTTGTAGTTAATTTTGGATATATCATTGAAAAATAACAGAAAAAATTCGAAACGCTCTTAACCTGATTTTATCGGGTTTGGTCGATATTGGGACCTGTCTTCAAACAAAGGGCCTGCGTCCTGCAGGGCCCGCCTAGAAAAAGTGGGGCGTTTATACATGGCCATCGATATGTCCATGCCGGTCCTTGTCGTCGATGACTACAAGACTATGCTGCGGATCATTTCCAATCTGCTCAAGCAATTGGGTTTTGAGAATGTCGAAGAGGCTTCGGACGGCACCGAAGCGCTCGACAAGATGAAAAAGAGCTCTTACGGTCTGGTCATCTCCGACTGGAACATGGAGCCGATGACGGGCTATGAGCTGCTGCTCAAGGTCCGCGCCGATGACGGTCTCAAGAAAACGCCGTTCATCATGGTCACTGCAGAAAGCAAGACCGAGAACGTGATCGCCGCCAAGAAAGCCGGTGTTAACAATTACATTGTTAAACCCTTCAATGCCGCGACTCTTAAGCAGAAGATCACGGCCGTTCTCGGCGAATTCTAAGTTATTCTTTTTGTTGGAACTATCATGGCTCAACCTGCATCCAAAAGGGACCATGCCGTCGACCTGGAGGGATTCGATCCCGCCCTGGTCAGCGAGCTCGAGCCCAAGCTCATTAACCTGATGCAGCAGTCCGAGGCGCTGGTCGCCCTGATGCGCGGGTTTTTCCAGCAACTCGACAAGAAGCGTTCGGAAGAGTTTCGCATCATCGCCGGTTATATCGCCAAGGCGAAGGAAGAAATCCGCGAAATGCGTCCCCACGACATTTCGCACGATCGTATACCGACGGCTGGCGCCGAACTGGAAGCCATCACCCGTGACACCGAAAACGCCACCCACACCATTATGAACGCCGCTGAGGCAATCATGGGCATGTCGGAGGGTGAGGCCAACTACAAGGCCAGGATCGATGACGAGGTGATGAAGATTTTCGAGGCCTGCTCGTTCCAGGATATTACCGGACAACGTGTGTCCAAGGTGGTGAATGTCCTGAAGCAGATCGAGGAGCGCGTCGGCAAACTGGCCAATACGCTGGGCGTTGAGGACAAGCCACGCGAAATGACCGCCGAAGAAAAGCGCCGTCATGACTTGCTGTTGAACGGACCCGCTATTGGCGGTCCGGCCACCAAGCAGGACGCCATTGACGCCATGTTCGACGATCCGCCCGCACAGGCGATCAAGCCGGACGCCCTGGCGTCCAAGCCAGCCCCTGCGCCGGCGCCCGCACCGGCCCCCGCGCCGAAGGCTGCGGCACCTGCGCCTGTTCCGGCCCCCGCACCGAAGGCGGCAGCACAGGCACCTGCACCGGCTCCCAAGCCAGCGCCTGCCCCGGTCGCGAAAGCGCCCGAGCCCGAGGTTTCGAACAGCCAGGATGATATCGACGCTTTGTTCGACATGCCCGCAGAGGATTTGAGCAAGCCGGCGTCTCAGGACGATATCGACGCCCTGTTCGACTAAGATTCACAAAAAAGCAAAGACATCGAACCGGCCTGCTCCGAGCCGACGGTGATATTATTGCGATGGTGCGGAAAGCGCGGTGAGCCTGAGGCGGCTCCCGCGCTTTTTGCTGTTGCGCCGGTTGCCTTTGGGCTGGATTGTTTCGGACGCATCCCGAAAAGGTTGCAGCACTTTTCGGAAAAATTGCGCGACAAAACAAAAACTTATACCAACCCGCGAAATTCTTGACTCATCGCGGGTTGGCAAGGCCGACTGGCCGCCCGAGCTTTTGCGAGGAGCCATGCGGCGTTTGAGCTGAAAAAATGCGAATACCAAGCGTCATTCTTTATGAGGTTTGGTATTGGAGCGGGGTTTTGATTCCATCAAAACGCATCCCGCTCCAGGCGCGACGGATCAAGGATTTGCCCGAGACAATGTGTAGAAACGGATTGTCTCGGCTACGTAGATTCCGACCCTATCAAAAAAACAAGGATGTGATCAAATGTTGGGGCGTGGAACTTATTGGGCAATATCACGAGCGCGATTTCGAAATCGCGTGCCGTGAACCGAACCCCAACTGATATCTGATGGACGTACCGTTCTCAAAACACTCGAGCCGGCGAAGAACGCCAATGAGCCGCGCTATAGCGGGATGGCTTTAGGTAGAATCGCCATCTCGCTCTAAGTTTTTGTTGTGTCGCGCAATTTATCCGAAAACGGGAGCGCCCCTGCGGGTGGCGTCATACTTTATCGGATTGCGCTCTAGCCGCGGCCGTCGCTTAGGCAGGAGAACGCTCTGCGTATGGATTGGGCTGGCCACGTTTGTATAGGGGCGAAAATTGGAACCCATGTCATTCGAACCGAGAGGCCGCAGCTCAGAAATTTCTGCCCAGGACAAAGGCGCTGTCACTGCGGCGGAAATCGGTTCTAACGGATTTTGCGCATCGGCTGACATAGTCCGCTGCGGATTGGTCGCTGAACGGCAAGAATCCGCATTGCGCGAGCAGTTCATTGCTGTCTTGGGTCATGATCTTCGAAACCCTTTGTCTGCCATTATCTCTGGCATGCAATTGATGTCGAAGGGCCAAATGGATGCGCAGCAAGCCACCGTTGCAAAACTTGTGTCGACCAGCGCTGACAGAATGTCAGGCCTTATTGACGACATAATGGATTTCGCGCGCGGGCGATTGGGGGACGGCATGACGCTCGCGCGCAACTTCGTCCAATTGGATCCGTTTCTGACCCAGGTGATTGATGAATTACGTTCAACTTGGCCCACCAGGACGATAAAGGCAGAGGTAAGTCTTCTCGACGCCGTTTATTGTGATCCCGGCCGACTGTCACAGATGCTGTCCAATTTGCTTGCCAACGCCCTTATTCACGGGGCGACAGAAGGCCCGGTCTTCATCCGCGCCTTCTGCCAGAACGGCGTTTTCGAGCTCTCGGTCAGCAACACGGGCGATCCCATCGCAACCGCCGATATCGCGCGGCTTTTTCAGCCCTTTACACGCGATGAGGTTCGCCCCTGCCGGTCGGGCCTTGGGCTAGGTTTGTACATCGCCTCGGAGATCGCCAGAGCGCACGGCGGTCAACTTCACGCGACGTCTACCGCTGATGAAACCCGATTTACGTTCCGGATGCCTGTGTGAATAACGTGCGTAAATAACGGTGACATGGTATTTGATGGTGCGTCATCTGACCACGGCGTGGCGGACCTCGTCACCGCGCCAGGCCATGTTCCAGGCCCTGGCCGACATCATTAGCGACAGCATCGCCCCCTGGATATAGCCGCCTACCAGCGCAGGGCGTCGGCGACGTATCTGGCATGCGCCATCTGGATATCGAGCAGGGATTTCAACCGCAACGGATCCAGCTTCCCGGAATCGTCAGTCGCCTCCATCGCATGAATGCCAGCGGCGATGAATACCAGGTCCAGCCCCTGGGCATTGGCGCCCAGTACGTCGGTCGGCAAACCATCGCCAATAGCGAGAATTCTCGTTTTTGCGATGGATTTCCCGGCCAGTTTCTCCAGTGACGCATAGCAAAGGTCATAGATCGGCGGGTAGGGCTTTCCGGCCATGATGACAGGGCCGCCGAGACTGGCATAAAGGTCCGCCAGCGAGCCGGCACACATAATGATCCTGTCGCCGCGCTGTACTACCTTGTCGGGATTGGCGCAGATCATCACGATCTTGCGCTGGGCCGCAATAGTGAACGCATGCTGGTACTGCTCCAGGGTGTCGTTTTCGTCATCGAACGGCCCGGTGCACGAGATAAAGGTGGCTGTTTCCGGCTTGCCGCTTAGATCGAGATCGATACCCTTATACAGCACGTCGTCGCGTGGCGGGCCGATGCGCCAGCAAGGACCCCGCGGGGCGAACTGGCGGAGGTATTCGCGTGTGGCGTCGCCCGAAGAGATGACATCAGAAAAGCCTTCGTCGAAAATACCCAGCGAGGCCAGTTGACTGATCAGGTCGGCCTGGGGCCGCGGCGAGTTGGAGATCAGGATGACCGGTCCGTGTTCGGCCTTGAACCTCTTAAGGGCTTCGTAGGCAGGCGGAAAGTGCTGCCGGCCGTTGTGGATCACCCCCCAGATATCGCAGAAAACGGCATCATAGTCGCCCGCCACTTTGGCCAGGCCATTCAACAGGGTAGGGGAGGTCATAATTCTATCCGGTAAGTGATATCGGACGGGGTTTAGCGAGTTATGGGCTGAGGGGGAAGGGCGTTAGACACGTTTCTGCCAGGTGGTCGGATTTCGGCTGGAATGAAAACACGAGATAATGTGAATTTCGTCACCTTTTTCGCGGAAGTAGATTTCGTAAGGAAATCGATCAAGAGGAGCACGCCTTGCGTCAGCCACGACAGGCGCGAAATGGTAGGGCTTCGAGGCAATACGCCCGAGTTGGCGGTCCAGTTCTGATCGGAAACGCTGTCCAAGACCCTTTGATTGCTTTTCGTACCAATCCTGAGCGTCGAGGGCTTCCTGACGGGCGACCGGCGTGAATACAATCTTGGGCATTATTTTGCCCTGGCTTCCATCTCGGCCTTCAGATCTTCCCAAGCGGTGCCAAGCTTGATGTCTTCATCAAGCGTTGCCAAACGACGTTCAATTTCCGCACGATGCGCGTCAGGAACAGGCAAACGTTCCGCTTCGATGCTATCCCAAAGGTCGCCGATCAGTTCGAGGCGCTCCTCGACGGAGAGGCGCTTGATATCGTCCGGTGACAGAGTTCCCATACCGATAGTCTACAACAAACTCAGGCTAACGGCAATTCACGCCCGGCGGCGCAGTTGCGGCATGGTCGATTTTGCAAAGCCCGCCGGCGGAGCGGTTTCGGCCAGGACCTGTTCCTTGATGGCGCGCGGTTCGCCGAACAGGTGGCCTTGGGCATAGCCGATCTCGATATCGAGGATATCGACGACCTGCTTTTCGCTCTCGACCTTTTCCGCGATAACCTCGATGCCATAGCGCGCCAGCAGGCCGGCATAGTCGCCGGCATGGATGTCCTTGAGGAACTTCAGCGCCGGCTTGCCTTCGACTTCGAGCAATTGCGCCAGCAACAGCCCGGCACCGATCTTGACATAACGCACGTCCGAGCGGTGCAGGTCCTGCAAGTCGAAATCGATGGTCATAACCTTGTCGATCGAGAACCGGAAGCCGAGATCGGCCAGCTTGGCCATATTGCGGGCTTCGGTCGAGCCGCGGTTGGCAAAGGCATCCTGACCCAGTTCGAAAATCAAGGCGCCTGCCAAGTCCTTGTTCTCGCTGAGAAACTCCAGGAATTGCGGAAAGAAGACCTCGTCACGGAGCGACGTCAGCGAGATGTTGCAGAAGATGCCAATACGGCGGTCCTGCTTGGCGAGGCGGCGGACGATCTGGACACAGCGGAACAGCAGCAGGTTGTCGATCGAAGGCACGAGCCCTTCGGCGTCGGCCACATTGAGATATTCCGCCGGCATGAGCACACGGCCTGTGGCGTCGCGCAGACGCGAAAAGCTTTCGTAGAAGATGGTCTTGCGCTGGGGCAGTGACACGACCGGCTGCAGGTAGAGGTCAACGCGGTTTTGGGTCAGGGCTTCGCGAATGGTCTCGATCAGCGCCAGGGCCTGGGCTTCACGCGCGTTCTGAGCCGGCGAGCCGTGCAACGGCACAACAACTGCCGGTGCGGATTTCCACTCGTTTAACCTGTCTTCGATGCTTTCACCCAACTTCTTGACCAGATCCTCGAGCATGCGCACTTCGGACGTCAGCTCTTCGGAGCGCGACGTGCGTTGGTTTTGCACGCGGTCGGCCAGTTCGATCATGTCCTTCTGGGTCGAGTCGATGGCATCGACCATCAGCCGGTGGGCGTCACGGACGAGGTCGATGTCCTTGGTGATGCGGATCTCAGTCATCTTCTGGGTGGCGTAGGCGTGAAAGGCGACACAGACGCCCAGTGTGCCGATGAAAGCGGCCATAGCGGTACCGCCATCGGAACCGCCGCGCCAGACCAGAGCGGCGACACAGCCGCTCAGTATGGCGTAGGTCACCATCAGCAGGGGAGTTACGATTTTGCCCATATTTGCGTCTTCCACGCAGAGAATCACTGCTCGACTATCGCGTGATTTGAGCGTTGCGACTAGGGGCTGTTAACAATTGTAAACAGGAATCTAAAAGATGCCGTCCGTGTTGCGGCGGTGGGGGCCGGGATAGGCCTTGTCGTCGATTCGGCGCCTGTCCGGGCCGAAATAGGTCTTGCAGCGGATAAAGGGCCTCGGACGCATGATCACCGAGTCGATCCGCCCCAGCAAAGCCCTTGCCGTCAGGGGCTTGACGACAAATTCGTTTACGCCGGAATCGCGGGCGCGAATGACCTTCGAGCGCTCAGAATGGCCCGTAATCATCACCACTGGCAGATAGGGATTGGAGCTGTCCGGCGCATTGCGCAGCATCTTGGTGAACTCGACGCCGTCGATCGGTTCCATGTTAAAGTCAACCAAGGCGATATCGGCTGGGTACTGGCGCAGCAGGTCTAACCCTTCCGCGCCGTCGCGCGCCTCGCGAACATTACGAATGCCCGTACCCTTCAGGATCGCGTTGATAATCGACCGCATGTGCTGATTGTCTTCGACCAGAAGTATTTTCAGGCTGGTGTAATCGGCCATATCGGAAATTCGAATCCTTGCCTCTTCGTAAGTGTTGCACCGCAAGGTCCCCAATGGTGCGAAGACCGGTGTTATGATGAATCTGGCAACAACTTCAAGCAAATAATTGTCCGGACAGGACGGACAGTTTGCAGCAGACTAGCCGTATACTACCGCTCACAACGCGAAAAATGGCGTTATCGCAACGGCTTCGTATCAGCCTACCATCAGGCTGGGATCCATCCGCCGTTCGCCCCACTTCAGCCGCCAGCACAGGTGCGGCCCCGTCGCGCGGCCCTTGGCGCCGACCTTGCCGATGATCTGGGCCTGGGTAACGCGATCGCCTGTTTTGACCAGGACTTTGGATTGGTGGAGGTACATTGAGATCAGGCCCTGGCCGTGATCGATCAGGGTCAGGCCACCTTCATAGAACATGTCGGGTTCGGCCAGGATGACCAGACCCTGCGCCGGGGCGCGGATCGACGTGCCGGCGGGCGCTGCCATATCGAAGCCGTAGTGCGGCGCCTTGGGTGTGCCGTTGAGGACGCGCTGGTTGCCGAACCGGCCCGAAACGCGAAAATCTCCCAGCGGATAGATGAAGCCCGTGCGGAAACCATCGCCCAAATCACGGCTGGCGAAGGCCAGGTTTTTCAGGTCGCTGTCGCGTTTGATCCGGGCCAGGACGGCCGGATCGGTCGGGGTTACGGTCTGTTGCGGCAGGCCGTTGACCTTTTGAATGTCGTAGGTGCCGGGCGTGATGGCAATACGCGTGCTGTCGCGACCGCCGGTGGTGTTCTGCACCTCGATCAGACAGGCCGCCGGGGCATCTCTATCGAGGCCGACATAGAACCAGCCCTTATCGGAGGTGACACCGCGCGCCACGCCGTCGACCCAGAACGGGGCGCCGGGGGAAGCTTGGCCCATGGCGTAGCCGCTCTGGACAAAACGGCCCTTAAGATTGAACGGAAGCGGTTGAGCGGAAGCCGTGGCGGGAATCAGCGCCGCCAGTCCCCCTGCGACAAGTGCGCGCCGGTTTACAGGTTGAGGCTTTTCCACCGCTGCATGGCCTCCTCGGGACCGGCAAAGGCTTCCTGGGAACGCGGGTTCCAGTAGCGCAGGGCTTCAAGTGGGACGCGTTTGCCGGAGACGGCGCACAGCACGAACTTGCCCGGCCGCATGATGGTGTATTCGCCGTCGCCGTAATGCAGCACGGCCTGATCGGGCAGAGGCGGGGGTGAGTGCATGTTCATGACGCAAAGGTAGGACGATTGCCCGCAATAATCAAGCTTAGAGCACGGTCAAACGGGAGGACGGCAAGGGGCACTTGTGCGATAAAGCACGGCCTGTCTGGTGACAAGGTTTAGAACGACGGGTCGGCAAGGGCCAACTGAGTTTCTTCTTCCCTAAGGACATACCGAACAAAGATCCCGGTATCGACACCGGTCAATCTGCGGACAGATCTTTGGCAGCAATGATGGCATTCATACCTCCGTTGGAGACCAGCTTGCCGGTGGCGGGACCTAAGTCAAGTCAGAACAGACTGCCTTGCCGGGGGGGCGGCGTTAGCTTTTTCGTTTGCAGTTTGAGCGCTTTGGCGGAGCCGTCGCCGGCCGTGACCGGGGTTTTTCCGTCCTTGAAGGTCAGGGTCAGGGCGTCGCCGGTAGAGATGGCCGCCGCCGACGTAACGACATGGCCGTCGCGTTCAACCAAAGCAAAGCCCAGGTCCAGCGGCCGCGTCGGATTAAGACTGAGGCGAAGCTGCTCCATCCGCAGCAGGCGCTCCGACCTGAGTGAAAGAGACCGCTCCAAGGCGGCTGTCATGCGTATCATGAGATCTGGCAGGCGGGCATTTTGGCGGGCGACCTTGACACGGCGGTCGAGCGCATTGTCGAGGCGGCCTTCCAGCGGGGCGAACCGGGAACTGTGGCGCTCGACGAGACCTGTCAGCGCGCCGCCCAGACGATGGCTGGCGTGGTCCAGTCGCTGGCGTGATTGCTCGACCTGCCGCGCCAGCAGCATGGGTGACAGGCGCGCCGATGCCTTGGTGAATGCGTTGCGGTGGAGGTTGAGGTTCTGGCTCAGGCTGCCGGCCAGGCGCTGGGCCATAAAGTCCAGCCTTTGTTGGGCGCTGTCGATCAGGTCCGTTGGCCGTGGCAGGGCACGCGCCAGCAGCGACAGCTTTTCACGCCGGACATCCAGGCCGCGTGACATGCCGGCCTGGCGTCGGCGTTCCAGGTCGGCGGCAAGGGCGCGCAGTTCTCCGATCACCGGTGTTGCCAACTCGGCCGCGCCAGTCGGGGTTGGGGCCCGGCGGTCGGAGACATAGTCGATCAAGGTCGTGTCGGTCTCGTGGCCGACGGCCGAAATGACCGGGATGGAACAGGCCGAGACGGCGCGGGCGAGGGCTTCGTCGTTGAACGGCCACAGGTCCTCAACCGAACCGCCGCCGCGCGCCACAAGGATCACGTCGGGCCGCGGTACCGCGCCGGAATCAAAGCCACGCAAGGCGTTGATCACCTGAGGTGCGGCGGTGTCACCCTGGACCACCACCGGCCAGACGATGACACGGCACGGCCATCGATCGCGAATTCTGTGAAGGATGTCGCGGATCACAGCCCCGGTTGGCGAGGTGATGACGCCGATAGTGCGTGGCGCATAGGGCAGGGGGCGCTTGTGCTCCGCGCGGAACAGGCCTTCGTCGTTCAGCTTCTGTTTGAGACGTTCAAGTTGCGCCAGCAGGGCGCCGACCCCGGCCACCTCCATCTGCTCGATGACAATTTGATATTTCGACGATGCGGGAAACGTCGTAATGCGGCCGGTGACAATGACCTCCAGGCCGTGGTCGGGCTGAGCCTGCAACCGGCTAACCTGACCCTTCCAGATAACACCGTCTATATTGGCCTTATCATCCTTGAGAGTCAGATAGACGTGGCCGGAGGCATGGCGCGTGACCTTGGAAATTTCGCCGCGCAGGCGGACATGATCATAGGTCTGTTCCAGGGTGCGCTTCAGCGCGCCGGCCAGTTCCGATACCGTATAGGCAGGGGTATTGGAGCTGGGCGCGGGCGAATCGGCGGCGCTTAAGAGATCATTCGGCATGGCGATCAGATTAGGTCAATCTGACGGTCCTGCCTATAGGCGAACCGGGGTACGAAATTTAGGCCTTGGCGTTTAAGCTTTGTTGAGGGCGTTGCCTGTAGTTTCAAACGAACGCATTCCGTATCCGAGCCATCCCCGCCATGTTGCCGTCTGACGGACCTCCCGACCGCCCATCTTCGCCGGCGCCGCAGGCCACGGACATGCCTGACTCCCAGCCTGAAGCCGGGCTCGACAGCCTCACCATGCTGGCGGCCGATATATTCGACGCGCCCATCGCCTTGATCGCCCTGTGCGACGGCGAGCGCTATGTTTTCAAAGCGCGCCATGGCATGCCGATCGACTTGATCCCCCGCGAAATCTCGTTTTGCGACCACACCCTGCAGTGTGGTGACATTCTGGTCGTGCCGGATACCCTGGACGATGCGCGTTACTGCGACAGCCCGTTTGTCGTCGATGAGCCCTATGTGCGCTTCTATGCCGGAGCGCCGATCCATTTTGAAGGCGAAGCTGTCGGCACGATCAGCGTCATCGACATCCATCCCCGTCGCGATTTCGACGCTATCGACCAGCGCCGGCTCAAAAAGCTGGCGGCGACGGCCGCATCCATCCTGTCCTTGCGCAAGGACAGTCTGGCGCGCAAGGCCGCGATCCGCCAGCTTCAGGACACCCAGAACAAGCTGGAACTGATGGAGGAGGTCGCTGGCGTCGGCTACTGGCATGTGGACATCAAGAAGCAGGAAGCCTTTTGGTCGCGTGGCGTTTATGCCATTCACGGTCTCGACCGTGAGACCTTTACGCCCGACATCGCCACCGCGATCAACCTGTTTCACCCCGACGATCGTGAAGAGGTAAAGCGCTGCGTCAGCGACGCCATGCAGAACGGCGCCGACCTGCATTTTGAGTGCCGGCTTATCCGCGGGGACGGCAAGGCGCGCATTGTCTACGCCCGCGGCGGTGTCGAGCGCGATGCCGACGGTCAGCCGGATTTCATCTTCGGCATTCTGGAAGACATTACCGACCAGTCGCACTACGAAGAGACCCTGCGCGCGGCCAGGCGCGACGCCGAGGCCCACCAGCAGGCCAAGTCGGACTTCCTGTCCAATATGAGCCACGAAATCCGCACGCCGCTGACCACCATACTCGGCTATGCCAATCTGCTGAAGGGTGTCGCGGACCTGCCCCGGGATGCGCGCCACTATATCGGCCGCATCAATAAGGCCGGCGAGGCTCTGCTCAGCCTGATCACCGACGTCCTCGACTTCTCCAAGCTGGAAGCCGGCCAGGTGACACTGGACGCCCAGCCGACCGACCTGCGCCAGTTGGCCGGCGACGTCGTCGACCAGTTCATGGCCCTGACCGAGACGCGCAACATCACGATCGGCTTTGACTATGCGGCGGCTTCGCCGGTGTGGTTGATGCTCGACGATGTCCGCATCCGCCAGGTGCTGTACAACCTGATCGGCAATGCCTGCAAATTTACCCATGACGGTTTCGTTGCCGTCGACCTGATGGTCAGCAACGGCCGACTGCGGGTTGAAGTCAAGGACACCGGTCCCGGCCTGACGCCCGAGCAAAGGGGACGCCTGTTTACCCGCTTCAACCAGGTCGACAACAGCATCAACCGCAAGTACGGCGGGTCGGGCCTGGGCTTGTCGATCTGCTATGAGATCGTCCGTCTGATGGCGGGAGAAATCGGCGTCGACTCTGAACCGGGCCGCGGCAGTACCTTCTGGTTTGAAATCCCCGCGATCGAAACCGAGGCGCCGGCGCCGACCGTCGTGCCCGAGGGGCTGCGGCCGATCTTCCTCGAAGATCGCAAGGTTCTGATCGTCGATGACCACCCGGTTAATCGCGAACTCATCCGGTTGTTGCTGAAGGATTATGGACTCGAAATTTTCGAGGCCTCCGACGGTGCCGAAGCTTTGGAAATGTGCAGCGTCACACGCTTTGATCTGGTCTTCATGGATATCCAGATGCCGGTGCTGGACGGGATCACGGCGACGCGCATGGTGTGCGAGCGGGGCGGGTCCACCCAACCGGGCGCCATTGTTGCCCTGTCGGCGGCGACCCAGACCAGGCTGTTGACCGATACGCGTGGCCATGGCTTCGATCATGTGCTGCACAAGCCGATCGACCTGCCGCAGTTCTATGCCACCCTGCATCGCTGTCTGGAAGATACCAACGGGACGCCGATTGTTCTGGCGTGCTGATTGCCGTCGCCGCCTAACCGTGTTAATCTGGTCAGCATGACCAGAAAATCCAAATCTCATGCACCGGGTCGCTGGTTGCTTCAGGATGCCAAGGCGCGTTTCAGCGAAGTTGTTCGCCTGGCGCGCATCGAGGGGCCTCAGCTTGTCACTGTACACGGCCGCGACGAAGTGGTGATTGTGGCGGCTGACGAATTTCGCCGGATGAGCGGGGAGGCGTCAGGTGCGGCCCTGATAGTGGCTATGCAGGCTTCGCCAAGCCCTGACATCGAGATCGAACCTCTGCGAGCGGCGTCTCCGGTACGTGGCGTGGATCTGTGACTGACTGGCTGCTGGATACGAATATCCTCTCCGAGCTCCGGCGGCCAAGACCGGAGCGCAAGGTGTTGGATTTTATCGCCGCGCAAGCCCTTGACTGCCTATATGTTAGCACGGTGACCTTTGCTGAAATCCGTTTCGGCATTGAACTGGTGGCGGAGGCCGGGCGCCGCGCCGAACTGCACGACTGGTTGCAGCACCGGGTACGCCCGATGTTCCAACAGCGTGCGCTCCCTGTGAGCGAGGACGTCATGTTTAAGTGGCGGCTGCTGGTCGAGCAGGGGCGCAAGATCGGTCACACGTTTTCGCAACCGGACCTGATCATAGCCGCAACGGCGCTACATCACGGGATGACGGTGGTGTCACGTGACACCCGTCAATTCGAAAAAGCTCAGGTCGCCATATATAACCCTTGGAATTGAACCTTTCGCTTGACCGGACTCGCGGCATGAGAGAAGCGGGGAAACCATGAATATCCTGTTGATCGGTTCGGGCGGCCGCGAACATGCCCTGGCATGGAAGATCCGACAGTCGCCGTTGTGCGACCGTCTCGTCGTGGCGCCGGGTAACCCCGGTATGGCCTCGCTGGGCGAATGTCGCGACATCAAGGCCACCGACGTGATCGGCCTGATCGGCCTGGCGCACGAAATCCACGCTGACCTCGTGGTTGTCGGTCCCGAAAGCGCCCTGGCCGAGGGGCTGGCCGATGCCTGTGCCGCCGCCGGAATCGCCTGTTTCGGTCCGTCGCGCAAGGCGGCCCAGCTTGAAACCTCCAAGGCCTTTACCAAGGGGCTGTGTGCCCGCTACGGCATCCCGACGGCGCAGTCTGAAACCTTCGACAATGTCGCCGAGGCACGGGAATTCCTCAAGACCTACGATCCGCCCTACGTCATCAAGGCCGATGGCCTGGCCGCCGGCAAGGGCGTGGCCATTTCGCCGGACTATCAGGACGGTGTCGCCGAGATCGAGGCCATGCTGGGCGGGCGCTACGGTGCCGCCAGCTCGCACATCGTCATCGAAGAGTTCATGACGGGCGAGGAGGCTTCGATCTTCGCCCTGTGCGACGGCGAGACCGCTATGATCTTCGGCTGGGCCCAGGACCACAAGCGCGCCTTCGACGGCGACACCGGCCCCAATACCGGCGGCATGGGCACCTATTCGCCGGCGCGGATCGTGACGCCGGAACTGCTGGAGATTACCCGCTCGAAAATACTGGAACCGACCATGGCCGGGATGAAGGCCGAGGGCATGCCGTACAAGGGCGTGCTGTATGCCGGGCTGATGGTCGAGGACGGCCAGCCGCGCCTGGTCGAATACAATGCCCGCTTTGGGGACCCGGAATGCCAGGTGCTGATGCTGCGGCTGAAGAGCGATATTGTGCCTTATCTGGTCGCAGCGGCGAAGGGGGCGTTGCGTAATCTTCCGGAGCCGCAATGGCATTCGGATGCGGCGGTCTGCGTCGTCTATGCGGCGCGTGGCTATCCCGACAGCCCGATCGCCGGTTCGATCATCCGTGGCGCTGACCAGGATTTCGGCCGCGATGTCACGGTGTTCCATGCCGGCACGTCGCGCGACGACAAGGGCCAGCTTCGGGCGGCGGGCGGGCGGGTGCTGAACATCTGCGCGCGGGGCAAGACGGTCCGGGAGGCGCGCGACAAGGCGTACGAGGCGTTAGCTGCTATCGACTGGCCGGGTGGATTTTACCGCACCGACATCGCCTGGCGAGCTCTCTAGGCGGCGGCCTTTGGCCGATGCGTGCGAGCGGCTGGCTTAACCGTCGCGGTAATATACCGGACCAGAGGCATTCGACTATAGAACGACCGGCCGCCATTTAGAACCAGGAGGGGACAAGGTTGCGGTTGTTGGAAGTTCTGCATTCCAAGGCTATTATCGTCATTCGAGGTCGGCATCAGCAGCCGATAGGGTTGGATACCGGCGTTGTCATCGACTCTGCCCCTCTTGTTCACGCCGCGCAGATTTAGGAGAGCGCACCATGACCGAGGCTCTTCCATGGTGGCATAGCTTGCCCACAACATGCTTTGGCTCGTCCGGTTTGGAAGAACGGCTGGCTGGCTTGATTTTGGTCGGCCGCAAGCGCGCCACAGTTTGGAATGGGCGTGATGAAAATCCAACTGTACCTGGCATGCAATGGGTCGTGACGGCGCTTGATAACCCTGTAGGCGTTATTGAGACCATTTCGGTCGGCCAATGTCGATTTGATGAGATTGATGAAGCCTTCGCGCTTGAAGAAGGCGAGGGTGATCGAAGTCTCGTATACTGGCGTGCGGTCCACGAAACCTTTTTTAGCAATGAAGGCACATTCTCACCAAACATGCTTCTCTGGTGGGAGACATTCCGTCTTGTCGAAGTGATCGATGAAGCTCTGGCCGCGCGAGGCACTGAACTGATCGCTTTGGAGGAAGGCGAGGCCTTCGCTCTCGTCAATGAGGGACTGTCAGGAGTTTCATGTGCGGGCGTGCATAATGGGACAGAAGGAGATTGATTCCCATGCCACGCTGGAAAGAACCGACAATAGCTGATAGTATCCCGGATCAGCTTTTGAACGGGGCTGACGCTAAGACAGCCTTTTCTAACAATGGCCTATTGGACCAGTCGAAGAAGGCGTTGGCCGGGCGCGTGTTGAACGCGGAGATGGACTATCGAGTCTGAGCCACTGCTGTCCCACAGGACTTGAAGTATAGGGCGGCCTGATTCTGCCTCTTGTGATACAATGGCATTACCACATCCCATTGATTCACAACGGAGAACCAGACCTTGGCA
>NZ_AWGC01000031.1 GCF_000495835.1 Asticcacaulis sp. AC402
CCCTATGAAAAGGGAATCCCCAAACAGAGTCAGCGCTTAATGCCCTTGGTATTATACCAACCCACTTTGACTTTGACATTCTTTTCGCAAGGGGCCCCCTCCGTCTCGAGCCTCGCCGGCAGGCAGCGCTACGATCTTCGATCTCCGCTTGCTCGCCATGGCACGGGCCACACCGCTCCCCATCGAAGGGATGGGGACGAGAAAAAAGAATATATTCAATGGCTTCTTCTCCTCCCCATTTCAAATGGGGAGGTGCCGAGCAAGCGAGCCCAAAGGGCGCAGCGCTGCCTGCCGGCGAGGCTCGAGGCGGAGGGGTCTACCGACTGTCGATGTGTCAATCTTTTCGTTGATAGGCATTAAAGCGCAATCCGAAAACGGGGACGCCCGTGCGGGGGCATCCGCTTGATCGGATTGCGCTCTGGCGCTTTTGCCGCTGAACAGTGGCAACAGCCAATAGTCCCGCTGGGCGCACCAAAAAAAACAGCGGCAGGATTGACCCTGCCGCTGTCTGATCGTGAATCCCGTAAAGGATTAGAACGACTTACTGAAGGTCACGAAGACTTCGCGGCCCTTGTAGTCATAGCCAGAGTAGAGAGGTGCGTTACCAACACGGTTTTCCACACCCTGGGAAATTTGCGGTGGCTCGGCGTCGCTCAGGTTACGAATACCAAACGTCATGTTCCAATCACTGCCGGTATAACGGGCAGAGAGATGGTGCAGATAGTAGTCGGGTGTATCGAGGATGTAGTCAGACGTCACCGGGCTCAGGCCGTAGAAGTCATAGGATGAGGTGGCATCAATCCATTCCATCCCATAACGGACACGCCAGTTCTTGTAGGTGAACGACGCATCCAGAGTGCCGGTATATTTCGGTGTATTGATCAGACCGTTATAGTCGATCAGCGCGGTATCGGCGCGCGCGGCAACACCTTGCTCTTCGAACTGGGTAACGGCCATGTTGACCAGAACGCCGACTTCACCAAAGTCGCGCTCCCAACGCAGGTTGTAGTCGTACCCCTTGACCGTCTGGACCGACAGGTTGGTATAGCTGTCGTAAACCGTCAGGGCATTGGTAACGGGCGTACGCTCCGAGTAGGCGCAGTAAGGGCTTGAGAAGTTCGGGCTGTCATAGCACTGCGACATAAGGAATGTCGAACCGGCCCGGGCAACACCGTTGTTGATTTCGATGTCGAAGTAGTCGATGGCCAGAGCCAGCTTACCAAAAATCTGTTCCGGAAGGAAAGTTGGACGGAAGATAACGCCCGCCGTCAGGTTTTCCGACGTTTCAGCGGACAGTCCCTGTTCTGCACCGCCTGCCTGGAGCACGCGGATTGACTGGTTGTTGCCATTGCCGACCGCCCAACCCGCCGGGAGACCAAGCGAGGCGCAGTTAGCCGCGCGATTCGGGTTCACACCCGGCGCATCCCAGTTGTTACAGGGATCGCCAGCACTGGACAGGAAGCCGGACGTGGCGCCCAGGAACTGCTCAAACAGGGCTGGCGCACGGTAGGATGTACCTTGGCTGGCACGGAACGTCAGGAAATCAGTCGGCTCGTAAAGCAGGCCGATCTTGTAAGTGGTGTCATCGCCGTAGGAGTCGTAGTCGGTATAGCGATAGGCCAGTTCCAAATTCAAGGTCTTGGCGAAGGGCAGGTCGGCCAGAACCGGAACCAGCATTTCGGTATAGGCTTCCAGAACGCTGTCTTCACCGACGGTTGGTGCCGCCGAGGTCAGGTTGTAGAGGTTGCCGGACACCGAATTGGCATTGGGCTGGTCGTTGATGCTGGCGGAGCGGTGTTCAATGCCGAAGGCGAAATCAAGAGGGCCAGCCGGCAGAGAGAACAATGTGCCGTTGATGTCAAAGCTGATGGTCGTTTCTTCGTACTCGGTTGTGCTTTCAACCGGTACAAAGGTATAGGCCTTCCACGCTTCGGGCAGTACCCCACCGATCGTCGCGCTGTTCAGGACGGGCGCAGGGATACAACCTGCTGACGGGTCAACATTGTTGGCAACGCAGGTAATGTTGTTGCCGCTTGCGTCCTTGGCAATCAGATTGGCGGGCACGTCCGAGTCCGGTGTGGCGACATCCAAAGACTTGGAGATGCGATCCGTCAGCCAGGATTCGAACATATAGGTCGCGTCCGACTTGGCGTATTGCATGGCGAAGTCATACTTCCAGCCGCTCAGAGGCGCGAAATCGCCCTTGATGCCACCGACAGCCTTCACATAGCCGACGTCCTGCTCGCTCTCACTGTTGCCGTAACCGATAAAGGCGCGTGCCTTGGTCGGACCGGAGAACAGAACAGTTCCACCTGCGGCGAGGAAGTTGGCCGAAATGGCAGCAATGTTGGCCGGGATCAAAGGCGAACCTGTCGCATAGTCGAGCGACAGCTGACGGTAACCCGTCTGGCTGGAAATACGCTCGTTGAGGAGCAGTTCGCCGTAAATCTTGGAGTTCGAGAACTCAGGCAGATCGTACTCGAATTGACCGAATGACGTGAAAATCTGCACCGGCGACAGCATCGAATTGTTCAGCATGCGCGGATCGAAGGTATCGCGGACGTTCAGGCTGCCGCCACTCACGCCTTCAAAACCGACCAGACCGGTCGAGACAGCTGAGTTCGGACGCCAACGGTTGTAACCTGTCAAGGTGGGGTTACCCGTGGCCGGGACACCGGCCACTCTTGCCGTACCCAGGGTGTTGATGGTCACGCCGTTGTTGCCGGTACCGGTAATGGTATAGCACTTCGACTTACCCGTCAGAGGGTCGATATAGTCAGTGGTAACCCCTGTCGTCGGATCGAAGCGGTAGTCGGTCTGGCAACGCGCCCAGTCGCGTTGACCAAGCGTCAGTTCCTCGGCTTCGTAATATTCGAACGAACCCTGAACCGAAAGCCTGTCCCAGGACTTGCCCGCAACGACGGAAATGCGGGATTGTTCGCCTCCGCCCGCAGTCGGGCTGTTGAACTGGCCTTCCAGGGTCACGCCGTCGATATTGCGCGTTACGACGTTGACAACGCCACCGATGGCATCCGAACCATAGATCGCGGAAGCGCCGTCGCGCAGGGTTTCAATACGTCCGATGATGGCATTCGGCAGAACGTTCAGGTCGGCCGCGCCGACGGCGCCGCGCGTACCCGCGGGCGCCACACGGCGTCCATTGATCAGAACCAGCGTACGGCCTGGGCCCAAGCCGCGCAAACCGATGGTGTTAACACCGCCACCGCCGTTGACGACAAAGCCGCCGAAGGCGTTGTTAATCTGCTCGGTACCACCGGTAACCGCCGTGGACTGGAGGATAGCAGACGTGGAGGCCAAGCCTGCCAGGGTTGCTTCCTGGCGGGTAATCACCTGGATCGGTGAGGCAGAGTTGAACGTGTCTTTGCGAATGCGCGAACCGACAACGGTCACCTCGGTGATTTCTGGTTCTTCAGCCTCTGGAGCCGGAGCGTCCTGGGCCTGGGCGCTGCCGCCAGCGACGACCGAGAGCAACATTGCGCTGCAAAACGATGTCGTACTCAGCAAGCCAAATCGCTTGTTAATCTTTTTCACTTTAGTCTTCTCCGGGTTACAAAAGGGCGTTGGCGCACCCTCGGCAAAAACCAGCTCCATGCTGTTATGAAAGTTAAACCTTTCTTAGTAAAATCCGTCAATCTCCAGACTTATTTTTGTCATTATCATTTGAAACCTGTTTTAAATTAGTCACATATGTACTCAGGTCGTTAACGCTTTCTTTGATCCGACGAAGTGTCTTCCGGATGCAAACCGCGTAAGAGCTTGCCTGGCGACAGTTATATAATAGACTGAAATTACTAATTTATTTCATCGTACCCGACGGGTTTGGCTGAGCCTCGGAGAGGCTTCACATAAGCGACTTCGTTCCGGCCGGATAGGAATTCCTATCGAAACGCATTAAGCTTTCCAGCGCATTGCGGCGCCTCATCCATGCCTCATCCATGCCTTATCCTTGCCTTATCTGTGGTCAAACCTACGCATCACGCCTTGGTTCAGGCCAGGTATGACCGCCGCTGCCGCCGTGTAAAAAACCCGTAGCCGTCCACTATCGGGATTCCAGCGAAAGTACCTGAAGAACCCAGCAGACTTCCAGCGCTCTTTGTATTTAGGATCGGGTTCCCGTTTCTGAATGACGGGTCATTTCTGGAGGTTTTTTTGAGTTATGGACGAACCCATCTCTGCGCCGCTGATGTCAGCGAGCCATCGCACATCAACGCTCTTCCGCCGGACGGAGGCGCAAGGTGTTGACCGCCAAGCCGAAACCGAAACGCCGCTGCCCGGACTGCACTGAGGCGCTGTTGGAGACAGACTACCGTCAGGTCCGCATTGACATCTGTCCACATTGCCAGGGCGTCTGGCTTGATCGTGGAGAACTGGAACAAATCGTCGAGCAGGCCCTGTTCGGTGTGATGCCGCGCGCGCATCCGCGACCCTCCCGCCGCTCAACTCCCGAAGGATAAGTATATGGAATTTTTGTTTGAACCCTTTATGGGCCAGCCACTATGGATGTGGCTTGGCTTCGTCACGGTTGTAATCGCGCTTCTGGCCCTTGATCTGGGCGTGTTTCACCGCAAAAGCCATGAGATCGGCGTTACCGAAAGCCTGTGGACCAGCGCCTTCTACATCGCCGTTGGCCTGGCGTTTGGCGGCTGGGTGTGGTACTCTCTGGGTGACCAGGCTGGTAAGGAATATCTGACCGGCTTCCTCGTCGAAAAGACGCTGGCGCTCGACAACATCTTTGTCATTTCGCTGGTCTTCACCTATTTCGCCGTCCCACGGGCTTTTCAGCATCGCGTCCTGTTCTGGGGTATACTGGGTGTTCTCATCCTGCGCGGCATCATGATTGGCCTTGGCGCCACACTCGTCGCCCAGTATGGCTGGATACTTTACATCTTTGCGGCCTTCCTTATCTTCACGGGCTTCAAGATGCTGTTCGTCGCCGACAAAGAGCCCGACGTCGGCAACAATCCTCTCCTGAAACTGGTGCAGCGGGTCATCCCGGTGTGGCCGCAACTGGATGGACAAAAGTTCCTGACGCGTCAGGCCGATCCGAAAACAGGACGCTGGCGGACCTACGCCACACCTCTGCTGGTGGCGCTTGTGGCGATCGAGTTCGTCGACGTGATTTTTGCCGTCGACAGCGTACCAGCCATCTTCACCATCACCCTCGACCCCTTTATCATCTACACCAGCAATATCTTCGCTATCCTGGGGTTGCGAGCGCTCTATTTTGCTCTTGCGGCCATCATCCACCGCTTCGAGTACCTGAAGCCAGCTCTCGCAATTGTGTTGATCTTTATCGGCTCCAAGATCTTCATTGCCGATCTGATGGGTCTCGAGAAGTTTCCGGCCACCATTTCCCTCGGCGTCACAGCTGGCCTGATCTTCATTGGGGTCGTGGTTTCGCTGATCAAGACAAGCGGCAAGCCCGCCGAACCGCCGCACACCTGATCCGTTACCAACGGCTCTGGTTGCCGCAGTCAAGCCTCCATGCATTCCCTGCCGCCCGACAGGGAATGCATGACCGTCTGGCGTCAAAACCTGCGCTTCCACTTCATCGGACAGCGCTCTGGAGCGCAATCCGATAAAGTGTGACGCCACCGCACGGGCGTTCCCGTTTTCGGAAAAATTGCGCGACAAAACAGAAACTTAGAGCGGGGTTTTTATTCCATCAAAACTCATCCCGCTCTAAGTGTTCCCTGACACTACCAAACGATGTGGCTCAAAACCTCCGCCCGGACGGCGTTCAGCACGGTGATGACATCGTCGACACCCAGGGCGATGACGACATCGGCCCCGGCCTGAGTCACGATTGCGCCATTGGCGACACCGGCGGTGTAGGCGTTGATGTTGATCCGGTCGTTCTGCGCCGCGCTGAAATCATTGATACGGTCGCGCCCGCTGCCGGTGGTGAACAGGAAGGTGTCCGCCCCCAGCCCACCAATCAGCACGTCGCGCGCGCCCAGGCCGTTCAGGATGTTATTGCCGTCATTACCAGTCAGCGTGTTGCCCAGGCTGTTGCCGGTCGCGCTCAGACCGGCCGGCCCTATCAGTGTCAGGTTCTCGACAACTGTACCGCCCAGCGCATAGCTGACCCACGATACGATCAGGTCTTTCCCCTCGCCCGCCGCTTCGATAACGACATCACCCGCTGACTGGACATAGTAGGAATCGTCGCCCAGTCCGCCGATCATGGTATCACTGCCGCCGTCGCCGTTGAGCAGGTTGTTGCCGGCATTGCCAGTCAGGCTGTTACTCATCGAATTGCCGGTGCCTTCGAGATTGCCCGTTCCAATCAGGGCGAGATTTTCGACGAAATCTGCCAAACCATAGCTGAAGGATGCGGATATCTGATCCGTTCCGCCGCCGTCCAGTTCGACCACCGTATCACCGCTGTCAATGACGTAGGTGTCGTTGCCGTTCAGGCCCACCAGGGTGTCAGCCCCGGTTGCGCCATCCAGCCAGTTGGCTGCGTTGTTTCCGGTGATGACATTGTTCTTGGCATTGCCTATGCCGATGCCGTCGTTGACGTCGACGCGGAGATTCTCGAAGTGCTCGCCCAGGGTGTAGCTTGCCAGCGAACTCCAGATCTCGTCCAGGCCGCCGCCGGCGACCTCCGTGAGATTTGTCGCCGCACTGTAGATGGCATAGGTATCGTTGCCTGAGCCGCCGACCAGGGTCGCGGCCTCGCCGATATTGTCCTGAAGCCTGTCGTTCCCGGCGCCAGCCATCAGCAGGTCCCGGCCGCCACCGGCGAAAAGGGTGTCGTTACCGGCATCGCCCATCAGCGTGTCGTTGCCGGCATCGCCGTACAGATAGTCGTTGCCGCCTTCGCCCAGGAGCGTATCGTCGCCGGAATAGCCATACAAGCTGTCGTTACTGTCGCCTCCCGATAGTGAGTCATTGCCGACAAACCCCTGTAGACTGTCAAATCCCTCGCCCCCCACAAGCGTGTCATTGCCGTCGCCCCCGTCCAACCGGTCGTCGCCCGCGGCACCGTTCAAACTATCGTTGCCACCTTGGCCGTACAGCCAGTTAGCGCCGCTGTTGCCGGTCATGACATTGTTCAGGACATTGCCCGTGCCCTGAATGTTGTCCGAATTCAACAGGGTCAGGTCTTCGACCTCATTGGTAAGGGTAAATGTGCTATAGGCATAGACCAGATCGTGGCCCTCACGCGCCACCTCAATCACCCGGTCCGACGCCTCGTCAACGTAATAGGTATCATTGCCGGCCCCGCCGGTCATCGAGTCCCGCCCCGTCCCACCGTTGAGAACATCGGCACCATCACCGCCCAGCATCGTGTCGCGGCCGCTGGAGCCAAAGACAGTGTCATTGCCCGCCCCGGCGGACAGAGTATTGTAGCCGCTGTTGCCGGTGAGGATATTGTTCAGGCTGTTGCCGGTAAGTGAATTGTCACTGGTTCCAAGAAGGGTCGCATCCTCGACATGAAGGCCAGTCAGGTTGAAGCTGCGCGTGCTGAATACCAGATCATGGCCTTCTCCGGCCAATTCGACAATCTGGTCCCCACTTTGGATCCCAATCTGGTCTATGTAATAGGTATCGTTGCCGGTTCCGCCGACCAGGGTGTCGTTGCCGGAGCCGCCATCCAGGCGATCATTGCCACCGCTACCTGACAGGCTGTCATTGCCGCCGGCGCCGCTGATGGTGTCATTGTCATTACCGCCGGCGTAGGTATCGTTGCCGGTTCCGCCCACAAACACTGCGTCGATCACCGACGCGTCGACCGCCTGAAGCACCGGGTCCTGAACAGACACCGTCAAAACCGTATCGCGCTTGGCGACATTTATGCCCGTCATGGCCATCCCCGGCAAAAGTTTCCAAAATGTTAACGCAGTGTGGCAGGTGTTGCAGCACCTTACAAGCTGGCCGGTAGCCAGAGACCCGCCTGGCGTATGTGCCATTAAATCTTTTGAGTTGCCTTATGCCGCAAAACGTCCGACAATTTCGCCAACTAAATATAAGCACACACGGGAACACCATGCTCCGTCTCAGCCTGTCCACCGCGCTCGCAGTCACCTTCCTTGCCGCGCCGGCCCTTACGACTCAGGCTTGGGCCGCCCCGCAGTTCGCCAAAATCTTCACCGATCATGCTGTCGTCCAGCGCGATCAACCCGTCACCGTCTGGGGCACCGCCGCACCGTCACAAGCCGTCACGGTCAGCCTGAACGGTCGGACGGCCACAGCCACGGCTGATGCTGCCGGCAAATGGCGCGCCACCCTGCCGGCCATGACCGCCGGTGGCCCTTACAGCCTGACCGCGACATCCGAAGGCGAGACCGCCACGCGCAACGATATTCTGGTCGGCGATGTCTATCTGTGCGGCGGCCAGTCCAACATGGAGTTCGCGGTTCGCAACGCGACCAATGCCTGGTCCGCCCTGATGGGCGCGGGTAACAACAATATCCGCTTCGCCAATATCCAGAAGGACACCCAGCCCCTGCCGCTGGACGACCTGACCCATCCTACGCAATGGAAGGTGTCCGGGCCAGAGACCACCGGCGACGCCTCGGCCGTCTGTTACTACATGGCCAGGTCGCTCCAGGCCCGCTATCAGGTCCCCGTCGGCTTCATCAATTCGAGCTGGGGCGGCACCACCATCGAAAGCTGGATTGGGCCATCGTCGCTGAAAACCGTCCCGACCTTCGCAGAAGGCGTCGCCGCCGTCACCGAACTGGGAACCGATCCCGTTGCCGCCATGGCCCGCGAAGACCGCCGCCAGGAAGCCTGGTGGGACGCCCATGACAAAAACGCCAGGGCTGAACGCGCCTATATCTCTCCGAAGTATGATGACGCCAAATGGCCGTCCCTGACCCCGGTCGGCTCGTGGAAAGCCGCCGGCATCGATGACTTCAAGACCCACGATGGCGTCGGCTGGTTCCGCACCACGGTTGACCTCACCGAAGCCCAGGCCGCCACGGCCAACCAGCTGGTTCTGGGGCCCATTGACACCTACGACACCGCCTGGGTCAACGGCACCCGCGTCGGCGGCGCCAGCACGTCTTGGATGTGGCGCGAATACACCGTCCCCAAGGGCGTGTTTAAGGCCGGCACGAACGTCGTTGTCCTGCGCGTCCTCAGCGGCGGCAACGGAGGCGGCCTGACCGGCCGGCCGGAAAACCGCGCTGTCAAAACCAGCGATGGCCAGTACATCCAGCTCAAGGCCGACTGGAAATACAAGAAGGGCATGGCCTCCAGGGGACTATCAGTCCCGCCGGCGCCGTGGAACATCCCGACCAGCCTGACCACCCTCTACAACGGCATGATCGCCCCCCTGAAAGGCTACCATTTCAAACTGGCCGCCTGGTATCAGGGCGAATCCAATGTCGGTCGTGCCGAGCAATACCGCACCTTGCAGCCCCTCCTGATCAAGGACTGGCGCGACACCTTCGGCCAGCCCGACATGCCCTTTCTGGTAACCCAGCTGACGGCCTACGGCTCGACAGCAAGCCAGCCGATCGAGTCCGGCTGGGCGCAACTGCGCGAGGCTCAACGCCTTAGCATCGCTGAGGATCCCAGGGCTTTCACGGCCGTAACCATCGACTTCGGCGACCGCTCGGACATCCATCCGACGCAAAAGACCATCGTCGGCGAACGCCTGGCCCGTGCCGCCCGCGTCATCGCCTATGGCGACACCACGGTCACGCCCGGCGGCCCCGAAGCCGTCTCCGCCACCCAGTCAGGCAACGACGTCATCATCACCTTCAAAAGCACCAATGGCGGCCTGCGCACTTACAGCTCGGACGTGGCCATCGCCTTCGAAGCCTGCACCGGCGGCACCTGCCGCTATGCGCAGGCCCTGGCGTCAGGTGATACGGTGGTCCTGAAAAACGTCGGCGCTGGCATCACCAGGGTACGCTATGCCTGGGCGGACTCGCCGTTCGTCAACCTGTTCAGCGCAGACGACCTGCCCGCCGCGCCGTTTGAACTCACCGTTAAATAGATAAGGGTTGCCTTCGTTGCGGAAAACGGGGACTGTTTTCCGCAACGGCAACGCCATGCCCAAAAACAAGTGCCAATAATTCTGTGGGAGAGAAGAACGTGAGTACCGACGAGGTTTATCGCCGCATCTATGATGACCCGAAGTTTCAGACCCTGGTCAAAAAGCGCGGACGTTTCGCCTGGACCCTGTCCATTATCACCCTGCTGGCCTATTACGGCTTTATCCTTCTGATCGCCTTCGAGCCCGAACTGCTCGGCACGCCGCTCAGCCCCGCCACCGTCATTACCTGGGGCATTCCCGGCGGACTCGGCCTGATCGTCCTGTGCTTTATCGTGACCGGCATCTACGTCCAGCGCGCCAATGGCGAGTTCGACCGTTTGACGCGTGAACTCCTGAAGGAGCACGGTCAATGAGCCGCTTTCGTCCCTACCTGATGGCCTTGCTGATCGCCGTCATGCCGGCAGCCGTCCTGGCCGACGCCCTCACCGGCAATGTCGAGAAACAAGGCACCAACTACATCGCCATTGGCATGTTCCTGGCCTTTATCGTGGCGACTCTGTTCATCACGCGCTGGGCGTCGAAGCGGACATCCTCGACCAGCGACTACTATACGGCCGGCGGGAAAATCACCGGCTTTCAGAACGGTCTGGCCATTGCCGGCGATTACATGTCGGCCGCCTCGTTCTTGGGCATCTCAGCCCAGGTGTTTACGTCCGGCTTCGACGGCCTGATCTATTCGATCGGCTTTCTGGTCGGCTGGCCGATCATCCTGTTCCTGATGGCGGAGCGCCTGCGCAACCTCGGCAAGTACACCTTCTCTGATGTTGCTTCCTATCGCCTCGGCCAAAGGCCGATCCGCTTCCTGTCGGCCCTGTCGTCCCTGACGGTGGTAGCCTTCTATCTGATCGCCCAGATGGTCGGCGCCGGTAAACTGATCCAGCTTCTCTTCGGCCTGGACTACGCGATCGCCGTCACCCTGGTCGGCGTCCTGATGGTCATGTATGTGCTGTTCGGCGGCATGCTGGCCACAACCTGGGTCCAGATCATCAAGGCGGTCCTGCTGCTGTCGGGGGCCACCTTCATGGCGGTCATGGTCATGCAGGCGGTCAATTTCGACTTTGGCCGCCTCTTCTCCGAGGCCGTCGCCGTCCACAGCAAGGGCACCGCCATCATGGCACCCGGCGTCCTCATCACCGATCCAATCTCCGCCATCTCCCTAGGACTGGCATTGATGTTCGGCACCGCCGGCCTGCCCCACATCCTGATGCGTTTCTTCACCGTTCATGACGCTAAGGAAGCGCGCAAGTCGGTCTTCTACGCCACCGGCTTTATCGGCTACTTCTACATTCTGACCTTCGTCATCGGCTTCGGCGCCATCCTGCTGGTCGGCACCAATCCGGCTTTCCAGGACGCCACCGGCGGCCTCCTGGGCGGTTCGAACATGGCAGCCGTCCACCTGGCCGAGGCCGTAGGCGGAGACTTCTTCTTGGGGTTTATTTCGGCTGTGGCCTTTGCCACCATCCTGGCGGTCGTGGCCGGCCTGGCCCTGGCCGGCGCATCAGCTGTGGCGCTGGACCTCTACACCCACGTCCTGCGTGGCGGCCAGGCCAGTGAAAAATCGCAGATGATCGTGTCCAGGGGCGCCGTGATCGTCCTGGGGGTCGTGGCCATCGTGCTGGGCGTGGTGTTCGAAAAACAGAACATTGCCTTCATGGTCGGTCTCGCCTTTTCGGTGGCGGCCGCGACGAACTTCCCGATCCTGATCCTCAGCATGTACTGGTCGAAACTGACCACGCGCGGTGCTGTGATCGGCGGGGCCATGGGTCTGATCACGGCCCTGACCCTGACGGTTTTGTCGCCGACGGTGTGGGTCGATGTCCTGCACCACGCGGAGGCCATCTTCCCGTACAAGTATCCGGCCCTGTTCGCCATGATTGCGGCCTTCGCGGGAACCTGGCTGTTTTCGGTTACGGACAACTCGGCCGGCGGCAAGGCCGAACGCGAGAAGTTCTTTGCCCAGTTCGTCCGCTCTCAGACGGGCCTTGGCGCGTCGGACGCGGTCGATCACTGATAGCGACACACCCTCCATAAGAAAGCCCGGCAGCCGCAAGCTGCCGGGCTTTCTTATTGCCGTCATTTACTCGCCGGCAACTCCACCATCCAACACCGCTCGCCACGGCAAAACATCAATCGCCGGCCATCGCGGCTGAAAGTCAGGTGGACGTAATCATCGACATATTTTTCTCCTGCCGGTAGTCCGGGATTGGCCTGTAACCACATCCGTTCACCGCTAACCGCGTCCCAAACGCCAAGCCACGCGCCAGGTCCAAGATAGAGTTTATCCGATTTAGCGGGCGTACCATCCGACGCCAGAGGCACGAGGTCGAGTTTTTGCCCCACGCTAACGCCCCGCGCGATCCATCGCCCATCCGGACTGATTGCGGACCCGGTGTCGACCACGTAACGCGCGTCCCCCGTCAGCGACGGCAGGATATGACGCAAGTCGAAGGTCTTGACGTCCCAAACCGCGGCGCCCCCGTCCTTGAGGGCGCCAACCAGGACATGGCCGTTGGAGGCGATTGGCAGGAACAGCCGATCGAAACGTTTCAGCACCGCGCCGGAATTGCCGTCGCGCACCTCATCCGGCTTCCCCTCCGCCGGGGTGACAAGGAAATGGCGCGTGCCTGCCAACTCGCTCACGGCGCTGGCTTCGGACGTCCACAACAGCCTGCCCGAGTCTGCATCGTAAACCTGCAGCCTTCCTGCCTCATTGAGGTACAGGCGGGCCGAATCTGATGTGAAATGAGGATCGCCTTTGCTTTCTGCGAGTTTGGAAATCAGCTTGCCGGTCAAGGTCTCATACAGGCGGTCGCCGCCCGTTTCGCCGCTTACGGCCACACGTTGGCCATCGCCGCTGATAACACCGGACTCCGCATCCCCAATGCGATACATTTCGGTGTCGGCCTGCGTATCAAAAACTCCGACGCCGCGGCCCCCCTCCGACAGGAGATAATGGCCGTCGTCTGACATAGGCGAATAGTTCAGGAACGGCAACTGCCGCGCCGCTGCAATGGCCCCGGTGGCCGCGTCGTGACGGACGAAGACCGATCCGGCGGCCCATTCGAACAGCTGGCTGCCATCGGCATTGAAGGACGCCTCTTCGCCGCCCATGCCCGCTCCGATCATGATCGCAAGGGTGCGGTTCGTCGCGGGGTCGATAAGGAAGCCCCCCGGCCCGAATGCAGGGTCCTTTATCTGGGCGATAACCCGGTCGCCCGACGCACTGATCTCCAAGTCCGCCAACTCAAGGTCCCCGGCATAGGCCAGCATGGGCGCAATGCGGACACGACCGTCGTTAACGAAGTCCGGCGGCTCGCGACCGGCATTGACCTCGGCGATCCATCCTTTACGCGCCTCGGCCTGAACCAGGTACAAATCCGGGAGGCAATCCCTCCAGGCACCGGCGCGGTAGGGCGCCTTTTGTGCGCCCACCAGATTGCCGAGACATTCCGGCAATTCCTCGGCACGATAGTGCGACAGTCGCCCGGACAAGCGGCCTGGATCCGTAACCGGCGCCCGGTCCAGTCGCGTGTCGAATGCGCCGGTGTAACGCCAGGAATCGGGACTTTGCCCCGCGCCGGCTGTCAAGGCAAAGGTTGTCCGCGAGATGGTGAAGACCTCCCAGCCGGCACGGATAAGACCGTAGTCGCCATCCGGCGTTTCATAGAGGTTCACCCGGCGCGGCGTTACCGCGATGCTGGGCTTTTCCAGCGGAAGCGCAACATTGTGCCGGACGCCGTCAACGACAAAAACCAGGTTCTGCTCATCCCAGTTCCGCCCGGTGAGTTGGTGCGTCAGCGTGTAGGTTATCGTCGTGCCCTTTGCATCCGGTTGCGAACTCGCTTCGAAAATACCCACACCACCGCCTTCGGCGATGACATTGGCAATACCCTTGACCAACAGCTTCACACCGAAATACTCGGGCTCTTCTTCCAGAAGTTCGGCCTGGGTCGAACAGCCCTCGGCAATTGGCAAACCGCTCCAGACGTCAGGACGATCGAGCGCAGCCGTCACCGCTGCCGCGAAAGCTTCCCGGTTTTCCCGCCGCTCCAGGGCCAGCGCCTTACGCGACGCACGCAGCATTCTGAAAACACGTATTGGCGGCGCGGAGTCGCCATGAGCAACATAGCACGACCGATCGACTCCGGCCGAGCGCACGACCAGAACGGCGAACATATCCACGAGACGGGCATAGGCCTCGGGCGAGGTCTCGCCTTCCCTGCGCAAGGCCTCCGCCACTTCAGAAATGCACAGGGGGTCGGTATGCCGTCCGGCCTTTTCCCAGACATCCAGCACGGGTGTCTGGCTTTCGGATGTTTCCGCGGCAAGGCATGCGCTGGGCTCAGAAAGATCCTGCGCCAATGCCGGCGCGGTTCCGATAGCAACCGCGGCGGCTAAGGCAGCAATACACCGGCGCATAAAGGCAGAGTTTTTCATGATACCCCCTGCCTCGACAATAGGTGGTAACCTGCCAGTTGACAAGGTTTGCCGAGTGTTTTGCGTCATTGCGGAACGTCGTTAGCCCAGTGATCTGATCCGCCTTGCCTTGCTTGGCGAATTCGTAACCCTGCCAGTACAACACAATTGTCTCGACCACGTTCATCTGCTTGAAACAAACTTTCGAGACTCTGCCGATGAAAAGGTTCTAGGATAGGTTCGCATCGAATCCTTTCATCCGGCCGGTCACAATCAGACCGGCTGCCGCCTTCCTCCCGTTTTGAAATTCCCAATGACCGCTCGCTACAAGCTCGGCTGCACCCTGGCCTACGAGGCCCTGTCACCGTCGGTGTTCATCTTCAACATCGAGGTGGCGCGACTGCGCCGGCATATCGACCTCGTCGAGCGCCTGACCGTATCGCCGGACCTGCCGCTCAAGGTCTATACGGTCCCGGATATCAAGAACCGCTATTTCGGCCTTCAGGTGCCGGCGGGCTCCGTGACCGTCCACTACGAGGCCGAAGTCACGCTTGACCCCTTCCGGGCCGATCCGGACAGTGTGCGCGAAACCGCCATCGAAGACCTGCCGCTGGACATCATGCCCTTCCTTCTGCCGTCGCGCTTCGTGCCCTCCGACCGCCTCGCCGATTTCGCCCGCAAGGAATTCGGCTATCTCAAACGCGGCTTCAACCGGGTGACGGCCATCTGCAACTGGCTGTACAACAACATCGACTACCGCCGCGGCGCTTCCAACGAACAGACCACCGCCACCGAAAGCCTGCTGCTGCGCGCCGGTGTCTGTCGCGACTTCGCCCACCTGGGCATCGCCTTTTGCCGGGCGCTCGGTATACCGGCGCGCTTTGTCAGTTGCTATGCCTATGGCCTGCGCCCCGCCGACTTTCACGCCCTCTTTGAAACCTATCTCGACGGACGCTGGTGGTTGTTTGACGGTACCCGCATGGCCAATCTCGACGGCCTCGTCCGAATCGGGGTCGGGCGCGACGCCGCCGAAATCGCCTTTTGCTCGCCCTTCGGCAATGTCAGTTACGGCCCGGTCGACATAACCATCGACCGCGTCGACGGTGGCCCTGAAGATACTGTGCGAACGACGGACGCCATCTCCACGGAAGAACCGGCACCCCACGCCGGTGCGCTGTAGGACCATGGTTTTTGCGCTGACCCGAACCCGCCGCGCAGCGGCGCCTCTTGCCAATTAGGTCCACAGATTTCACATATTATTCAGAGACTTAATCTGTGAAATCTGTGTAATCTGTGGACCCACTTAAGTCTTGGGGCCCTTGCCTGGTGTCGCACCTGTCACGACCTCGCGCGGCTGCTCACAGGAATGGATTGTCCTTGTCGGCATAGCGCTGGCCGATAAACTGGGTGTTGTGCGTAAAGGCATCCAGGTCATGCTGGGCCAGGCTGCGCAGCATACCGTCGAGCTTAGCCTGCATGGTGTCCAGGCTTTCATCGAGAATAAAGCTCGCCGACTTGCCCGTCTTGCGAAAGATCTCGGCCCGGTGGGCCGGCGGGATGTCGATATAGCTTTTGACCAGCTTGGGCAGATGCAGATCGCGCATCTGGTCCAGTTCGAAACGGTTGATCCCGCCCGCCTGCTCCCGCTGGGCCGCATCATAGACGTCCTTGAGACTTTCGAGGATGCGCTGGATGCGTTTCTGAGCGCCCTCCGGCACGCGCGGGTCGCTGTATTCGACACGCACAGGCTCAGGGGCCGGCGGTTGGGGGGCCGGCGCTGGGGAGGGCTTGGCAAACAGCCGCCGAAAGAACTCCACGATCTTCATACCCAACAAGAATAGTGCGCGAGTCGTAAAAATTTGAACCACGGATCAGCAGACTTATACCAAACCTCATCAAGAATGACGCTTGGTATTCGCTTTTTTTCAGCTCAAGCGCCGCTCTAGGCGCCCCCCATGGCGCCTCGCAAAAGCCCGGACGGCCTGAAGCCTACGCTGGCGGCCTTGCCAACCCGAGATGGGTCGAGAGTTTTGCGGCTTGGTATCAACTCAAGGCCAGCGGCGAAGGACCGGAATTATCCGAGATATTGCCCTGGGCCCGCGCGATATAGCCCTTGGCCTTCTCGGTCTCCTGCGACAGCGTGTCAACCGTTGTCTTCATGTTGGACAGAGCCTTGATCTTGAATTCGTCGACCGCATCCATGGTGGCATAGATATTGGCGAAGGCGCGCTGTAAGGTTTCGACATGGATGGTCGCCGAGGTCGCCTGCTCATGGATGCTCGCCGTGTTCGATTTAAGCAGTTCACTCGTGCTGGCGATCATGTTCGACGTGGTGGTATTGAGCGCCGTAATCTGATCCAGGACCAGTTTCTGGCTGGCCAGGGCCTGGGCCACCGTAACCGCCGTGCGCAAGGCGGAGATGGTTGTGGTCGACGCCCGGTCAACACCCTTGATCAGCTCGATATTGTTCTTCTTGATCAGATCCAGCGCCAGATAACCCTGAACCGTAACCGCCATCTGGGTCAGCAGGTCGGTGGTGCGCTGGCGGACATAAAACAGGGCCGATTCACGGATGGCACGCGACTTGGTCGGATCCGACGTATCCAGCTCGACCGCCTTCCCTTCCAGGCGACTATCCAGGGTCTTCGAGATATGAATGACCTGCTCCAGCTTGCCCATCATCTCCCACATCTTGCTGCGTTCGCCGTCAATGGCGACATTGTCCTGCAACAACTCGTCCCTGCCGCGCGCCAGACTCACCAGGATGGCATTGATATGGCTCTGCGCCGACTGGTACTTGTCGAAATAACCCTTCAGCTTGTTGCCGAACGGGATGACGCCAAACAGCTTGCGCGGCTCCAGCAGACCGCCGCCGCGCGACGGATCCAGGCCTTCGATCGTCTGGCGCAGATCGACCAGGGAATCGCCGACACTGCCCTCGCCTTCCATCTGCCGGGTAGGACGGTCGAGGAAACGATTGCTCTGCGACGACAAGGCGGTGATTTCGCGCTGGCCAAGGCTGTTGAGCTGATTGACCCTGGTACCAAACTCCGGACTGTTGGCGTCAACGCTGACCAGATCGTTGACGAAGGAGTCGACCTTGCTTTCCAGTTCCGTCTTTACCGCCGTTTCGATCGGCACCAGACCCGCGGCCTTCTCCGCCGGAACAACCGCAACGGGCGCCGGCGCCTCAAGAACGAGATCACTCATGGTCGTGTTTCCTCCGCAAAGCAGGTTTTAGACTTCGCCGATGAATAAGGCATGATTCCCCCAAACTGCCGCGTCGCCTTTAAGGCGACCCCGCTCAGGCCACGCGGCTGTCGGCTGTGGACAGACCCTCTGTGATACCATAGATTTGCGCCCGCTGGACGATTTTTTCCGCCCACCGGCTGTGGGTTGCCGGCTCGCACATGCTGCCGTTCGAACCGAAAACCGCCGGAGACGCGGCATCGAGAATAGCGCGTGCCTCTGAGATGTCCGACGCTGCCGGTTTGTACAGGCGCTGGATGACGGGGATTTGACTGGGATGGACGGCAGTCTTGGTCAGCAGGCCGTGCTCGATATCCTGTTCGACCTCTTCGGTCAGCAGAGCGTGGTCGCCGTAATGTTCGAAGACCGGCGCCGAAACGCTGAAACCATGGCTTGCGAAGGTCGCGGCAATGTTGCGGATGGCCACGCCCAGAACGCCATCATAGGCTGTGCGGTAGCGTGAGCGGCGTACCCCGATCAGGTTGAGCAGGTCGTTGCCGCCGATCCGCACCGCCAGGATTCGGCTGCGGTGAGGACTCATGAGGTCCCTGAGATGACTAAGGCTCTTGAAATCGAAAGCTTCTTCTCCCTCGATACAGGGCATCAGGGCATGCGAACCTATGGGCAGGTCCAGCCACTGGGGCAGGGTCGCGGCGGTAACCTTTGGCAGAACGAACCCCGCCACCCGGTCGACACCAGGCATCCTGAGAATTCGCGCCAGCATCAACGGACTACGCGGGCGGATAAAGACACGAACCGACGGCGCCAGAATGCTGAAACGCTGAAGGCAGAGCTTCAGCGCCTGCTCGGCGCGCGCAGCTTCGTCATCGCGAACCGCGTCCTCCAGGCAAATAACCATGGAGCGCAAGTCGGGACAGGCGCCATAGGCATTCTCGAGCGCTGCCGGATTGAGCACCGGTGTATAAAGCGTCGCGCCCAGTTCTATGGCCCTCATTCCTGCTCGCCCTTCAAACTCTTGATAATCGTCACTGCGCGATAACCACCCAAATCCCGTTGCACGACCGGCACATCCGACCTGGCCGCCAGGTGCTGCATGTGCAGGGTCTCGGGATCGTCAAAATCCCGGATGAACACCGCGTCCGGCACCCGGCGCAGCAGAGCGCGCGTCGCCTCGGCTATGCCCGGTTTGATACGATTTACGTCGCCGACCGCATACTTGTCCATAAGGTCACACAGAATTTGCTGGCTGGAGGCTCCCGCACGGACCGCGCCTTGCGGTGACCACGCCGACGACAGCGATACCGCGGCTGCGGCCTCGACCGTCGCGAGGAAATGATGGGTCAGGTCATGCGGCGCCTGCGCTTCCTGGAACAGGCAGGCGTGAAAGTCGTCCGGCCCAACCAGAGCGTCGGTGAGCACCGTGCGGCTGATGAGCCCCGACACGATGCCGTTAAGCAGACCGCTCGGGATAACGTAGTCGTCAACCGTCGCCGCCAGACTGGCACAGCCGGCCGGATCGGCGACCACGGCCAGATACGGTGTAAAGCCCAGGTCCGACCCGCGCAAAGACGCCTCGAGTTCGCGGCTGATCGCCCCCTTGCCCGTCCAGCCATCCAGGAAGATCGCATTATGCGTGCCGTGTCGCGCCCGGATATAGGCCAGGGCATTGAGATCGATGCCGCGGCCGCGGATAATGCTGACCGTGTAGTGAAAGGCCGTGATACCCAGCCGCTCCAGGGCGCGCTTGAGCAGGACGCCGATCGGCGTTCCGGCTCGCGCCAGCGAAATCACCACGCACGCCTCCGCCGTTTGCGGGCGCTGAGTCAGCTTGCCGGCCAGGGTTTCGATATCGCCCTTCAGCCGGCCGGCATTGCGCCCCAGAGCGTCATGATAGAGCTCCATATAGCGGGAATCCGGCAACGTCTCGGCAGACAGCATTTCGGAATAGTGCTTTTCTCCCGACTGGATCAGCCTTTCCTTCTCCGCGATGCCGACATGCGCGATCAATGACGGCTTCAGCAGCATGACGACATCGTCGGCTGCGAAGCTGCCGCAGAAGTGCCCGTGCCGCGCCCCGGTGTTTTGGTCGGCTTCAATCAATCCAGGCATTGTCACGGGTCAGAGTTTTCCAAAGCTGAGACGGGGTCGGTGTCATGGCAAGATCGCACAGGTCCATGAACCCGGCGTCGGAGAGACTGTCGCCGATACCGATCACCGGCGTATCCGGAGTGTCGCGGCGGAGCCTGTCGAGCAGATATTTCACGGCATACCGTTTATTGAGCCACGGCGGCAGATAGGCAAGATTATTGTCGTTGCGATGCACCCGCCATCCCGCCGGCACCAGAGCCGCCAGGTCGCGCTCGACCTCGGCCAGAACCTCGCCCTCATCGCGGTTGCTCTTGATGACGATGTACTGCTTAAGACCGTTCTCAGCCGCCACCCAGTGGCGAAAGGCCGCAGGGTCACGTGTCCTGGCCAGCCCCCCCATCAGGCAGGCATCGACGTCTTCAACGGCGTCACCGTTTCGCGCCAGCATGACCAGATGGTCGTGCCAGTCCCGGTCGACCTCGCCCGCGCTGTCGAGAATGCAGCCGCCGTTGCCGCAGATCGCCGGCGCCTGTTCAATATCGACGCGGGCCAGCACAGCGCGGCTGCGGGCGGTGACCGGTATCACCTGTCCCATCCGCAGCCAGCCCAGCATATGGTCCTGGCGAAGGGTCGCATAGCCACTGGGGCTGCCGTCGGCCAAACGGCTCATCAGGCGCAGACCTTGCGCCGAACCGTCGGGACACTTGCGCTCCGTCTGGAAGAGCGTGTCGTCCAGATCGGTAAAAATCAAGGGGCGCGACGTCATAAACCTTCCTGCTCGGGTACGTAGGTGCAGGCAATGACCTCCACCGGAAGGTCGTGACCGAGACATAACAGGGCGGCGGACGCTTCGCTCGCTTGCGCCTTCACCACCTCGGTCATGACCAGGAGCCTGTCGGGACGATGCCCAAGAACGTTATATAGGAAGCATGGCGCGCCGCTGCCATAGGCGTCCGAAAACGCCGACGCGCTTTGCATCGCCCCGCCCAACAGGGCGGGACTGCGGGTGATGCACTGAACCGCCGCAATGCCGCCCTGCGCCTCGACCTCCTCGGCGGCCAGCAGGGCCTCGTAGGAATGTTCTCCATCGCCGAGCACGAGGACACGTTCGCCCGGTCGCGCCTCGACCGGCGGCCTGATTGCTTTTTCCGGTGCCCGCAGTCCGGTGCGGCTGCGCATCCCGCCGGCCGGGGCAGAGCCGGCCTGGTTGGATTTCGCGGCCAGGACGGGCGTTGCGGCTGCCTCCGCCGCCTGCCAGGTCATGGCACCGGACAGGATGGCCCGCGCCTTCGTCGGGTGTGGCATGCCGGCCAGGTAATCGCCATTGCCCCAGTCGGTGATGCAGCAGGTTTCAATTTGGCGCAGTTGCGGCATTTCGCGCGCCAGGGCCTGGGCGGCGGCAATAAAGGTATTGCCGGTGCTGCATTCGTCGTCGACGATGACCAGGGACGGCGCTGCCCGGACTCTTGCCTCCAGCGCGGGGTCGGCGACCTGGATCAGATGGGTGGTCGCGTGACTGTGGCCCTCTTCGAACGACGCCAGCACACGCGCCCCCGCAACGCCTTGCCGTGAGCTTTGCAGATAGAGGGTCTCGACCTCGGGGTTGAGTTGGCGAAAGGCTGCGAATATGCCCTGGCCCAAAGCCGTTGCCGTTTCCGCCATGCCGAGAAATACCACCGGCTGCGGCAGGTCGGCCGGGATTTTTCGCGCCAGCGCCGCCATGGTGGCACGCATCTGCGCCGGCGCCGCCGGCAGATGGCGCCCCAGCACCTTCGACACGATCAGGAAGCCGCGCTTGGGATTGGACCGGGCGGCAAAGTCGCACAACTCATGCAACGGCGGACCGTCGTGCACGCTTAGGGTCAGGTCCCCTGTCGGCAGGCGGATGGTTTGCGATACCTCCGTCGCAGGCGCAAAAGTCATAAGGGAGGGCCTAAAAATGAACGATGATACTGACGACCGACTTGCGCAGCCGCTGCACCACGTCGCGGCGGTCGTTATTGCGTGACGGTTTCACCTCCGGCAGCGGAAAACCCGCCGCAGCAATCATTTCATAGACCAGAGCGGCCCGAATGGCGAAGTTGACATTTTCCGAGATCGAGCCGCGTTCGCGCATATTGCCATGGGCCAGAGACGACGCCGTAATCCCAACCAGGTTGCCGGCTTCGTCGCTGATCGCCCCGCCGGACGAACCTGACCCGATCGGCGCCGTAAACTGAAAGCGCGAGACATCGCCATGGCTGCCTGTCAGGCCCGAAATATTGCCGGTGGTCACCTTAAGGTCGCTGCCCAGCACATCCATCAGGGGAAAGCCCGCCGCCAGAATGCCTTCGCCCAGCCACAGGGGCGCGTTGTAGCGCAGGGGCAACGGGTCTCCCTCGACCTCACCTTCGAGCAGCGCCAGGTCATGAAGCATGTCGGCGGCCACGGGTTTCAGCTTGGCGCGGCTGCGCCCCAGTTCCAGAGAGACCCCGTCTTCGATGACGTGGGCATTGGTGACGACAAGGCCGGGCGCGATAAGCACGCCACTGCCCGAAGCCGTGGCACCGCGCGGCGGGCGGGTCTCGCTGGTGCGGGGCCGCGACGGGAAGTCGACATTCTGCAGATTGCGGGCGCGGGCAAAGGCTTCGATCCCGAACGTAAAGCCGTCGTTCGAAACCTTGGCGCGCCAGATCCCGTCCTTGACATAGATTTCGGTCAGGATAACCGCCGCCAACTGCTGGGTTGGTTCGGGAAAGCTGAAGGCCTGGCCGGCGATATCGACCTCGATCGGATAAGCGGTGTTAACGAAGCCACCGCTGCGGTCATCATTGATATAGGCGATGATCTCCAGGGCGGTATCGCGGATCAGCGGCGACGGCGCCATCCACCGCCCGCCCTCGCCCTGGGTAAACGCAATAATGCCGCCGTCGGCGCCGACCGCGCACACGACCACGCGCTCGGCATCGCGGCCCTGCACGGTTATGACCCAGTTGCCTTCGCGGGCGACCTGAAGCCTTTGACCTGGAATGGCTGTCTGCATGCCGCGACCTCAGGACGCCAGCCGCTGGACGGCCGTTTCGAAGCTGACCTCGGTATCAATCATCTTGCCCTCCAGTTCACCTGCGGTCACCCTGCCGGTCAGCAGACCCGCCCATCCACTCAGGATACCCGCACCAACGGCTTCCGCATAGACCACCCCGCCGGCCGGGCGCGCATTGATCTCCAGGATCTTCCAACTCCCGTCCCGATGCTTGCGGAACTGGATATTGACCGTACCATGCAGCCCGAACCGTTCGACCAGCTTCACGGCGTAGCCGCTCAGCGGGTGATCGGTCTGGACGCGCTGGCGACCGGTGCTGAGCTTGGTGCGGGCGGCATAGCGCAACATGTGCCCGTGGTCGGCCAGGATGTCGAACGAAACCTCCGGCCCGGGCAGAAACTCCATCAGCACCATGTCGCGGATCGGCTTGATCTTTTCCTGCGCCCGCAGCGCCGCCACATAGAGGTCGGCCTGGATCTCGCGGCTGTCCGGGCTTTCCAGGTGCCGCATCGGCCGGTCACGGATCAGCTTCCAGAAGCCGAACCCGTTCACCCCATTGCGCGGCTTGACGCAGGCGATGGCCTTGGCGCCGAAACGTTGATGGAAGGACGCAAGGGCCTTTTCCAGGTCGCCGCTTGTTCGGATCAGGTCGGTTGCGAGGTGAAACTCGGTGTCCTTCAGGTCCTCGGCAAAACGGTACTTGTCGTCCAGGAGCTTCAGCACCTTATGGCCGGCAGGGAATTCGACGCGGCACGCCAGGTCTGCCTGGCGCAGGGCCGTGCGGTAGTGGGTCGGTATGAGAATGTCGATGCGGTGCGCCGCCACCTGGTCGCGCACCCACTGGACATAGCCGGCCACGTCGGTTTCGGGCTCGACCCAGGTCGCCACGGGCCCTGCATGGCGGGGCATCCCCCTGGCGACGCTGGCATAGATCTCAAGCCCCGGCTCCGCAGACATCATGGCCTGCGAAATGCTGGCCAGAGAGAAGCCGCGGTTGAACCAGATACGCATTGAATTGCCCCGTCCGGAGGTCGTCAGGCCAGGCTCACACCCATGGCGGACGCCAGACCGGCCAGGCCGCTTTCCCAGCCCTCGCCGACAGCCTTGACCTTGATATCGCCCTGGCCCCCACGGTACAGCTCGACAAAGACCATGGCGGCGTTGGTGCTGCTGTCTTCCGACAAGTCGTAACGCGCCAGCTCCTTGTTGTCCGCCTGGTTGATGACCCGGGCATAGGCGTTTGACACCGAGCCGAAATTCTGCCGACGCGCCTGGCCATCGTGGATGGTCACGGCCACGATGACCTTTTTGACGTTGGCCGGCAGTTTGGAAAAGTCGATCTTGATTGTCTCGTCGTCGCCCTCGCCATCGCCTGTACGGTTATCGCCGCCATAGATGACGGCGCCCTCGGGCGAGGTCTTGTTGTTGTAGAAGACAAAGTGGCCGTCGCTGAGCACCTTGCCGCCCTCGTCGACGACAAACGCCGAGGCGTCGAGGTCGAAGCCTTCGCCGTCCGTAGCGCGAACGTCCCAGCCGAGCCCGACGGTGACGCTGACGAGGCCCGGAGCCTCTTTGGACAGCGACACATTGCCGCCTTTGACGAGAGAAACTGCCATCGAAAATCCTTGTCATCAAGCATCGCAACGGCCGGCCAGGCCGGCCGTTGCGACCGGGTTTAACCGACGCTTACGCCGTAATTGGTGGCCAGAGGCCCCAGGCCGCCCTTGAAGCCCTGACCGACAGCGCGGAACTTCCATTCGGCATTGTTGCGATAGACTTCGCCCAGGATCATGGCCGTCTCGACCGAAGCGTCTTCCGACAAGTCGTAACGCACGATCTCGACATTGGTCTTCTGGTTGACCAGCCGGATGAAGGCGTTGGAGACCTGACCGAAGCTCTGCTTGCGGGCTTCGCCGTCGTGGATGGTGACGACCACGGCGATCTTGTCGACGTCCGCCGGCACCTTGGTCAGAGTGACCTTGATCTGTTCGTCGTCGCCATCACCCGCGCCCGTGCGGTTGTCGCCCAGATGCTCGACACCCGTCACGGCCTTGTTGTTGTAGAATACGAAGTCGCCGTCGCTCCGGACCTTGCCGTCCGTCTTGAGCAGAAAGGCCGAGGCGTCGAGGTCGAAATCGGTGCCATCGGTCGCGCGCGTGTCCCAACCCAAGCCAATGATGACTTCGTCGAGTGCGGGATCTTCCTTGCTCAGGCTGACGTTGCCGCCTTTGGAAAGCGAAATTGCCATGTCAAACATTCCTTTTCATCTTTGGCGGTGGTCGGGTCTGAGTGAAGCGCCTTCCGCCTGGGGCGCGCCACAACGGTAAGGGTTATATATCGAGCCGGTTCTTTTCATTGGCCGGTTGCGTCGGCTGGTCGGACACGACCTCACCGGTCGGCAGGATAATCTGCGCGTCGCCATCCTCGGCATATTCCTGCGGGAACCGCTTCTTGTGGTCAATCGAGACCCACAGCGAAACGCCGATGATGATCGCCCCGATCAGGCCCGTGATGACCTCGGGGATATGCAAGCGAATGCTGAGCAGCATGATGCTGGCCAGGGCGATGATCGCATAGAAGGCCCCCGCCTCCAGGAAGCGAAATTGTGCCAGGTGGCCTCCGCGCACAAGGGCGATGGTCATCGAGCGCACGAACATGGCGCCGATACCCAGGCCCAGGGCGATCAGGATGATATCATTGGTGATGGCGAAGGCGCCGATCACGCCGTCGAACGAGAAGGAGGCATCGAGGAATTCGAGATAGATAAAGCCGCCGGCCCCGGTACGCACGACCGCGCCGGTATGGTCCGTCTCACCGCCTCCGATCCAGTCGCCGAACTTCTGCACGGCGAAGAAGGTTGCCACGCCCGACAGACCGGCAATCAGGAAGGTCTTTTGCTCTTCTCCGTGGACCAGGAACGATAAACCGCCGATCAGCAGGGCGGTGACGATATAGGGTGAAAACGGAATCCTGGCCAGCGACGCCAGCGGCCGCTCGATAACGCCCAGCCAGTGGTGCTCACGGTCCTCGTCGAAGAAAAAGTTCAGCCCGACCAGCATCAGAAAGGCACCGCCGAAACCGGAAATCCCGACATGCGCCTTGGTAACGATGCTTTCATAGAGCTCGTGGTCCATGATGGCGATGCGGGTGGCTTCCCACGGCGTCACCATGGCCGAGATCGAAACGATCATGATCGGGAAGATGATCCGCATGCCGAACACGGCAATGAGGATGCCCCAGGTCAGGAAGCGGCGCTGCCATACGGGATCCATGTTCTTCAGGATCGAGGCGTTGACGACGGCATTGTCGAGGCTGAGCGAGGTTTCCATGATGCCCAGCACACTGGCCAGAAAGAGCATCTGTAGCACCGCGGCGGCCGTGCCGCCGTTTTGGTAAAAGCCCAGCGCACCCGCCAGGATCAGGGCGACCACGGTAAAGGCGATCGATCCGTAAAAGTTCTTTAGCATAGGTATCCTGTGTTGGCGTTGGGCAAAACCCTGGGGTTACCGCAATGATCCGCGCATATGGGGCTTGTCAGTCTTTTCTGCCAGCGGTCCACTGCAGGAAAATGCCAATATCGTCGGCGAATTGCTTCTGATCGCGATAATACTGCATATGACGGTCGACCTGCAGATTGCCATTCACATTGTTGAGCAGGGCAATTCCGCACAGGCGGGCATTGTCGCGGCCTTCCACCAGGCGAATTTCGATTTCGGGCTGGCCTGGCACCGTCATCCGGACGACACCATCTGTCTGCTGCCAGTTTGGAGCACCCTCGTAGATCAGGGCGAAGACGCCGATCCGCTTGATCTTGTCAAAGTGGCGGCCATTGACGCGAATGGTCTCTCCCGACGTCACGGCGCCGGTGCGGTCATCGCCCGACAACTGGATATAGGGCTCACGCTCATAGTCGCCAAAACTGCGGCCCAGCCCCTGGATACAGCCCTTGTAACCGTCCTGAAGTTCGAACATGACGCCCAGGTCGAGGTCGAGGGTCTTCGTACCTCCGCCGAACAGGCCGCGTTTCTGTTCCAGCTGGCTCCAGTTCAGGTTGAGGACGATCTCACCGAAACTGCCTCCTGTCTTCTGCAGACTGACACGGGAATTGCCTTTTTCCAGCGTCACTTTTTTCAGGCTGACGGAAGCGGCCGCGGCGGGCGCAGGGGAAGCCGCTGGCGCAGTTTGAGCCACCGGAATTGGCGCGGGCGCTGCGGCGGGTGCAGGCGCTGGAGCATCGGCGACTTCACCGCCAAAGTGGGCAATCAGGCTGGCCAGGCCGCCTTCGAAACCGGCGGCGATGGTACCGAGCCGCCAGCCGGAACTGTGGCGATAGATTTCGATCAGCATCGCGGCCTTTTCGGCGTTCAGGTGCTCGGCGACATTGAAGGTGGCCTGGGCATTGCCGACGGTCACCAGCAGGGGCCTCGATTCACCAACCGGACGCGTATCATGGGTGGCGGTGAACACCACCCGGTCAATCGAAGAGGGCAGCTTGTCGAGTTCGAGGTTGAACAGCGCCGCCCCGGACGACGGCGCCAGGGTAATGGCGCCTTCCGGGGTGCGCGTGTTGGAGAACAGGACGACATAGCGGTCGTCACCGATCTTGCGATCCTTGTTAAGACCGAAGGCGGCGATATCGGCGCCGTCCATGCCGAATTCGACCTTCACAGCACACTGGGTACCGATGCCAAGGTCCGAAAGGGCGCGCTTTTCGCCACGCTGCAATTGCATGCTTGTCTCTGGAGTTGGGGGGAGAGAGGCGTTGGCCCCTCTCCAAGTTGTCAATATCAGATCAGTTGTGCAGCGAGGGTTGTAATGTCCTTAACCGTCCGGGCGTTCGTGCGTTCACCGATCGCCTTGAAGGTCCACTGACCGCCGTCACGCTTGACATAGGCCAGCACGACGCCGGTGTGGGGGCCGCTTTCGGAGATGTCAAAGCGCGCCAGCTCCTTGCGGGCCCGGCTGTCAATGACGCGGCTGAAGGCGTTCTTGACCTTGTCGAAGGTCTGGCCACGGAAGCTGCTGACAGTGAAAACCAGGGTTTCAATCTCGACCGGCAGGCGAGTCAGGTCGATCGAAATGGTTTCGTCGTCGCCATCGCCTTCGCCCGTCAGATTGTCGCCGCTATGGCGGATCGAGCCGTCACGGCTGAGCAGTTGCTGGAACCACACGGTGTCGATGACCTGGCCGTTGGCGCCGAAGGCAATGCACGAGGCATCCAGATCGATACTGCCGCCACCGCCGAACAGCCCGCCCAGCAGACCGCTGGCGACATCCCAACCCACCCCAAGGGTGATGCTGGTCAAGCCGTCACCGCCCTCTTTCGTGAGGCTTACCGACGCATTTTTTTTCAGGGAAATGCTCATAGACATCCTTTCAATGACAGCAAGATGGCACAACAGGTGCGCAAGGGGTCAAGCCATGGCTTAAATCGAAGATCTCGCGCAATCCGTCGAATCAGACGCGTGACGTCTGGCACTTTTTCAGAAATCTGGCGATATACAAGCTCGCGAACAGGAATCCTCAACTGTGCCGATCAACGCTTCAGGTCTGTTCGTTGGCCCCCGCAAGGTCGAGACGGATACTGGCAAGGCAGTCATAGCGTCCCCTTGTCCACGACTGTAGACACAAATCCACCGCCGGACAAGCCAGTCGCCGTTTTGGCGAAAATTTTCCGGATGCCTGCGCAAGCGGCGATACCTTGGCACGAGCAATCTGGCATCACTGGAGCGCAATCCGATAAAGTGTGTGGCACCCGCACGGGCGCTCCCGTTTTCGGATAAATTGCGCGACAAAACAGAAACTTATACCAATCCTCGATGACATTGACTCATCGCGGCTTGGCAAGCGCGCCAGTGTACGTTTCTGGGGCGCCCGAGCTTTTGCGAGGAGCTATGGGGGGCGCCTAGTCCGGCGTTTGAGCTGAAAAATTGCGAATATAAAGTGTCATTCTTTATGAGGCTTGGCATTATACCAATCCACGATGACCTTGACTCATCGTGGATTGGCAAGGGCGACTGCCCGCCCGAGCTTGCGCGAGGAGCCATGCGGCGCTTGAGCTGAAAAATTGCGAATACCAAGCGTCATTCTTTATGAGGCTTGGTATTAGAGCGAGATGGCGATTCTACCTAAAGCCATCCCGCTCTACGGCCAGTTACCCGAAGCGCTCCCGCGCCGCTAAACCCAGACCGAAGGCCACCGAGGCAAAGCGGTCGCCATAGTGCATGCGCGCCTGGGGAAAGGCCGCCCGCATGGCGTCTTCGAACCCCGGCAGGGCGGTCGAGCCGCCGGTCATGAACAGGGTGTCGATCCGCTCCGGCACCAGGCCTGCCCGCTCCGACACGGTCGCGACCGCGGCATCGACCACGCGCTGGATGTCGTTCGCCGTGGCGGCAACCAGCGCTTCGCGGCCGATCTGCGGCCGCCATGCCGGGTCGATCGCCGTCAGGTCCAGGGTCGCCGTCTCAGCATCCGAAAGGGCGATCTTGGCCTGTTCGACCTTGTTGGCGATCTCGTGGCCGGCATGGCTTTCGACGGTTGCGATCAGGCGCTGGGTCAGGCTGCGATCGGCCGCCTGGTGATGCAGCTGGCGAATGCCCGCCATGGTCTTCTGCGTGTACACGAAATTGATCAGGTGCCAGGTCGCCAGTTGATGGTGGTAAAGGCCAGGCATTTCCAGCCCGCTCTTCAACTGACTGCGGTAGCCCATGTCGCGCATGACCGTGCCCAGGCTGAGCCGCGTATCGAAGTCGGTACCGCCGATATGGACGCCGCCATTGGCCAGGATACGGCTATCACCACCCGCCGGTGCGAGCTCGACGACCGAGAAGTCGGACGTGCCGCCGCCGATATCGACCACCAGAACCATCTCCTGGCGCGTCAGCCGCGACTGATAGTCCCGCGCCGCCGCCAGGGGCTCATATTCGAAGGCGATGTCGCGAAACCCGACATCCTGGGCTATGGCGCGCAGTTCGGACTCGGCGCGGGCATCGGCGGCGTCATCGGCGTCGTTGAACCGGACGGGGCGCCCCATGACGACCTGCTCGATGGTATGGCCGGCGACACGCTCGGCGCGCGCCTTTACCTCAGCGATATAGAGGCCGATGATGCTCCGGAAATCCTTGCGCCGGTCGCCGACCTGGGTCTTCTCGTCCATCAGGCTGGAGCCCAGGATCGACTTGAGCGCCCGCATCAGCCGGCCGTCGAAATGGTAGAGATATTCGGCAATGGCCTGCCGCCCGAAGGTGACCGTCTCGGCTTCGGCATTGAAGAAGATGGCCGACGGCATGGTCACGGCCTCGCCTTCGATCGGCGCCAGGCGCACGATGTCGCCGCTGCCGATGCAGACGGCGGAATTGGAAGTGCCGAAGTCTATGCCACAGTAAGGTAAGGCCATGTCGTGCGCCGAAAGTCAGGGAGGGCGCGGTGTTTAGCCTCGAATGCCTGCAATGGCGAGAGGGAATTGCACCCGACGCGAAACTTCCCCGTCTTGCCGAATACGTATTCACGCCCCTGCGCATACGTATTCACGCCCGGGCCGGTCACCACGCGATGTAGCCTCCTCCGCAAGACGCCCGGACAAAAGTGGCGGCACGCGGGAGAGCGATCATGACCAATATGCACCGGGCTTTGGCCCTCCTGGCGGCAGCCCTGTGCCTGCTGGTCGCGGCCTGCGGCGGCGGCGGGGGATCCTCTGGCGGGTCCGGCGGCGGATCCGGCAGTTCGTCCTCCAGCAGTGCCGCCCTCACCCTGACCATCCACTACAAGCGGCTCGACAACGACTATTCCGGCTGGGGCCTGCACCTGTGGAACGACACCACCGGCACAGCCGCCATAGCGTCGGGTACCGTCACCACCTGGACCTCGCCGCGTGCCTTCGATAGCGTTACCGGTGGCTGGGCCACCGCCATCATCCCGCTGAGCAACAGCAATGCCCATCTCAACTTCCTGATCCATAAGGGCGACGCCAAGAGCCCGATGCTGGACCTGCGCGTCAACCATGCGACCTTCGGCAGCGATGTCTGGGTCGTTCAGGAAACCGGCACGCTGTATGCCACCCAGGCCGCCGCCGACACCGCCGCGGCCAAGGTCGGCCGCCAGGCCGAAAGCCTGGACATGGCCGCTGTTCCCGTTGGCACGACCACCTCCGCCCTGCCCGCCGGCTGGTCGCAACGCGGCCAGTTCATGGAAATCTTCGTCAGGTCCTACAAGGACAGCGACGGCGACGGCCGCGGCGACCTCAAGGGCCTGACCTCCAAACTCGACTATCTGCAATCGCTCGGGGTCACCGGCCTGTGGCTGATGCCGGTGTTCGAAAGCCAGGACAACGACCACGGCTATGCCGTCGCCGATTACCGCGCCATTGAGCGCGACTACGGCACGATGGCCGATTTCGATGAGCTGGTGACCCAGGCCCACGCCCGCGGCATCGGTATCGTCCTCGACTATGTCATGAACCACTCCGCGGCGCAGAACCCGCTGTTCCTCGACGCCGTGTCGAGCCCCACCAACAGCCGCCGCGACTGGTATGTCTTCAACGCTACCGATCCCAACTGGAGCACCTGGGGCGGCAATCCCTGGCGGCCGACCGCCTATGGCTACAATTATGGCCTGTTCGCGGACATCATGCCCGATTTCAACCTGAAAAACCCGGCGGTCGTCGCCTGGCATATGGACAATCTGCGCTTCTGGCTGAACCGCGGCGTCGACGGTTTCCGTTTTGACGCGGTCGAAACCTTTGTCGAGAACGGGTCCGCCAACTGGTACAACCAACCCGAGACCCACGCCGTCCTGATCCAGGCGCGCAACACCATCAACAGCTATGCCAATCGCTACATGGTGTGCGAAGCCCCCGACCATCCCGGTGACTATGCCGGCGCCAGTTGCGGCCATGTCTTCGCCTTCGGCCGCCAAAGCGATATCCGCACCACGGCCACGTCGGGCGCAATGACGGCCGGCCTGGCCGCCCACTTCGCTTCACCGCAACGATCAGTGCTTCCCTTGTTCCTGTCAAACCACGACAGCTTTGCCGGCAGCCGTCCGATCGTTGAGTTAAGCGGCCACGCAGAAGGCGACTATCGCATCGCGGCCGCCATTGCCATCCTTGGCTCGGACACGCCGTTTGCCTATTACGGGGAAGAGATCGGCATGGGCAGCAACGGTGAAAGCGGCGATGCCAGCCTGCGTGCCCCGATGAGCTGGACCAATACCGTCGCGGGCTTCACCTCCGGCACGCCCTACCGGACGGTCGCATCGAACCTGGCCAGCTACAATGCCGCCGCCCAGACGGGTGTCTCCGTGTCTCTGCTGGAAACCTATCGCGGCCTGTATGCAGTCCGGACCGCCAATCCGCTGCTGCAATCAGGCACTCTGACCCTGTTGTCAGCGGCCGGCGATCCGCGCGTGGTTTTCCTGCGCCGCCAGGCCGCTCAGACAGCCGTGGTGCTGATCAACCTGTCGACGACTTCACAAACCATGACCGCCGATACCGGCCTGAGTGTCACGACATTCGCAACCATCTACCCGACGACGGGCGCCACGGTTACCAGCAACGCCTCGGGCCGGATAACCATGACGATTCCGGCCCAGGGCGTTGCGATCGTGCGAACGCCATAGACCCGGCTACCAAACCATGTGGCTGAGCACGTCGGCCTGGCTGGCATTCAGCACCGTAACGACATTGCCGCCGCCCAGGGTGATGACGACATCGAGCCCGACCTGAGCCACCAAACCGGCATTGGCCACGCCGCCGGTATAGGCCTGGACATCGATCATGTCGTTGTCGGTCGCGCTGAAGTCGGTGATCGTGTCCTTGCGACTGCCGGCCATAAAGACAAACACGTCCGCCCCCAGCCCGCCGGTCAGGATGTCGCCGGCCCCGCCGCCGTCAAGACGGTTGTTGCCGCTGTTGCCAATCAAGGTGTTGGCGCTGCCGTTGCCGGTGGCATTGATATGGCCGAGGCCTGTCAGGGTCAGGGTCTCCACCGTCCGTCCGGACAACGAATAGCTGACCGAGGCAAAAATCGCATCGTTGCCCGAATCGCCGGCTTCGATGACCAGGTCGCCGGCATTGTCGACATAATAGCTGTCGTCACCCAGGCCGCCCGTCAGTGTGTCGAGCCCAACCCCGCCCTCCAGGCTGTTATTGCCGCTGTTGCCGGTGAGGCTGTTGTTGAGCGAATTGCCGGTAACAGCAAGATGATCGCTGCCCGTCAGCAGGACGCCTTCGACCGCCCGTCCGAATAAGGAAACGCTGACCGCGGCGACGATCAGGTCGTTGCCCTCGAAGTGGTTTTCGAAAACCCGGTCGCCGGCACTATCGACATAGTAGGTGTCGTCGCCCAGCCCCCCGGTCAGACTGTCCGACCCGGCAGCGCCATCGAGGACGTCATGGCCGGCGGCGCCATCCAGCGCATTATTGCCGGTGTTGCCGGTCAGGAGGTTGTCCCACCCGTTGCCGGTGCCCGCCAGATTGCCGGCTCCGGTCAGCCTCAGGCTCTCGACCGCTTGCCCCGCCAGCGAATAGCTGGCCGAGGCCAGAATCAGGTCATTGCCGCCGTCGGTCAGTTCGAAGACCTTGTCGCCGCTGGTGTCGACGTAGAAGGTGTCATCGCCCAGCCCGCCGGTCAGGCTGTCGACGCCGGCACCACCGTCGAGGACGTCATGGCCGGCGCCGCCATCCAGCGCATTATTGCCGCTGTTGCCGGTCAGAAGATTGCTAAGGCTATTGCCGGTGCCGGCCAGGTTGCCCGCCCCTGTCAGCGTCAGGTTTTCCACGAACCGTCCGGCCAGAGTATAGCTGGCCGAGGCCAGGATCAGGTCGTTGCCGCCGCCGTTCAGTTCGACGACCTTGTCGCCACTATTATCGACATAGTAGGTGTCATCGCCCAGCCCGCCGGTCAGCGTATCGGCGCCTGTACCGCCATCCAGGCTGTTATTGCCGGCATTGCCGGTGATCGTATTGCCCAGGCTGTTGCCGACGGCGCTCAGGTGCTCGGCGCCGGTAAGGGTCAGCGCCTCGACCGCCCGGCCGAACAGCGAATAACTGACCGAGGCGAAGATGGAGTCGCTGCCTTCCAGGTGGTTTTCAATAACCCTGTCGCTGGCATTATCGACATAATAGGTGTCGTTGCCCTCCCCGCCGGTAAGGGTATCGGTCCCCATCCCGCCATCCAGGATGTCATTACCGCCGGCGGCGGTCAGCAGGTTATTGCCGACATTGCCGGTCAGGAGATTGTTGAGCCCATTGCCAGTAGCATTAATGTTGCCCGACCCGCTCAGAGTCAGGCTCTCCACCACACGGCCGGCCAGGCTGTAGCTGGCGGTGGCCACGATCAGGTCCGCGCCCTCGCCGCTCAGTTCCACCACCCTGTCGCCGGCGTCGTCGACAAAATAGGTGTCATTACCCTGTCCGCCGGTCAGGCTGTCGGCCCCGGCGCCGCCGTCCAGTGCATTGTTGCCAGCCGTGCCGGAAATCGTGTTGGCCTGCGCATTGCCGGTGCCGTTCAGATGATCCACCCCGGTCAGGACCAGGGTCTCGACATGGGCGGTCAGGACGTGACTGACCGAGGCCAGTACGATATCGTTGCCTCCGGCTGCCGCTTCGACGACGGCATCGTCACTATCGACCACGAAGGTGTCGTCGCCCAACCCGCCGACCAGGGTATCCGTCCCCGCCCCACCGTCCAGCACGTCATTGCCCGCTCCGGCATCGATCAGATTGTTGCCGGTATTGCCTGTCAGGGTGTTTTTGAGCGAATTGCCGCTGGCATTGAGGTTTTCCGCCCCCGTCAGGGTCAGGCTTTCAACCACGCGGCCGGACAAGGTATAGCTGACCGACGCGAAGATGATGTCTGTGCCCTCATTGCCCAGTTCCACCACCTTGTCGCCGGTGTTGTCCACATAGTAGGTATCATCACCCGCCGCACCCGTCAGGGTATCGGCCCCCGTGCCGCCATCCAAAGCGTTGTTGCCGCTGTTGCCGGTCACCGTGTTGGCGAGATCGTTGCCGGTGCCGCTGATCCCGGCCGAACCCGTGAGTGTCAGGTTTTCGACATGAGCCGCCAGACTGTGGCTCACCGACGCCAGGACGGTGTCGATGCCCGCCGCCTCGGTTTCGACGACGGCATCGGCGCCGTCGACGATATAGGTATCGTCGCCCAAACCGCCGGTCAGGCTGTCGACGCCTGCGCCGCCGTCCAGGAGGTCGTTGCCGCCCGCGCTGTCGATGATATTGTTGCCGGTATTGCCGGTCAGGAGGTTGTCGAGTGAATTGCCGGTCGCGTTGAGGTGCTCAGCGCCGGTCAGGGTCAGCACCTCGACGGCACGGCTGTTCAGCGAATAGCTCACCGACGAGATAATCGTGTCGCGGCCTTCCAGATGGGATTCGTAGACGCTGTCCCCGGCATTGTCGACATAGTAGGTGTCATTGCCCAGGCCGCCGGTCAGGCTGTCTGCGCCCGCCCCGCCGTCCAGTGCGTTATCGCCCGTCGTGCCAGTGATCATGTTGGCGAGGCCGTTGCCGCCGCCGTTCAGATCAGCGTCGCCGCTCAGGATCAGCGTCTCGACGTTGGCGGCCAGATTGTGGTTCAGCGAGGCCAACACGGTATCGATGCCGCCGCTCTCGCCTTCGACAACGACATCGTCGCCATCGACCACAAAGGTATCGTTGCCCAGGCCGCCGTTCAGGGTGTCGTTGCCGGCGCCGCCGTCCAGACGGTTATGGCCGTCCGTGCCGGTTATCATATTGGCCAGACCGTTGCCGGTGCCGTCAAAATGACCGCTTCCGGTCAGGGTCAGGACCTCGACCCCGGCGGTAAGCGTGTAGCTTATCGAAGCCAGGACGGTGTCGCTGCCCTCTGCCGGGCCTTCGACGATGACGTCGCCTGCGTCGTCGACGACATAGGTGTCGTCACCCAGCCCGCCGGCGAGACTGTCAGCACCTGCAGCTCCGTCCAGCAGGTTGCCCCCGGTATTGCCGGTGAGGCTATTGCCGAGCGCATTGCCAAGACCGGTCAGGTTGCCGCTTCCGGTGAGGGTCAGGTTCTCGACATGGGCGGTCAGGCTGTAACTCACGGACGACACCACGCTATCGTTGCCGCCCGAGGCCGCCTCGACAACCACATCGGCATCGTCGACACTAAAGGTGTCGTCGCCCAGGCCGCCGGTCAGGCTGTCTGCGCCGGTCCCGCCGTCCAGCCGGTTGTTACCGTCATTGCCGCTCAGGCTGTTGACCAGGCCATTGCCGGTGCCGTCGATCGCGTCGCTTCCGGTCAGGATCAGGGTCTCGACCCCGGCCGACAGCGTGTAGGTCACCGATGCCCGGACGGTATCGCTGCCGCCGTCGGCGGCTTCAACGACGGAGTCGGCGCCATCGTCGACGATATAGCTGTCATTGCCCAGTTCGCCGCTCAGCGTGTCGGCTCCGGCGCCGCCGTCGAGCCAGTTATTGCCGCTGTTGCCGGTGAGACGGTTGTCGAGCGCATTGCCGGTTGCGGTGACGTCAGCACTGCCGCTGTGAACCAGGTTTTCCAGGTTGGCGCCCAGGGTATAGCTGAGCGCGGTAATGACGGTGTCTGTGCCCTTGTCCAGGGCTTCGGTCACGGTATCGCCGGCGTTCACATAGTACGAGTCGTCACCGTCGCCACCGCTCAGGGCATCGGCGTCATCGCTGCCGATCAGGGTATCATTGCCGCCGCCGGTGGTGATTGTCGCCGCGCCGCCAGCGGCATTGACCTGGATGCCACTGGCAATGGTCGACAGGTCCACCGTGCCTTCGTCGGTCAACAGGAAACGGCTACCGAAGACGGTGGCGAAGCTGTTGATAAACGCCGTGGACGCGCGGACCTCATGGCTGCCGCCGTCCAGAATTTCGTAGCCGGCGAAACTGCCAAAGATGTCGCCGGAGATATAACGGAATGTATCAATGCCGTCACCGCCGGCATAGACGCCCAGAGTCGTGTCGCTGCGGTTCCATACCAGGGCGTCGTCGCCGGCACCACCATCGACGGTATCAGCACCGCCCCCGGTGATGACGAGATCGTTGCCCTCGCCGCCGATCAGTTGGTCATGGCCGCTGTCACCCAGGTTGTCGCCACCCTCCAGGGTATCGTTGCCGTCGCCGCCGACCACGCTGTCATCGCCGGCTCCGCCGACAAGGCTGTGGTTGCCGGCAGCGCCGATGAGGCTGTCATTGCCGGCCTCGCCGGACAGGAAGCCGCCACCGGCGGAATCACTGAGGACGTCATTGCCATCGCCGCCCTCGACCGTATCATAGCCCCCGCCGCCTTCCAGCCGGTCGCTGCCCGCGCCTCCGACGATTTCGTCGTTGCCGCTGCCGCCGGACAGGAGGTCATCGCCGTCGTTTCCAAAGATTTCATCGTCTTGCACGGTCCCGGCATAGGTGTCGTTTCCGGGTGAACCGACAAACAGCGCCTCACCTGGCGCCGACACGATGGACAAGGACAGCGCATCGCTCGCGGCGAACAGTTTGGTCATGATTTCCCCCAGAGGCAGGTAGGTTTAAAGGCGCGCGGACACTAAGCGAAGGCGTGCCCCGAAGGAAGCCCGTTTTTACACGCGTTGGCGAATTTTACGCCTGAAAGGCGTCAGGGAAACGCCGCACAGTGTCTGACAGGTGCCGTGTTTGGCCCGCGAAGGAGACCACGCGCTACCGCCAGAACGCCTCCAGGTCCTCGCACGCTCGCCGCACCAGGGCCGCCTGAGCCTGCGGCCGGCGTTCACCGGTGACCGCTTCGACCACCTGACGCCAGCGCACACCCGCCCGTCCGTCGGCGCTCCGTACCACCACGCCGTCGCCCTCCAGGATGTCCTGGACCAGCGCCGTCAGCAGCCGCCCCGATGACGGCCCGACAAAGCGCATCACGTGACGCCAGACACGGCCGCTCTCGATCATCCGGTCCGTCACCAGATCCGGCGCCGCATTGCCCGACACGATGGCCCAGCCCAGTTCGCGTGCATCGGGCCTGCCGCACAGGCCGCGCCAGCGGGCATAGATCTCGACCAGCTTCGCGCCGGCCGCCGACTGATTGGAGGTAATCTCTTCCGTCTCGCGCAGCACCCGAAACACGTTGGAGCGGCGCCTGACGCCGCTATCGGCGCCTTTCGGGTCATAGACCGGCTCCAGGTCCTGCCGGGCGATCCCGGCCAGAGCGACGGCCTCAGGCGCCGGACAATAGGTCAGTTGGTTGAGGCGTTTGCGGCGTTTCGACTGGGTCATGGCACCGCCTTTCGGGGAAGATAAAGTTTCGGCCGGCAGGCGGCGCAATAGCGGCTGCGCGGCGCGGTTTCCGCCCCGCAGAACAGCCACATCGGCGCCTCGCCGCCCGTAACGTTGGCGCAGGTCCGGGGGCTCAAGGCCGCGAACGGTATCCCCGTGCCAGGCATGGCGTCCTCCAGGGCCGTCAGGAAAGCGCGGCCCTCTGCCGCCTGACGCGCCCGGGGACTGGCCGGTTCAGGCTCGGCGGCAAATGGGTCCAGCCCGACAGGTCGAAACGGCGCCGCCGCTTCCGCTATTTCGGTCCGGACCGCCACCCGGGCGCGGGTGAACAGATAGCCCATGGCGATGGTCGCCGAATTGTCCCTCAGGTCGTGGCCGGCCTTCCGCAGCCGGAACACCTTGCCGATCACGGCGCTGCGGCTGACACCGAGATAGTTGGCTATGGCGGCACTCGACTCGCCTTCGTTCCAGCGCCGGCTCAGTTCCGCCAGCCGCAATGGGGTCCAGCCGCTCATGGTCGCCCCTTTTCGCCCAGGATCTCGTCGACGCGGGCCTGAAGCTGTGCCTTCAAATGCCGCACCGGCCGGTGGCGGCGCTGCGCCAGCGTAATCGCCGCACGCAGCCGGGCGCAGAACGGGTCGCGCAGCAACGGATTACAGGACACGGGGCGCGGAAAAGCCATTTCCCACAGGCGGCGACAGCCCCGCAGCAGGATTACAAAATTGTGGACATGCATCATCGCAGGCGCTCCCGGGCGCAAAAAAGGGGCGGGCGGCAACAGAGACACAGCCGCCCGCAGGTTTCAGGGAGGCCGGAGCTTTCCGGCGAAGTGCAATGTATAAAATATGCATTCAAAGGTCAAGAAAAAAATGTATGCAAAATACATTTGTAGGGTTTATACATTAACCCCATGAGCGAACAGAGCGAACGTTTGATGCGGGCCCGGATCGAGGCGGGGTTTGAAACGGCGGTGGATGCTGCGCGCCGGTTCGGCTGGACCAGTTCGTACCGCAACAACGAAAGCGGCACGGCCTCCTTCTCGTTCAAGAAGTCGCTGGACTATGCCGAGAAGTTCAAGGTGCGGGCAGCGTGGCTGTATGCCGGTATCGGCCCGATGCGCGAGGGCAAGGTGCCGGTGATCGGCCGTGCCCTGGCCGGCCCCGACGGCTCCCATATCGATGACTACGACACGGGTGATTTCGAACCTCTGGAGCCTTTCAATATCGAGGACAGCGTGGCCGTGATTGTCGACGGCACCTCGATGACGCCCCGCTTCATGCCGGGCGAAATCGCCGTCTTCGGCCACAAGTATGACGATCCCTCGTCCCTGGTGAACAAACAGGTCCTGGTGCGGACGACCGACGGCCAGCGGATGATCAAGATCCTGCGCTCCAGCAAGACGCCCGGCCTGTGGGATCTCCACAGCCTGAACCCGGCCTTCGCGCCCATCGAAGCCGTAACCGTCGAGTGGGCCCGCCCCTTCGAGGGACTTCGGGCGAACTAGTTCTACCTCTCCCTCTGCAAAAATATACACTTAACACATTGCCGCTTGACTATTGAATGTATATTTAGTACATTTTATCCCTGCAATCGGGGGGCATTCATGGACGACACCCACGCCACCGGTTTTCGTTTCGGTCTGCCTGAGGCCGCCGGGATCGCCGTAATCCCCTTCAGCCACAGTGCCTGCGTCAACCGGGCAGTCGCCGCCGATCCGTCGCTGGCGACCTGTCTGCTGCGTCCGCGCCCTGCCCTGCCCGCCGCGCCGCCCCTCGAAGCCGGCGCAACGGTTTACCTGCGCTTTCCCTACGAAGGTCTGGGCACGGCGACGGTGCTGTCCGTCCGCCGCGGATCCTGCGGCCTCGACTACGAACTCGATATTCCCGATCCGCACAGCGCGGCTGTGACCTGGTTCGTGCCGCGCGACCGTATCGCACCGCTCTAAAACCAACCCTCGATGACCTTGACTCATCGCGGGTTGGCAAGCGCGACTGCGCGCCCGAGCTTTTGCGAGGAGCCACGCGGCGTTTGAGCTGAAAAAATGCGAATACCAAGCATCATTCTTTATGAGGCTTGGTATAAGCTTTTGTTTTGTCGCGCAATTTGTCCGAAAACGGGAGCGCCCGTGCGGTGCGTCACACTTTATCGGATTGCGCTCTGGCCGCCTGCCACAGCCTGTTGTGTCTCCGGCGTCACCGGCAGGGTAAAATAGAAGGTGCTGCCTTGCCCCGGCGTCGACGTAAAATCGATGTCGCCACCGACCAGGCGCAGCAGCTTGCGGCAGGTTGACAGCCCCAGGCCATTGCCCGGAAAGTCTTCGCGGCGGTTCAGCCGGCGGAAGGCGGCGAAGACATCCTCGCGGCCAGCTTCGTCGATACCGATACCGTTGTCGCTCACCTCGAACCGCCACAACAGGCCGGTCTGCCGCGCCGATATCCGGATGTCGGGCGTCCGGCCGCCATCCTGGAATTTCAGCGCATTGCCGATCAGGTTCTGGAACACCACTTGCAGCAAAGTCGCATTGGCCGTCACCCTCGGCAAATCGGCCACGCTGACCTTCACCGCGCCGGCGGCAATCTGCGGTGCATAGAGGGCCAGAACCTGGGCAGCGATGGCGCCACTATCGACCAGCACCAGATCCATCCGATCGCGGCCGACCCGGCAGAAATCAAGAATGTCCTGGATCATCTGCCGCAGGTTGCGGGCATTCTGGGCGATATAGTCGAGATGGCGGCGACCGGTCTCGTCGAGCTGGTCGCGCGAATCCGTCAGCAGCAGGCCGGCATAGATGTTCATCATCCGCACCGGCTCCTGCATGTCGTGCGAGCAGATATAGGCGAAACGTTCCAGTTCTTCATTCGACTGTTTCAGACTGGCGTTCAGCTTGATGATCTCTTCGCGTTCAACATAAAGCTCGAAATAGACCAGCACAGCCAGGGCCAGACCGGTCAGCAGGAAAGCCGTCCCCAAGGACAGCCACAGTTTCAACTTCGCCCAGGCCACACGCGCGTTCAACAACCTTTCGAGATGGTCAACGCCGACGCCCCACAGGGTATCCAGCGGGCCGCGCAGATCCCGGGCATCGGCGACGCCGTTCTTACGCACGGCGTCCTTGTAGCGGTCGACCGCCCGGGTCAGGACATCTGACGGCAAGGCCACACCCGACCGAAGCGCGCCATCACCGTCGCGCTGGGTCGCCCGGTTCAGCGAATCCACAACCTCGGCAGTGGCCTCCGAAAGCCGGTCAATATCGCTTTCGACGTTGGCCGCCGGGGTCGCAAGGTCTGCGACGTGACCGCTGAGCTCGGGAAGGTCCTTCGCTGTCATGTGGGTCAGGTGATAGGTGTCAGCCCTGGGGTCCAGGATCAGGCCGCTGTCGTCGGCCACCTGGCGCAGAAAGCTGCGGGCGCGATGACAGGCGGCGCGACGATCGCGCTCACCCGACATGTCATCGATCAGCCGGGCGCTGGCCGTCGCCAGTTCGGGCAGACGATGGTGATGCGGCGCAACCAGGCCCGATTGCGGCAGCGGCAGCCCGGCATCGCAGGCTGACAGAATGTCCCAGGTCCGACGCATATAGGCGGTGCCCGCCAGTTCCTTTTGCGTAATCGCTGTCTCCCTGGCACTGTTTTGGATAACAAGCCCGGAGAGGACAAAAACCGGCAACAGGACCGCCAGGGTGATCAACAGCAACCTGCGCCGGCGTTTAATCCGGCGCGCAAGGTCAAGAAGGCGCGCCCAGCCCACCCTCATAACGCACCCCCGCGCGCCGGGCGGTCAGTGTCGGATTTCGACCATGCCAATAGTGTGGGGTCAGAACCGTTGAAGGACGCGACATCGCTATTCCGGATCGACAGATGGTTCACCCCTAGCCCCCGACTGCACAACGAGACCGCCTACCCCGCCGCTATCTGACTCGCCGCGCTTGCTGTGAAGCCTGCGGCGCCAAACTTGGGGCAGGATCAATGGCATGCCTGAGTTTGTGAAACGGGACAATCCCCATCGCCAGAAGAAAGCGCCTCGACCTCAACGGTTTCAGGGTGAGGTGGATGCGAGCGGAGCAAGGCAAAGGTACCTTTCCGGGATCAATCCCAAATCGGGTTTCGCAGACGAGCGGGATGTGGTGTGATAGGAACGAAACACCGTAGACCCTGGCCGCCCGAGCTTATCCGAGGCGCCATGCGGGACGCCTGGTCCGGCGTTTGAGCTGAAAAAATGCGAATATTAAGCGTCATTCTTTATGAGGCTTGGTATCAAACAGCCCGCCGCGCCAGCAAAAGGCTTTGCACCGCAACGCCCTCGTTCAGCCAGCCTATGGCGTCGCGCGTACGGCTGAACACCCGCGTGGTGATATCGGGGAACAGAGGACCGAAGGCTTCGATCCGCGCCGCACGGACGGGGTCGTCGGTGACCACGGCGAAACGGGTCGGGTAAGCCCCGCCGGCCAGTGCTGGCCACTGCTCGGCCGTGGCGCGAAAGTCTTCGAACTGCAGCACATTGATAAAGGCGCGGATGTCGAACAGGCGGTTGTAGCGCCACGGCTCGTTGAGGCCCTTGTAAACCACCTCGGTCGTTTTCAGGAGATCGCTGCCATAGACGATGCCACGCAGCTTGAAGGTCACGAAATGGGCGTGATCGTTAATCTGAACCGTAATTCTGTCAGACATGGCAGGCACCTCTTCCGTCAACCACGGCGAGAACTTACCACGATAATGCGCTTCGATAGCCTAGGCTATAGTTATTTCTGGTTGAGACACCTGCCAACGGGTTTGACTCAACACATCTGCTTGATTGGCACTCAGCGGAGCAACACGCTTGCCCCAGCCCAGGGTGCTTACGATGTCGAAGCCGCCCTCAGGCGACCTGGACGCCATTGCAATAGGTCAGGGCGTGGCCGGTCGCGGCCGACATCTCGACCCGCGACAACACAAAGCGATACGGCACCGGCAGGACTTCCGGCTCGCCCAGACCGTCATCGAAAAACACGGCCCGGCCATAGTTTTCCAAAGCTTGACGAATATGGTCCAGACGCATGGCCCTGGCATAGGCCCAGCGGCAAACTTCCTCTGTCTTCGACATGATGTTCTGTTCCTTATCCTGCCCTGGCCGTAAGCTTTGCCCGCAAAAAAATAAGGATGAAATGTGGTCCAGGCTGCAAAACACCCTGGACCCGGAAACCTGACAGTGTTGATCGGCGCGGAACTCACCAAACCATATGCGCCAGCACATCGGCCTGGTTGGCGCCCAGCACGGTGACCGTGTTGCCACCGCCCAGAGTGATCAGCACATTGGCCCCGACCTGAGACACCAAGCCGGCATTGGCCACCCCGCCGGTAAAGGCGTTGACATTGATCAGGTCGCCATCGGCCACCGTGAAGTCGGTAACGGTGTCCAGCCGGCTACCGGTCTGGAACAGGAACACGTCCAGGCCCGTACCACCGGTCAGGATGTCATTGCCGCCCAGGCGGTTCAGCGTATTTCCGCCGCTGTTGCCTTTCAGCGTATTGCCGACACTGTTGCCGGTGGCGTCAAGATTGGCCGAACCCGTAAGCTCAAGCACCTCGGCATAGCGCGCGGTCAAGGTACAGGTCACGCTGGCATAAATGGTATCGAAACCCTCGCCGCTGGCCTCGACAACCTTGTCACCGGTATTGTCAACCCAGTAGCTGTCGTCGCCCAGCCCGCCAGCCAGAGTATCCTTGGCAGCGCCTCCATTCAGGGCATTGTTGCCGGCATTTCCGATCACGATCTCAGCGTAGGCTCGGTTCCGCTTTCCCGGCTCTTTTGGTAGACGCTTTTTCTGCAACCTTAACCGTGCATAAATTGTCCAACGTCTTCAACCGGACGTCAATCGCGAAATTTAAGAAACATTCAAGGCTGGATCTTCCGCATTTTTTGAGTGCCCCCCCCCCCCCCCGCAAGGGCAAACACTTGTATCAGTCACTACCCCGGCTCCCCGATTAACAATCCCCGCCCATGCGGCGCGATGTGTAAGGTCCCCCAGGGTACCCACGTACAAATCCTGGTCCCTCTCCTTACAAGGCCTGAGGCTTGAACACACCCAGTTCATCCTTGGTCAAATAGCGCTCCGACGCATAGGCCTTCTTCACGCTGGCGTCGGTATTGTGCTTCCCGGGAAAAATCCATTCCGAATGCCAGGTCATGAACCACAGCCAGTCAGCGTCGGGCCCCAGCCTGTCCGGATCGGGAATCGGGCCGTTCTCATGCAGGCAGATCGGCACGGTATCACCGACCTCGGCCTTCACCGCTTGGAACATCTCGCTCAACGGGCCGTGGTGGTCGACATAGGTGTCGGCACCGGCGATATCGACATATTGCCGCCCGGGATAATAGCCGGGCTTGACCTCGGCCGTGTAGCCCAGCACCCAGATCAGGTTGTTCAAACCGCGCTCATGGGTGAAGTACGTGTACATGGCGATCCACAAAGCCTTGAACGGCTCAGGACCCGACATCCCCCACCAGAACCAGTTACCGGTAAACTCATGCATCGGCCGCCACAAAACCGGCACACCGCGATCGCGCAGCACCGTCAGATTGTCGGCGATAATGCGCATGTCGCGCAGCAGGGCTTCATTCTCCGGCGTGCCGCGCTTGAACGCGGTGTACATGTCGAAGTACTTTTTGGAGTTCTCGTAACCCGTGCCGAGCATCGGATTACCCCAATGCCAGCAGATGCTGGGAATACCATTCTCGTCCTTGTACCACGAGGTGGCGCGATCATTCAGCGCGTCGTAGTCGTTGGGATCGATATAGTCCAGGCCCAGTATGGCCGGCAGTTTCCCCGTCGTGCGTTCGATATAGTTCAGTTCATGACGCGGCCCGTCGGGCTTGCGCCAGATCGATTCCTGCTGTCCCGTCAGGGTCTTTTTGCCGTACTGGCTCCACAGATAGTCATAGAGCGCCCTGGCTTCGGGCGAAGCCTTCGGATTGCTCAAGGCCCCTTTGGCCGGAACGGTTTGCGCTATTGCGCCGCCGCCAGCCGCAAGAGCCAACGCGCTGATACCGCCCAGAGCGGAACGACGGGACATAGTCATAGGGGTTTCCTCACGAGCTTTTTTATTAATTTAATTTGAAATAGTTAAGATGCAAGCGGTTTCGTCATCTCTGGCGCCGACCTTAGCCGGGCCGACCTTAGCTTGATTGTTGCAAAGCCAAAAGTTTCATGGATTTGTGCTTGCAACACGGCAACAAACCGATTAAACGGTCGCCTCCCTAATGGGAACGGCCGCAAGGCTGGGACAGACGAATGGTTTGGGTGTGTAGCTCAGTTGGTAGAGCAGCTGACTCTTAATCAGCGGGTCCACGGTTCGAGTCCGTGCCCACCCACCATCCTCTTCTTCAATAAAATCAAGATACTAGCCCATTTGGGCATGAAAAACCCTCTTGAACGCCGCACAGGTGGCCGGCGCGCACAGCCCCAGCCAATGGCGACTTTCAAAGTAAAGGGGTTGCGTCCCTGTCATATCAGGTTCGCGAACGTCACCTATCCAACCCATACCAGCCATCGTGGAGATTGGAAATGATGCGTTCTTTGACAGCGGCGAGCATAATGTGGGCACTGGCCGGCTTACAGGCCATGGCACAAACACCCCCTGTTGAACCCAAGCTGGTGCTCGTCACCATGGACGGCGTGCGCTGGCAGGAGATTTTTCGCGGCGCCGACCCCGTTATCGCCGCCGACGCCCGCTTCGTCGAACCCGACCTGAACGCGGACGTGGTCAAGCCCGTTTACCTGGACCCCACCGATCGTCCTGCCGCCCTGGCCCCGTTTCTTCATGGTGTGGTCGCGCGCGACGGCGTGCTTTACGGCAATGACGATATCGGCCAGTGCGCGCACGTCGCCAATGACATGTGGTTCTCCTACCCCGGCTACAATGAGATTCTGACCGGCAAGGCAGATGCGCGGATCGTCGAGAACGACGACATTCCCAATGCGAACGTCACCTTCCTGGAATACCTCAACCGACGTCAGGATTTCCGTGACAAGGTGACCATGGTGGGCACCTGGACTCTCTTTCCGAACATCGTCAATGCCAGCCGCTCCGGAATTCCCGTCAACGCCGCGTTTGCGGGTCGCTATCCGACCGACGTCCTGACAGCGCGCTACGGCCTGCAAGCCATCCGCGATCACATGCGTGTCGTCTACATCGCCTTTGGCGACACCGACGAGCTGGCGCACGCCGGGGACTATGATCAATATCTCCAGGCGATCGAACGCGGCGACGACTATCTGCGCCAGCTGTGGGAAACGCTGCAGGCGGACCCCTTCTACCGCGGCCAGACGACCCTGCTCGTCACGACGGATCATGGTCGCGGTGACCTGGCCACCGGTGCCTGGCGCGATCACTCGGCCGTCCGCTATCACCAGCTCAATCCGACCTATCAACCGGAATACAATGAAACCGGCGTGACGGGTTCGGACAAGGTCTGGTTTGCCGCCATCGGACCGTCCATTGACCCTGCCGGCGAGACGGGCCTTGCCGCCGGCGGTTGTGCCCAAACGCACCAGCTGGCCGCCACGGCCCTGACCGCGCTCGGTCTGGACTGGCAGGATTTCGCCAGCGATATCGGCAAACCTTTCCCGGTCTTCAGCAAACCTTAGAGCGCAATCCGATAAAGTGTACGGCACCCGCACGGGCGCTCCCGTTTTCGGAAAAATGCGCGTCAAAACAAAAATCTGGAGCGACGTTTTGATTCTACCAAAACGCCGCTCTAAGGTTTTTGGCGCCCGACGTCCAGGGCGCACGAGGGGCCTGGCGCCGAAGATCATGGCGCCGTTTCACGTATGGCGAAGTGTCAGAACGCCTTGCTGACGGTGATGAACACGCTCCTGGGCGCGCCGACAAACAGCACCTGCGCCGTACCGTCCGGATCGTTCGGCACCAGCCCGGCAACGGTTGAGAGGTAGCGACGGTCAAACAGGTTGGAAACATTCACGGTGACCTCTGCCCCCTTGAGCGTACCCGTCTGGAAGCGATAGCCCGCCGTCACATCCACCAGGTCATGGCCCTTGACCGGATTATCGTTCTCATAGGTATAGTACCACGACCCCTGCAAGGCATAGCTGAGGCCGGCGAACCGGGCGCCGTCATCATAGTTGACGCTGGCCTTCACCAACTCCGACGGCTCACCGGCGACGACCTTGTCACGTGTTTGTACGGACACTGCGCCGGTATCTTCCACAACATCGCTGTCGTAGCGTGAATCGTTGTAGGTGTAGGACGCCGAGGCCGTCCAGTGAGAGTCCAGCCGGTAGTTGATCGCGGCCTCGACCCCGACGGTGCGGACCGAGCCGACGTTGCGGTAGATGGTATCCGACACCAGAATCGGCGAGGTCGGGTCAGCGTAAAATGCCAGGACGCGGTTATCAAAACGCACCGCATAGGCGGCCAGAACCGTGTCGAACTGCTTGCCCTTGTAACGCCAGCCCAGCTCCGTCGTCCGCGAACGTTCCGGCTTCACCTTGGCGATCGCGTCATCGACAATGGCCTGATCGCCATTGGCGATAATGCCGTTAACCTGGGCGGCGAAGGCGGCAATGCTTTCGCCATAGGCGCCGAAAACCTCGTGATCGCGCTGCACGCGCCACACAAATCCGGCCTGCGGCAGGAAGCCATCCTGAGAACTGATTTTTCCCGCCACATACCCGGCGTCGCCCGGCCCCACCGGCGCATTTTCATCGATCAGCTTGCGCGACCGGCTGACGACGCTTTGCGACTTGAAACCGTACTGCACGGTCAGGACATCGCTGACGCGCCACAGGTCCGCCACGTGGAACTTCACCGTCTTGGTCTCAAAACTGTACTGGTCGTCGGTGAAGAAAGGATTTGTCTGGAATTCCAGGGAATCGCGATTAAGGCGGCCGCGCGTCAGACCATAATAGTTGTAGGCTTCCTTGGAGTTGTTGATCTCAACCCAAAGGCCCGTCGACAGCTTGTGCGCCCCCAGTTCGGCGCTCAGCCCGCCGATCGCACCGGCGCGGGTGAAGTTGTAGGAAAATCCGCGGAACGACAAAGGTGAATTGTCTTCCGTCGCCAGCGGGTCGGTTGCATTGGGAGACGGAACATAGGGCGTGAACCACGGGCCCTGTCCCTTGTTGGCATGACCATAGGCGCTGACACTGAAGCTTACGGCCGGATTAAGCCGGCCGTCCCAGGTGATCGCGCCGATCAGGTCGTCGCGCAGGCCGGCACCTTGATAATAGGAGTCGTCGGGGCTTTGAATATTGCCGGGATAGTCGGTGCCGGCGGCCGCATTTGTTACGATCCCCAACCCTGTGTCATCCCGGTTGTTGGCGACATCGGCGATCCGTTCGGCCAGGGCGAAGTCAGGCGCCAGGTAGTTCCAGTCGTAGCCCAGGCGGTCTATCTGTTCGCGGGACTGCTCCAGGTAGTCGTTCTCACGGCGCTGCGATCCGTGCAGCCAGAACGCCACGTGATGGTCGTCGCCGAAGTTGCGGTCAAGGCGCAGATTGGCCTGACGCGATTGCTGTTCGCCTGACCCCTTCCAGGTGTGGGTGAAACTGTCGGCGTACGACAGGCTCAAAGCCACGCCCGAGCCGGCGATCTCGCCGGTATCGACGCGGGCGAACAGCCGGCGGTAATCATCGGAGCCGGCGCTGAGCGACAGGTCTGCGCCAAACGCCTCGGGGGCACGCCGGCCGCTGAAACGCAGCGAACCGCCGAGGTTCGACGTCGAAGCCGCGTCAACATCGCTGGCGCCCTGGGCCAACTGAACCGTATTGACGTTCTCCGAGATAATGGCGCGTGAAATGTGCAGGCCGTTGTGGTTCGAGTAGCTCATGTCGCCCAGCGGCACGCCATCCAGCGTGTAGCCAAGTTGCGATTGATTGAACCCGCGGAGGTACAGGGTCGCCGCATATTCATAGGTTCCGAACGGATCAGCACCGGCGAAGTAAACGCCGGGAAGCTGTTCCGCCAGCTTGAGCGGGCTGGCGCCCGGAACCTTGTAGTCCAGGACCTTCTGCGCCTTGATCGTCTGGACCTGACGGGGCTGCCCGCGGCCCAGAATGATGACTTCGGTGGTGTCTTCCGACGCAACGGTTGCCGCGTCCTGGGCAAAGGCGGTCAAGGGCGACGCCAGGCACGTCGCGCCCAACAACAGCGGTTTCCAAAGCGTTCGGGGTGTCGCGTACTGATGTGCCATGGTTATCTGCCTTCGTTCGGGAGCGCCCGGAGCCAGCGCCTGACCAGCGCCCGAAACGAGCGCCCGAGTTAAGCGATAGGGCTTGCGCACAACGGATTTGTGAAAACCCTGTTACGGTTCGATGACACAGGCTGGAAATTCCGCGACCGTGGTGTGATCACAACAACCTGGCCAGTCGTGCCGGCGTTCGAGATGCCGAGAAAAATCGCATGAAGTGCCCCCGGACCTAACCGGGTTAACCCTTGGGCTCACGCGCGAATGTATCGGCATACAGGGCTTCGATCTGCTGATGTTCGTCCGGCGTCAGCGCTTCAAACTCGTTCTGCCTTGCCCTCTTCGAAAGCCTTCCCGCGTTCTGGGACAGGAATTTACACAGGAGCTCGACCTCAGTCGTCGGCATGTCGACTATGTCCTGCAAGGCCTGGTTAAATCTGTCGAAGGCCTGGAGGAACCATACCTCGTCAGGAAGATCCTCGTCGATCGTCTCTTGAACGCATCCATACAGAAATTGCGCGTGCGCGGTCGCATCAAAGAAGCGGTAGTAGTCGAGGGTTTCGTTTAGGACTTCGACATTGTTGGTGGCTGTCCTTTCCCATTCGATAAAGGGCAGCAGGGGTGCCGAGTACGATTCCAGGACCTGTCGATAGGACTCCAGGTTGCGAAGGATCGCGGCGCTGACCGGAAACACAAGACCCGCAGGACTGTACTCGGCTTGCGCAAGGGCGTGGTGGAACAGCCACCTGTGCAAGCGGCCATTACCGTCGACATAGGGGTGGATGTAAACGAAACCGAAGGCAAGACTGGCCGCCGTGATGACAGGATCAAGACCACCTTCCACGGCGCGGGCGGAGAAATCAACGACACCTTGCATGAGCATCGGGAGGTCTTCGAACCGTGCGCTGATGTGATCGGGAACCGGCATGTTTGTCTCCCGGTCATGCGTTCCGACAAATCCGCCCTCGTGTCTCAAGCCAAGGCGGACGAAGCGCGCATCTCCGATTACGATATGTTGCAGGCGGTTGAATTCGTCGACGGACAAAGGACGATTGCCGGCCTGTGCGATGGCCTGTCCCCATCGCGCGGCCCGCCGACCCGTGGGCCGCTCGCCTTCGATGGCAAATGATGATTTCGAGTCACTCAGCAGCAGAAAGGCGGCTGCCCGCGCCATGATGTCCGGTCTGACCTTACCCATGACCTGGGCCGCGCGGCCAGGAAGATCTAAACCCGCGTAGTTTTCGAGCACGCCTGTACGACGGACAAGCGGACAAAACTGGTGGGTTCCGGGGAGGTTGTTGACGACCTTGTGCCTGGGCGATGGCGTGCCGGTGGCCAGGGCGAACTGCTGGTCGGGATTGAGAACGGGAATGAAGCGTATCTTGCCCGGATCAGCGATATCAAGGTCGCGACCTGTTAGCCACTCATAGAGAAACCACAGGCGTCGTGAAAAACTGCCGGTCGGCGTCGTGCGAACGACAGTTTCGATGTCCGCTGCGTCGATGGTCGAGAAGAGCCGGGCCAGGATCTGGAGGTCGATTCCTTCGTATCTGAAGGCAAAGCTCAGGTGCGCGCCAAGTTGCGGGGCGGGTGCCTGGCGGGGCGTCACAAAGTACCAGTCTTTCGTAGACCGGGGATGGTGGCGTCGCGCGATCGCGGCCATGACAGGCGGGTTTGGCACGAAGAGGTCGTAGCGTTCGATGATGGCCGCATAGCCCGCAGGTATGCCGGCTTCCGGCAAGGACCGTCCGCGAAATTCCGTCACCGGCTGCGAGAACCACTCACCCATGCTTTTCTCTGTGATTTTTTTTTCACCACCAGCGGCACCTTAATGCGCAAGATCTTCACCAACTGTGAAAATCTATCACCAAAGCGACATTTTGTGAAGAACGTTCCCAAGTCCCTGCCTGATCCAAGTTACACTGACCGTAACACCTTTCCGTCTGGTCGCCCGGTCAACAGCGTCTGCGCCCTGCGTGAAGACCAGCCGGCGACGTCGGCGCGGATCCCGACAAAGTTGGTGCTCAGGGAGTCGGAGGTGTCGAAAAAATCGAAAAAATCGACACGTCGGCTGCCCAATTGGCAATTGACGCGCATACATCACCGCCTTATTGTCAGACAAAAACCGGGAGATGGTCATGTTCAATCGCCGCGGACTGTTGCTCACCGGCGCCGCCATGGCCGCCCTGCCCGTCGTGGCGACCGCCAAGACCGCACCCGTCAAGGTCTCCGCCTTCCCGCTCGAAGCCGTCACCCTGAGCCCCTCCATCTGGCGCGATGCCGTCGAGGCAAATGGCCGCTACCTGCTGGCGCTGGAACCCGACCGGCTGCTGCACAACTTCCATAAATCCGCCGGCCTGGCCCCCAAGGGCGAGATCTACGGCGGTTGGGAAAACATGGGCATCGCCGGCCACTCGCTGGGCCATTATCTGACGGCACTGGGCCTGGCCTACGCCCAGTCCCGCGATCCGGCGTTCAAGCAGAAGCTCGACTATACCGTCAGCGAGATGAACGTCATCCAGAAAGCCCATGGCGACGGCTATGTCGGCGGCACCACCATTGAGCGCGACGGCAAGATCGTCGACGGCAAGATCGTCTTCGAAGAGGTCCGCAACCACGTCATCACCTCGCACGGTTTCGACCTCAATGGCGGCTGGGTGCCGCTCTACACCTGGCACAAGGTCCACGCCGGCCTGCTCGATGCCCATCGCTACGGCGGCAACAACCAGGCGCTCAAGGTCGCCGTCGGCCTGTCGGACTATCTGATCGGGATCTTAAGCGGGTTGTCCGACGACGAGATGCAGAAGGTCCTGGCGGCCGAGCACGGCGGCCTGAACGAGACCTTCACTGAAACCTATGTTCGCACCGGCGACAAACGCTACCTCGACATGGCCCGGCGCATCTACCACAAGGCCGTCCTGACGCCCTTGGCCCAGCGCCGCGACGAACTGGACGGCAAGCATGCCAACACCCAGATCCCCAAGCTGATCGGCCTGGCGCGGCTCTACGAAGTCACCGGCGACACTGGCTATCGCGACACGGCCTCCTTCTTCTGGGACCGGGTGGTGCATCACCATTCCTATGTCATCGGCGGCAATTCGGCCGGTGAGCATTTCGGCGCCCCGGGCAAGCTGAGCGGCCGCATCGACGACAAGACCTGCGAAAGCTGCAACACCTACAACATGCTGAAGCTGACGCGGCACCTGTATCAATGGCAGCCAGACGCCGCCTGGTTCGACTATTACGAACGCGCCCACCTCAACCATATCATGGCGCACCAGGACCCGCAGACCGGCGCCTTCGTCTATTTCGTCCCCCTGGCCTCGGGATCCCAGCGGCTCTATTCGACGCCGGAGAACAGCTTCTGGTGCTGCGTCGGCTCGGGCATGGAAAGTCACGCCAAGCACGCAGACTCGATCTGGTGGAGATCCGGCGACACCGTCTATGCCAACCTGTTCATCCCGTCTGAACTGACCTGGGCCGACAAGGCGACCAAGATTGCCCTTTCCGGCGATATCCTGAAGGCCGAACCGGTGTCCTTTACCGTGACGCCGCAAGGCAAGGCCGATTTCACCCTGGCCATCCGCGTGCCCAAATGGGCCGACGGACCGCGCTTATCAGTCAATGGCAAGGACACGCCGCTGCTGGTCAAAAACGGCTATGTCCGCGTCCGCCGTTCCTGGAAAGCCGGCGATACGGTCGCACTCACCCTGCCCCACGCGCTGAAGGTCGAGACCATGCCGGACAATCCGCGCCTGGCCGCCTTTATCAAGGGGCCGATGGTTATGGCTGGCGATATGGGCCCCGCCGAAGGTGATGTCCCTCAGGCCCCGGTGGTCGTGGCCGCCAGTGCCCTGAGCGCCGTCAATCGCGGGAGTCTGACCTTGAATGCCCAGCCGCAGGCCTTGCAGCTTGTGCCGTTCTTCAATCAGTATCATCGCCGGACGGCCGTCTATTTCCCGCTGTTTACCGAGGCCCAATGGCAGGTCGAGAAGGCCGCATATGAGGAAGCCGAAGCCGACCGTGTGGCGCTCAACTGGCGCACCATCGACATCTTACGGCTGGGCGAGATGCAGCCCGAGCGCGACCATGGGTTTGCTACCGATATTTCGGAACCATCGTCACGGCTGGGCCGGTCCGGCCGCTGGCTGATGTGGACGACGGGCAAGTATTTCGAGTTTACTCTGAACGTCGAAGCGCAGACCGCGTTGCAGGTGACCTATTGGGGCCAGGATGTTGGACGCAATTTCGACATCACGGTCGATGGCCGGTTGTTGACCAACGAAAAGCTGGACTACCCGTCAGAGGCGCAGTTCCGGGTCGTGGACTATGCCTTGCCGGCGGTCATGACGGCCGGCAAGGACAAGGTCCGGGTGCGGTTCACCACGCGGGGCTCGGGTCTCGATGTGTTTGAAGTGCGGTCGCTAAGGCCGGAGAAAAAAGCTTGATCTATACCTCCCCGCGCTTGCGTGGGGAGGGGGACCGCTCGAGCGAAACTTAGCCGAAGGCGAAGTGAGTGAATTGCGGTGGTGGGGCGACTTTCTTTCCGAAACACTATCGCCCGCCACTCCGACATGCCACTCCGGCATCCCGCTCCAGCCTGTTGGAGGTCTACGAACGCACGCCGGTAACCAGGCCCCTGAACCAGAACCTGACCATCGCCACCAGCCTGGCGTGAAGTTCGTCGAAATACCCGTTTTTATCCGGTAGCGTTAAACCGTTGTTAATGGCCTCGGCACATCCTGAGCGTGCAAAGCTGTTTGCTGGCGTGGTTGGGGGCCGGTATGGTCGGACTTCAGAACTGCAAAATCCTGATCGTGGATTCCAATGCCCATATGCGGCAGATCCTGGAAACGGTCCTGCGCGGCTTCGGCGCCAAACGCATCTTTGCGGCTATGTCTGCGGAAGAAGCGGACATCGCCATGGAGCGATCGGAGTACGACTTAATCCTGCTGGACTACGTGCTGGAAGGCGGCGACGGCCTGGCCCTGACGCGACGGGTGCGGGCGAAGGAGCATCATCCCAACCGCTTTTCGCCGATCATCATCATCTCGGGCTCGACCGAAAAGAGGCGAATCGAGGCCGCCCGCGACGCCGGCATCAACGAAGTCTGCGTCAAGCCGGTCATACCCAAAGACCTGTTCCGCAAGTTGGTGGCGGTCGCCGACTATCCGCGCGGTTTCGTGCTGGCGCCGAATTACAAGGGCCCCGACCGTCGCCGTCGCTCGGCCGACAACTACCCCGATGAAGAACGCCGCGCCGACCGCAAAGCGACTGCGGGTCAGAACACGATGGCTGTGGGCGGTTAGGGCCTTTTGCTTTTTTCGTCTTTCGCGCGCCGGAAACACCCCTCACCCATCGCCATAGGCAGCGACAAACTTGGCAGGCTCGACTTCCGCTTCACCGTCGAAGCGATAGGCCACCAATGGCCCGCCGCGCGCGACGCTGTAATCGACGCATGCCACCTTGGGCGAAAGCGGCCCGATCCCGTGGTCGGCATTCAGCCAGTAATGGCCAATAAAGGTAAGCCGGTCCGGCGCGTTCACACTGTCCAGGCCGGTAATAGCAATATCGGGAATGACAGCATCGCCGGTCCCCATGGCGGCGTCACGATAGGTGCGCGCTTCGCCGGCCCACCACTTGATACGGACCTCATGGCGTTCGTTGCCGTCCTTGTCACGAAAGCTGACGTCGGGCGGCAGCCTGACCTCCCTGCCCTTCAACAGAGTTTCAATCGCCGCATACGGCTTGGAACCCCGCCGGCTGGCCTGCAGCACGAGATCATGATCCAGTTTCAGGCCGGGTTTGAGCTGCGGCAGGAGTTCCGCCGCACTGGGCGCATGCCAGCAGGCATGGACAACGCGAAAGGCCGGCGTTTCGATCCACAGCGGCAGGTCGAGGAACCAGTTCGTCCATGCGCGATGCTCAGCCGAGTCCTCACCGATCTGCTCCAGAAAGGCGCGGTGCTGATTCCGGTTCTTTGCGTTCCTTGGCCGCAGATAGCCACCGTCCTCGTCCGGATCGGGCAGCGACCAGGCAATGGCGTTGAATTCATGATTGCCCATGACGGCCTGGGCAGAACCTGCGTCGATCATCGCCCGGACCGTGCGAAGACCTTCCAGTTGGCCGGGACCGCGGTCGACGAAATCCCCGACAAAGATAGCGATCCGGTCGGGATGCCGCCAGGCGCCGGCGCTTTGGCGATAGCCAAGCTTGGTCAGCAGCGCCGTAAGTGGGACCGCATGCCCGTGGATATCACCAATAATGTCATAGTTCATTGTGGTCGCCTTTCCGCCGCCGGAGCGGGCACGCCGGCAAGCAGCAACTCGACGGCGGCCAATATTGCATAACGCGACGTGTCACGAGAGCGCAATCCGCTAAAGTGCACGCCACCGCACGGGCGCTCCCGTTTTCGGAAAACTTGCGCGACAAAACAAAAACGTGGAGCGGGATTTTGAGTCCATCAAAACTCATCCGGCTCGAGTGTTCATCCCGCCCTTCAGAACGCCCGACACGATGCCCCGGTCTACTCCGGCCCCTGCCGCAACGTTAATCGTTGGTTTTGCGGATTTCAAATCATCCCCGCCATAAACTCGATGGCACTCTCACTGGGGAACTGACACACTTTGAAGGGGTTTTCAAGAACCGTAGATCTGCGGCAGGACGATCGCCGCTTCAAATCCGCCATCGCGTCGGCAAAACACCAGCCGGGCGCCATGCAGACGCACGATCTGATCGACCATGGCCAGGCCCAGCCCGGTGCCAGGCGCCGCTCCGCCTTGCGGCTGGCGGGCCGCATCGCCGCAGACGAAAGGCTTCACATAGAGCTCAGCCTCGCCTTCCCCAAAGCCCTCTCCCTGATCGAGGACGCTCAGCAACAGCCCTGACGCGTCTTGGCCTTCTCCTTCCCATCGCCAGGACAAGCGCACCGGCGGGCGGCCATAGGTCAGGGCGTTTTCAATCAGATTGCCCAGGGCACGGTGCAGAGCGATCGGCCGCGCCATTACGGTCATCCCTGGTGGCGGCGGAACCACCTGGAGGCCGGTATCGGCGTAATCGGCCCGCAAGGCGGCAAACAGGTCCGCCAGTCGCACCGCTTCCGCGGGTTCGGCATCGAACCCGCGGGCGAACTGCAGGAATCGCGACAAAATGCGCTCGATGGTTTCCACCTGGCGCAGGGTGCTTTCGCGCAAGGCCGGATCGGCTATGCCCGCCATCTCCAGTCCCAGGCGCAGCTTGGTCAGAGGCGTACGCAGGTCGTGCGAAATACCGGCCAGCACCAGCGCGCGGTTGGCTTCGATCTCGCGCAGGCGGCCGGTCATGGCGTTGAAACTGCGACTGAGGCCGGCGATCTCGTCAAGACCGTCCTCGCGCAGGGGTTCAGGATGGGCGCTGAGATTGAGCCGGTCGGCGGCGCTGCGCAGATCTGTCAGCGGCTGCAACAATTGCCGGCTCAGCCAATAGGCTGGCAGAGACGCCAGGCCTACCGCAATCAGCATCAGGGTCGCGATCAGCCCGGTGGGCGCAAACACTGACTTGGGTTTCAAGCCTATCCAATAGGGCTGTCCCGCCAGATAAACCTGCACCCACAGTTTGCGGCGAGAATCTGTGCGCCAGTCGAGATGCGCCTGGGTGCTGAGACGATCAGCCAGGGCACGCATGAAGGCGCGTTCCATATAGCGCGGTGGTGGGCCGGACCGGTCGGGCGGCGCGGCCCCCTGCCAGACGGCCAGATAGGGCGAGGCCTTTAACCGCGCCAAGATCACCGGCCGGGCGTCCGGCGGCAGGCCGTCATAGGTCTCGATCATGACCGACACATTCTGGGCAACCATATCCGCCGTCCGCTCAATCTGCGGCCGCACCACCAGGAGGGTCATGGCCACGATGGCCAGGACCTGGCCCAGGGCGACGATGAGAATCGTGCCGGCCAGGGTCTGGAAACGCAACGACCGCCGGCGCATCAGTTGGCCTCCGGCATGGCAAAAACATAGCCGTGGCCCCAGACTGTGCGAATCCAACGCGGCTTGGCCGGATCGGCCTCGAGGATTCGGCGCAGGCGAACCACCTGGACGTCAACAGCCCGGTCGGTAATTTCGGCGTCGCGTCCCAGAGCCAGATCAATGATCTGGGCACGCGACAGTGGCCGGCCGGCGTGACTGACCAAGGTCTTCAGCAGCATGAATTCACGCGTTGACAGCTCCACCGGCGCCTTGTCCCGGGTCAGGCACATCCGCGCCATGTCAAGTTCATAGGGCCCGAAGACGACCACCGCCTGTCCGGAACTCCCAAGGTGGGGGCCGAGACTCTGGCGGCGGCGCACGGCCTCGATCCGGGCCAGAAGTTCCCTTGGCAGAAAGGGTTTGGCGAGGTAGTCGTCGGCCCCCATTTCCAGACCGAGGACGCGGTCCACCGGATCGCCGCGTGCCGTCAGCATGATGATCGGCAGGGTCTGGCCTTCATTGCGCAGCCGCCGGCATACTGAAAGGCCATCCTCGCCCGGCATCATCAGATCCAGCACCAGCAGGTCGAAGGCTTCGCGCGCCAGCAGCCGGTAAAGCGCCTGGGCGTCGGGCACGGCGCGTACCTGATACTGGTTTTCGGTCAGATAGCGTTGCAACAGGGCGCGCATCTCCGGATCGTCATCGAGCACCAACAGACGGCCTTTATTCTGGGTCATGATCTCCTCATTCCTCCCACTATAGCGCCTGCCAGGGCCGCTACCGCAAGCAAGTTGTTACAAGCGGTTACAGCGGGCGCCTCGCGTAACCGGCCGTCACTCACGGGCCGCAACGCGACATCACGGCGTAACAGGCACCGCTGCAGGATGGCGCTCAGTTCGCATCCCCTTCCCCCCATCTTCCCAAAAATCCCAAGGACCATGCTATGAAAACTCTCACCACATCCGTGCTCGCTGCCGGTCTCTTCGCCCTGACGCTGGGCAGCATTGCCACCGCCGCGGACGCCGCCGAGGGCCGGGTTCGCGCCCGTGGCGCCAACGGCGCCGTCGCCGCCGGCAGCCATAACGGCAATACTTATGTCCGCGGCCGCGGCGCCCATGCCAATGCCGACGGTTCGACCACCACCGCATCCGGCGGGGCGGTGCGCACAGCCGATGGCGGCCGGGCCGCTCGCCGATCCACCACCACCTACAATACCGATGGTTCGGTCGATCACAAGGGCAGCTTCGGCGCCACCGGCGCCCGCGGCACCCTGAACTCGCAAGGCAGTTCTACCCGCAACGCCGACGGTACCGTCACGGGCTCGCGTACGACCAATGCCACCGACGCCCGGACCGGCAACAGCTACTCCGGTTCCACCACCTACGATTCCACCACCGGCGCTACCCGCCAGGCGACGTGCCGCGACGCTTCCGGCGCGACCATCACCTGTCCGTCACGCTGACGCCACACCTACTGTCCCGCGGCGACCACCACCTTCGCTGCGGGACTGCTTTTTCGCTTTTTTGCTGTTTTGGAGACCATCATGAACGCCCCACTTTTCCTTTGCGCCGCTCTTGTCATCGCCACAGCGGGCCCTGCCGCTGCCGATGTCGGTCGACCGGCCGGACGCATGGCCCAGGCCGACTCAAACCAGGACGGGATGATCACCCGTGCCGAGTTCCGTACCTACCGCGCCACCCAGTTCGACGAGATGGACCGCAATCAGGACGGTTTCCTTTCAGACAGCGACCTGCCGGGTTTCGCCCGGCGCGGAGCACGGGGTGACAAGCTGCGCCGGATGATCGTCGGGTTCGACACCAGCCGTGACGGCCGCGTCGACCGCACCGAATTCGCCAACGGCCCGACCCTGGGTTTCGACCAGGCCGATGCTGACGACAATGATGTCGTCGATAGCTTCGAACTCAAGCAGATGAAGGCGGGCAATTAGAATGGAAATCTTGCGTCCCGCAAGCGTGTACGCACTGGTCCAGGGGCCGGTCCTGGCCGCCATGCTGGCCCTGATCGCCATCGAAGCCCTGCTGCTCATCCTGGTCTTTCGCCGGCGTTACGACGCCGGCGAAACCGCCGCCTCGTTAGGCGTCGCTCTGGGCAATATCGCGGTCCGCCCCTTAAATCGGCTTATCATCACCGCCGGACTGAGCGCGGTCGCGGTCTTTGCACCGTGGCAGCTACCGATAGACTCGGTATGGACTTGGCTGTTCGGCTTCGTCGGCGTCGAATTCTGTTACTACTGGATGCACCGCTTCGCCCACACCGTGCGCTGGATGTGGACCACCCACAGCGTTCATCATTCCAGCGGTCGCTTCACCCTGGCCACGGCCCTGCGCCTGGGCTGGACCAGCGGCCTTTCGGGCGAATGGCTGGTGTTTGCCCCTCTGGTGCTGATCGGCTTTCCGCCTGTTGTCATCGCCGTGTTGCTGGCGCTGAACCTGCTGTACCAGTTCTTCCTGCATACCGAACTGTCGCCGCGGTGGAGCGTTGTGGACTATATTCTGAACACGCCGGCGCATCAAGTCTCAGCCCAGGCGGAAGAATGTGTCAATTATGGCATGCCACCTGAACACAAGTACTGCAGTTCGTCGGGGAATTGATGGTTACTCTCCGTAAACGGAGTCTATAATCTTCAGGAATGTGTCGTTCAGTCGCTTCCAGTCGTCTTCGTCAAAAAGCGGCATGCCTGCAAAATTTCCCCGCGATGTGCCGGACAGAACCATATGCTGTGCACTGGCAATAAGGACCGCATTGATGGCAGGCGCATCCAAGCCTTTGGCTGGCGTTAGACTTCCGCGCATGGTGTGCATCCATATAGCGAGGTGTTTACTTCGTTCTTTGTTCATGCGATCGAGAATTGGCGAAGCTGACGAGATCTCCCAGGCAATTATCTTCTGAGTCACCGGATCGTTGCGTAATAAATCGACAAGTTGAACGATCAGGGTTTTCATAAGTGCTCCATATGTCTCGGGGCGCGTATCCTGTGTTGGAGGCTTCAGCCTTTCCATCAACTGGCTTGCAAGCTCCGCACCTATGGCGTCGGCAACGCCTTCAAGTCCTCCAAAATAGCGATAAATCAATTGCTTATCGCATTGTGCCCGCCGAGCAATGATGTTGATACCGAAATCCTTATGCCCGCCGTCGGAAAGCACGTCCATAGCGGCGCGCAGTATTCTGCGCGATGTTTCCTCTCTGTCTCTGGCATAGCTCTGAGTTTTTTTGATCATTCTTTCTCGCTCGTGCTCTTGCCGAATGTCCTGGGGCGATGGATCCGACGGTATTCCAAAGGGCTCATGCCAACGTGAAGTTTGAACAATCGCGCGAACGTAGAAGGCGCTGAGTAGCCGACAGCATCTGCAAGGTCCAAAATTGGGATCGTCGTATCACTTAGGAGTTGGCGCGCCTTGTCCATCCTCGCCCCTATCATGAACGCATGTGGCGATGTACCGGTATTTTGTTTGAACATTCTTCCAAAGTGGTGAGGCGATAAGCCAGCAATCGCAGCCAGGTCGCTCAGGAGCACCTGACGCGACAGGTTTTCGTGCATGTACTCGATACATGCGTTTTGTGCCCAAGGTGCGAGGCCACCGCTGGTGCGGCGCGAAGCTGTGGGAGATCCTGAAAAAGTACGCAGCGCATAGGCCAGAAGTAGGTGTTCAATATACAGTTCGAGTCCTGTGCCCTGATATGCAGACAGCGCTACCTCTATAGCTCGACTGATCTCCGTCAATGCCGGGTCTTCGTGCCCGAAGCGGGGACGATCAAGATCTGCGAGTCGGGCTTCCTGAATTTTTTCTAAAAACGCAGGTTGGATATGGATATGAAGTTGCCTCATGGATACCTTTGGCGCCGACCACCACGTTGCCAGTCCCGCTGGAATGACGATCATTGAGTTCACTGGGAAGGGCCTCTGGAATTTCTTTCCCAGGAGATCAGCATGCTGCTCTGGTCTCGCGCTTAGCGATACAATCAGAATCGTTTCGTCGACCGCAGGCGCAAGAATTTCATTGGGCGTCTCGTCGATAAGTGCGGCACCTACCCCGTTCAACGTGTAGGCAGCGCCAATCTGGGTGCCGGAGCCGGATAGAAATTCCGCAGCACGATAACTCGTCAGTTGCACTGTGCCACGGGCAAGGGACCTTGCTTTCATCGAAACCGGGCCTCCACTGCCGGACACTTCACAGCCACCAAACGGGTTTTGATAAAAGTAAGCATGTTTGGCACATTTTCGCGTTTTTGGCCGCGCAAGGCCCTTGGCAGTCTTGGTAAGGACTCCGTGTTGATGCGTTGACCTGTGCTGCGTCGCGCATTCAAAAAGCTCAGCATTTATGCGCGCCCCTGGTTGAATATCTTTGCTTGACGCTTTGCATACAAAGTCACCGATAGGTGATATACCACACATCACCCATCGGTGACAACGGCTATTCGCACGATGAAATTGGCAGACGGAACGACAAAATGGAAAAGACGCGCCCCTTGGCTGGACTAGCGGCGATCGTGTTCGCGATCGGATTCAATATACCTTACGCCATTTTAGCGGTAACATACGACTACCCTGATATCCTGAGGCGGCCTGCGAGCGAGGCTTTGGAGAAATTCGCGGCGGGGGGGGCGGGACTTGTACTTACGTGGCACGCATTTGCTTTCGCGGCCCTCCTCTTTGTGCCGTTGGCCGTGGCGCTGGCACTAACTCAGAAACGGGTCAGAGAAAAGCCAGCCCTCGCGGTTGGGGCAGCTGTCGCAGGTGCACTGGCCGGCCTGGCTCAGGCCATGGGACTATGGCGATGGGTATTCGTCGTTCCGGGCCTTGCTCAAGCGCACCGCGATCCTCAGACTAATGACACGTCAAAGCTCGCTGCCGAACAAACCTTTAGTCTTATCAACCAATATGGCGGTGTCGCCATTGGTGAACACATGGGGCAACTTCTGACGGCCTTGTTTGTCGTTCTTCTGTGCGGTTTGCAATGGAACGAAGGTCGCCGGATCACGGCCTCTATCGGATTTGTTACGGCCGCAGCCATCGCGGTCGGGACGAATGAGGGTGTCGCGATCGCCATTGGGCAATCCGGCGAAGCCTTCGCTATGGCGACGATTGTTGGTTTCCTTGGCCTGACCATCTGGCTTCTTGCGACAGGTATTGGACTTTTGCCGCGCCAGCCTATCGCTCAATAACCTTCCATATTGAATTCAAGGAACAATCGAATGAAGCACGTCATTCTACCCTCGTTAATCCTCGCCATAGCTTTGACGGGATGCGCGACCCCGGATCGTGCCGGTGTCCGCAATCCGGAGTTTTTCCGCAAAGTCGCGACCCAGACGTCTCTGGAAAGCCCACTGGCCGCTAAGGTTGTTGCAGCTTGCTTTGAGGAAAAGGCGGATCTTCTTCCGATGTCGAAGTTTACACGGGACGAAGCATCAGGCCGAACCACCTATCGACTTCGCGGCTTCGGCTTCACATTCGAAGAGATAGATTTCGAAGATACTGTAAGCGGCTCTCGGATGACGATCTTTATTGCGCCGAATGTAGACTCCAAATGGCGCAAAGACTTTGAGCGTGATCGCGGCAACCCACTTAAGGCCTGCGCTACAATCGAAAATTGATCGGCGGCGATAAAGTCGCGCACTGCATCACTCAGCGACCATTCTGCCAGCAATTCAATCTGATGCGACGGGGCATGGCAATGTGCCACACCTGCCGTCCAGTTGTTGGACCACTGTTTTGCGTCGCATCCGTTACGGAGGAACTCGATATGCCCTATTTGCAGGTCCGCGGCGCAAGCATTTACTATGAAGAGAAGGGCGTAGGCTCTGAGACCGTTGTCTTCATTCATGGCCTTATGCTGGCAAGCGAGTCGTTCGACGCCCAGATTGGTGCGCTGAGAAGCCACTACAAGATCATTGCTTTTGACTTGCGCGGCCAGGGTCAATCCCAAAAAACGAAAGATAAACTAGACCTGGACTCACTCGCTGAGGACGCAGTGTTCATTATCGAAAATTTCTCATCAAGCCCTGTCCATGTCGTCGCCTTTTCTATGGGAACGTTCATCGCCATGCGCGTTGCCGCGCGTCGCCCTGAGCTTGTACGGTCTATTTGTCTGATAGGCCCCAGCGCCGACGCTGAAGAAGCAGAGAACTTGCCGAAATACCGCAAGCTGATCAACTTTGTGCGAATATTTGGTCCCCGGTTGGTTGCCAACCGGTTGATGATGATCCTCTTTGGAGACACCTTCCTTACAGCCGCTGACCGCAAGCCACAACGGCAACGCTGGCGGAAGGTTGTTGAGCGACTGCCCAGGGCTCTCCATCGTGCTGCGGCCGCATCCGCCCATAGAAATGCGATCACCTCGGAGCTTCAAAACATCACGGCTCCGGCCTTGATTGTCTCAGGCGAGGAGGATCGTCCTATTTCGCCTGAACGTGCCAGAGTCGTTCATGCAGCGATCAAGAATGCTCGGTTCATCGCCTTCGAAAAAACCGGACATGCCGTCATGATTGAGCGGCCGAATGAGTTCAACGTGGCTCTTCTTGATTTTCTCATGGCCGTTGACACACAAGGAGAACGACACTCTTGAGCAATCCCCTCGCTGTTATTGGATATGGCCCTCTTGGCAAGGCAATTGTTTCAAACCTTGTATCGCTTGGCCGTGAGGTCCTGGTCTTGCAGAGGTCACGCCCCCATGACCTGCCGCCTGGTGTAGCTTTTCGAACGTGCAACATCCTTAATCACGATGAGGCGATCGGAGCGCTCCACGGTACGGGTCAAATCATTTGTGCGCTGGGTTTTCCTTACTTATCTTCGGTTTGGGAGACGGCGTGGCCATGCGCCATGCGATCAATGCTGGCGGCGTGTTCCAAATACGAACTTCGATTAGTCCTGGCAGATAATCTCTACATGTACGGTCCGCAGGACGCTGAGCTTACCGAAACCCTGCCACTTACAAAAACAGGCAGAAAGCCACGCGCCCGTGCTGAAGCCACGCGGCTTTGGCAATTGGCCCACGAGACGCAGCGTGCCCGAGTTGTTTCTGTCCGGGCCCCCGACTTTTACGGTCCAGGCGTTGAGCAATCCATTTTGGGTACGCGAACAATAGGGGCGCTGGCAAAAGGTCGAAGAGCTGTACTGCTGGAAAGGCCAATCTTTGCGCACGATGTCGCCCACGTGCGCGACTTTGCAAGGGCGGTCGTCACCTTGGTTGACGCTCCGGACGACGCGTTTGGACAAGCTTGGCACGTTCCTTGTGACAAAACTCGGACCCTACGCGAGTTGCTGCAGATAGCCGCTGACGAACTCGACGCGACATACCGAATAACTGTGCTTCCCCCTTTTCTTACGCAATTTGCCGGTATCTTCTCCCCACCTCTACGAGAGGTCGACGAAATGCGTTTTTTGTTTGATCGACCCTACAGAGTGAACTGGGAAAAGTTCAAAGCAAGGTTTTGGTCAGATCCGATACCAATAAATCAAGGGATTGCCGAAACGGCACGATGGTTTCAAAGGAACGGCACATGAGCAAGTACAGGCCGAATGGCTCTTCGATCTCGAACTCGTTCCAGCGATTCGATAAATTAGCTGATGGCAAAGGATGGCGGGCTGGGGCGCTTGTCGCGGGCAGCCACCCATTGTGCGGGATGCCCCGGCGCCTTTTTTGGCTATCCCAGGATGGGCCATGTAGCGGGAACATTCGGCCTCTTTTTCATCCAAAACGCGTCTGCTTTCAATAGCAAGAAGCAGCTTTAAATTGTAGCGAAACATTTACAATCTTGGGATAAAAAAGCCTTGACGAACGACGTTTGTTTCTTTTTACGTTTGTGCTTACTGGCGACACTTGTGCTCCTGACGAGCGCTTGTACCGCAACTATGCCTGCGCGGATAGATGGCTCCACTGTTCGCTTCTATTCTGATGATCTTCGACTCGCTGAACACCTTACGGTTCAGGGCTGGCGAACCCCTGAAGACGGTACATTTGATGTCCTGGCGTTGTCTGGCGGAGGCCAAAACGGTGCCTTTGGCGCTGGTGTTCTCGGAGGGTGGACAAGTCGGGGCGATCGGCCCGTATTTGACCATGTCACTGGCGTTTCTACGGGGGCTTTGATTGCCCCGTTCGCATATCTTGGTTCAGACTGGGACGATGAATTGCGGGCCGCCTATCTGGATGAGCGAACCAGTTACCTTATGCGACGCAGGTTGCTGGTGGGACTATTTTCGAGTTCGATGTTTAGCGGTCGTCCGCTTTTAAATCTTGTCGACTCCTATGTAACGCAGGAGCTTGTGGATGCGGTCGCGAGGGAAAGCCTAAGTGGCAGAACCTTGATCGTCGTAACCACGGACCTCGAGCAGGAGCGATCGGTAGCATGGGACATGGGAGCAATTGCAAGGACGGGCGGCGAACCTGCTCGTAGAATGTTCCGAGATGTTCTCCTGGCCTCTGCCAGTATTCCCGGGATGTTTCCACCCGTACTAATTGACGCAGGGGAAGGCATGGAAACCCATGTAGACGGCGGTATTTCAAGTCCTATCTATGCTGTACCTGAAGCCCTCGCGGATATTGCCGGAGAACATTTGGGGGTAACAGGCCCAGTTAGAATATTCATGATAGCAAATATATCCACGGCACCCGTGCCTCGCGCCACAGGTTTATCGACTTTCAACATATTGCAACGCAGCCTCATTTTGAGTGGCAAAGCGTCGATGAGGAGTACATTGCAAATGAACGCGCTCGTGGCAAATCGATATGGTGCCGAATTCCGGCTAATCTCAATACCGGCGGGTCAAAGTGCGCCAATTACAGAGTTCTCGCTCTCTTCTATGACACAGATTTATGAACTTGGATTCGAGATGGGGGCCGGTGGCAAGTGGCGTTCGGAGATTATTGAGAAGCAAGGATGGGAGTAATGTTTTAAGTCGCTCCAGGGGCACAATGGAGGACGGAGCACCGTAGCGGCGGAACAAGCTTGGACCTCCCGATTAAGGCGCGCTTCGGGCGTGAGGTCGGAGGCAGGCAAACCGATACGCCATTCGATAGCAATTCCCCTTAAACCAACCCCATCCTGACCATCGCCTGTGCCGCCTCGATCATCGAATCCCGCCCTCGCCGGAAGGTCACACCCGTCAGCTTGCGCGTCATTTGCGTATCCGCAATCGGATGCTTGTTCAGGTCACCGACAATCGTACGCAAGGCCGGGTCGAACAGGCTGAGGAAACGCAGCATCGCCCCCGGCATCTGCGTCACCGGTATCCGGCTCGCCCGCGCCGGAAAGGCCTGACGCAGATACTGCGCCATCTGACGCATCGTCAGGGTTTCGTCGGCGGCGATCAGCCTCAGGCCACCGACCTCTGCTGTCATGGCGGCGACATGGATCGCCGCAACATCGCGCACATCGACCAGGGCGAACGCCACCGGCGGCACCGCCGGATAGGCCCCGCGCAGCAAGAGCGCAACCACCTCCAGCGAGGTTCCGATATCGCTATCCAGCGGCGGCCCAAGCACCAGCCCCGGATTGACCGTCACCAGCCGGTTCTTGCGCCCGATACTGGCCATATAGTCCCACGCCGCCCGTTCGGCCCGCGTCTTGGCCACCGCATAGGGCGTCGCCTGGCGCCATTCCGGGTCGGTCCAGTCGGCCGCCGTGATCAGCCGCTTGCCACGCCAGTCGTTCGGATACAGCATGGCCACAATCGACGAGGTCAGCACCACCCGCTCGGCCCCATCCGCCGCCTTCAGCACGCGCAGAACCCCGTCGCGCGCCGCGGGTACCAGGTCCTCCCGGCCCTTGGGCTGGACCAGGGGAAAGGGCGCCGCGACATGCTGGATAAAGCGGCAACCGTCGGCCGCCGCCTGCCAGCCGTCATCCGCCGTCAGGTCCGCCTTGACGAACTCGAGCCCCGCAACCGGTGCCCCTGCCGCCTCAAGCGCCGTCCGCACGGCATCCGCCTTATCCAGCGACCGCACCGTACCGCGTACCGCGTATCCACGCATCAGCAGGTCATACGCCACCTGCTTGGCGATAAAGCCGCTGATCCCCGTCACCAAAACCCGATCGCTCATGGCTAACCTCCTGGACCCAGACTGCGCATCAGAGCGATATAGGCAAGATGGCCGGCGCCGGTGGCCTCGGCCACCTGAAGCTGGGCCTGGGCCAAACGGTCCTGGGCTTCCGAGACCTCGATGACACTGACCAGGCCTGAATCCGCCCGCCGGCCGGCGAGGCGTTCCAACTCCGCATCATGCGCCTGCGCCGCCAGGTAGCCATCGCGCAAGGTTTGCGCCCGCTCGAAACCATTCACCGCCAGGGATGCATCGGCGAGGGCATCGCGCACTGACGACTCATAGGCCGCCCGTGCCTGGTCGCGACGCGCCGCCGCCGCCGCTTCCTGCGCCTTCAACTGCCCCCCGTTAAACAGAGGTGCCGCCAAAGCCGACGCCAGTGACCCGATCGGATTGCCGGCCAGCCGCAAACCGTCGGAACCGTCCTGCACACCCAAAAACGCCGTCAGCGACAGGGTTGGCCACCGCGCCGCCCGCGCCTCTGTTGCCAGGGCATCGGCCGCCTGGGCCTGCGCGAAGGCCGCGCGCACCGCCGGATTGCCACGTATCCGCTCCAGCGGCACCGCCGTCACCCAGCCCTCCTGTGGCACGCTGAGGTCATCGCTGTTCAACCGCGTCTCCAGGTCGGCCACCGGCACGCCGGTGATGCGTTCCAGCCCGATAACCGCATCGCTGTAGCGGGCGGCGATCTCGCTCCACCGCGCCTGCGTCCGCGCCCGCGTCGACAGCGCCAGTTCCAGCCGGGTCGCTTCGTTCAACCCGGCCGACTGGCGCGACCGCAACAGGGCAATCGTCTCGTCCTGAGCCTTCAGACTGGCTTCCAAAGCCCGCGACTGCGCCGCCAGCATCCGCGCCATTACCAGCCCCTCGGTCATCCGCGCCAGCACGGCATGGGCTGCGTCTTCGTAGAGCGCCTCATCGCGCGCCTCGCCGGCCCGGGCCGCCGCCACACTCGCGCGCAAACGACCCGACAGGTCCAGTTCCCAGCGCGCCTCGAAGCCGCCGCGCACCAGACTTTCGCTGCCGGTCACGCCAAACTGGTCATTGCCACGCGAAGCCGACACCGCCGCATCGACCCGCGGTTTCAACCGCCCACCGGCGCCGGCGGTCACGGCCCTCGCCTCGTCCAGCCGCGCGGCCATGCGCAAAACATCGGGATTGTCGCGCAACACCCGCGCCGCCAGCTCTTCGGCATAAGCGTCACCCAGATGTGCCCACAGGGATGAAAACCCGGCGACAGGCAAAGGGGTGACCGCCGCGGACGTAACGGGTGCCGCCGTGGCGAAGGGCGCGGCCAAAGGTAGTGACCCCATCAGCACCGCGGCGGTCAGGAGGACAGCGCGCTTCATTTGCCGCCCTCGATAAAGACGTCCATCTGGCGCCCGACAAAGGCGGCGTCGCTGCCTTCAGGCAGGGCATAAAGCACCTGGACCACGCGCGTATCCACCCGCTGGCCGGCCACGGCCAGGTTCTGCTTGGGCTGGACATAGGGTTCAAAGCGCACAAAGCTCAGCGTCACCCGATCCGTCGACGCCCCTCTGAACGACCCTTGCGCCTTCGCGGTGGCCGTCAGTTTGCCGGCATTTTCCTCGTCGACCTCGACGCGGACATGCAACCGGCCGGTATCGCCCATCCGCAGCAAGGGCTCCGCCAGGGCACCGGCCTGGGCATATTCGCCCGGCCGCGCATTCAAAGCCAGAATACGGCCATCGATCGGGGCCGTCACCGTCAGCCGGCGCTTGCGCGTCTGCGCCGCCGCCAGTTGCGCCCGCAGTTCAGCCGCCTTTGCTCCGGCCAGGTCGGCAGCAAACCGGCGGCGATCGACTTCATCCTTCGACACGGCGCGCGGATCGTCAACACTGCGGATCAGGTCATACGCCGCTTTTGCATCGGCGGCCGAAATATCGGCCGAAGCGATAGCGGCCCCAAGGGTCGCAATCTCGGCATCAACCTCGCGCTGGTCCAGCGCAAACAGGGCCTGGCCCTGGGTCACAGTGTCGCCGACCTGAACGAAGACCTGGCGCACCACACCCGGCAATTCGACGCCCAGGTTAAGAAACTCGCTGCGCGGTTCGACGACGCCGATGCCGGCGATGGCGCCCTGCACGGGCGTCGCCGGTGGCGCCGAAGCCGGGGTGGTCACGGCCTCGGCCGGCCGCCACAGCACGCTGTAAAGGGCAAAGCCCAACCCGGCCGCCGCCAGTACGGGCAGGATCAGGCTGGTCGGACGAAGGCTGAATTTCCGTGTAGCCATTGGGTTACTCCCAAAAAACGTTTAATGTTGAAAGGCGTCTGGCGCGAAGTCGCCGATAAGGCGGCCGTCGCTCATTTCCAGGATGCGGTCGGCGAAATTGTAGATGCGGTTGTCGTGGGTCACGACCAGAACGGCACGGCCCGGATCATTGGCAATGTCGCGCAGGATCGCCATCACCGCCTTACCCGTGGCGGCGTCCAGAGCGGCGGTCGGCTCATCGCATACGATCAGGCCGGGATTGTGGACCAGAGCGCGGGCGATCGCGACCCGCTGCTGCTGGCCACCGGACAACTGACGCGGCAGCTTGTCACCCTGGCCCTGCATGCCGATACCATCGAGGATGGCGCGCGCCCGCTCCGCCGCCTCGGGCAGCTTCATGCCCGCCGCCATCAAGGGCATTGCGGCATTCTCGGCCGCTGTCAGGGCCGGCAGCAGGTTATACTGCTGGAAGATGAAGCCGATGCGCTCACGCCGCAACAGCACCTTGTGGTGGTCGCGCATCCGCGTCAGCGACTGACCCAGAACAGTGACCTCGCCCTCGCTGGCGGTCAATATGCCCGACAGGATGGAGATCAGCGTGGTCTTGCCACAGCCCGACGGCCCGACCAGCATGGTCATCTGCCCCAGCGCGATGTCGGCAGAACAGTCGTGCAGAACGCGGACACGGTCGTCACCAATCGGAAAGTCCTTGGCGATATTGCGGAAACTGACAGCGTGCATGGCTTAGCCCCGGAAGACGACGGCAGGATCCAGCCGGAACACCTTGCCCAGGCTGAACAGGATGGAGGCCAGAATGATGACGGCAATGGCGATGGCGGTACCGGCCATGATCTCGCCGTACAGCCGGAACCCCTGCAGCGCCGGCGCATCCTTCGTGACGAAGAAGAACAAAGCTGTAAACCCGATCCCCAGGCCATAGCCGATGACGCCGACGAGACCGGCCTGAGTCAGAACAATCTGCAGAAGTTGGCCATTGGTGACGCCCACCGCCTTCATCGCGGCGAACTGCTTCAGGTTCTCAACGACAAAAATGTAAAACGTCTGGGCGGTAATGGCCGCGCCGATAATGGCGCCGAGCGCGATGGTGATGCCGAAATTGATCGGGATCCCCGTCCGCTCCAGGTAGTAGTTGATGCTGCGCCACTGGAACTGCGACGTCGTCAGGGCCTGCAGGCCCGTCTGTTGCGTAATGCGTTTCGCCAGCGCCTCCGGCGATTGCCCCGCCCGCCCCTTGACCAGGATAAAGGGCAGCTTGTTGCGCTGAGGCGGCGTCATCTCCATGGCGGCGTCATAGGTGACATACAGAATCGGAAAGGTCAGGAAGGTCGGCTGGGTGTTGCACACCCCGCGCACCGTCAGGCGATTGTCATTAAGCTCCAGCGGCTTGGCAGTGGCGAAATCGCCCTGCGGCCAGACAAACAGAAAGCCGTTGCGGTCAATAACCGCTGACTGCGGATCGCGCACCACATCCCTTTGCCCGGCGATCATGTCGGTGCACAACCCGACGAGGGAGACGTCATCGACCCCGATCAACTGCACCTGCTGGGTCATGCCATCGGGCAATCGCACCGTCGCCAGCCCTTTGTAATGAGGCACCGCCCACTCGACCCCCGCCACCGACCGGACGTTGCTGAGTTCCACCGGCCGCATCGGCTCGACCTCGTCAACATAACGTACCCGCGGATCCATCACCCAGATCTCCGCTTCCCGGACCGAGGTGATCGCATTGGCCGTACGCGACATGATGCCGGTAAAGATGGACACCTGCTGCGCCATCAGTAGAGTAGCAAAAGTGACTCCGAAGATCAGGCCGATGTACTTGGCCCGATCGCCTAACAGCATTTTAAGAGCGACGTCGCGCATGAGGCATTGCCATTTAGTGAACGAATGAGTATCATAATGATCACGGAAATAAAGTACCGTCAAGTACCAAAATTATGACACTTGTGCAAAACCCTGGCTCCGGTCCCGGTCATGAGCCGGCAAAGCGGGGACGTCCGGTCAACGAGGGCCTCGTCCCCCAGATCCTGCAGGTCGCCGGCGACATGTTCCTCGACCTGGGTTATCAAGGCACCACCATGGAAGCGGTGGCGCGCGCCGTCGGCATGTCCAAGCTGACCCTGTACAAGCGCTTCTCCAGCAAAGAAGAGCTGTTCTCGGCCATCGTCCGCGACAAGTGCAACCAGTTCATTCCGGACAACCTGTTCGATAAGCTGGACGACATGCCGGTGCGCGAAGCCCTGTTCGCCATGGGCGGTGGCCTGCTGCGCCTGCTGAACAGCCACGAGGCCATGACCATCGAGGTCATGCTGCGCGCCGAAGGCGACCAGACCCTGCGCGACCTGTTCTTCGCCGCCGGTCCCGACCGCATGAAGTCAGCCATGTCGGCTTATTTCGGCCGGCTGAAAGCGCGCGGGCAACTGAATGTCGACGACCCGATGATGGCCTGCCACCTGTTTTCGGCCCTGTTCAAAGGGTCGGACATCCATATGCGCTGCGGCCTGCAGGTCTCACCCGCCGCATCCGAACAGGAAATTGACGCCTATGTCAGCATCGCCGTGGACTTCTTCTTAAAGGGCTGCTGTGATTGACCGAAGCGCGCAACGCCATTTTCGCCCTTCCCCGTAACCACCGCCGGCGGGCGCAATTCAAAAAAACAGCGCTTTTCTATTCAGCTTTTCCGACTTATACCAAGCCTCATAAAGAATGACGCTTGGTATTCGCATTTTTTCAGCTCAAACGCCGCGTGGCTCCTCGCAAAAGCTCGGGCGCCCCAGAAACGTACGCTGGCGCGCTTGCCAACCCGCGATGAGTCAAGGTCATCGAGGGTTGGTATTAATCTGCAAATAAAATCAAGGGGAGTGGGCGGCGTCGTGACACGGCAACTGGCAACCATCAGCCTGGCGGCACTGCTGCTGGGCGCTTCTCCGACACTGGCAGCGCAGCAAACGCCGCCTGTCGCTTCGACCAAGGCCGACCGCGACACGCGTATCGCCGAACTGGTCGCGCGCTACCAGGCCGGCGCCGACCGCCCGACCCTGCCTGAACTGGAAGCCATGCTGGCCGAGATGGACCGCTACGGCGAGTTCGATTCCGGCCTGTCCCAGGTCTATGCCTACACCCTGGCCCGCGCCGGTCAGGCGGACAAGGCCATCGCTGTCATGGACGCCCTGATCATCGTTCTGGCTGACAAGGGCTTTGGCGAGACGCGCGACATGGGCGACAGCCTGCTGGCCCGCGCCGTTTTTCAGGACCTCAAGGGCGATGCCGTCGGCGCGCTGGAAACGCGCTACAAGGCCCAGGCCCTGTTCATCCGGGTCGACGGTCCGCAAAGCGGCCGCGCCGCCACCATCAAGGCCCAGATCGCCGGTTCACTGTTTGGCCGCGGCCAGCTTCGCGACGCCCTGATCGCCTATAACCAGGCCCTGCCGGTCATGGAGCAGGATCCGGAACTGCTGCGCGTCTACGCCGTCCAGATGAGCAACTACGCCGCCGCCCTGCGCCTGGCCGGCGATCTCGAAGGCGCACTTGACGCCTGCCGCAAGGCTGTCGCCCTGCGTGACAAGCTACCTGCCGGCCATCCGGCGGTGCTGTTCGCCATCCATAACCTGGGCACCACCCTGATGGATCTCGGCCGCTTTGGCGAAGCCGAGATCGTACTGCGCGACGGCATCGACCTGGCGCGCAAGCTGGGCGGCAAGCAGAATGTCGATACGGTCGGCTTGAGCTACCGTCTGGCCCAGGTCCTGGCGCGCCAGGGCGGTACGGTTGAGGCACAGGCCCTGCTCGACAATGCCCTGACAGCGCTGGAGGGCGTGAATACCGGCGTCAATCCCGACCTGCCCGGCCTGATCCGGCTGGAACTGGCCGAGGTCGCACTGGCCGGCGGCAACCGCGCCCAGGCGGCCACCCAGCTCGATGCCGGCCTAAAGGTCCTGGAAACTGTGGGCGCCAATGGCGATACCACCCGTGCCCGCCTGCGCACCCGGCTGGCCGAAACCCACCTGTTGCAAGGTGACTATGCTGCGGCCCGTGACCAGGTCGCGCAAGCCCTGACCTATTACCAACGCGACATGCCACCGACCGCGCCTGACCGCATTCGCGCCGCCATGCTGCACGCCCTGATTCTGGCGCGGCAAGGCGAGACAGCCAAGGCCCTCAGCGAAGCCGAAACGGTGTCCGCCGTCATGGTATCCCACCTGGACCAGGGCGCAGCCCAAGGCCGTCAAGCCGGTTTACTGCCGGCCTATCAGGTCGCTTTCATTCGCTATGCCGATATTGCCATGGCAGCCAACCGGCCGGACCTGGCCTTCGCCGCCGCCCAGCGCGCCGCCCATTCCGAAATCGCCGCCACCTCCCAGGCCCTGGCCGTGCGTGCTGCGGCCGGAGATCCCAGGGCAGCCGACCTCGCCCGCCGACTTCAGGATGCCCAGGTGACCCGGCTGCGCCTGGATAGCGAACGCACCTTTGCCCGCAGCCGCGCCGGCACCCGGCCGGACCAGATCGCGCAGATCGACCGCGACCTTGTCGCCGTCGAGGCGGATCTGGCCAGGTTCACCGCCGAACTGGACGCGATATTTCCCGACTTCGACCGGCTGAGCAATCCCGAACCGCTGGACGTCAAGGCGGTCCAGGGCGGGCTGGCCAGGGGCCATGCCGTGGTCATGCCGCTGCTCGGCGACGACCGGGTCCTGACCTTTGTTGTTACGCGCGCAGGTTTAAGCTGGGACAGCGCTCCGCTCGACCGCTTCACCGCCCATCAGGCGATCGACGCCATCCGCCGGGATATAGATCAAGGCATGCTGCCCCCGGCCGGGACGGGTGGTGGTGCCACCTTTAACCGACAGCCGGCCTGGCAGCTGGGCGGAGCGATCTTCACGCCCAGGATCCAGGCCTTTCTCAAGGGGACCCGGGAACTGGATGTCCTGGGCAGCGGCGCCTTAATGTCGCTGCCGCTGGGCCTGCTGCTGACCCGTGCGCCCCAGGGCGCGGACAGCGATCCCGCCGCTCTGCGCGACAGCGCCTGGCTCATCCGGTCGTTTGCCGTCTCGGTCAAACCGGGCCTGGTCAGCGTCAGGACGACCAGAACATACGCCAGCGGCTTCCTGGGGGTCGGCGCGCCGGTCCTGTCCGGCGAAGACGGCCAGTCCTTCCGCGGCGGCAACAGCATGGCCGATGCCGAGGCCCTGCGGCGTCTCCCCAGCTTGCCGATGGCGCAAGCGGAACTGGAACGCATGCGTCAGGCCCTGGCTCTGGACCGGTCCGAGCTGCTGACGGGGCAAAACGCCACCGAAACCCGGATCAAACAGACCGACCTGACCCAATACAGCGTTATCGCTTTTGCCACCCATGGTCTGGTCAGCGGCAATCTCGAATCCCTGCGTGAGCCGGCCCTGGTGCTGACCCCACCGGATCAACCGTCGGCCAGCGACGACGGCTTGCTGACGGCGTCCGATGTCGCCGGTCTGCGGCTGCGGGCGCGCTGGGTGATTTTGTCGGCATGCAATTCGGGCACCGGCCGCGACGCCGGCGGCAGCTATTCCGGTCTTGCCAAGGCCTTTATGCAGGCCGGGGCGGAAAGCCTGCTGGTGTCGATGTGGCCGGTGCGCGATGACGTCGCCGACCGCCTGAGCGTCGAAACCGTCCGCAGTCACGCCCGGGGCGTGTCCCAGGCGCAGGCCTTGCGTCAGGCGACATTGGCTTTGATGAAGGACGAAACAGTCGGTGGCGGCGCCAGTCCAGCCATCTGGGCACCATTCTCGCTGGTGGCGCGGTAGCGTTGTAGAATCCCCTCTCCCCGTTCTTCACCTATCGGATGCACACATCTCTTGCGTAGCCGCTGAATGTCTGATTCCCTTTTTCGGACATTATTCGGAGATTGAAGATGCCAGCGCTG
>NZ_AWGC01000032.1 GCF_000495835.1 Asticcacaulis sp. AC402
TTTCTAGGTAAGTTCGGCGACGGTCGGCTGGAAAAAGGGGGGCCTTTTTGTACGACCGTCTCCTGGAAGTCGGCGGTCGTGGGATATCTGTTCGTCAGCTTGGTGGCTGCCGAAGTGGTGAGATTCGGATCAGCCGTTTTCTTCGCAATCGACGTGTAAGCTTGGAAGAGATGGTTTCGGAGGCTGCTCGTCGGACGTCGGATCGGGTTACGGGTCGCCATATCCTAGCCATCCAGGATACGACTGTGATTCAGTCTGAAGGCGGTGGCGGTCATTATCTGCATGCCATGATAGGCGTGGATGCGGATGACGATGCGATAGTCGGCCTTATCTACGGCAGCGTTATGAGCCGTACGAAGGGGCAGAAAGCAACCCGTCGGCAACGTCCCATAGAAGAGAAGGAAAGCTATCGCTGGCTTGAAGGGGCAAATGCCGCCGGCAAAGTTTGCGCCTCCGCCGCTAGGATTACCGTGATAGCGGATCGGGAAAGTGATATTTTTGAAGCCTTTGCGCAAAGACCATCCCATGTAGATGTGTTGGTTCGACTGGCACAAGACCGGGCTCTGGAAGACGGCGAGCTTTTAGTGCAGACGATAGATAGCTGGCCGGAAATGGGGCGAAGTATCCTGGACCTACCCCCGCGTCCTGGGGCTAAGGCCCGGTCACTGACCTTGGCTGTGCGTTACGGTACCGTCACGATCAAAAGCCCCAAAAACCATCCTCAGAAGGCAACTGTACCCACTCTG
>NZ_AWGC01000033.1 GCF_000495835.1 Asticcacaulis sp. AC402
AAACTGAAAGTGGTCGATGTCCGCGAACGCGACCCAATCCCGGGTGTGACGCCCATCCATTGGCGCCTGCTCACCACGCATAAGATTGATGACGTGGTGGAGGCTTTGAAAGTTGTCGACCTTTACCGGCGTCGCTGGGCCATTGAACAACTGTTCAGAACCTTGAAAACTCAGGGCTTCGACATTGAAGGCATTCGTATCGAAGATGAAGTCCCGCGCTCGAAACTGGTCACAGCCGCCCTCATTGCTGCTGTCAACGTTCAGCAACTGGTCCATGCCAGAGACGGAGCTCCCGACAACAAGCCTTTGCGGCCGCTAACCGATGCCTTCGATGCCTGTGACCTGCCACTCCTGCAAGCCTTCACTCAGAAACTGGAAGGCAAGACAGACAAGCAGAAAAACCCACATCCCCTAGGATCACTTGCTTACGGAGCATGGGTTTGCGCCCGGCTGGGAGGGTGGACCGGATACTACGGAAAGCCCGGTCCAGCCGTCATGCTCGAAGGATGGCTAAGATTTAATGACGCCAAAATCGGAGCCGCACTAAATGTGTGAATCCGATAGCCGTTCTTCACGGGGAGAGGTTAGACGCGGGGCAGCCTGCCTGAGGGGCTTATACCAACCCATTTTGACTTTGACATTCTTTCCGCAAGGGGCCCCCTCCGTCTCGACGCGCTACGATCTTCGATCTCCGCTTGCTCGCCACCTCCCCATCTAAGGGTG
>NZ_AWGC01000034.1 GCF_000495835.1 Asticcacaulis sp. AC402
GACTCTGACCCCTTTATTTGAGGACTTGATCAGTTCTCGAGGATCCAGGTGAACGAACCGCGGCGAGCATTTCGTGGTTGCCAATCCGGGCAGCCTGGCTTCGCGCCTGACGGGGATCATCACGGGCGATATCCAGGTGACGGTGCCGCAGTTCGACCTCGAAGCCTATAACGGTGGCATCATGGCCAGCCTGACAGAGCTATATGGCGCGACAGCCGACCGTTAGCCGTCACCACTCAGGCCTGAAGGCAGAGGCGCAAACGATCGCGCGAGACAGTCTGGCCTGAATTTAGTATACTAAATCATGGCACCGTAATGCTCCCAACACAGCACCGGTGACACCGTATGCGTCCGTTGGCGTTGGTTGGTCCGCTCCAAATCCTACTACAAAAGGTGCAACATATCATGTGGCCAAAACTCAAACAGTGGCGGCTGACGTCAGTGTTCCAATGAGCTCTGGCGCGAAAGCTGCCTCAGTTAGATTCCAAGCATTGGTAAGTATGAGTAAGAAATTTTTGAAGGAAGTGGGGTTAAATTTTAATTAAAATGGGATGGATGGTGTTCGGTGTTATCTCGTTTGTGGTGTCGGCTAGCTCGATTGTTTGGGTTTACTCAACTGATTTGCTTGCGACGCTTGTTCTCATTTTTTGGGCCTCTTTATCTGTGATACTCGTATATGGGTGCAGGTGCCCTAAATGTAGAATGGGTATTGCCGAGAACGATACTCTTTACAGTCCGATGCAAGGTTTAAAGTCTTATTGTCCCAGATGTGGACGCACGCGAAAAGGGGTTTGGCCCTACCAATATCTAATTCAACAGGAACGCTGGGATGGCGATTGATTAGCCGCTGTAACGCAAAAATACGGTGAAAAATACCGTGACATGATATCATTTACATAATTTGCAGTGCTACTGCACTATCCTCAACGGGTTTGTGAAGGAGGTGTCATGGCCAGACGAGCACGCATAACGGTTCCGGGTGTTCCGTACCGCGTGACGTAACGCGGCAATCGTCGCGAAGCCATTTTCTTGGAAGCTGGCGACCAAGAGATTTATCTCGATCTGCTGGCGGAACAGCTGCGCCGGTGTGGTCGCATTCCCTTCGCGCCTTCGCGTCTTCGCGTGAGATATCTTGACGGTCTTTGTCCACCGCCACATGCTGTCCGAACTGTCGCAAAATTTCACGCGAAGACGCGAAGACGCGAAGAAGAAAGAAATTTAAGGGTCAGCGACAGGTTTTGAACATCAGAGCAGCGGTAATTGAGATTCAGGCGACGACCGGGTCTGATCTACAATGGCCTTTAACATCCGAGATCGAATCTCCGGTAATGTCACCACCGTACGCAACATCAGGAGCCCGGTCTGAAGCAGGATCAGGCCAGCGAGAGCAAGCGATCCGAAGCCGACAGATTGTTGTCGATCAGGAACTTGGCCAGACCGTCGGCGCGCATGCGGCGGTTTTCGTCAAAGGCCAGGCCTTCCTCGCGCGACCACGTCACCAGCCTCAAAGCCTCGTCGACACTGACATTTTTGAAGTCGGTCGCGGCCATCGACTTGATGCCGGTGGTGACCGATAACTCGCGCGTGCGGTTGTCGATATGGACGACCAGGCCCGGCCGCTTGGCCTGGACGGCGAAGGCGACGCCGTGATAGCGCGGGCCGATGGCGGCATCGTAGTGGCGCAGGAAGTCGATCCAGCTATAGCCGTCATAGAAGGCGAAGGCGTGGCGGCCGAACCAGCGCACCATCTCCTCGACTGACCCGAAACGGCCGCCGTAGGCTTCCAGGACGTTCGGCAGCTTCGACTCGTCGTCTTCCGTGAACTGGCCGGTGGCCAGCGAGATCATGATGTCCGGATGCTGGATGACATAGGCGCCATGCGTCGCCGTCACGATATCGACCAGATTGCCCTCCAGGGCGCGGGTCTGCGGGTGATAGGGGTTGCCGGCAGCCACCGCGATCTTGGCATCGGTGTCGCTGACCTCGGCGGCGGCAATGCTCTCGCCCAGGGTCTGGTCGGGCGAAATGAACAGGGACGGGCAGCCGGTGACGAAGGAGTCGAAGCCGATATCGGCCAGGACGCCGCGCGTATAGTCGCCGCGCACGCCGATATTGGACTGCGACGAGTCATTCAACTTGCCGACAACACTCAGAAAGTGACGTGTGCCTTCGGGTATCTCGATCTCGGTTTCATAGTTGGTCGTCTGGGCACCCAGTCCCACCAGGGTCACGGGCAGGCCGAACAGATCCAGGCGATCGCCCCAGCCCTTAAGGTCGGCATGCTTGCCGATCTGGTTGGCGCAGCAGATGACCAGGTGATCGAAATGCTGGCGGACACGGTCGGGATTTTCGTGCCAAGCGGTAACTGCGTACCTGTTTCCCAGCGATAGCTTGGTGCCCATGACGAAGGCAAGGTTGCCGGTATTGCCGCCGACAGCCGCACTGTAGCGCTTGGTAACCGGTTCAAAGGCTTCAAGTTCTTTAAAACTGCGGATATCCGCAAGATTATCGATAATGCCGACCCGCTTCGTCTTGTTCATTCGTCTTTGTCACCAACCTGCACAGGGAGAGTTTCTCTAGAGAAATTCCATCACCATGGCAAGCCGCGAGGTCGGCATAAATTCCCGGCGCGGCTGAAATTTCCTCGCTAACGTTTGGATGTTGCGGTGCAACGCTTTTTTCCCTATAGTTTCTGTGGCTTGCCGGGGGGCAAACACAACCAAGGTGGAGCAAGAGTGATGGCCAGGATCGAAAGCAGCAAGAAAAAGACGGGAAAGCCCCGCGGCAAGGTCGTGAAGGCGCTCCGCCCGACGCCTGCCGCGATCGACAACGGCCTGCCGGCGATCCAATGCTGGTTCCAGAGCGAGAAAACAGCCTTCCAACTTGATGACGGCGGCCGCATCTCCGCCTGGTTCAGCAAGCAGGGCAGCGGCGGCAATGCCGTTCAGGACGATGTCGCCTTTCGAGCGGCGCCGGGTACAGATGCGTCCTGCGTCGTTTTTGACAACGCCTATTTCGACATGCCGCAGTTGGAAGAAACGGCCTTTGTCGCCAGCAATCAGCTGACGGTCGGCCTGAACATCCGCTTTATCGCTGACGCCGTTGCGACGCCTGGGGTCATCCTGTCCAAGGGCGATTTCACCTCTCGCACCCTCTATATGGATTTTTTCAAGAATACCCTGCGGGTCAAGCTAGGCCAGGCCGGGATCAAAACGGTCGACGTTTCGCCCTGGTATGGCAAGCAGGTCCGGCTGGTGGTCATCGCCGACGGCACCAACTACAGCGTCTATATCGATGATGAGGCTGTGATCAGCGACGTCGCCTACGGGACGATCGGCGCCGATGCTGCACCCTTTCGCCTGGGCGCGCGCGACAAGGCCGAAAAAGGGGCCTGTCCTCTGGCTGACGCCGCCATCGCCGCCCTCGTCATGGGCTCCACTGCCGCCAGCGAAGCCCAGCGCCAACAATTGGGCCAATATCTGGCGTAGCGCGCTTTTCATACCGGCCGGATACTTCTAAAAAACGAGGTGCCTTGAAGACGCGAAGGGTGCGTCGGTCCGTCATGACCGGCGCGTCCTCTCAACTTTTGGAGACCTTGATGCCCGAACTGGCGAGTCTGACCGTCGAGTTCATTGCCAACGCCTATGTGTTGCCCCTGACGAAACTGCACCTGGCCGGCGCGGGGCGCGGCCATTTCGATGGCGGTGCCTACTACGCAGACGGCAACGTGTGTCCGGCCGCCCTCCACATCAAGGAGGCGTATGACAACCAGCCCGTGCCGTTCGATACGCAGGGCGTGACCGGGCAATTGGAAGGCAGCCACGTGTTCGGTGGCATGCTGCAGAATGAGCACTTCGGTCACTTCATGGTAGAGTCCCTGTGCCGGCTCTGGGCCCTGTCGACTCTGGACGGCGATTTCAGGTCGCTGGTCTATTACAACCGCATACCGCGGGCGCCGACGGCGAACTTCATACCGCAGGTGTTGGACCTGCTGTGTCCCGGCGTCCCGATCACCCTGATTCGCGAACCTACGCGGATCGCGCGCCTGGCCGTGCCGACGCCGATCTGCAATCCCAAAAACGGTGTCCTGCTGGGACATTCGGCGATGGCGGCGATGCTGGCGCCGGTGCGGGCCTTGCGCGGGGCAGGGCATAAGCGAATCTATGTGTCGCGCGCCAGGCTGAAGCCAGCTGACGGTATGATCCTGGGCGAGACTTTCATCGAGAAAAGCCTGGAAGCCGAAGGCTACCACATCGTCTATCCGGAAGAGCTGTCGATAAGCGAACAGTTCAAGCTGTACAACGATGCCTACATGCTCGTCTTTGCCGATGGCTCGGCGGCGCATCTCTATGCCCTGGTGGCGCGGCGCAATCAAAAAGTTTTTATTATCTGGCGGCGGAAACTCAACTATACATATATCCGTCAAATTCAAAGCTTTGGAGGTTACAAGGTCCACGGTGAGTCCACCATCACAGAACTGTTCGTTCCGGCCGATGCTCCGGAGGCTGTCACCCAAGGCAAGGGACGGCCGGATTTCAACAGTCTGAAAGCTCAGCTTCAGCGAGCGGGCTGCATAACGGGCCGTGGCTGGCAGGCGCCAACGGAGGATGACATTCGCAGGCAACTCGCGGATATAGAAGAAACTTTAAATATCAGGCTGGTTCGTCAGACGATCCAGCCCGGGACCTAAGGGTCAGACAGGTACAAAGGTAGAGTGATGAAGGTATTGGAAGGCAAGGACGGCTTCCTGTTTCTCGACAACGATTCCAACGGCGTGGTCGCCCAGCATACGGGCGCGACTCCGCTGACAGAGCACAACCTGGCCCAATGGCGCGAGACCCTTGAGGCGCGGGCAAGGAAACTGTCAGAGGAGGGTTTGCGGCTTTTTTTCGTCGTGGCCCCCGACAATCACGCCATCTATCCGGACAAGCTTCCCGATGCCGTGTCCCCAGCGGCCGAACGGCCGGTGCATCAGGTGCAGAAGATCGCGGGCAGCATAGAAAACATTACCTTTGTCTATCCTTTACCCGAGATCCTCGCACAGCGGCCGCATCACTTGATGGCGTGCACGACCGACTCGCACTGGTCGCACTATGCCGCGTTTCTCGCCTATCGCGCGGTCATGGCTGAGATCATCAAGATCCGGCCGGATGTCCGCGTCCTGGAGGCGGAGGACATTACCTTCGATGCGCGGGATTTCCTGGGCGACCTGGGCTCTAAGCTGGAGCCGCAGATCGTCGGCCGGACCATTTACGGCAAGGTCGCCAAGCCGCGCGTCAAGCTGATCAGCGACAACAAGGTCGTAAACCGTGGCAATATCGTTGTTTATGAACAGGCAGACACCAGCCTGCCATCGGCGGTCATGTTTCGCGATTCGTACGGCCTGTGGCTGGCGCCGTTTCTGGCCGAGTCCTTCCGCCGCCTGATGGTGATAGCCTCACCGGTCTATGAACACGACTATGTGGCGGCGGAAAAGCCGGACTTCGTGCTGACAGAGTTGTCGGAACGGTTCCTGATCCGACCACCCAACGACGTGACCGATCCGACAACGCGCAGCCTGATCGAGGCCAAGACCGCTCAAACCGGTGCGTAAGGCGCGCACGTAAGGTCCTTGCTTAACGCAGTGCCGATTGCAGCACGTCGCGCATGGCTTTGAAACTGTGCGACCGCGCAATATGGTTGCGGCCGGCTTTTGACAACGTCACCCATCGCCGGGCCGGAAGATTGTAGAGCCTCAGAGTTTCGGCAATGAGGGCCTCGGCGGTATCCGCCGGGAAGACCGTCTTTCCGGCCATCAATCCCATGCCTTCGGCACCAATACCTGTCGCCACCACCGGCACGCCGTGGGCGAGGGCGGCCAGCACCTTGCCCTTCGCCCCGGCGCCGTAACGCAATGGCGCCACAAACACCCGGGCCTGGTCGAACCAGGGAGTCAATTCGGGCACTGTGCCGGTGACGAGAACTCTGTCGCCAGCCCGGGCTCTGAGGCTGTCGGGCGGGTTGGAGCCGACCAGAAGCAGGCGCGCCTGCGGTAACTGTTGTGCCAGCCGGGGCCACAGCGCATCGAGCAGCCACAGGGCGGCATCGACATTGGGCGGATGGTTGTATCCGCCCAGGAACATCACGTCCTTGCGTTTGGCGTGGGCGGGTCCGGGCGCGGCCACGGTTTCGATCAGCGGCAGCACATGAACGCGGGCTCCCGGTACTTCCTTTCGCAAGATGTCGCCTTCGACGGTCGAATGGACCAGGACAGCGTCGCAGGCGCCGGCCAGATGCATTTCCTTCTTGCGGTAACTGGCCGCGGTCTCCAGCAGGGCCGGCGTGTTCTCAACCTGGGCCTGGCGTTCCAGCCGTAGAAAATGCAAGTCGGCATTGAGGAACAGGATGCGGGCGCGCGGCGCCATGCGCTGAATAAGGCTGAGGTTCTTGGCGGCGACGTCGGCGCGGATCAACTGGACGACATCGTACATCATCCCGGTACGGCCGAGAAGAGCGCCCAGAGAGGTGTCATAAGGGGCGTAATGACATTCCACCCCCATGGCCTGGAGCGCCTCGACCTTGTCGCGTTCGAACAGGAAATTGTCTTCGGGCACGAAGCTGACCTTGTAGCCCAGGTCCTGATAGGCGCGAATCAGATTGACCGTCGCCTGCGAGCCGGCATCCTCGCCCGGTGTCGGGTTGGTCATGTCGATGATCAGCACACGCTTTTGCACCTCGCGTTCGCGTTCGGCCCAAACCTGAGTACCGTTGGCGCGATGGTGTTGCAGGCTATCGTGCCAACGGGCGAAGAAGGTCTGGCCGTTCTTGACCTGGTGCGCTTTGGTACCCTTCGTGGTGTCGGTGCCCGAGGTCTTGCCTTCGTAATGGATGACGCGCGAAAGGGGCTGGTAAATCGTGCGATAACCCCTGGCGCGCAGGCGGAAAGCCAGGTCAGTGTCTTCGTAATAGGCCGGACGGTAGAGGTCGTCGAAGCCACCCATCTCCTGCCACACCGTCACCGGCAGGCAGATTGCGGCGGCGGAAACATAGTCTGCGTCGCGCGCATGGCAATAACGCGGTCGGTTGGGATCGTCGTCGCGGCCATAGTTCCAGGCCGAGCCGTCGCGCCAGACAATGCCGCCGGCTTCCTGCAGGCTGCCGTCGGGATACAAGAATTTGGAACCCGCCAGGCCCGCGGTCGGAAAATCGCCAAATGTCGCGATCAGGCGGTCGAGCCAGCCTTCGCATACCCGGGTGTCGTTGTTGAGAAGGACCAGATAGCGCCCAAGCGCTGTCTCTGCCGCCTTGTTGCAGGTGGCGACGAAGCCTTCATTGTTCGTGTAGCTTAGGGCGTGGATGCCGGTGAGCTTTTGCAGCCATCGCTTCGTGTCGTCGGGAGAGGCGTCGTCGGCGACGATAATCTCGAAACGGTGACGGCTGACGTGGGGGAGCAGGGCGTCGAGGCAGTTCAGCGTATAGCCCAACTGGCCGTAGACCGGGATGACGATCGAAACCTCAGGCTTCTCCTGGGAGCGGGCCGGGTAGGCGTTCAGCGCTGCCACGGCCGCTTCGACATCCGGCGTCTCACCGGTCAGCCCGAAGCGGGCCATAAAGGCCACGCCACGGCGGCCTTCGGTCAGCACGGGATCGTCAGGGCGGCTGTTATAGATGCCCGTGTCGTCAGTCCTGGACTTGCATTCGACCGCGTCGCCACGCAGCGGCCAGCGGTGTTTGCGCGCCTCTTCGGGCGCAAAGCCCGGCCGGCCCAGGCCGCTGTGCGCGCCGCCGCTGTCCAGCCGGCTAAAAATGTCTCCCAGCCGTGTTGACGGTTCGGTGCGCCGGCCTTCATTTTCGCCGGCGCGCAGATAGTGGACAAACGGATTGATCCCGCGCCCTGCCACGTCGCGGTGGGCATCGAGGTAGAAGTCGGTGCTGAAATCGGCTGCCGGATCGAAGCCCTCGTGGATACCGAAAACAACATAGTGGGTAACAGGGTCGAGGCGAGCATGCGCCGTGCCTGACAATTGCAACTGATAGAAGCTGTAGTCGAGTTGCGCACCCCCGCGCAGGTAACGCATGGCCCGGAAGGCTTCCGCCGCGGCTCCCCAACCGTGGCGTCGCGCCTTGCGCAAGGCCCAGACGGCGTCCGACAGAAGATAACCTTTTGCGAGATTCAGCATGATTACCCAGATTCGGCCCGGAGTCGAAAGTGTCGCCGCAGCCCGGGCATTGATGCGGACGGAAACGCGCCGCGTCAAGGCAATGAAATGGTTAAGGGCTTGAAAAAGCGGACTTCGCAGGGCAAGACAGGGAGACGGAGCGGGGGCTCCGTTTTGCGCAGGGTTTCCTATGGCGGTCGACGCAATTGTGAGGGGGCTGAAGGCGGTCAAGTCCAGGCTTCTTGCCTTAGCCGAACCCCTGATTCGCTCGCTTGAGCCAGAACCGGGTGCGAAGGAAATCGCTACCGTCCATGCCTTGATCGAGGACCTGCGGCAGGCCGAAGCGGTGACACAGGGGCAACTGGCTCGGCGCATCGCAGATTTGCTGGAAAGCGGGCCCAAAAAGGCCAGCCTGGCAAAACTGGCCATTGTCGACCATCCTTTGGCGCAGGCTGCCTTTGGCGAAGTCTTCACGCGCGACCATATCCAGTTGCTGATCGACCTGGCCAACGCCGCGAAAGAGGCCGGTACGCCCGAGTTCGAGACCGGCTTTCACCGGATTCTGGCCACGCGGCAGCCCGACTTTTACTGGCCGCAATATCGCCTGGCAGTGTTCGAACTGGAGCGAGGACGGCCCGACCTGGCGCTGCCCCGGTTGTGCAAGGTAACTGAGGCCGAGCCGGGCTTTTTCTGGGGCTGGTACCATCGCGCTTCGGCCGAGAATGCCGTCCTTGGCGCTGAGGCCAGCCTGTCCGCCCTGCGCAAGGCCATGGAAACGGCCAATGAGCCGTCGTTGCATCTGGACGTACAGGCCTTCACCATCATGGCCGGCCTGCCATGGAGCGACGAGATTGGCGACCTGCTCAACCGTATCCTGAGCTACCGCGTCTTTTCGGATGATGACCTGAGCCGGGTGACAAAGGCCCTGGCTGGCGCTGTGACGCGTGGCGAGGCCATGGCGCCCGAACCGCTGATGCCGGCCCTGGCGGCTGATCTGGCGGAGGCGGGTAACGGCGGGGCCATTGTCAACTGGTGGCCGGTCCATGTGCTGGTGGCCCTGGCAGCGACCGCTGCGTGCTCGCCCCACGCCGGGGATCTCCTGCGACAAGCCGTGCTGGCGGTGCGCGTTGCCACGTCGCGTGGCAGCGCCTGGGAAATCTTCGCCGGGTATCTATACGCTCCGGCCGAAGCGACGGTGCGACGACTGGCCGCTGTGGCGCGGACGCCGGAGATCACGGCTCAGATTATGGAGCTGGCCGAGACTTGCCTGATCGAATTTGATGGCGGGACGATCACGGAAAGCCTGCTGGATCTGCTGGCGGCCGAAGATTTGTCACCCTTACAGACCCGGCGCGTGGCGCGCTTGCGCATCGGGGCCCTGACCCGCCGCGGCGCCACAGCCGAAATCGCCGCCGCTACCGCCGGCATGGGCCGCGCCGAACTGGAGGCCGACACCGGCTTGCTTTTCGCAGATATCCGCGCACGCTTAGCGCTTGCGGATGGTTCGGGTTCGGATTCGGGTTCGGGGCTGGGTCTGGTCAGAGAGATCGAAGCCATTCTGGTCATGGTGGAAGAACCTGGCCGGTTGGCCGATCCGGACCGTGCCCGAGTCGGACGAATGCTGGACGAAGGCGTGCAAAAGGCTTTCGCCAGTCTGTACGATGTGGCCAAGGCGCGCGGCCTGAACGGCGATGAACGCCTGGAGGCGCATGACTGGCGGAGCCATCTGCAGCGCGTTGCTGCCATCGTTGCGCGGCTGGAAGCGGTCAAACACCGGCCGGCGGAACGCATCCCCTTGTTGCGGCCGAAAGTGGTGATCCTGACCAGCCCCTACTTGCCTCAGGTACGCCACTATCGCGCCGAGCAGATGGCCGAATTACTCCAGGTTCTGGAGATCGACCATGAGGTCCATGACCTCAACGACCTGACCGCCGATCAGGCGCGGCGGATCTGTGCTGACGCCTCGGTGGTGGTGTTTCAGCGCCAGCCGGCGACGCCTTTTGTGCTCGGCCTGATGGCCGCCATGCGCAGTCTGGGCAGCAAAATCCTCTACGATATCGATGACCTGATCTTCGACACGGCGCATTTCCCGCCGCCGTTATCGGACTACGAAGGCAATATCGACCGTGCCACCTATGTCCATCTCGTGTTTGATTGTGCCCTGTTCAGCGAGGCGCTGAACTTTGCTGACGAGATCATCGTGTCGACGATGAGTCTGCGCGACCGGGTGACGGAGGTGCTGCGCGACGACAAGCCGATCCATTTGCGGCGAAATTTCGCCGGCGCCGAGGTCCAGCGCGCGGCCACGCGCAACGCAGCGGTGGAACGTGATGGTAACACGGTGCGCCTGTTTTATGGCAGCGGCACCAAGGCTCATAAAAGCTACTTCATTCACACTGTCATCCCGGCCCTGGTCGAAGTGCTGAAAAGCCATGCCAATGCCCGCCTGGCCCTGGTTGGCTATTTCCCGGAACTGCCGCTGTTCGATGCCGTGCGCGACCGGGTCGACGTGTTGCCGCCAGCCATGACCTTCGCCGATTTTCTCGACCTGATGGCGCAACATGATATCAGCATCGCACCGCTGGACCTGTCCGAAGCCACCGATGCCAAGAGCGAGTTGAAATGGTTCGAAGCCGCTGCCGTCGGCCTTGCCTCCGTGGTATCGCCGACGAGGAACTATTGCGAGACCATCGAGGACGGCGTCCATGCCCTCTTCGCCGACGACCAGAGGCAGTGGCAGACAGCCCTGTCGCGGCTGATCGCGGATGCGACCTTGCGCCGCGACCTGGTAGCGCGATCGCAGGCGGTAATTGCCGAACGCTATTGCGCGGAGCATTGGGCCGGCGAGCTTCGCGACAGCGGAGCACTGACGGTCGATCCGGTCCACCTGATGCCGCCAGACCTGATGCCGCCAGACCTGATGCCGGGCAGGGGCAAGACCCGGCTTTTGGTCGCGAACACCTATTTCTGGCCACAGTCGATCGGCGGCGCGACGCGGATCGTCGAGACCTATGTCGACGACCTGCTGCAGCGTTACAGCGAGGACTACGACGTCTTTGTCCTGTGCGCCCAGGGCGAGCCGGACGCAGACTCGGACTATCAATGCGAAACTTTCTGGTATGGCAGCGCCCTGGTCACCCGGATCAATGTGCCCGCGCGTGACTGGTCCGATCCGTTCGACGACAAGGTCGAGGCCCTGATCACGGAGTTGATCAAACGCTGGCAGATCGATGTCGCCCATCTGCACAGTATTCAGATCCTGACGGCTTCGGTTGCTCGCGCCCTGAAAGCGGCCGGTGTGCCCGTTCTTCTGACCCTGCACGACGGCTGGTGGCTGTCCGAGCATCAGTTCCTGGTTGACGACAGCGGCCAGCCGTTCAAGCCCAATGCGCAAGGCACCGAAATCCACAGTTCGTTCACGCGGCGGATGACAACCCAGGCGCGGATGCGTCGCCGCAGAGATCTGGGTGCGATGCTCAAAACCATCGATCAGGTGGTGGCGGTTTCGGAGGCCTTCGCCCAAGTTTATCACGATGCCGGCTTTCCTAAGGTGGGCGTTCATGAAAACGGCGTTGTACCGGTTAAGATCGAGTTCGAACGCCATAGGCCCCAGGGCCGGGTCCGTGTCGGCTTTATCGGCGGCCGATCCGAGCACAAGGGCTATGGCCTGCTGCATCGCGCCGTATCGAAGGGGGGCTTGCCCAATATCGACCTGGTTGTGGTCGACCATGGTCAGCCCTATGGCTTTGAACGCGAGGAAGCTTTGGGCGACAGCCGTTTGATCACCCTGGGCAAGGTGCCGCAGTCGCGGGTGGCCGAACTCTATACCCGTTTCGACGTTCTGGCGGCGCCGTCGATCTGGCCGGAAAGCTACGGCCTGGTGACGCGCGAAGCGCGCTTTGCCGGCCTACCGGTCCTGGTCAGCGATGCCGGCGATCTTGCCCGCGGCATCGAGGACGGCCTTGATGGCTGGATCGTACCAGCCCATGACGAAGCGGCGCTTTGCGCCATGCTGGCGCGGTTGAATGCCGAGCCGGGCCTCGCCGATATCCGGCCCCGTATACCGAAAGTGGTGACGGTGTCCCAGGCCGTCGACGACCTGGTCGTGCGCCTGCGCCAATTGATGTCGGCGAGGGCGCGAGGTTGACTTTCGCCGGAAAGCAGGCTGAACCTGACGCTCTTTTTGTTGTCTGGAGCGGGATGGTTTTGGTCAGGATCGCAAACGCGCTTTGGGTTTTTGTTTTGTCGCGCAATTTAACCGAAAACGGGAGCGCCCGTGCGGGTGCGTCACACTTTATCGGATTGCGCTCTAGTTTTTGTTTCGTCGCGCAATTTAGCCGAAAAGTGCGTCACACTTTATCGGATTGCGCTCTAGCCGAGATTTGCTGATGATTGCCGATTGCGATTCCGCCCATGCCCTGAGTGAGGTTGAGGCGGCGCGCGCCCGTAACGACAAGGCGGCGATGGCGACATGGGCCGAAACCGCCACGGGCTGTGATTTCGAGGATCCGCTTGATTTCGTCAGGATCGGCATTCACCTGCGCGACGTCGAACTGTTCGATCCGGCGACAAGGATGTTCGATTTCGTACTGAAGCGCGATCCCGGCCATGGCGCCGCCTGTTATGAACTGGCCTGGCTGCACATGCTCCATGGCCGCCATGTCGAAGCTTTCCTGGCGCTGGAGCCCGGTCTGGAGCGTAACCTCTCCGATGCCCGCGCGCTCAGCCTTGCCATCCGGCTGCTTTTCGGCATGGGCTCGAAAACCTATACCCAGGCAATGATCGGACAGTTGAAGCACGTCCAACCGAACCATCCGGCATTGGCGTGGCACGAGGCGTTCAACGACTATGTCTCGACTTTTTCCGAAAAGATCGCGGTCATGGCCTGCCTGAAGGTCGAGCGATTGCCGGCCTATCTTAAGGAACCGGCTGTGGCTACCCGTATCGAGGAGGCGCTGCGCGTCAGGGCCGGGTTTTCGCTTATCCGTTTGGGCGATGGGGAGGGGGCTTTTCTGCGCCTGTCGGACGCCGACGAACGCAGCTATTGCGGCCTTTACCGCTATAACCGGCTCGATCGATCGCATGTCTGGTTCAACGGTACGATCGACATCTATGCCAGTGGTTTTGCCGAAACAGCGTTCGGCCTGGACAAGGTGATCGAAAACGCCGATGTCGCTGGCCTGCCTTACAAGACGTGGATCGAGCACGAATACCGCATCGTCAGCCCGACGGGCATAAGTTCACTGGTCAATGTATTCCGCCTGCTGGCCACCTTCTCGCCCAACCCGGCGCGGTTCTACACTGCCCAGCGTATTCACATCGAGTTGGCGCGATCGGGGGCTTTGAAGCGCATTATTCAGTCGCAAAAAGATATCGGACTGATTGCCTGCCACCCGGCGCTGCCGGCGTTTATCCGCGATACCTATGGCGTCGAGGTCTCGGATTTCCATCGTATTCCGGGCGAAAAGCTGTTCGAAACCATTATCGGCGGTGAGGCGGCAGCGGGTATCCACTATCCCGACCGCTTCAACGCGATCATGGACAGCTTGGGCCGCGCCGACCTGAGCGGGAAGCTCTACCTTGTTGCTGGCGGCATACTGGGCAAGTTCTACTGCGACCGCATCAAGAAGAGCGGCGGCGTGGCGGTCGATGTCGGTTCTCTGGTTGATGCCTGGATTGGCGCCAATACCCGGCCGGGCTATGAGAGCCTGAAGGGGACGATTTAGAGCGCAATCCGATAAAGTGTAACGCACCCGCACGGGCGCTCCCGTTTTCGGAAAAATTGCGCGACAAAACAAAAAGTTAGAGCGGGGTCTTGATTCCATCAAAACTCATCCCGCTCTAGAGCTACGCTTGCGACCTCGCCTGCAGGCAAAGCGGTGGAACGATAAGGTGCTATAGGGCTGTTTATGCTGGTGCGTTGTCAGCTTCACCGAAATAGGCGTCCAGATCGGCATAGGGCGGGTTCTTCCACGGCATGACCGGAGCCTTCCACAAGGCATCCAGATCGACCGTCATAAGCTCGGTCGCCAGGTCGGCAATATCGTTGCGCAAGCCGAAATCCAGCACCACGCCACGCGAATAGGCCGCGACCCGCTCGCCCTGGGCGCCGACGTTGAGCGCGATCACCGGTATGCCGATGGCCAGTGCAATCGACAGGGCGTAGCAATAGGTTTCCGGCCAGGTCGACAGGCCTAACACCGCGTGGGGCCGGATCTTGTTCAGGACCTCTATGGCTTCGGCATTGTTCTGGTAGGCGCCGTGGACGAAGATCGCCTTGTCATCGGGCAGGTCCTCAAGGTCGCAATAGCCGACCAGATGGATCTCCATATCGATCTCGTAGGTATTGATATAGGATTTCAAGGCCCGCAACAGGCGCGAACCCTTGTGCGGCCCGATGGCGCCAAGGACGGCGAAGACCAGCTTTTCGCCCGGCCGCGGGAACTTGTTGTTCAGCGGGCGCAGGCCCTGCAGGTCAGGTTCCCAGTGCGGCCGCACGACAACTGGCAGTTCCGGTTGGCCCCACAGATAGCGCGGTGCGCTCTGTGACGGTGAGACAACCCGGCGTGCGGCGGTCAGCAAGGACATGTGATGGGCGCGCCATTCGACAACATCGAGATCCGGCGTCGTGGCAAAGGTTCGCACGCAGCCCTGGCACTTTTCGACCGGCTGCGGGCCGTCGCAATAGGTCTGGCTAACGTGGGTGAAGTTGGCGCGCGGACAATGGACGGCGAAATCGTGCAGGACATAGACCAGCCTGTCGGCATGCTCGGTCAGCAAAGCCGTCAGGGCCGAGCGCAGACGGGCGGCCGCGCCGATCATCGAGTTGAACAGTATCCATTGCGCCCCGCCCGCCAGACGGCGCAGCGCCGTGACAAAGGCTTCGAGCGGCACGGCGCCCAGGTTGTCGAAGCGCGTCGCCACGCCCGGGAATTGCGGCAGGATGGCGACGCAGGCGCCGCCTGTGATGGTGATGTCGATAAAAGCCGTCTTGGCCGTTTCGGCCAGGCCGGTCATCTGGTCGACATAGGTCTGGATGCCGCCACCCAGGCCATGCGAAATCGAGAGCACATAGGGGTGTTCGGCACACAGTCGGGCCAGGCGCTCCAGGTCGTAGGCCTGACGGACCGGTTGCAGGGGGTCGCCGTGCATGAAATCGAACACCGCCATCTCGTACAGGGGGTAGCGGCCTTTCAGCACCGCCTGGCCTTCCTCGTACTCGGTTTTGTGGGTTTCGGCGAAGGAGACGCTGCCGTAGTGGGTGACGAAAACGTCGGGCGCGGCGACATTGCGCATGCCTTCGCGCAAAGCCCGCTGGCAGAAATCGACCTCTTCGCCATAGCCCTTGCCGAAGGCGGCGACGTCCAGTCGGCCAACGCGGTCGAGCGCCTCGCGCGAGATAAACATGGCGAAGCCGACGCCGGTCAGGACATCGACCGGCGCCTGATCAAGGGTACATGCCATCGAGGCGAGATCGGCATGGGGCACTTCCAGGGCGAAACGGTTGTCGGTGCAGAAGCGCGGATAGCTCATGATGGTGGCATTGTTCGACATCGGCGTGATGGTCGCGATGGTCGGATCCGCCGTGAGGTGGGCCTGCATTCGGTCGAGCCAGCCGTCGTAGACCACGGTATCGGCATTCAGCAATACGACATGGGCCGGGCCGGCGGCTTCCACAAGGCTCAGCCCCTTGTTGACATTGGCGACGAAGCCGAGATTGACCTCGTTATAGACATGGTCGGCGCCGAGCTTTCCGCAAATGGCGGCTATGTCTTGTGACAGTTTGGGATCGGGCGAATGGTCGTCCAGCACCAGCAGTTTGAACGGGGTTTCGCACCGGGCGGTCACGGCAGCCTTAAGCGCCCCGAGCGTTTCATCATAGCCGCGATAGACAGGCAGGATGACATAGACGAAGGGTACGACGGGTTCGTTAAAAGCCAGATAGCCAGGTGACAAGGCGATCGTGTCGAATTCGGCCATTGTGACCGTCGCCGGGCGCAGGGCCGGATAGCCCGTAGGCGTAGACAGGCGGCCTTCAGCTTGCCCAGTGGTCAGGTAATGATGGAAGGCGTTGACGCCCAGGGCCTTTACGTCCGGATTGAAATGCAGGTAGTCGGCCGATGAGAATTCACGGTTCGGGTCGAAACCGGCGGCCTCGCCGTAAAAGTAATAGTGGGCGGCCGGATCGATGTCCGTTTCGTTCAGCCCGGGCAATTTGGAGCGGTAGTAATCGACATCCAACTTGTCGCGGATCAGGTTGAGCGCCGCCGCTTCGACAGGCGGAAGCGAAAACAGACGGTTCATGGGCCCGGAGCGGCGCAGTTCCTTGAAGCCATAGCGGGCATAGTGGAGCAGGGGATTCGTGCCGCTGTCCGCGACATCAGCATTGTGCTCGAGATAGAACTGCTCGTCGAACCGTGGTATCGGCTTCAGCCCGCTGTTATAGCCGTAGATGAAGTAGTGCATCACCACGTCGACGCCGCATTTCACGTCGTGGCCCGATTGCGAAAAATAGTAGGTGCGGTCGGTGAAGGGTTTCATGCGCTCGTAGAGCTCGATCCCAAGCTCCGACAGGACTTCGACCGCAAAAATCTTGGCCATGCGGCGACGGCCTTCGTACTGGCCGTGCTTGATATAGTGGATCAGTGGACTTCCGGCGACATGAACATCAGGATTGGACGTCAGGTAAAACTTCGTGTCGAAGCGTGGCGACGGGTTCAGTCCGTCCTTCCATCCCTGGGTATTGTAGTGATCGAGCGCCTCTTCTTGGGTTTCAAAGGGCGGGTTGCCGAAGTTCTGCCTGTAGAAATCGAGGTCGAACAAATCCAGGACGGTGAAGGTCGTCCCGTACAATTCCTTCAGCATGAGGTGACCTTGTTGCGGCTATTATGTCAGAAAGCCTTGGATGTTAAAAATCTTGCGGTTTTTAGGCCGTGGGGGCTTGCGCTGTCAAGCCGGCTGCTGCGCTGCAGTAGGTTCTTTGGGGGCAGGCCGTGGTCGCCGCTGGATGCCTGCGATGGCCCCGGACGCTTGCGCCTGGCCGACCATCACTTTATGGCGAAAGCGGTTCTGGCAATCCGATTTTCGATGACAAGGCGGTAATTGCCTCTTAGACTTCCCGATAATTCATTCATTGCGTTGTTAAATCAAGGCTTGGCCCTGGCTACGATCATGCAGAATCCCTATGCCGGGAAGCCCGACCACCAGTTTTGGCGCCGGAGCGTAACCGGACGGGCAAGCGATGGCGTCGATCCCGTCGTCCATACGGGCTTTACTCTGACGCGCGATGCCAGGGTGGCGACCGCGGGCAGTTGCTTTGCCCAGCATGTGGCGCGCACCCTCCGAGAGACAGGCTTTAACTACCTGATTACCGAAACGGGGCCGGCGCATGGCTTTTCGGGGACGGAAAATTACGGTGTCTTCTCGGCGCGCTACGGCAATATCTATACTGTGCGACAACTGCTCCAGTTGTTTCGCCGCGCCTACGGGTTGTTTCAGCCGGAGGATAGCGCCTGGCGCCGCAGTGACGGCCGCTACGTCGATCCGTTCCGGCCCTATATCCATGAGGCCGGTTTTGCCTCGCCCGAGGAGGTTGAGGCCGAGCGCGAAAGCCATCTGGACGCCGTACGCCGGCTGTTCGAGGACAGCGACGCGTTCGTTTTCACCCTTGGCCTGACCGAAGCCTGGGAACGGCTGAGCGACGGCGCCGTTTTCCCGCTGGCGCCCGGCGTGGTTGGGGCAGAGGTTAAGCCGGAGGATTATGGCTTCCATAACTTTACCGTCGCCGAGATGGAGGCGGATTTGGGCGAGGTCCTCAAGCGGTTGCATCGTATCAATCCGGCGTGCCGTGTGCTGCTGACCGTGTCTCCGGTGGCGCTGATTGCAACCTATGAGGACAGCCATGTGCTGACGGCCAATACCTATTCGAAGTCGGCGCTGCGGGTTGTGGCCGGACAACTGGCCCAGGCCTTCGATTTCGTCGACTATTTCCCGTCCTATGAGATCATTCTGGGACCCCATGCTGGAGCTTCCTTTTTGGCGCCCGACCTGCGCGAAGTGACGACGGAAGGTGTCGCCTGCGCCATGGCGATCTTTGCGTCGCACTACCTTTCAGAAGACGAACGCGGCACGTCGCGTCCGGTTGGCAAAGACGTGCCCGACGTTGATGACATCGCGCGACAGCGAGCTTTTATGGCGGAGATTGCATCTGTCATTTGCGACGAAGAAAATATAGATACGCCTTCATGACACCGTGTTTGAAGATTTCCATTGTCGGAGGCTGCCAGAGTGACGGCCTTCGAGAAGCCACCCTGGCCCTGTTACCCGGCAGCCATGTCCAGTCCTGGCACGTCGGCGTCAGCCCGATAGATCCGCCAGACGTTATTCTGGACAAGATTGCCGGATCCGATCTCGTCCTGTCTCAGATTCAGCCGGAACAGGGCTATGATGTCCTGACGGCTGAGATGTTGACGACAAAGGGGTATCAGGCGCACTTCGTCCCGACCTTTATCTTTCCGGGGTTTCATCCTGACCTGATCTATATTGCCGATGAAGAAGGCCTGGTGAATGCCGTTCACTGCGCGTTTCATTCGCGTATTGCCGTAGCCGCGTTTCTTTTGGGCCTGACGCCACAAAAGACTCTGCCGCTTTATAATGCTGTCGTATTCAATGAACTGGGATTTTTTTCGACCTTCCCGGCCGCCAGGGCGGCGGTTGAACAGGGGTTGAGCGAGGCGGGCTTTCAGTCGGATGGTCTGGTTGATGGCTGGCTCCGCGACATCGGCCCCTTCATGTACATGGCCAACCACCCCCACATTCGCGTCCTGGCGACACTCTGCCAACAACTCTATGCCCGGCTCGGCTTGATTGCTCACACGACTCCCGTGCCCTCCGTCAAGACGGACCATCTTGGCAACAGCTTTACGTGGCCGGTCTATCCCGCCCTTGCCAAGCGACTGGGTGTGCCGGGATCAAATGACTTTCAGCGCCCGGCGTGGCTGGTGAAGCGGTGGGAGTCGCGCAAGATTTCCCTGGCCGCCTACCTGAGGGATTTGTTCACCTTCTACGCGACGCTACCGCGCCATCGCGTGGAATCCGATGCGGTCATGGACGTGAGGACAAAATTAGCCAGCCTTCTCGGCTGACAAAGGCGCGACGTCAGCCGTTGGCCAGGCACTTGTAGAGATACTTGCCATATTCGCTTTTGCCGAGATCTTCGGCCAGTTTTTCGAGCTGGGCGGCGTTGATGAAGCCCTTGCGCCAGGCGATTTCCTCGGGGCACGAGATCTTGAAGCCCTGGCGCTTTTCCAGGACACGGACGAATTCCGCCGCATCCAGCAGCGAATCCGGTGTTCCGGTATCCAGCCAGGCATAGCCCCGTCCGATCGGCTTGACGCTGAGTTGGCCGCGCTCCAGATAGATTCGGTTGACGTCAGTGATTTCGTATTCGCCGCGCGCCGACGGCGTGATGCTGTGGGCTATGTCAACCACTTGAGCGTCATAGAAGTACAGGCCTGTGATCGCCCAGTTGGATCGCGGCTTAATCGGCTTTTCCTCGACCGACAAGGCCTTGAATTGATGATCGAACTCGACCACGCCGTAGCGCTCCGGGTCGGAAACCTGATAGGCAAAAACACTCGCGCCGTGCTGGATCTTGGCAGCTTCCTCAAGGAAGGTGGCCAGGGACGGGCCATAATAGATGTTGTCACCCAGAATCAGGCAGGACGATTCACCGTTCACGAAATCCGCGCCGATCATGTAGGCCTGCGCCAGGCCATCAGGGTTTGGCTGTGCGGCATATTCGAGGTTGATGCCCCAGCGGCTGCCATCGCCCAGAAGTTTTTCGAACAGCGGCAGATCATGCGGTGTCGTAATGATCAGAATATCCCGGATGCCGGCCATCATCAGGGTGGTCAGCGGGTAGTAGATCATCGGCTTGTCGTACACCGGCATCATCTGCTTGGAGACCCCGATTGTCATCGGATGCAGCCGTGTTCCGGAACCGCCGGCCAGGATAATGCCCTTCATAAACGCCCTCTCATTACTGTTGAGCCGTGGCCAAAGCATCGAGGCACTGAGCAAGCGAGGTCGGCCACGGGTCCAGCCTCAAGCCGTAGATAGAGTACAGCTTGTCGCCGCTCAAGCGCGAATTGGCCGGCCGTTTCGCCGGGGTCGGATAATCGCTGGAAGGAATTGGATTGACCTTGACCGCCTTGCCACCACGCGCCACCGAATTCGTAAAGATGGCTTCAGCAAATCCGGCCCAGGTGGTTTCGCCTGAGCCGGTCAGGTTGAAGATACCGCGCAAGCCTGGGTCAGGATCAGCAACGACCTTCTGCGCCACGGTCAGTAGAGCGCGGGCGATTTCCGGGGCATAAGTCGGGCAGCCGCGCTGATCCGCCACCACGTTCAGTTCGTCGCGGCTCTCACCCAGGCGCAGCATGGTCTTCACGAAGTTATTGCCGTAGGGCGAATAGACCCAGGCCGTGCGCAGGATGACGAAATTCTCGGTATTGGCGGCGATCTGGCGTTCGCCGGCCAGTTTGGTTGCGCCATAGACGCTGGCGGGTTCCGGTGTATCGGCCTCGTCGTAGATGCCGTCCTTGGTGCCGGGGAAGACATAATCGGTCGACAGGTGCAGCAGGGGGACGTTAAGGACGTTGGCAATGCGGGCCAGTTCGCCGGGGGCGTCGCCGTTGATGCGCCGCGCCAGATCGGGCTCGGACTCGGCCTTGTCGACGGATGTATAGGCGGCCGAGGAGATGATGACGTCCGGGTTGGCAGCGCGAATCGGCGCTTCCAGGGTTTCGGGCTTAGACAGGTCGATGTCGGGCAGGCCGATGCGGATGACCTCGATGCCGAGTTTTTCGCCCAAGGCCTTTACCGAGGTATCGACCTGGCCTTCCGTTCCGGTGATGAGGACGCGCATCTTGTTATGCTTTCAGGACGCCGAGGCGTTCGCCGGTGTAGACGCCGCCGCGCAGAGGGGCCCACCAGGCTTCGTTGTCGAGGTACCACTGTACGGTCTTCTCGATGCCGGTGTCGAAGGTTTCGCGCGCCTTCCAGCCCAGTTCGGTTTCCAGCTTGGTGGCGTCGATGGCGTAGCGGTGGTCGTGGCCGGGGCGGTCGGTGACAAAGGTTATGAGATCTTCGTGCGGATGGTTTTTCGGGCGAAGCTGGTCCATCAGTGTGCAGATGCGGCGCACCACGTCGATATTCCTGCGCTCGTTGCGGCCGCCAACATTGTAGGTTTCGCCCGGGCGGCCCTTCGAACAGATCAGGTGCAGGGCGCGGGCATGGTCGTCGACATAGAGCCAGTCGCGGATATTGCTGCCGTCGCCGTACACGGGGAGGGGCTTGCCGTCCAGGGCGTTGAGGATGTTGAGCGGGATCAGCTTTTCGGGGAAGTGGTAGGGGCCGTAATTGTTCGAGCAGTTCGAGACAACAACCGGCAGGCCATAGGTGCGGTGCCAGGCCTTGGCCAGGTGGTCGGACGCGGCCTTCGAGGCCGAATAGGGCGAGGACGGATCGTAGGGGGTGGTTTCCTCAAACAGGCCGGTTTCACCTAGCGACCCGTAGACCTCGTCGGTCGAGACGTGCAGGAACCGGAAGTTCGCCTTGGCGTCGCCTTCGAGAGCGCCCCAGTAGTGGCGGGCGGCCTCGAGCAGGGTGAAGGTGCCCAGGACATTGGTTTCGACAAAGTCACGGGCCCCGGTAATCGAGCGGTCGACATGGCTTTCGGCGGCCAGGTGCATGATGTGGTCGGGCTTGAAGCCAGTGATGGCGGCGGTCACCGCGTCGCGGTCGCAGATGTCGGCCTTGACAAAGCGGTAGTTCGGCGCCGTTTCGATCGGAGCCAGAGACTCCAAATTTCCGGCATAGGTCAGTTTGTCGAGATTGAGCACGTCTGCGCCAACCTCGGACACCAGGTACCGCACCACGGCCGACCCAATAAAACCGGCGCCGCCGGTCACAAGAATGCGCATGGTTCGAAGTCCGTTGAAAATCAGGAAATTAAAGAAGAAAGCGGGGGTTGAACCCTGTCTTTATCCGACAAAACTGCTGTTGCGATGTCGATCGGCCAGACGATGCCGATTTCCGGGTCGTCGAAGGCCAGGCCGGCATCATTCGGCCTGGAATAGGGGTTGGTGACCTTGTAGAAGACTTCGGTATCGGGCTCAAGGGTGCAGAAGGCGTGGGCAAAGCCGTCGGGAATCCACAGCTGTTCGCCGTTTTCTGCAGTCAGCGTCGCGCCGACCCACTTGCCGAAGGTGTCAGAGCCGGGGCGAATATCGACGGCGACGTCGAAGATCGAACCCTTCAGGCAGCGGACCAGCTTGCCCTGGCCGAAAGGCGCCGTCTGATAGTGCAGCCCGCGGATCGTGCCCACCTGCCGTGACAGCGACTGGTTGTCCTGAACGAAGGTGACGTCCTCGACGTTTTCACGGAACCAGGCGTCCTTGAACGCTTCCATGAAAAAGCCCCGGTCATCGCCGATCATTTTCGGACGGATAAGGGCCGGGCCCTGGATATCGAAACGCTCAGACAGCATAAGGCCTCTTGGGAGTGTAGCACAACACACCCAATCAGCAAATCACCTGCCAGGAGTCAATTCCTAACCTGGCGTCAGATCAAATTTCGTAATCCGGTCCGAAACTTAGGTAGCCCTTCTCGGCCATGTAGGCGACAATCTGGCCGGCCAGTTCCTCTGACGAGAAACGGGTCGTGTCCAGAACCAGCTCGGCATTGTCCGGTGCCTCGTAAGGGCTGTCGATTCCGGTAAAGTTCTTGAGTTCGCCGGCGCGGGCCTTTTTGTACAGGCCCTTGACGTCACGGGCTTCCGCCACCTCCAGTGGTGTAGCGACATGGATCTCGATGAATTCGCCGGGCGCGACCAGGTCGCGCGCCAACTGGCGCTCGGCGCGGAAGGGCGAAATGAAGGAGACCAGGGTGACGAGGCCGGCATCAACCATCAGGCGCGATACCTCGGCGACGCGGCGGATGTTTTCCACGCGGTCCTCCGCCGAGAAGCCAAGATCCTTGTTCAGTCCGTGGCGGACATTGTCGCCGTCGAGCAGATAGGTGTGGTGGTTCATCGACAGCAGGCGTTTCTCGACCAGGTTGGCGATGGTCGACTTGCCCGCGCCGGACAGGCCGGTAAACCATAGCACGGCTGGCTTCTGGTGCTTGATGCCGGCGCGTGAGGCTTTCGACACATCGAGCGCCTGCCAGTGGACATTGGTCGCGCGGCGTAAGCCCCGATCAATCATGCCAGCACCGAGCGTCAGGTTTGACACCCGGTCGATCACGATAAAACTGCCCATGGCGTGGTCGTCGCTATAGGCGTCGAAGGCTACAGGCTCCTGGGTCATGATGTCGACGACGGCGACTTCATTGAGCGGCAGCGCCTTGGCGGCCAGTTCATTGAAAGTATTGACGTCGATCTTGTGCTTGATCGCGGTGACGGTGGCCGACACCGTCTTGGCGCCGAGTTTAAGGATGTAGGGCCGGCCGGGCAGCAACGGCTCTTCATTCATCCAGATAAGGTGGGCCTGGAACTGGTCGGAGACCTCGGGGCGGGCGGCGGCCGGGACGATGACGTCGCCGCGCGAAATGTCGATCTCGTCTTCCAGTGTCACGGTGACGGCCTGGCCGGCGCGACCATACGCCAGGTCACCGTCCCCCCCTTGTCCTGGCATGGTTACGACACGGGCGATTTTCGATGCCTTGCCCGTGCGGGCGACCACAATCGCATCACCCGGACGCACCGTACCCGAGGCGATGGTGCCGGAGAAGCCGCGGAAGTTCAGGTTGGGGCGGTTGACCCACTGAACCGGCAGGCGGAACGGCCGGTTTTCAAGATCGCTGTCGATATCGACGGTTTCCAGGTGTTCGACCAGGGTCGGGCCGTCGTACCACGGCATGCTTTCGCTGGGTTCCAGTACATTGTCACCGTACCGCGCCGACACGGGGATGGCCTGCAAGGTCTCGAAACCGAAGCCGGCCGAAAACGCTTTGTAGTCAGCAGCGATCTGGTCGAAGACAGCCTGGTCGTAGCCGACCAGATCGATCTTGTTGACCGCCAGCACGACGTGCTTGATCCCCAGAAGCGAGACGATGAAGCTGTGGCGGCGGGTCTGGGTCAGGATACCCTTGCGGGCGTCGATCAGGATGACGGCGAGGTCCGAATTGGAGGCACCTGTCGCCATGTTGCGCGTATACTGTTCGTGGCCCGGCGTGTCGGCGACGATGAACTTGCGCTTGTCGGTGGTGAAGAAGCGATAGGCGACGTCAATCGTGATGCCCTGTTCGCGCTCAGCCTGGAGACCGTCGACCAGCAGGGCCAGGTCGATATCCTCGCCGACCGTGCCGAACTTTTTGGAGTCGCGCTCGATGCCGGCCAACTGGTCTTCAAAGATCAGCTTGGTGTCGTAGAGCAGGCGGCCGATCAGGGTCGACTTGCCGTCGTCAACGCTGCCGCAGGTCAGAAACCGCAGCAGCGACTTTTTCTCGTGGCTGGCCAGGTAGTCGACCAGGGCCTTGGTATCGAGTTTGTTTACGGTCAGGGCGTTCATACAAGCGCTTCCCAAAAAGTGTAACGCACTTTTTGGACAAAGAAGCGCGTCAAAAAAAGATTTGAGCCGTTGGCGAAGCCAGCGGCTTAAAAATAGCCCTCGCGCTTTTTCTTTTCCATGGAGCCTTGCTCATCGTGGTCGATAAGCCGACCAGACCGTTCCGAGGTCCGCGCCGTCAGCATTTCGGCGACGATGTCTTCCAGTGTGTCGGCTTCGGATTCAACGGCTGCGGTGAGGGGATAGCAGCCGAGCGTACGAAACCGCACCGACTTCATCTGAGGCTTTTCGCCGGGCAACAGCGGCAGGCGGTCGTCATCGACCATAATCCACTGGCCGCCGCGTTCTACGACCGGGCGCGTCTTGGCCATGTACAGCGGAACGATGGGGATATTCTCCATCAGGATATACTGCCAGATGTCGAGCTCGGTCCAGTTGGACAGCGGGAAGACGCGGATGCTTTCGCCCGGCTTGATGCGGGCATTGTAGAGATTCCACAATTCCGGGCGCTGGTTCTTGGGGTCCCAGCCGTGGTTCTGGGTGCGGAAGGAAAAGATGCGCTCCTTGGCGCGGCTCTTTTCCTCGTCGCGCCTGGCCCCGCCGAAAGCCGCGTCAAAGCCATGGTCGTTGAGGGCCTGTTTCAGCGCATCGGTCTTCATGATATTGGTATAGACGCTCGAGCCATGATCGAACGGATTGACCTTGTCGCGCAAGCCGTCAGGATTGGTGTGCTTGAGCAGGGTCAGGCCCAGGCGTTTGACCGTGTCGTCGCGGAACTGGATCATCTCGCGGAACTTCCAGGTCGTGTCGATATGGAGCAGCGGGAAGGGCGGCTTGGACGGATAAAAGGCCTTTATTGCCAGGTGCAGCATCACCGACGAGTCCTTGCCGATCGAATACATCATGACCGGGTTTTTAAACTCCGCCGCCACTTCCCGCATGATGAAGATGGCTTCCGCTTCGAGGCGGCGCAGATGGGTAAGCGGTTCGGCGGACACGTGGGTACCTTATAGAGGCCCTGGGCTGGGCTTGTTACCGCTATGTAGGCAGGCCACTAAAAAACGACAAACGACAAAATCTGAATCCAAAGGTGAGCAGATTTGTCGGTCAGGGTGCTGGGCAGCGGGACTCGATGGCCGGATCACCGAAGGCAACGAAGTGCGGATTGGCGAAATCCGTCTCGCCCGGCGTGTTGCGTTTGCCGTAGGCGAGTGGGCGGCCGTCCAGGGTTTCGACCCGGCCGCCGGCAGCGCGCAATACGGCATCGCCGGCCGCGGTATCCCATTCCATGGTCCGGCCCATGCGCGGGTAGATGTCGGCCTCTCCGGCGGCGATCAGGCAGAATTTCAGCGACGAACCTGCCGGTTTGAACTCGGCGACAGCGAAAGCCTTCAGATAGGCTTCCGTTTCGGCACCGCCATGGGAGCGCGAACCGATGGCGGTCAGCGCCGCGGGGGCCGGGCGGACCATGATCTGTCGGGCAGGGCCGACGGCTCCGTCGCTGATGTCGGCCATAAAGGCGCCTTTACCGGTGGCGCCCCAATAGATCCTGCCCAGGGCCGGAGCGAATACGGCGCCCATGACCGGGATGCCGTCCTCGATCAAGGCGATGTTAACGGTGAATTCGCCATTTTTGGAAATGAACTCCCTGGTTCCGTCCAGCGGGTCAACAAGAAAGAATCGTTTCCCCGTTTGGGGAATTCTCCCGGCGGCGGCCTCTTCTTCGGCGACAACGGGTATGTCGGGCGCCAGTTCCCTAAGGCCCTTAAGAATGACGGTCTCGGCGGCCTGGTCGGCAGCCGTGACCGGCGACGCGTCAGATTTTGACATGACGGCGAAGTCGGTAGCGTAGATGCGCAGGATTTCGGCGCCGGCAGCCAGCATGATCGGGTTCAGGTTCATGCGGTTTCATAATCGCCTTGCGATAAGCTTGTAAAGGCGGGAAAACTGTATCTATTGTGACGGCATCCCAGGAGGCTGCCCGATGTTCGTTACCCGTCTGTTACCTGTGTTGGCTTTGGTGCTGCTGGCGGCGTGCGGGAGACCGGAGGGCGGGCCAGCACGCGGGTCGTCTTCGGCAGCGGCAACCACGCTTTCGGCGGCCGACGCCCTGGCGAAGGGCGTACCGGTGGCTGAACTGCAGGCAGCTTTGCAACGTGGTGACTTTACCGCTGCGCAACTGACCCAGGCGGCGCTGGATGCCATCAAGGCCGGTGACGGCGAACTACACTCGGTGATCGTGGTCAATCCTGACGCGCTGGCGCAGGCCAGGGCCATCGATGAGGCCCGCAAGGCAGGCAAGAGCCTTGGGCCGCTGATGGGGATACCGGTCCTGATCAAGGACAATGTCGAGACCTCGGACAACATGGCGACGACGGCCGGATCTCTGGCGCTGAAGGACAATATTACCCGACGTGACGCGCCGGTGGTGGCGCGGCTGCGGGCCGGCGGGGCGATTATCCTCGGCAAGACCAACCTGTCGGAGTGGGCCAATATCCGTTCGACCCGGTCGATGAGCGGGTGGAGCGCGGTCGGCGGTCTCGTCGCCAATCCGCACGACAAGGCGCGCACAGCCTGCGGATCGTCGAGCGGCTCCGGCGCGGCTGTTGCTGCCGATTTTGCGCCCCTGGCTGTGGGCACCGAGACCGATGGCTCGGTGACCTGCCCGGCGTCGATGAATGGGCTGGTCGGGCTGAAGCCGACCGTGGGATTGGTGTCGCGCACCCATGTGGTGCCGATTTCGCATAGTCAGGACACGCCGGGGCCGATGGGGCGGTCGGTCAGCGATGTCGCCGCGATGATGACGGTCATGGCGGGCAGCGATCCGGCCGACGTGGCGACGATGGAGGCTGACAAGTTCAGGAGCGACTATGCGGCCGGTTTGAGCAAGGATTATCTCAAGGGCCTTCGGGTCGGCGTGCTGCGCGATCGCATCGGCAGCGATCCGAAGACCGCGGCGGTGTTTGAGGCGGCCCTGAAAACCCTGACCGACGCCGGGGCCGTGCTGGTCGATATCAAGGAGTCGCAGGTGCCTGGGCTGGATGAGGCCGAATGGACGGTGCTGCAATATGAGTTGAAGGCCGATCTCAATACCTATCTGGCGACGACCCCGGCCGTCGTGAAGACGCGGACCCTGGCCGACGTCATCGCCTTCAACAAGGCCAACGCGGAAAAGGAAATGCCTTTCTTCGGCCAGGAATTCTTTGAACAGGCCCAGGCGAGGGGGGATTTGCGTACGCGGGAATATGTCCTGGCCTCGGTCAAGGCGAAGACGTCATCCGCCCTGAAACTGGACGGATTGCTAAAGACCAATAATGTGACGGTTCTCGTGGCGCCAACCTATGGTCCGGCCTGGATGTCGGATCCGATCTGGGGTGACCAGTATCCCGGTCCGTCGGCGACGCAGTTACCGGCTACCTCAGGCTATCCGCATCTGACAGTGCCTATGGGTGACGTCCAGGGGTTGCCGGTGGGTTTAAGCTTTATCGGACCGAAGTGGAGCGAGGCGACGTTGCTGAAGGCAGGCTATGCCTTCGAAAAGGCGCGAAAGTAGGGATTAAGAACCACGGGCGGACGTGGATAAACACAGATTTCTAAGCTGAAAATCCATGGTCATCGGTGTCGGCGCGTGTTTCAAATTCTACGTCGTCAGCCAACCGAAGGTCTCCGGGCCGACATAGACAAACGGCATCAGGTCGGAGCTGTCGGCTTCGGCGGCCATGACCAGCAGATCGATGTCGTCTGTTGCGGCCAGGGCGTCGGTTTTGTCGAGCCTTTGCATGTGGATGACGCGGGTCAGAAAGTCCGTCAGTTCGTCCTGACGGTGTCATTCCTGTATACAGATCTGACGGCAGAATAGCATGTTGCACGTCAGGTTTGACACCAGCCGCGTTCCATAATTGCGTGCACGTCTGTTCCGTCTCAGGCCTCGCCGACGGGCAATGCGACAAGACAGGTGACACCCGCATAGTCTCATAGTAGATTTGCCGCGTTGACAGCGGCCCTCCGCGCCCCGGAAGCCGCCTATGTAGTCATGCGTGCGTTGCCTTCCAATAAGTGTTGTCACCACTCCATTCGGGGATTTCAGAATGATGTCCGTTGTCATGAAAGCGGCTGCTCGTGCAGCCGCAGTTGCCCTTTGCCTGACTGCCCTTTCGCCTGCCACCGCGATGTCCGAGGATACTTTTGATCCTGGCCTGCTGATCGGAAAAGATGCCTCGACCTACGCCAAGTTTCAGATGCCGGTCTTCGACAAGCTGGGCGAGGTGAAAATCACGACGCCGCCCGACGACACGCCGCCGGTGATGCGAGTGCGCTGGACGGCACCAAAGTCCGACTATATCCAGATCAACCCAAAATCCGCCATCCCCGGCGTATTTGTCATCAAGTTTGCCGAGGGCAGCCATGTAAGACTGGGGGATATGGGCCTTTACATTAACCGGTCTGGTTTCGAGTCGACCGCCAGCGAGGCAGAGAGACTAAAGCGCACGGGCCTGGACGTCGCCGCCGCGGAAGCGCAGGTCGAAACGATCAATGCCATCCTGGCCGACGCCGGCAAGACCTGGGGCTTTGAGTTGACACCGCTGTTTAAGTCGGTCTTCGGAGACTCCGATGTTCCGGGCCAGGGTCCGAACGCCCAGTTCGTTGAAAAATCCGCGCTGGAACAGCGGACCATGGAGGAACTGGCCGACCTGGACCTCTATTTTATCGTATCGGCCAAGACCTTCCACGACATCAAGGCCGAGGCGGCATTACTCAACAAGCTCAATGGTTTCGAGGTCATCGAGCAGGTCTACCCTGGCGTCTATGCGGAAGGTGCCCAGGCCATGCCGACCGCGAACGTCAGCAACCAGCAATGGTACCTGGACGCGGCGCCTACCGGGGTCAATGCCCGGCCGTTGTGGTCCATGCCTGGCGGGCAGGGTCAGGGCGTCACCGCCGTGGATGTCGAGTTCGACTGGGTGACCGACCATGAGGACCTGCCGCCGGGCCTGAGTGGACGGCCGGCCTGCGCCTATGACTACGGCGGATCGGAACATGGTACGGCCGTGCTGGGTGTTATGGCGGCCGTACACAACGGCCTGGGCGTCGACGGTATGGCACCGCAGGCGAATTACCGGCTGGAATCGACCTGCCGTCCCTTCGACTATATCGGCGCCGGCATTGCCGCCCTGTTCACCGGCGAACGCGTCTCGGGCCGGGCGCACAACATGGTCGTCGCCAAAGCCATTGCCCTGGCCGGCAGCCCGTTGCGCGCCGGTGACGTCGTCCTGATCGAGCAGCATACCTATGGACCGGACGAGTCGGCGCCGCCGGTGGACAATTGCAACGCCAGTCAGTTCAGCTTCGTTGCCATGGAGTATTATCCCGACAGCTTCGACATCATCCGCCGGCTGACGGCGCGCGGTATCGTTGTGGTCGAAGCCGCCGGCAACGGAACCCAGAACATGGACACGGCCGTGTTCAGGGGCCGTTTCAATCCAGCCCTGCGCCATTCCGGCGCGATTCTGGTCGGCGCCAGCGCCCCCAATATCAATACGCCGGCGTCGGGCGCGTTCAACGCTATCCCAGGAAACTACGGCGCAGCCTGTTTCACCAATACCTCCGCCCGCGTCGATGTTCACGCATGGGGCGGCGGAGTCGCCACCACCGGCTATGGTACTGATCTGATGTTCAATCCGCCGCGAACGGCGCGCGATCCGTTCAACGGACGCTCGATCGGCGGCACAATCCCGCGCTATTATTCCGCCAGTTTTGGCGGCACCTCCAGCGCGGCAGCCATTATCGCCGGAGCGGCCGTACAGTTGCAGGGGCTCAAACGCGCCCAGACCGGCGGTCTGTCGTTATCGCCGGTTGGCATGCGTGAAGCCTTGCGCGCCTCGGGAACAGCGCCCGCCGGCGGTGCGGCCATCGGCGTCCAACCCAACCTGACAGCGGGTGCAGCACTTATAAGCGGTCGCGTTGGCGGCTTCGAAGGCCCGGGTGTCTACGTCATCCGCTCGCTGGCCAACGGCAAGGTGCTGGATGTCGATGTGTCGTGGTTTCGCGGCCAGGACGACGGCCAGAGGCTGGTCCAGTGGAGCCAGCACGACGGCCTGAACCAGAGGTTCCGCATTTCCGCCGCCGGGACCGACGGGGCGGGCCGACCGCTGTTCACATTGCAACCGCTGCACAGCCGGAAGGTGCTGGACGTCGAAGGCGCCAGCGGCGCCGACCTGGCGCGCATCATCCAGTTCCGGTTCACCGGAGGCGCCAACCAACTCTTCCGTATCGAGGCATCGCCGGATCCTCGCTTCAACGTCATCGCCACCTTTAACGGTATGCTATTGTCGACGACCGGGCGGGATGACGGCTTTGATATCGTCCAGCATCCGGCCGGTGCGGGGCTCAGCCAGATGTTCGTCCTTACACGTGTCGAATAGGTCGCGTGGCGGGCCGGGTCCGCAACCCAGGCCCGCCGATACCGACTCTGAGTACGCGTTTCTCGTGTTTTTTCAGCTCAAGCGCCGCCGCACGGGCGCCCCCGATAGCGTCACGCATAAGCTCGGGCGCGCCAGAAACCTACGCTGGCGCGCTTGCCAGACTGCGATGAGCCCAAAGCGCAATCCGATAAAGTGGACGCCACCGCACGGGCGCTCCCGTTTTCGGAAAAATGCGCGACAAAACAAAAAGTTAGAGCGAGATGGCGATTCTACCTAAAGCCATCCCGCTCTAGGTCCTCGCAGGCTGGTAAATGCTGAAAATCCGTGTCTGTCCGTGTCCATCCCTGGTTCAAATTCTCCATCGGTATGCAGCCGAAGGCCTCCGGTCCGACATAGATGAACTGCATCAGGTCGGGGCTGTGAGCCTCGGCTGCCATCACCCGCAGGTCCAAGTCGTCGGTCGCCGACAACAGGTTGATCTCGCCGAACTTGTCCATGCCGATGACACAGTTAAGAAAACCCGTAAGCTCCGCCAATGCGTGGGCGTCGAATTCCATCTGGATGGCTGCCTTGACGACCGAGCTGAGCTTCATGCGCAAAGCCCGGCGCGAAATCGCGCCGGAAACATCAGGATCGCCGTAACGATCCCGCGCCGGATAGCAAGTTTAACGTCGAGGTCGAGATCAGCATTCGACGACATTGACGGCCAGACCGCCGAGGCTGGTTTCCTTGTATTTGACGCGCATGTCTTCGCCGGTCTGGCGCATGGTCTCGATGACGGCGTCGAGGCTGACGATGTGGTGGCCGTCGCCGTTCAGTGCCAGATAGGTGGCGTTGATCGCCTTGATCGCCCCCATGGTATTGCGTTCGATACAGGGCACCTGCACCAGGCCGCCGATGGGATCGCAGGTCAGGCCGAGATTGTGCTCCATGCCGATCTCGGCGGCATTTTCGATCTGGCCCGGGGTGCCACCCAGCGCCGCTGCCAACCCGCCAGCTGCCATGGAACAGGCAACGCCCACCTCGCCCTGGCAGCCCATTTCAGCCGCCGAAATCGAGGCATTGGTCTTGTAAAGGAAACCTATGGCGGTGGCGGTCATCAACAGGGTGCGCGTCCCGTCCACTGTCGCATTGGGGACAAAGGTCTCGTAGTATTTGATCACAGCCGGCAGAACGCCCGCCGCGCCATTCGTCGGGGCGGTGACGACGCGGCCGCCGGCGGCGTTTTCTTCGTTGACCGCCAGGGCGTAGAGGCTGACCCATTCGAAAATCTGCGACGGATCGATGCGTGGGCCGCGTGCCATCAGCTTGTCCACCATAGCCTTGGCGCGGCGGCGGACATTGAGCCCGCCGGGCAAGACGCCGTCCTGTCTCACGCCACGGTCGATACTGGCCATCATGGCGACCCGGACGGCATCCAGGAAAGCGCAGGTCTCGTCGCGTGGGCGGAAGGCGTCCTCGTTGCGGAACATCAGCTCGGCAATGGTAAGGTCTTCACGCTGGCAGATGGTGAGTAGTTCCGCGCCGGAAGTAAAAGCATAGGGCAGGGCGATGTTGCTGGAACTGGCAATGACGTCATCACCCTGAATTGCGCCGCCGCCAACCGAGAAGTAGGTGGCGGTTTCGATGGCGCCGTCCGCGTAAAAGGCTTCGAACTGCAGGCCGTTGGAATGTTCCGGCAGGAATTCGCCCATGCGGAACAGCAGATCGGTTTCGGGATCGAAGGTTAGGGAATGGTGGCCGCCAAACGTAAGGTGTTTGTGACTGCGGATGTTCTCGACCATAGAGCCTATCATCTCCGGGTCGATCCGGTCGGGAAGCCAGCCCGACAGGCCCAGTAGCACGGCGGTGTCGGTGGCGTGGCCCTTTCCGGTCAGGGCCAGGGAGCCGTACAGCCGACAGACGACACGGACGGGTGCGCCGCGATCGCTGAGTTTTTCGGCAAAGTGCTGGGCGGCGCGCATCGGGCCGACCGTATGCGAACTGGACGGTCCGACGCCGATGGTGAACAGGTCTGTGACGCTTAGGGCATGAGGCATGCCGTATGACTCCCACACCCGCGTGGCAGCGTCAAGAAGGTTTCAAATGAGACTGGTTTACAGGCTCAAGGTCGCCAGTTCGTCGATAGCGCAGATGATATGATAGAGCGTGCTGGCCGGGGCGGGCTCGGTTTCGAACGTGCCGTCGGGACGCATGCGATCGCTGTACAGGCCCTCGATCTCGGTGTTGAAATAGAGTTGCAGACCTTCGGCGCCCGAGACGGCGCCGGCAATGGCGGCTTCGCGTTCGGCCTGAGTCGTGGCGGCGTCGGCCAGCTTGACATAGGCCTTCATGCGCTCGGTTTGGGCCCACAGGCGGGACTTGTTGTCCCTGACCGAGAAGTCGTCCCACAGTTCGAAGATGGTGGCGTTGCGGATCGGGTCGGTGCCGTAGTCCTGCGCAATTTTGATCAGCCGTTGGGCGGCCTTGGCGTATTTTGGATCGCCGGTCATCTTCGTCCAGCGCAGCAGCAGCCAGCCCCATTCGAACTGATGGCCGGGCTCGATAATGCGGCCCATCTCGCCTTCCAGCGGGTTCCAGTCGCCGTCGAAATATTCGCGCAGTGAGCCGTTTTCCGGGTGCAGGAACCTGTCCAGGCACAGGTCGGCGATCATGGCGGCTACCTTGCGCCAAGTGTCGTCTCCGCCGGCTTCGATCCAGGCCAGGCAGGCCTCGAACATGTGCATGTGCGGATTGGTCTTCAGTGGCAGGGTGCGCGGATTGGATTCCTCGAAGCCGCGGACCGGGTGGGAATAGTCGCGCACAATGGCGTCGCGGATGGCGTTGGCGGCCGATTCCAGAGCCGGGTCTTTGCGCACCGCGAAGGCGGAGGCATAGGCCAGCATGGCAAAGGCGTGGTCGTAGAAGTCGAATTCGCCCTTGACGACCTCGCCATCGGGTTTGAGCACGGCGTAGAGATAACCCGTTTCGGCATTGCGCGCGGGGCCGCTCAGCCAGGCCAGGCCCTGGTCGATCGGGCCGTCGGTCTCGCCGGCATAGCCCATGGTCCTTGCGAGGGCATAGGAATAGACCTGGCGAGCCGCGACGCGGGTACGGCGGTCGACATCACAGGGTGTGCCATCAAGATTGATTTTCTCAAAGAAGCCGCCTTTTTCGCGGTCGCCGCCGACCTCCCACCAGATCGGCAGGGCCTTATCAAACAGCCACTGGCGCAGCGAGGTCTGGGCGGAAGTCAGGCGCAGGGCAAGATCGGACATGGGAGCCTCATGGATTGGAGACGAAGTTTATGTTGCGTAGCACAATAGAAATTACAGGAGCAAGGGCGCAAGTCGCAATGACACGCCTCTGACAAATCTTTTGAGGCGATGGCATGGAAAAAAACATGCCGCTATCCGCCATGGAAAAGACCCGCCGTTGTGCTGTTCTCCCGTGCGACAGCGACGGGGCCTATGTCGCGGTTATGCGGCGCTACGGCGGCTGGGCGACGCCATCGCCTTCGACTCCGCCAACTGTCTGGTCCGCAATGCCGGCTGCGATGCTGGTGGCGCCGATACCGCGCGCCCAGGATATCAAAAAGGCGGCAACGGCACGATGTACAGCGGCACCGGCAACGACACCTACTATGTCCAAAACACGGGCGACAATGTCGTCGAAGCGGGCGGGGCGGGCAATGTCAACGCCACCGGGAACAGTTTGGCCAATATGTTGAACGGCAATGACGGCAACAATACGATCAATGGCAAGGGCGGGGCGGACAAGCTGACCGGCGGCCTCGGGGCGGACATCTTCCTGTTCGAAACCGGCAGCGGCGCCGACACCATCGGCGACTTCAGCGCTGTTCAGAGCGATCTGATCAATGTCAATGCCTATACCGGCGGCGTGGCCAATGCCGGCATGGTGGCCCAGGCCGGAAGTGATGTCGTGATCACCCTGGGCGGGGGGAATGCCATCACGGTTACAGGCGCCGTCGTGGCGGACGTTCTGGCCCATATGGTATGGTGATAGCGGTCGGGATCGCTTAATCTGGTATTGGCGGTTTGCGGGTGTTTGCTGGCCATTGGGCCTGCCAGCAGTTTCCGTGCGGGTAAATTGTACCTTCGCTGGCTACAGAAAAGATGAAGCGAATCAACAGGGTAAAGCGACATTAACCCGAGTGCGCCGTTCGCTCAGAGTTCGAAAATAAATTGTTTCGAAAATTCAAGGCTCAAGGCTGAAACAAGGCCAGTGGTCAGGCTTAACTCTAAAAATTCTGTTTTATGGGAACGGCTCTCAGGTGTATGACCCATGATGGGGCAGGCATGGTTTTGTAGCGTATTCTCTTCAGTAAATTCGTTTTTTCTCCACATTTTCAATAAGGTGGCTCCTCATGCGTGTGCGTTTCGGTCTCGATTTCGAGGAAGCCGGAAGGGCTTCCGGTCTCTCCCTGTCCCTCGATGCTTCGGCCGGCAAGGTTCTGGCGGTCGCAGCACCCGCGCCGGTTCTGGCGGCGCCCGCGGCGGCATCTTCCAAGGCCTTGTTCACCGCGACCGCGGCACCCGTCCTGGCGCTCTCCACCGATACCGCGGCCGTGACCGCGGCTCCAGTGGCAGCGGGTGAAGATCCGCTGGTTAACATCTCGTCGGACGGCAAGGTGCGCGAGGCGCGCGAATATTACGGCCCCTCCGAGGGCCTTAATGACAGTTCGGGAGTCGGTCTGACGGCGCTTCTGTCGCAGTATTACGACTCAGGCCAAAGCCGATACGAGTTCAGTGGCAACCAGGATATCGATGCCGTCCTGATCGGCTCGCGCTGGACGGACTTCACCCTGACCTTCAGCTTCCCGACCTCGGGCAGCTTTTATCAGACGCCCTATTATGACAGCGGTTATCTGACCAGCCATGTCGATTTCAACGCCGCTCAGCAGAACGCGGCGCGTTATGCGCTGAACCTGGTGGCGGGCTATACCGGGCTTTCTTTTACTGAGATCACCGAAACGGCGACGACCCACGCCAATATCCGGTTCTCCCAGACCAACGACACCTCGCTGCCGTCGGCCGAGGGCAACTTCCCGGACTCGGATAGCTGGGACGGCGATATCTGGTTCAGTGCCTGGAACAACCAGCCCTTCTACACCACGCCGAAGATCGGCAACTGGGGGCAGGCCACGATCATGCACGAGATCGGCCACACCATGGGGCTGAAGCATGGGCATTCCGATCTGACCGCTACCGAACTGACAGCGCCAGGCTACCTGCAGGGCAGCGGGCCGCGCTATGGTTCGGCGCCGCTGCCGTCGGACCACGACAACTGGGGTTACTCGCTGATGACCTACCGGTCGGCCTCGGGCTACGCCGCCGATTTCCAGGGCGACCAGTTCAACCAGCCCCAGACCTTCATGCAGAATGACATCGCCGCGCTCCAGTACATGTACGGCGCCGATTTCACGTACAATTCCGGCAATTCGGTCTACACGTTCAACATCAATACCGGCGAGATGTTCATCAACGGAGTCAGCCAGGGCGCCACGGAAACCAGCGGCGGCTTCGGTAAGATACTGCGGACCATCTGGGACGGCAACGGTGTCGACACCTACGATTTCAGCAACTTCACCGGTAACCAGAGCATCAACCTGAATCCGGGCGCGTGGTCGACCATGAGCACGGCGCGTCTGGTCGATCTGCGGCCGCGCGACGGTAGCGTGGTGGTCAATCCGCCGGGCAATATTGCCAATGCGTTGCAGTACAGCAGCGACTCGCGGTCGCTGATCGAAAACGCCAATGGCGGCAACGGCAATGACACCCTCATCGGCAATGTGGCCGACAACGACCTGAGCGGCAATGCCGGCAACGACGTCATCGATGGGCTGGGCGGTAATGACGACCTGTACGGCGGGGCAGGCAACGACTTCCTGGCGGGCGACACGGGTAACGACTATCTCAGCGGCAGCACAGGCAATGACACCGCCTACGGCGAGAGCGGCAACGACTACCTGTACGGTGGTACCGGCAATGACAGCCTGGTCGGCGGCACCGGCAACGATACCTACCTTGTCGATGCTGTCGGCGACGCCGTCATCGAACTGTCCGGCGGCGGGACTGATCTGGTCTACAGCTATGTCACCTTCACCCTGGCGACCTATTTTGAGAACCTGATCCTGCTGGGCAGCACGGATATCAACGGCACTGGCAACAGCCTGAGCAACGACATCATCGGCAATACCGGCGACAACACCCTTAGGGGCGGGGGCGGCGCCGACTCCATCAATGGCGGTTCCGGCAACGACTCGATCTGGAACACCAACTTTGCTGATCACACGCTGGTAGGCGGTTCCGGTAACGACACCATCGGCGGCGGCTTCTCGTACGGCGGCACCTGGGATGGGGGCTCAGGCAGCGATCGCGTCGATATGACCCTGCATAATTTCGCCGCCAGCTACAGTCTGACCAGCGGCACCTATACGACGACGGGTGGCACGCAGAACATCCTGAATTTCGAGCACGTCAATGCCGGCAACCAGAACGACACGATACTTGGGTCGGATGCCGTCAACACGCTCTACGGCAACGGTGGCAACGACCTCATCTCAGGCCAGGCCGGGGACGACAATGTCTATGGCGGCGACGGCGACGATACCCTGATCGGCAGTTCCGGTGACGACTACCTCAATGCGGGCGAAGCCGGGACCAATGCCGGCGATGTGCTCAGCGGCAGCGACGGCAACGACATTATTCTCTCGTCCGGGAACGGTAACTATACGGGCGGGTCGGGCAATGACACGATCTTCGCCGGCATCACCAACGGCTTCGGGCCGGAAGATATCGACGGCGGCACCGGAATCGACCTGCTGGTTGCCAGCACCTTTACCGGCAACTATGCCATCAACCTGACGACCGGCGAGACCAACTTCTTCTACGAAAGCTTTATTGGCTTCGAGGACGTAATCACCGGCAACGGCAACGATACCGTCACCGGCACGTCCGGCGCCAACGACATCACCACCGGCGCCGGCAACGATAGCATCAACGGCGGGGCCGGAGTGGACGATATCAATGGCGGCGCCGGCGATGATACCATCAGCGGCAGCACCTCCTACGATGTGCTGGATGGTGGCGCGGATTTCGACGTGGTCGACTATGCGTTCATCCTCGGCGGAACCGGCGCGGTGATCGACCTGGCGGCCGGAACCTGGACGTCGGGCTTCAATGTTGAAACCATGATCAATTTCGAAGGCGCCATCGGCGGCACGATCGCCGAAACCATGCAGGGCACTTCAGACGTCAACCTGTTTGATGGCAATGGCGGCAATGATGTGCTCAATGGCTATGGCGGTAACGATACGCTGATTGGCGGCTCGGGCAATGACAGCCTGAACGCCGGTAGCGGCCAGGACAGTGTCGATGGCGGCACCGGCAACGACACCATCCAGTCCAGCGGCTTCGGCACCTATCTGGGCGGTGACGGCAACGACCTGATCTATGTCGGCAACGGCTTCCCGGAAAGCCTCGATGGCGGGGCCGGCAACGATACGCTGGATGCGGCCGCGACGACCTTCGACTATGAGATCAACCTGGCGACCGGGGTCACCAACTTTCCCGACGAATCCTTCGTGAACTTCGAGAGCGTTTTGACCGGTTCGGGCAACGACACCCTGACGGGTACGGCGGGCGACAACCGTATGCTGGGCAGCGACGGCGATGACGTTATTGTCGGCGGCGGGGGCGCGGATACGATTCTTGGCGGCAATGGCGACGACACCATCACCTCGTCCGGTGCCGGACTGTACACTGGCGGCGACGGTGATGACTACATCTTCGCCGGCTTCGGCGCGCCGGAGAATATCGACGCCGGTGACGGCATCGATACGCTGGATACCACCCTGTTCACCGGCGATTACAGCGTCAATCTGGCCAGCGGCCTGACCAACTTCGCGGGTGAGGATTTCGACGATTTCGAGAACCTGATCTCCGGGGATGGCAATGACACCCTGGCCGGCACCGGCGTCGTCAACACGATCAAAGGCGGCGACGGCGACGACATCGTCAATGGCGGGGCCGATTACGATTCGCTGGACGGCGGCGCCGGCAACGACACCTATGATATCAGCACCTTCCTTGACCTGTCGGGCAGCACGATCGACCTGACCGCCGGCACCTATAGCGACGTCGGTGGCACGGAGACGGTGCTGAACTTCGAAAACGTCCTGGGGGCGGGCGGCGCCGAAATCTATATCGGCACCGCTGGCGCCAACTGGATCGACGGCGGGGCGGGCGCCGACAGTCTGAGCGGTGGCGCCGGCGACGATACCTATGTCGTCGACAATGCCGGTGATGCGGTCGGCGAAATCGCCGGCGGCGGCAGCGATCTGATCCGGTCGTCGATCACCTTCTCGCTGGCCGGCATTCAGGTCGAGGCCCTGACCCTGACCGGGGCGGCCAATATCAACGCCACGGGCAACAATGGTGGCAACAGCCTGACCGGCAATGACGGTAACAATGTCCTGGACGGCGCCAACGGCAACGACACCATGGCCGGCGGTCTGGGCGACGACAGCTACTATGTCGCGGTGGCCGGTGACAGCGTGGTCGAGGTGGCGGGGCAGGGGACCGACATGGTCTTCTCGCTCATCACCTACAGCCTGGCCGGCAAGCAGGTGGAAAACCTGACGCTGCAAGGGGGCGCTGCCATCGACGGCACCGGGAACGGCCTGACCAATGTGCTGGTCGGTAACGGCGCCAACAACACGCTGACCGGTGGCGGCGGTCATGACCGGCTGGAAGGCCGCGCCGGCGCCGATACCATGGTGGGCGGCACCGGCAATGACACCTATCTGGTCGAGGACAGCACCGACGTCGTCAATGAGCTGGCCGGCGAAGGCCTGGATCTGATCGAATCGGCGGTGACCTTTACCCTGGGCGCCAATATCGAAAATCTGGCCCTGGCCGGGGCGGCGGCGATCAACGGCACTGGCAACGACCTGAACAATGTCCTCAGCGGCAATATCGCCAACAACATCCTGAGCGGCGGGCTGGGCAACGACACCTACTACGTCCAGAATGCCGGCGACAATGTCGTCGAACTGGGCGGGCAGGGGACAGATGTCATCTACTCGACGGTGACCTATACGCTGAATGGTCGGTTCGCCGAAACCATCACCCTGACCGGGGCCGCCCACCTCAACGCCACGGGCAACAGTCTCGCCAATACACTGAACGGCAATGATGGTAACAACACGCTCAACGGCAAGGGCGGGGCGGATACGGTCAGCGGCGGTTTGGGCGCGGATATCTTCCTGTTCGAAACCGGCAGCGGCGCCGACACCATCAACGACTTCAGTCTCGCCCAGAGCGACCTGATCAACATCAACGCCTATACGGGCGGGGTGGCCGACAATACGATCGTCGTCCAGAACGGCGCCAATGTCGAAATTACCCTCGGCGGCGGCAATATCATCGTCGTTATCAATGCGCTGGAGGCCGATGTCGAGGCTCAGTTGGTATGGTAATACTCTGAAATCCAAGAGTAATTGGCCCCGTGGTTTGCGCCGCGGGGCCTTTATGCTTTTCGCTGCGTAAACCTTTTCGTTACACCATTTTGAAATAGCGACAGGCGTTATATGGTGCGCGCGGAACGGGGCGCTTCGCTTTTTTTCCCTCATTTAACAGGATGGAGTCCATGCGCGTGCGTTTCGGTCTGGAAAATGATGATGCCGGCGTCGCCGGTCTGGCCATGTCCTCGCCGTCGGCGGGCAAGGTGTTGGCAGTGGCCGTGTCAGCTCCGCTTGCCGCGAGCGGGATTAACCAGAGCTCCGGGGCGGGCCTTGCCACGCTCCTGACCCAGACATTCGACGCCACCGACAACCGCTACGAGTTCAGCGGCCGGCAGGAAATTGACGCCGTGCTGATCGGCTCGAAATGGACGGCGACCAACCTGACCTTCAGTTTTCCGACCGCAGGCGACCTGTACCAGACGCCCTATTACGAAAGCGGCTATCTCAGCAGCCACCTCGCCTTTAACGCCGCCCAGCAGGCGGCGGCGCGCTATGCCCTGGGGCTTGTCGACGGCTATACGCAGCTGACCTTCACCGAAATTACGGAAACCGCCGACACCCACGCCACGCTGCGTTTTGCCCAGACCTCTGATCCCTCGCTGGCCACGGCCGAAGGCAACTTCCCGGGTTCGGACAGCTGGGATGGCGACGTCTGGCTGGGCACCTCGGTCAGCCAGCCCTTCTACCAGACGCCCGAAGCCGGCAACTGGGGCATGGCCACACTGTTGCATGAGATCGGCCATGCCCTGGGCCTTAAGCATGGCCACCAGGACTATACGACGACCGATCTCAGCGCCGGGGGTTATGTCGATGGCCCGGGGCCGCGCTACGGAACGCGTGCTTTGGCCACACAGCAAGACAGTTGGGCCTACTCGCTGATGACCGCCCGCTCGGATCCCGGCAATAATCCTGGCGCAAGCCCCAGCTTCCAGGCCGATCAGTTCAATCAACCCCAGACCTATATGCAGAACGATATTGCGGCGCTGCAGTATCTCTATGGCGCCGATTTCACGACCCAGTCCGGCAATACGATCTACACCTTCGACGCCACGACCGGCCAGATGTTCATCGACGGCCTCGCCCAACTCATGCCGACCCAGAATGCGGGCATCGGCAAGATATTCCGGACCATCTGGGACGGCAATGGCATCGATACCTATGATTTTTCCAACTTCACGACCCACCAGAACATCAATCTTGATCCGGGTGCATGGTCGACGATGAACACAGCGCAACTGGCCGATTTGCGCCCGCTGACGGCTGCCGTGACGGTCACTGCGCCAGGCAATATCGCCAATGCGCTGCTGTACAACAACGATGCGCGATCGCTGATCGAGAACGCCTATGGCGGGGCGGGGCGTGATACGATTTCCGGCAATGATGGCGCCAACCTGTTGCGCGGCAATGACGGCGACGACCGCCTGTACGGTTACGGTGGCGCGGATCTGCTCTCCGGCGAGTCCGGCCATGACTATCTCGATGGCTGGACCGGCAACGACACCCTCTTCGGCTCCGATGGCAATGACACCTTGTGGGGCTATTCGGGCAACGATTCGCTTGGCGGCGGCAACGACAATGACACGCTCAACGGGGAAAGCGGCGACGACTATCTCTTCGGCGGGGCTGGTGCCGACAGTATGGTCGGCGGATCAGGCAACGACACCTATGTCATCGATGATGTCGGGGACATCACGGTCGAGGTCATGTGGACCGGCGGCAATGACTGGATTTATTCGCCGTTCAGCCACACGCTGGAGGAGGAATACGAGAACCTCAGCCTGTTGGGAACCGGCCATCTGAACGGTACAGGCAATAACCATTCCAATGTCATCCGGGGCACCGACGGCAACAACCGGCTGGACGGCGGCGGCGGTGGCGACACCCTGACCGGGGGACTGGGCAACGACACCTATGTTATCGATTCGGAATGGGCCCGGGTGATCGAGCTGCACTTTCAGGGCGACGACACGGTAATATCGTCGGCCAGCTACTCGCTGGACGGGCGGGCAGTGGAGACCCTGATTCTGACCGGAGCCGGAAATCTCAACGGGACCGGTAATTCGCTGAACAACTTCATAACGGGGACGTCCGGCAACAACCGGCTGGACGGCCGCGGCGGCGGCGACAGGATGACCGGAGGCTTGGGTGACGACACCTACTATGTCGATAATGCCCAGGACACTGTCGTCGAACAGCACCTCCAGGGCAATGACACGGTCTATGCCTCGGTCTCCTATTCCTTCTTCGGCCGGGCGGCGGAGGTGCTGATACTGACCGGGAACGGCAACATCAACGGCACGGGAAACTCGCTCAGCAACAGCCTGACCGGCAATAACGGTAACAATATCCTCAACGGCGGGGCCGGGATGGATACCCTGACCGGTGGTGGCGGGACGGACGTCTTTATGTTTGACGCCGGCAGCGGCCGGGACACGGTGACCGACCTGCGTATTGGCGACCGGATCAATGTCAACGCCTATACGGGCGGGGTGGCCAACAACGCCATGGTCGTTCAGAGCGGCGCTAATGTGGTTATCGACCTGGGCGGTGGGAATGTCATAACCGTCCTGGGAATCGCCGAGTACATTGTCGAGGCCCGGATGATCTGGTAGCCGGCCAGCAAGATGTGTGGGGAAGGGAGCGAGTTTTGAGACATATGCCAACCCGCGATGACCTTGACTCGCCACGGTTTGGCAAGCGCGCCAAAAGACGTTTCCGGGGCGCCATAGCCGCTCAAGGCGCCCTCGGGGACGCCTGGAGCGTAATCCGATAAAGTGTGATGCCACCGCATGGGCGCTCCCGTTTCCGGATAAATTGCGCCACAAACAAAAAATCAGGGCGGAGTACTGAGTCCAAAAAAACTTATCCGGCTCTGGTCGGGCGGCAATGTCATTACGGTTGTGGTGGCGGCACCGGCCCACGTCCTGGCCCGGATTGTGTGGTAACCAGGTAACGATCTTTCTGGCGCGGAGGGCGTTGATGCGACGACGTCTATAGCCCCTCCGCTGGCTTATTGGGCTTTTAATCCGGGCCGTCCCGGCCATCCCGGGAAGATCGCTCGAGCGGGTTAAGTTTACCCGTACGGAAAGAAGAAAACGCCAAAAACACGAAAAGAATCAATCTTGTAAAAACCCGCCGCCTTTCGCTCGACGCTATGCAAAAAAGTGAAAAACAAATGTTTCGATTTTTCAAGGCTCAAGGCGAAAATAAGACCAGTTTTCCAGACGGTTGGAAAAAAAGTCTTTCCGGAACACCGCTCGCAGGTGTATCTTCCGCGCGGGGGCGAGTAGGGGGAGTGTATTTTTCAGTTAGTACCGGTTAGTACCGATTTTTCCTCATTTTGAACAGGGTGGCTCCCATGCGCGTGCGTTTCGGTCTTGATTTCGAGGGGGCCGGTGCGGCTTCCGGTCTCACTATCACTGCAGCGTCCCCAGCCAAGGTGCTGGCAGTCTCTGCTCCTGTCCCGGCCCTGGCGGGATTCGAATCGCCCGGTTTCGAGTTCGGCGCCCTTGGCCCGATCGTTTCCGGTGCCGTAATCGCGCTGAATGGCGGGGCTTCCATTGGCCCGGCCAGTGGGTTGCACTCCGCGCCAGCTAACGAATTGTCCGGGGCTCCTCAGGGCGATACATCCAGCACCCTGACCAGTGGCTATGTTTTCTGCAGTTGCGGACTCTGTGCCGGTGGAACCAATGGAACTGGTGGGCGGTTTACGGCCGAAGAGGTCGCTGCAGCCGAAGCCGGGCGTGGCGTTGGCAAGGGTTCGGGCGCCGGTACGTCAGAACTGCTTCCCGACTATGTTTTCGATGCGGTCGACAACCGTTACGAATTTACCGGCAACCAGGATATCGATGCCGTTCTGTTCGGCTCGCGCTGGACATTGAGCACCATCACCTTCAGTTTTCCAACGTCAGGCGCCCAGTATGCGACGCCCTATTACGATCCCGGCTACCTGACCAGCCACGTCGCCTTCAACGCAGCTCAGCAGGCGGCGGGGCAATATGCGATGTTGACCCTGATGCGAGGCTACATCAGCACGTTTGTCAACGAGATCGCGCCATCGCTGGCCACGCCTGCGACCATCCGCATGTCGCAGACCACAGACAATTCGCTGGGTTCTGCGGAAGGCAACTTCCCCGGTTCCGACAGCTGGGACGGCGACATCTGGTTTGGCCAGACCGGTCAGCCCTTCTACCTGACGCCACAGATCGGTAACTGGGGCCAGGCGACCATCATGCACGAGATCGGCCACGCCATGGGGCTGAAGCACGGTCACCAGGACTATACCGGTTTCGACCTGACGGTCGGCGGCTATCTCGACGGTCCCGGGCCGCGTTTCGGTACGCGCGCGCTGCCGGCCAATCACGATAGCTGGGCCTATTCGATCATGACCTACCGCTCGGATCCGGGTAACAACGCCGGCGGTAATCCCAGCTTCCAGGGCGACCAGTTCAACCAGCCGCAGACCTTCATGCAGAACGACATCGCCGCTCTGCAATACATGTATGGCGCGGACTTTACCTCGCCTGAAGCCAACGCGACGAATACCATTTATACGTTCAATCCGGTCACCGGCCGGATGTCGATCAATGGTGTTGGCCAGGAAACGCCGACTTTCGATGCCGTCAACAATGTCGGCAAGATCTTCCGGACCATCTGGGATGGCGGCGGCGTCGACACCTACGACTTCGACAACTTTACCGGCAACCAGACGATCAACCTGAATCCCGGCAGCTTTTCGACCATGAACACGGCGCAGTTGGCGGACCTGCGGCCGCTGAGCGCCACCTATGTCGCGGCGCCGGGCAATATCGCCAACGCCCTGCTGTATAACGGTGACACCCGTTCGCTGATCGAAAACGCCAACGGCGGTTCCGGCAACGACACTATCTCCGGCAATGATGCCAACAATGTCATTCATGGCAATGGCGGCAATGACTACGAAGATGGCGATGACGGCAATGACACGCTGTACGGCGAGGCCGGCAATGACACGCTGGATGGCTGGAACGACAATGACAACCTCTATGGCGGTGACGGCAATGACCTGATGTACGGCTATTTCGGCAACGATTACCTGTTCGCAAGCACCGGGCTGGATACTCTGCGTGGCGAAAGCGGCAACGACTATCTGAGCGGCGGCACTGGCATTGACAGCATGGTGGGTGGCACAGGCAACGACACCTATGTCATGGAAGAGGCCGGCGATATCGTCGTCGAGGACGCGAGCGAAGGTACCGACCTCGTTTATGTCTATTTCAACTATACCCTTCTGGCCAATTTCGAGAACCTTACATTGCTCGGATCGGGCAATATTGACGGTACCGGCAACAGCGCTGCCAACCTGATCTATGGCAACAGCTTCAACAACGTCCTGCTGGGCGGCGGCGGCGGCGCCGATACCATCTTTGGCCAGGGCGGTGATGACTATATCTGGAACACCAATTTCGCCAACCATTCGCTGAACGGTGGTTCCGGAAACGACACCATCGGTGGTGGTTTCCAATACGGCGGAACCTGGGACGGCAGCTCCGGTGTCGATATGGTCGACATGACACTGCATAATTTTGTTGCGACCTATAACCTGTTGACGGGAACCTACACCACTGGGGGCGGGACACAGAACATCCTGAACTTTGAAAACGTCAATGCGGGCGATCAGAACGACACGATCAACGGCAGCGACGCGGTCAATGCGCTCTACGGCAATGGCGGCAATGACATCATCAACGGTCTGGGTGGGAGTGACTCCCTCTTTGGCGGGGCAGGTATCGATACGCTCAACGGCGGTACCGGCAACGACACCCTTCTGGGCGGTGCCGGGGCCGATATCGTCAATGGTCAGGACGGTAATGACGTCATCACCTCCAGTGGGGATGGCGGCACCTATGATGGCGGTACGGGCAACGATACCGCATTTGCCGGCCTTGGTGGTGAAACCATGATCGGTGGATCGGGCACCGACCTGCTCGATACGACGTCGTTTGATGGCAACTACGTTGTCAACCTGACAACGGGACTGACGAATTTTGGTGGCGAACTTTATACAGGGTTTGAACAACTGACGTCCGGCGCTGGCAACGATTCGCTGACTGGCACGACTGGCGCCAACGTCATCAATGGCGGTGGCGGCAACGACACCATCCTGGGTAGCGGCGGTGCCGACACGATGAATGGTCAAGCGGGCGACGACTATATCTGGGCCAGCCTGGGTACGCCGGAAAGCCTTGATGGCGGCGCGGGTACCGACACGCTGAACACGTCCTTGTTCGGCGGAGATTACCTGGTTAACCTGGTCACCGGTGCGACAAACTTTGCTGGCGAACTGTTCGTCAACTTCGAGAACCTGATCAGCGGCAGCGGCAACGACACCCTGACCGGGACGAATGGAGACAATTCGATCGAAGGCGGCGACGGTAACGACCTGATCGACTCGGGCAGCGGTAACGATACGGTCCAGGGCGGCGCCGGTAACGACACGATCGGTACGACCACCTTCTCCAGCCGGTCCTATCTCGGCCAGGGCGGGGACGACGTGATCAGCGGCGGGTTCCTTTACGGGGACACGTGGGATGGTGGGGCTGGCGTCGATACGGCAGACCTGACCCTGCATGATTATTCCGCGACCGTCAATCTGGGGGTGGGAACCTACACGACGATCAATGGCACGCTGAACATTCTCAACTTCGAGAATTTCAATGCCGGCGGTCAGAACGACATTATTGTCGGCACGTCTGCAGCGAACGTCATCAACGCTGGGGCTGGTAATGACGATATCGATGCCGGCGGTGGCGCAGACACCATCAACGGCGATGCAGGCGACGACTATATTCATGCCAGCTTTGCCGGCACAAAGGTCTATAATGGCGGTGCCGGCAACGACACGGTCGGCGGGAACTTCAGTTACAACAGCAGCTTTGACGGCGGTGACGGTGTCGACCTGCTGGATATGAGCTTTGTGGCGAGCACGCTCCTGCCGGTCACGTTCGATATGAACACCGGTGCCTGGGTTGATGGGATCGACACCTTCACCGCGGTGAATTTCGAGAACTACATTGGGGTCGGCGTCGCCGAGTCCGTCACGGGCACCGCAGGTGCTAACTCGATCGATGGCGGTGACGGCGACGACACGATTATCGGCGGTGCGGGCAGCGACACGATCAATGGTGGGGCAGGTAACGACTCGATCAATGCCGGTGTGTTGTCCGATGGTACGGATACGGTCGATGGCAACGGCGGGGACGACACAATCGTCTCGTCGGGGCAGGGAACCTACAATGGTGGCCTCGGTGATGACTACATCTATGCCGGGTTAACGGACATTGGCGGCGAAGTCCTGGATGGCGGCGACGGTACCGACACGCTCAATACGAGCCTGTGGGGCGGCAACTACGTCATTGATCTGGTGACCGGCCTGACCAACTATCCCGGTGAGGATTATGACAATTTCGAAAACGTCATAACCGGCGTTGGTAACGACAGCATCACCGGTACGGCAGGCTCTAACTGGATCGATGGTGGCATAGGCGCCGATACGCTGACCGGCGGGGCGGGTGATGATACCTATATCGTCGACAACGTGGCCGACGACGTCAATGAAACGGGCGGGAACGGCAACGATCTGGTCCGGTCTTCGGTCAGCTACTCCCTGGCCGGCATGGTGGTCGAAACCCTGACCCTTACGGGTGCGGCCAATATCAACGCCACCGGCAACGGCAATGGCAACACGCTGAACGGCAACAGTGGCAACAATGCCCTCGATGGTGCCGCCGGCAGCGATACCATGTTGGGCGGCCTGGGCGACGACAGCTACTACGTCAATGTCGCCGGCGATGTCGTTACGGAACTGGCCGCAGAAGGCAATGACACCATCTTCACGGCGCTCACCTACAGCCTGGCCGGCAGGCAGGTCGAAAACCTGGTCCTGCAAGGCGCGGCCGCCATTAACGGCACCGGCAACGGCTTCGCCAACGTCCTGACCGGCAACAGCGCGGTCAATACGCTGGACGGCGGAAGTGGCAATGACCGTCTCGACGGTGGCGCCAGTGCTGACAACCTGATCGGTGGCACCGGCGCCGACACCTATGTCGTCGACAATGCCGGTGATACGATCACTGAACTGGCCGGCGGCGGCGCAGACCTGGTCGAGTCTTCGACTACCTACGGCCTGGCGGCCAATGTTGAAAACCTGACACTGACCGGGGTAGCCGCCATAAACGGTACAGGCAATAGCCTGAACAACGTCCTGACCGGTAACTCGGCCAACAACGTTCTGGCCGGTGGGCTCGGTAACGATACCTACTATGTCCAGAACACGGGCGACAACGTGGTCGAAGCCGGTGGGGCGGGGACGGACACCATCTTCTCGACGGTGACCTACAACCTCAACGGCCGTTACGCCGAAACCATCCAACTGACCGGTGTTGCGAACATCAATGCCACGGGCAACAGCCTGGCCAATAATCTGATGGGCAATGACGGCAACAACACGATCAACGGCAAGGGCGGGGCCGATAACCTCGCCGGCGGCCTGGGTCTGGACACCTTCCTGTTCGAGACCGGCAGCGGCGCCGACCAGATCATGGACTTCAGCTTCGCTCAGGGTGATATCATCAACCTCAATGCCTACACCGGCGGGGTCGCCAACAATGCCCTGGTCGTTCAGGTCGGCGCTAATGTGGTTATCAACTTTGGTGGCGGCAACATCATCACGATCGTGACGGCGCTCGAAGCCAATGTTGAGGCTCAGATTATTTGGTAATCTATAAACACTTATTGAGTCCTGGGGCTTTGCGGTTCTGCCGTAAAGCCCTTTTTTTATCCGGAATGCGCAAGATTGATGTGCGGGCAAATTGTATCTGCTGCGGCCACATAGGCCGGACGAAAAGTACGCCATTTCAACTTGGTAACAAATGCTTTACCGGGCGTGCCGGACGTTGGATTTTTCGTTGAAAAATCAACGATCCAGCCGTGGTTAACCGTGGTTCATAAAAGTTTCGCAAGAAAACGGTCTTCCGCCGTGCACCGCAACGGGTGTAAGTGTCCATCGGGGGAATGTTTGCCGTCGTGTAAAGCTGTTGCGGGAGTCCTTCGATTTTGTATCGAAGCGGGGGCTTCCGAATGCGTCCCTGTTTCCTTTCCGATCGTCGGATGTTGGCAGCGCCGTCATGGTGTGCGTCCGGCGGGATGGGCTTGTTTCTTGTCATTTCACATGTCCTGAGGGTGCTCCCATGCGCGTACGTTTCGGTTTCGATTTTGAGGAAGCCGGTCAGGCTTCTGGTCTCAACTCATCGGCTTCGGCCCTGGCCCTGTCGGCGGCAGCGACGCCGACTCTGGTTGCGCTTGAAGCGTCCAACTTTGCGCTGACCGCGCCGAAGCTGGCCAGCGACAGCCTGGCCGCGGGATTGGTTTCGGCGCCGTCCGAAAGCTACCTCGGCCGCGGTGAGACGGCTTCGGCTACGGTGTTCTCGGCGCCGGCGGACGGCAATACTTATGCCGGCAACAGCTATACGGGCGCGCACTTTACCGGCCATATGTCCGGCGGCGCCACGGGCGGCGGTGTCAATGGCTCCTCCGGACCCGGCCAGACCCAGCGCATCAGCCAGTATTTCGATGGGGGCCAGGGGCGATATGAGTTCAGCGGCAACCAGGATATCGACGCCGTCCTGATCGGCTCCAAATGGTCGAGCACCAGCCTGACCTTCAGCTTCCCGACGTCGGGCAGCTTTTATCAGACGCCCTATTACGACAGCGGTTACCTGACCAACCACGTGGTCTTCAATGCCGCGCAACAGGCCGCTGTGCGTTATGCCCTGAATACGCTGATCTTTGGCTATACCTTGCTGTCCTTTACGGAAGTAACGGAAAGCAACACCACCCATGCCAATCTGCGTTTTTCGCAGACGACCGATTCGGATGCGGGGTCGGCGGAAGGGAACTTCCCAGGTTCCGATAGCTGGGACGGCGACGTCTGGTTCGGCCAGACCGGCCAGCCCTTCTACCTGACGCCGCAGATCGGCAACTGGGGCATGGCGACGATCATGCACGAGATCGGGCACGCCCTGGGTCTCAAGCACGGCCATCAAGACTATACCGGCTTTGATTTATCGGCCGGCGGTTATGTCGACGGACCGGGACCACGTTACGGCTCCGCTGCGCTGGATGCCGCCCGTGACACGTGGGCCAATTCACTGATGACCTACCGTTCGGCGTCGGGCTATGCCGCCGACTTCCAGGGCGATCAGTTCAACCAGCCCCAGACCTATATGCAGAATGATATCGCGGCGCTGCAGTATCTGTACGGCGCCTGGTTCGGCTACAACAGTGGCGACACGACCTATAGCTTCAACGTCACGACCGGTGAAATGTTCATCAACGGTTTCGGCCAAGGTACGCCAACGCTGAATGGCGGCCAGGGCAAGATCTTCCGTACCATCTGGGACGGTAACGGTATCGACACCTATGACTTCAGCAACTTCACTGACAACCAGACGATAAACCTGGCGCCCGGCGCCTGGTCGACCATGAGCACGGCCCGCCTGGTCGACCTGCGGCCTCTGGATGGCGGCGTCAATGTCGCGCCTCCGGGAAATCTCGCCAATGCCCTGCTGTACAATGGCGATACCCGCTCGCTGATTGAAAACGCCAATGGCGGGTCGGGGAATGACAGCATCTATGGCAACCAGGCCGGTAACACGTTGCAGGGAAATGGCGGCAACGACTATCTCGCGGCCGGAACGGGCAATGACACGTTGTACGGTGAGGTTGGCAACGATGTACTCGACGGCTGGTACGACAATGACATCGCCTACGGCCAGGAGGGCAACGATGTCCTTTACGGCTATTTTGGTGATGACACGCTCAGCGGCGGGAGCGACAACGACACCCTGTTCGGCGAAGACGGCAATGACTATCTGGAAGGTGACAGCGGCGACGATTCCCTGAGCGGCTCGGTCGGGAATGACAGCTATATCGTCAGGGAGGTGGGTGACGTGGTCTCGGAAGCCGCGGATAGTGGCACGGATCTCGTATGGGCTGAGATCACCTACACTCTGGGCGATAACTTTGAAAACCTGAATCTGTTCGGATTCTATGCCGTCGACGGAACAGGTAACAGCCTCAACAATGTCATCAATGGCAACAGTTATAACAATATACTGAGTGGCGGCGGCGGCATCGACACGATCAATGGCGCTGGCGGGGACGATGTCGTCTATTCGACGGGCTTTGGTAGCTTTAGTGGTGGCACCGGCAATGATACGGTGTGGATCGGTAACGGCTATCCCGAAACCCTGGATGGCAATGACGGGATCGACCTGCTGGAAGCGTCGACGGCGGCCTTCAACTACGCCATCAACATGGTCACGGGCGTGACCAATTTCCCTTCCGAGTCGTTTGTCAATTTCGAAAACCTCAACAGCGGCTCGGGCGATGACACCCTCGTCGGAACCTCCGGCGACAACATCATCAATGCCGGTGCGGGCAATGACGACGTCGACGCCAATGGCGGCAATGACACCGTGGATGGTGGTGACGGCAATGACTACCTGCAGAGCAGCGGCGGCGGCTTGATGACCTACTATGGTGGCGCGGGCAACGACACCGTGACGGGCTACCTCAACTATCCCAGCTGGGCCGACGGTGGCGCCGATATCGATACCCTGGATCTGGCCTTTGTCCTTTTCAGCGCCTTGCCCGTCAGCTTCAACCTGGCGACGGGCGTCTACAGTGACGGCGCCGGTAACCACACCTTCCTGAATTTCGAAAACTATCTCGGTCAGGGCGGCGCGGAGACAATCACGGGGACCTCGGATGATAACATCATCAATGCCGGCGGCGGTGACGATGACATCGATGCCGGCGGCGGCAATGATACGGTCGACGGTGGCGACGGTAATGACTACCTGCACAACACCAACGCGTTCGGTGGCGTGGTAAACTGGTACGGTGGTGCCGGCAATGACACGGTGACAGGTGTTTTCAACTATACCAGCTATGTCGACGGTGGCGCCGATGTCGACACGTTGGACCTGTCCTATATCACCGGAGGCATTCCGCCGATCGCCTTTGACCTGGCGACCGGCGTCTACACAGATGGCGGTGGCAATCTGACCCTTCTCAATTTTGAGAATTATCTCGGCCAGGGCGCTGCGGAAACCATCGGTGGCACCGATGCCGCCAACCGGATCGATGGCAATAACGGCAATGACTCGATTTCCGGGCTGCTGGGGGCAGATACATTGAACGGCGGCGCCGGTAACGACACCCTGCACGCCGGGACCTATGACGCTGCCGATCTGGTCGATGGCGGTTCCGGTAACGACGTCATTACCGCTTCAGGCAATGGCGCCTTCACCGGCGGTACCGGAAATGACTATATGTACGCCGGACTGGGTGTCAACGAGACGCTCGACGGTGGCAGTGGTACCGACACCATCGACACCACGCTGTGGGCCGGGTCCTATGATCTGGACATGGTCACCGGACTCACCAACTACGGTGGCGAATCCTATGTCAATTTCGAGCATGCCGTGACGGGTGTCGGCAACGACACCGTCTACGGAACAGGTATCGCTAACCGCATCGAAAGCGGGGCTGGCAATGATTATGTGGATGGTCTCGGCGGTCTGGATACCCTGGTCGGCGGCACGGGCGACGACTCCTATGTCGTCAATGCCGGCGCCGATGTCGTCGTCGAAGCGGTGGGCGAAGGCAATGACGTGGTCTATTCGACGGCGACCTATGCGCTGGCCGGCACGTCCGTGGAAACCCTTGTCCTGCTGGGCGTTACCAACATCAGCGGCACCGGCAATGACCTCGACAACACGCTTTACGGCAGTGGCGGCAACAACATTCTGGACGGAGGCCTGGGCACTGATCTCTCCTACGGTGGCCTCGGGAACGACACCTATGTCGTCAACGTCGCCGCAGATATCATCGTGGAGATGGCCGGCGAAGGCACTGACCTGGTCCAGGCGTCGGACAGCTATAGTCTGTCATCCGATGTCGAAAACCTGACCCTGACTGGCGCGGGCAATATCAACGGCACCGGCAATGGGCTGGGCAATGTTATCACCGGCAATAGCGGCAACAACGTCCTCACCGGCGGGCTGGGCGACGACACCTATTATGTCCAGAACGCCGGCGACAGTGTCGTCGAAGTCAATGGCGAAGGGATAGACGTGGTCTACGCCGGGCTGACCTGGACCTTGGCCGGCAGCTATGCGGACAATCTGTACCTGACCGGCGTCGCCAATATCAATGGCACCGGCAACGGCGCGGCCAACACGATTGTCGGCAATTCTGGCACCAATGCCCTGATCGGCGGCGGCGGCCACGACGTGCTGGATGGCGGTGCCGGGGCCGATACCCTGACCGGCAATACCGGCAATGACAGCTACTGGGTCGACAATGCCGGCGACAATGTCGTCGAAGCCAGTGGCGAAGGGACCGCGGATGTCATCAATGCCTCGGTTAGCTACAGCCTGACCGGGCGCAATATCGAAACCCTGATCCTGACCGGAGCGGCCAATATCGACGGCACCGGCAACAGCCTGGCCCAGAGCCTGATCGGCAACAGCGGTAACAACATCCTGACGGCGCTGGGCGGCAACGACTACCTCGATGGCGGCGCCGGCGGCACGGATACGCTGATCGGCGGCACGGGCGATGACACCTATATCTTCGGCACCGGGGATACCCTGACCGAGGCGGCCGGCGAGGGCACCGACACCGTGCGTTCCGCCGTCACGGTCACGCTTGCGGCGGAACTGGAGATCCTGGAACTGACCGGAGCTGCCAATGTTAATGGCACGGGCAATGCGTTGAACAACAAGCTCTACGGCAATGCCGGCGACAACGTGCTGACGGGCGGGGCCGGTAACGACAGCTTCTATATCCAGAATATCGGCGACAATGTTTCCGAAGCCGTCGGTGGCGGCACCGACAGCATCTTCTCGTCGGTGACCTACAGCCTGGCCGGCAAGCAGGTCGAAAACCTGACCCTGGTGGATGCAGCCGCCATTGACGGCACCGGCAACGGCCTCGCCAACGTCCTGACCGGCAACAGCGCGGTCAATACGCTGGATGGCGGAAGCGGCAATGACCGTCTCGACGGGGGTGCCAGCGCTGACAACCTGATCGGCGGCACGGGCGGCGACACCTATGTCGTCGACAATGCCGGTGATGTGATCACCGAACTGGCCGGCGGCGGTGCTGACCTGGTCGAGGCTTCGACCACCTATATCCTCGGCGCCGAGGTCGAAAACCTGACGCTCGTGGGCGCCCTGGCCATCAGCGGCACGGGCAATGGCCTGAACAACGTCCTGACGGGCAACTCCGCGACGAACGTGCTGGCCGGCGGACTGGGCAATGACACCTACTATGTTCAGAACACCACCGATAACGTCGTCGAAGCGGGCGGGGCGGGGACGGACGTGATCTTCTCGTCCGTGACGTATAGCCTTAACGGCCGTTTCGCCGAAACCATCAACCTGACGGGGGCGGCCAATATCAATGCCACCGGCAATTCGCTGGCCAACACGCTGAACGGCAACACCGGCAACAATACGCTGAATGGCAAGGGTGGGGCCGACAACCTCACCGGTGGCCTGGGGGCGGACATCTTCCTGTTCGAAGCGGGAAGCGGCGCCGACCAGATCCTGGACTTTACCATCGCCCAGGGCGATATCATCAATCTCAATGCCTACACGGGTGGCGTGGCCAACAATGCCCTGGTGGTGCAAAATGGTGCAGATGTTGTAATCAACCTTGGCGGCGGTAACATCATCACCATCTTGACCGCGCTCGAAGCCAATGTTGAGGCCCAGATCGTTTGGTAAAAAACACCTTTGACGTATGTAACACCAACCCGCGTAAGTCTTGACACACCGCGGGTTGGCAAGGCCGCCAGGGTAAGTTTCTGGCCGCCCAAGCTTTTGCGAGAAGGCATGGGGGACGCCTGGAGCACAATCCGATAAAGTGTGCAGAACTTTTCGGAAAATTGCGCGACAAGACAAAAACTTATAGCGCAATCCGATAAAGTGTGCAGCACTTTCCGGATAAATTGCGCGACAAAACAAAAACTTAGAGCGAGATGGCGATTCTACCTAAAGCCATCTCGCTATAGTGCTTAGCAGCCCCTGGGCCAGGGACGAGCATACGATTGTGCCGGCGCCCGCGTCGGCCGTGGCGCGCATGGTCTCTTCCCGCGGCGTGAACGGATCGACGCGGTGGCAATAGAAGATGTCGACATAGTCGACACCCATCCGCTTCAGGCTCTGGTCGCACGCGGCAATCCGGTATTTGCGTGACCCGTTGATACCGCCGTAAGGGCCGGGCCACATGTCCCTGCCGGCCCTGGACGAAATGATCAGTTCGTCGCGCAGCCCCGGAAATCGGCGACCAGGATGCGGCCGAAGTTTTCCTCGGCTGCCGCAGCGGCGGGCCGTAATTGTTGGCCAGGTCGAAATGGATGACGCCGCGATCAAAGGTCCGGCGGGCGATGGCGCGTCGGGCTTCATGGACGTCGATACCACCGAAATTCTGCCACAGGCCCAGCGAAATCGCCGGCTGTTTCAGCCCCGATGCGCCACAGCGGCGGTAGGGCATGGTGTTGTAACGGTCACGGGCGGGCGTGAACATGGTATCTCCTCTTATCTTTTGTTAAGGAGTGGGCTAAACTGCCGCCGACAACCGGGGAAGGGGATGCCCATGAAAAAGTTCGCAACGACGGTGTTGATGTTTGCCCTGGCCGGATGCGGTCCGCAGTCGGGCGAGCAGTTCGGAATCTATGCCGACGGCGAGAACCATATCACCGTCAGTCACGCCACCAGCCGTATCGTCTACGCCGCCGACGGAACGTCGGGCGAAGCTTTGCTGAAACAGGCCGAGGCGGGGCAGGGGCTCAGCTTCACTACCTGGCGCAACAAGGTGTCGTGCGGTATCACGGACTCGTCGGGCAATGTCTTTGCCGTGCCGCGCGGCGACCGTTTTGACAAGGACAACGCCATCTTCACGGTGGAAAAGGACTCTCCGGAATTGGCTAAGGCCAATGCGGGGCAGACCATTGCAGGGCTGGCCGGATCACGGGTGGTGACCCTGCGCACTGACAACCTGGTGCGGATCAGATATCTCTACGACGATGCTTCGGGGATCCGCTGGATCGATCAGTATAATCCCCAGGGCGAACTCGACCGACGCATCTGGCTGGAGCGCGGCGTCGGTTTTCTGGCCCATTGCCGCGGTTTCTCGGTCGACGATTACAGGGATTGAGCGCCGGTGACTTGTGGAACAGGTCAACCGGTAGCTTCCCGTCATCTGTCACCACATCCCGTCCCTGCCACATCAGGACATAGTGCCCCAGATAGGTGCCGTCGGGCGCTGTCGCCCGGCCCCAGATCTTAGGCCAGGTCGCCGTTCAGGGACAAGCCAATGGAACAGGTCTCCCACTTTAGCCGCGTCGGATTGTCGACCGGGCCTGGCCGCCTGAGCCGCAGTCCCAGCCAAGAGCATCAACGCCGTCAAATCTTTTACCAAAGCGCGCATCACCCATTCCCGGTGTCAGTGGAAGAGGACCATGCTGTCACTCCGCGGTTACGGCAAGTTAAGTAAGAGTCATTGGAGGCGGATGGGTTTGTCCGTGTATAGGTGCTGATGGTCTTCGCTGGCCTCGGCCCAACTGGTCGGAAGACGTGGCGGCGCGAACAGGACATCTTGAAAAGCCTGATGCATCTGACGGGCGCATATAGTGGCTGGAACGCGGCCGACCCCGGTTCCCATAGCCGGAAAGGCGAGTGTCGTTAGTCGCTCACCGATTGGCTTGCCAGACGGCAGGACACCATGCCGAACCAGAAGGAGGACGGCTCTGGTCGCCAGGTAGGGATTGACGGTCACTTCACCTAGGTACATCGGCACGCGCATGGTCGGGGCTGCGACCAGGTATGGGATGGCGGCATGTCCTGTTTCGATGAGCTCGGCCTGGCCGATAAGCAGTTCACCGTGATGCTTTTCGAGGATGGCCCGCCTCAGCCGCAGTTGCAGGTCCCAGCCAAAGTGTTCGGAATACAGCAAGTCCAGCCCGCCATCCATGAAGCCGAAGCTGTTGGCCGGGCTGACCACGGCGTCGCATTTGAGATCAAGGATCGAACCGCGGTGAACCGTTATGCCATCCAGCTCACCGAACTCGGCTTCCCAGGCAGCGGCCATAGCGTCATCCGGCGTGGCCAGGACGATCTTCATCCCAACCGGCCCAAGGCCTTGTCCAGTGCCTTGATCAGGTCGACCGGATCTTCCAGCCCGATCGACAGGCGGATCAGGCCTGGCGCAATGCCGGCCGTGGCCTGGGCCTCCGGCGACATGGCGGCGTGGGTCATCGAGCCCGGATGGACGATCAGGCTCTCGACCCCGCCCAGGGATTCGGCCAGGCTGAACAGGTCGATATCCTCGAACACTGTCTTGACCGCCTCCAGCCCGCCCGTGAGTTCAAAGCTCATCATGGCGCCCGGGCCCTTTTGCTGGCGTTTGGCGAGTTCGTGCTGCGGGTGGGAGACCAGGCCGGGATAGTGGACGACCTTCACAGCCGGATGGGTGTGGAGGTATTCCGCCACGGCTTGCGCCGACGCTTGCGCCTGTTTGATGCGCACGAACAGGGTGCGCACGCCGCGAAGGGTCATATAGCTGTCGAAGGCCGGTGCCGTGGCGCCGACACAGTTGGCCCACCAACGAATCGGCAGGACGTCGGCCGGATGGGCGCAGACCAGGGCGCCGCCGATGACATCGGAGTGGCCGTTAATGTATTTGGTCGTCGAATGGACGACATAGTCGGCGCCAAAAGCGATCGGGTTTTGCAGGGCCGGCGACAGGAAGGTGTTATCGACCGCGACCTGCGCGCCGGCGTCGTGGCCTTGTTTGATCAATTTTTCGAGGTCAATCAGGCGCATCAGCGGGTTGGACGGCGTTTCCAGCAGCAACAAGGCGGTCGGTTTGGCCAGGGCTGCGGCCAGGGCAGCCTCGTCGTTCTGATCGACATAAACGCATTCGATCAGGCCCTGCTTTTGGCGGGCATTGAGCAGGCGCTGCGTGCCGCCGTAGCAATCGTGCGGGACGACCAATCTCTTCGATTTGACGGCGGTCGGGTCGGGGGTGGCTGAGGGGGCGATCGGATTGGCGCGGTCGAGGTCTTGCCACAGCAGGTCGAGCGCGGCGAGACCAGAAGCCGTCATGACCGCGCCGGCGCCGCCTTCCAGTTCGGCAACGACCTCAGCGATGATTTCGCGCGTCGGATTGCCCGAGCGGGCATAGTCGTAGGTCCGCTTCTTGCCAAAGCCCTCGAAGGAGAAGTTGGTGCTGAGATAGATGGGCGGCATGACCGAACCATGGGCCGGGTCGGTATCGACACCGATATTGATGACCTTGGTCTGGAGGCTGGCGTCTTTGAGATAGTCTTTGGTCATGGGAGGCAGGACTCTTAAACTTTATACCTCCCCGTTATACGGGGAGGTGGATCATTTGCGGTAGCAAATGAGACGGTGGGGGATTGGGCCCGCTGTCGTCTCAATACCTTGTTCGTTATCCGGTGCCAGGAAATCCCCCCTCCGACTGCGCGCTCCGCTGGCAGCCCATCGGCTTCGCCAAACCCCCTTATAACGGGGGAGTATAAGAAGAAAGAAGCCCTTTGCAGCTTTAGCTCAGCGACATTCGGACAATATCGGACACGGCCGAAATCTCCTTCAGGAAAGCATCATGGCCGTACAGCGACGGAAAGTCGACCAGCACGCTGTCGGCCAGGGCATTATGCAAAAGTTTCATGTCGTCATAGGGCACCAGGCGATCGGTCGGCACGGCGGCCAAAAACACCTTGGCCTTGATCCGGGCCGGATCGACGCGGTGGCGGTCCAGGCTGTCCGACATGGCGATCCAGCGGTTGACGTCCGTCGCTGAATAGGCGTCGCCACGGGCGCGCAGATAGCCGCAGACCGTATAGTTGTCCCCGGCCAGCTCCGGTGGCGGGCCGTCGAACCGCTCGGCGAATTCGGCATCCGACCGATAGGTGGTCATGGCCAGTTGCCGGGCCAGCGAAATGCCCTCGGCATCGCGGCCGGTCTCCTTGCCGAACATCAGTAACCGGCGTTGCAGGCCGCGGAAAGCCGTCGCCATTGGATGGGCACGGTGAGCCGCCGAGATGATGCACAGCCGCTCGACGGCATCCGGGTACAACTCGGCAAAGGCCAGGCCGATCATGGCGCCGTAGGAGGCGCCGACGAAGTTGTAGATGCGCTCCACGCCGAGATGATCGAGCAAAAGCTTGACCAGCCGCGCCTGGTCGTGGGTCGATATGGTGTAGATATGGTTGGCCGGCAGGCGCGGGGCAAACTCGATGCTGAGCACGCGCCAGACATTGAGGTCCAGGGCTTCACCGGGGCCGGCGACGCCTTCCCACCAGCCCGGCGCGGCGGCTGTAGCGTCTTCCTTGGCGAACAACACCCGGCCGGCGGATATGCCGCCGGCGGCGACCACGACGGGGGCATTGGCCGGGCCATACAGCCGCGCCACCACATCCGTCTGGTCCAGCTTCTGACCGCTTTGCAGGCGGAAATCGTCAGGAATGCGGGCGGTAATGTCGGTCCCGTCGAGGTCAGGCGCGCTCAGGAAGGTGTGCATATTCATGGTGTGTCCGGTATGCCGTGAGTTCAGACTTCATCGGGACCAGACGGGAGAACGCCCCGCGCGACGGCGGGTTAGCGTGTCTCTCATCTCTCGGGGAAATGCGCCCCGTAGGAGTTGGCACCATTCCACAGGCTTGTGGCGGTTGCCCCAGCGTCGTCGGGCCTTTCCCTCGGCTGGTCTCGATGAGTTACACGACAAATCGCTTAATTTCGCAGTTGCGTCAAGAGGCTGCGCGGAACCGGCTCCACTCCGCCAGCAGGATGCCGGCGCAAATCAGCGCCAGCGCCAACAGGTGAAAGCCGTGCAGCGGCTCATGCAGGATTACCACCGCCAGGAAGACGCCAAAGATCGGCAGGAGATTGATGAACAGGCCGGCGCGGTTGCTGCCAATCAGCTCGACAGCCGCGATATAGGCGCCGGCCGCAATCAGCGACGGGAAGATGGCGGCATAGGCCACCGCCCACCAGCCCTGGGCGTCGGGCCAGGTGACCGGCGTGTTGTGATAACGCCAGATCAAGGCGGGGACACAGGCGATCAGGGCACCGATGCAGGAGGTCGCCATGAAGGTCTTCCAGTGCAGATCGGGCTTCCAGCGCAGCGCCACCGTATATCCGGCGTAGATGACGATGGCGACCAGCATCATGGCGTCGCCAATATTGAGGTTCAGATGCAGCAACTGGCGGATATCGCCGTGGGTGGCGGTCACGAGCACACCGCAGAAGGTGAGAACGAAACCGGCGATCTGGGCCAGCGTGGCGCGCAGGCGGAACAAAGCGAAATTGGCCACGAAGATGACCAGCGGAATGCCCGACTGTTCGATCATCACATTGACCGTGCTGGTATGGTTCAGCGCCATGTAGAGCAGCAGGTTGAACAGGGTAAACCCGATGGCACCGTAACCCAGAAGCAGGGGCCATTTCGCTTTGATGACGGGCCAGTCGCGCTTTAGCTGCGGGACGGCGAGGAACAGTATGATCAAACAGGCGAACACCCACCGCAGGCTGGTCAGCAGCACCGGTTCAATATGGCCGACCGCCAGCTTGCCCGCCACGCTGTTGCCCGCCCACAGGAAGTTGGTCAGGATCAGCAAGGCGTAGGCGCGGAAGGGCATGCGTCCCTTCTAGGCGCAAAGCCGTTCTCGATTCAAGCTCCGAACCCTTCAACCGGCGTCTTCGCGCCTTCGCGTCTTCGCGTGCCGCTCATGCGCGGTCGTGGCAAAATACCGGAACTCGCCAATTTTCGCTTTTCCTTTCCTGTTGGCTCCTGTAGCGACCTCACACGAATAAAAGGGCAGGCCTATGTCAATTCTCGTCGTCAAATTCGGTGGTTCAGTTCTGGTGTCGGAAAGCGCGCTGCATCGCGCGGTATCGGAAATCTACCGCTATACCCGCGACGCCCGCAAGGTTGTCGCCGTCGTCTCGGCCTTCAAAGGCCAGACCGACCAGCTTCTGCGGCTGGCTGGCGCCTATACCCAGGCCTCGTCGTCGTCGGCGACGCCGCACCTGGTGGCTACTGGCGAGATGCGCGCCGCCACCCTTCTGGCCATGGCCTGCGAGCGCTCCGGCATTCCGACGCGGTTCCGTTCGGCCTCCGAAATCGGCCTGGTGGCCGATGGAGAGCACCTGAACGCCAACCCCATCGCCATGAATCCAGACGTCCTGGTCAGCGACCTGGAAAGCGTCGACCTGGTCGTGGTGCCGGGCTACGTCGCCGAAAACGCAACTGGCGAGCCGGTTCTGCTCGGCCGCGGCGGCTCGGATCTGACGGCTGTCTTCATTGGCGACAGGCTGGGGGCGCCGGTGCGTCTCTACAAGGATGTCGACGCCATCTACGACGCCGATCCTGCCCAGGTTGGCGACTCGGCCAGACCCTATGACAGCCTTGATTGGGACGAATCGCTGAAAATCGCCTTCCCGGTGGTTCAGAACAAGGCCATGCGCTATGCCGCCGATCGCGGTCTGACCATCGAGGTCGCCGCGTTGAGCAAGGGCTACCAGACCGTCATGGGCGCGCCGACCGCTTACCGCAAAATGCCGACCCTGAAGCGTCCGATCCGCATAGCCGTCATGGGCGCCGGCGGGGTCGGGGCCAAGTTCCTGGAACGCTGCCTGGAATGGTCCGACCTCATCGAGGTCGACCGTGTCCTGGTTCGTGACCCGTCCAAACGCCGCGACCATCCGCTGGCCGCCGCCTTTACCTCGGACGCGCGTAACTTTGTTCGTAATGATGTCGACGTCTTCGTTGATATCGGCACGGGTGTTTCGCCCTCGGCCGAGTTGCTGGAGGGCTTTCTCAAGGCCGGCGTGTCGGTGACCAGCGCCAACAAGCAAGCCGTCGCCGCCGCCGGCGACAAGCTGCGCGCCGCGGCCAGGGCGTCAGGCGCCATGCTGACCTATTCGCCCAGCGTTGGTGGTGGCGCGCCGATCATCGAGGCGCTGAAACGCGCCGTCAAGTCGCGCAAGGTCAAGTCGATCGCCGGGGTGCTGAACGGCACCTCCAACTTCGTCATCGACCAGGTCGAGTCCGGCAAGAGCTTCGATGCCGCCATGGACGAGGCCAGGCGCCTAGGGTTTGCTGAACCCGATTCGACGGCCGATCTCGACGGCACCGATGTCGGCGCCAAGCTGAAACTGCTGCGCGAGATCGCCTTCCCGGGCCAGACGCCGGCCCATCTCGAGGTCGGCCAGATCACCGAGGACTCGCTGATCATTCCGCCGGGCAAGGGGCTGCGCTATGTCGCGCGCTGTTATCTCACGGATCAGGGGATGCAGGCGTCGATGAAGCTGGAGGTGCTGGACCGTGACCACTATCTGGTTGGGGCGCGCGGCGAACAGAACCGCGCGATTATCGAGCTGGAAGGTGGTGAGTCCGGGGGCGAGACCTGGTACGTCACGGGCAAGGGCGCCGGCGCCTGGCCGACGACCGAATCGCTGCTGGCCGACGTGTTGCAGATCGCCCGCGAGCATAAATTGCAGGCATGAGGAACGCGGCGTGACCCCGGAAAGCTGCAACGCCTTCTGCGCTGGACTGTCCGCCACCAGCCATGTCGTGCAATGGGGCGGTTCGGATGTCTGGAAGGTGGGTGGCAAGGTCTTCGCCGTCGCCGGCTGGGGGAAGGACGACCATTTCGCGGTCAGCTTCAAGGTGTCAGAGCTGGCCTTTGAGGTTTTGAGCGATCATCCCGATTGCCGGCCGGCACCATACCTGGCGTCGCGGGGCATGAAGTGGATCCAGTATTATCGCGGTGACGTGATGGAGGATGGTGAACTGGAAGACCTGATCCGCCAGTCGCATACAATCGTGGCGGCGGGTTTGCCGAAGAAGACGCGGGTAAGTCTGGGATTGACGTGACGCGGTGCGGTCCTTAGGACCCCTCCGTCTCGACGCGTTACGGCCTATGGCCTTCACTTGCTCGCCACCTCCCCATTATCATGGGGAGGAGAAGTCGTAATTATTCATACTACCTTCTCCTCCCTGCCGAAGGTGGGGAGGTGCTGAGCAAGCAAGGCCCCCCTATGGGCCGAAGCGCGTCGAAGCGGAGGGGTCCTCTTTGGACCGCGGTTACAGGTTCGAGGATGAGGCCATCATGAACTACAGACACGGCTTCCATGCCGGCAACTTCGCCGACCTCGCCAAGCACGCCGCGGTCCTGACGCTGTTGCGCCTGATCCGCGAGGCGGAAGATCCGCTCCTGGTCGTCGACACCCACGCCGGCGCCGGTTTCTACGATTTGTCCAATCCCGATTTTGCCCGCTCGAAAGAGGCCGAGGCCGGGATTAAATACCTGATGAGCCAGGAGGTTCCTGACAGCCTGCAACCCCTGGCCAGTTACGTCCGCGCCAAGAACCTCAAAGCCGGTTTCCGCGACGTCGTCGGCATCTATCCCGGCTCGCCTGTTCTGGTGCTGGACCATATCCGCCAGGGTGATCAATACATCGGCTGTGAGCTGCGCGACGACGATTTCAACCTGTTGCGAGAGCGCATCGAGCCGCGCGGAAAAGCCTTGAAAGAAGACGGCTATCAGGTCGCAATCGACTCGGCCGGGTCGCCGCGATCGCTGTTTTATCTGGTCGATCCGCCGTTCGAACGCGGCGACGACTATGACAACCTGACCTCGACGCTGCAGGGTATTCTCAGCCGCAAGGCCGATGCGCGCGTGCTGATCTGGTTGCCGTTGAAGGATCTGGAAACCTTCGACGCCTGGCTGCGCGGCCTGGAGCGCACGCTCGATCCCATGCCCGCCAACCTGATCGCCGAGTTGCGCCTGCGGCCGCTGTGGAACCCGATGAAGATGAACGGCTGTGTGCTGATGGCCGTCAATCCGCCGAAAAATTTTGCATTGCACCTAAAATCAATTGCAGAGGACGTTGTCCGCGTTTTCGGTGAAGTCGGGGGCCAAGCCAGAGTGTGGTCTTTATAAAAAAGCGTCTGGCCCATATAAAAATTACACAAGTCTCAAATTGCCGTGAGATGGTTTCTCCTGGTTGGAGTCCGCCGTGGAACATGCTATGTTGCGACGCAACAAGTTTACTGAACGCCTCATTTGACCCGAAAACCTGAGCGTTTTTTGGCGTGAGGCTCATGGCCCGAGGTGAGAAATGTTGACTGTATCTGAAACTGAGTCGCCGAAATTGCTTCCCTTTACGAGCCCGGTGGAGATCAAGCAGGCCTCTGAAAAGGCGGTGCATCTGTGGGTCGGCGCGATGTCGCCGATGTGGGTGCCGTTCTGGGCGGCGACCAGTTTTGGCATCGGCGCCTGGACGGTTGTTCAGTCGCTGAGCCGGTCGGGCGGTTTGTTTAAGGATCTGCCCCAGGTCACCGATCTGGCATCGAAATGGCCGGGCTTTAACGTGCCTTTGCCAAAGGATCTGGCCGAGCCGGCGGAGGCGCCGGCTGAAACCGCCGCCGAGCGCGTCAAAAGTACCATAGATTCCCAGCAAGCTGTCGCGACAAAGGTCGCAGATACGGTGGTCGAGACCCGTGAAACTGTTGTGGAAACGGCTAAGCCTGCCTTCGAAATTCTGATCGATCCGGTCACCGAAATCCCTGTGATCCCTGGCCTGGCCGAAGCGACCGCGGAGTTTACGCCCGTTGACGCGCCCGTCCCAGCTTCAGTCGTGGACGCTGCAGCCGAGGTGGTCAAGGCTGCCGAGCCTGCCCCCGTAATCCAGGCAGCGAAGCCAGTTGCCAAGGCGATGCCGAAGCCGATTGCCGCCGAACTGGCTGTGGCCAAGCCAGCGGTTGACACGAAACCTGAATCCGTCGCCACAAAGCCGGCACCCGCCCCTGCACCGAAGCCGGTTCCGCCAGCCAAGCCCGCTGAAGCTGTCGCACCCAAACCTGCTGACGTCATTACCAAGCCGGAGGCATTTACGCCGGCGCCCAAGGCCGCTGGCAAGCCGGCGCCGAAACCTGCCACGAAGCCCGAGTCCTGAGGTCTTATTTCTTGCGGGCCAGACGAATATCGACAACCACCGGCCTATGATCCGAACCGGTAAAGCCGCCGACTTGACGGCGGCTCAAGACCCGGTCCGGGCTGGCCAGGATATTATCGATTCCCACCCGCAACAACGACGGCAGGAAGCTGGGCCATGTACCGCGCAGAGCCGGCGCCTGATGCAGGCCTGTCTGGCCCATGAAGTCATCCATGCCCGACGCCGACGGCGAGGTGTTGAAATCGCCGACCAGGATCAGGTCCTGTTGGGCGAAGCCATCCAGCGCCGCGGCGAGGCGGGAAAACTGGCGGCGCTGATCCTCGGGATCGCTGAATGGCCACGGCCGTGTCAGATGGGTGACGGCCAGCTTGAACGGCCGGCCCGGTGCCTCGACGTCGACCGTCATCAAGGCAAAGCCGCCAGGCCGGGGGCGTGGACGGCGTAACGGAAAGCGCGATACCACCACCATGTCATAGCGTGTCGCCACATAGGGCCGTGTCGCTTTCAAGCCCCTGATCAGGGCCGCCCGTGCGTCGGGGTTGGCTTCGATCACCGCCACGACGTCAGGGTTTTGTTTGTCGACCCACGGCAACAGCTTTTCCGGCGTCTTATTGCGGATCAACAGGTTGGCGAAGACCAGCCGCACCGGCGCAACGGTGTCATCCGCCGCTGCCTGCTTCGGAAAGGCCTGGGGCCAGACGGCGGCCAGCATCAGGGCGCAGGCCAGGCCTGCCAAACCACCGGCCCATTTTTGCCGCATTACAGTAAGGCCGGCGGCCATCACAACGAACGCCGACAGGATCGGCACCGAGAATATATCGATGAGATAGAACAGCGGCCGGTGCGGATTGGCCAGACAGATCAGGGCCACCAGGATCATAACTGCGGCCGCGGTAACCCCGGCTGCCCGTAGGATTCGTTGTAACACTCGCAACATATCTGTCCTGTCGGCGGTTGACTTTTGATCGCTTCATGGCCTTAGCTGACGTGCGCGAAAGGTTAATTTTCTCTTAGCGGGGGACCCCATGCTGGCCAGGTCGCACGATCACATCCATCGCATCTATGACTCGATCGAATCGATAAAGCGACTCTCGGATCGGATCATCGGCATTGGCCCGATCAACATCATCGGTCTCGACGGTATCCTGGCTCTGGTGCCCATACCCGGTTTGGGCACACTCTATTCCGTCTCGGCCGGAGGTTTCCTGTTGATCCAGGGGATTCGCGCCCGTGTGACACTCAGCACAATCGCGACGTCTTTCATCATTCTGCTGCTCGATAGCGGCATCACAACCATTGAAGATATTGCCAAGTTCTTTCCGCCTTTGGCTCTCGTTCCCGGATTGATCGATGCCTTCTTCCAGGGGCATCTCTATGCCGCCCACCTGATCCAAAAGGATATCGACCGCACGCTTTACATCGAGGGGCCCCGCGGCAGCGCGGAGGAGCATCGCGAACATCTGGCCGATATGCGCGAACAAAAGGGCAAGAAGCGGGTCGTCTATCTGGGTTAAGGGCTGGCTCGATTAGGCGCGGGAGTTGCGGAGGCCGCCGCCGGAAGGGGTAGTCTTTTCCGTCAGGGCGTTCCACAAGAAGATAGCACCACGGCTGGTGACAGCCATGCTGGTGCCGATGACCACATTGTGGTGCAGGGGGTAGCCCCTAAAGGTGACATGCGCGGTGTCGAACCCGGCGGCGGTCAAGTCCCCGATCGCCGCCAGCCGGCGCAGTTCGTTGTAGTCGGCCGTCGTCAGGTCGAACTGGGAAATCACTTGCTGGCTTTGCATCGCCTGGGCGATCGCCGTGTTAAGGCGTTCTACAATGGTCATGAACTTTACAAACTCCCTGACCCCTGATCCTCGCATTCCGAAAATAAAGGAACAATTTGGAGATCGATTTTCATCGGCCGCCATTCAGTTTTTGGGGGGTGAGGCAGGTGGAGGCGCGAAAATGGCCGGGGCCCGGCTTCTCGCGAAACCGGGCCCCGATGGTGCCGTATGGCAGGATTGAACTGCCGACCTCAGCCTTACCAAGGATGCGCTCTACCACTGAGCTAATACGGCGAAGAGGCAGGGGCTATAGCCAAACTTTTCCGGAAGGCAAAGCGAAAAATCACGACCTCTTGAATTTCTTCTCCGCTTTTCGTAACGCCTTGCCATGAGCACAAAAGACGCCGCACGAAACAAACCCGTTCTTTCTGAAAAAGAAAGGCGCGCGCAGGCCCTTCAGAAGGCGCTGCGCGACAACCTGCGCCGTCGCAAGGCGGCGGCAGTTGAGGAACCCGCGCCCGATTCCGAAAATACGACGGATCCGGACAGGGAAAAGCACTAAGCCTGTCTTGCGTGCGGCCGAATGTGATGTAGAACCGCGATTCCCGTTTCGCGTATTTTTTGACTTACGGACATCTATATGGATCGCATCGTTATCGAGGGCGGCAGCCCCCTGTACGGAGACATACCCATCTCCGGGGCCAAGAATTCAGCGATCAAGCTGATGGCGGCCTCGCTGCTTACCTCGGAACCGGTTCGCCTGACCAACATGCCGCGCCTGGCCGATACGCGCCTGCTGTCGCGCCTGTTGCTGCGGTTCGGCACCCGTATAGCGGAATCCAATGAAGGCGGTCAGTGCATGACCCTGCACACGCCGGAAATCACCTCGTCTTTCGCGCCTTACGATCTGGTGCGCCAGATGCGCGCCTCGTTCAATGTCCTGGGCCCGTTACTGGCGCGCACCGGCCATGCCAAGGTGTCACTGCCCGGCGGGTGCACCATAGGGGCCCGCCCTGTCGATCTGCACCTGAAGGCACTGGAGGCTCTTGGCGCTCATATCGATATGCACGAGGGCTATGTTTTCGCCCAGGCGCCGCGCGGCCTGAAAGGCGCGCAGATTGACTTCCCCTTCGTTTCGGTTGGCGCCACCGAACACGCTCTGATGGCGGCGGTGCTTGCCCAAGGCACAACGGTGATGACCAGCTGCGCCTGTGAGCCGGAAATCGTCGACCTCGCCGAATGCCTCAACGCCATGGGCGCAAGGATCAGTGGCGCGGGCACCACCACGATCGTCGTCGAGGGCGTCACCAGCCTGCACGGCACCGACTGGGCCGTCATCTGCGACCGGATCGAGGCCGGTACCTACGCCGCCGCCGCCGCCATGGCGGGGGGAGAGGTCCGCCTGACCGGCGTTCGGCCAGAACTGATTTCTATCCTGCTCGACAAACTGACCCAGGCCGGCTGTGAGGTCAACCGAGGTGTCGACACAGTCACCCTTACCCGCAGGGATGGCCGGCTACAGCCGGTCGATCTTGAAACTCAAGTCTATCCGGGCTTTGCCACCGACCTGCAGGCCCAGTTCATGGCCCTGATGTCGCTCGCCGACGGCGAAAGCGTCATCCGCGAGACCATTTTCGAGAACCGCTTCATGCATGTTCCCGAACTTGGCCGACTTGGCGCAGACATCTCGGTGTCGGGCGGCGAGGCCCGCGTCCGCGGTGTCGCCGAACTGCGTGGCGCCCAGGTCATGGCGACCGACCTTCGCGCCTCGGCTTGCCTGGTGATTGCCGGCCTGGCGGCGCGCGGCGAAACCATCATCAACCGAGTCTACCACCTGGACCGCGGTTTCGAGAACCTGGAAGGCAAGCTGTCGGCCTGTGGCGCCAATATCCGGCGGCTCAAGGGATCCGATCCGATCCCGGAAGATGAGTGATGTTCGGCAAGCCACGTGCAAAGCCGCTCCGTCTGATGGCCGAGGACGCGGATGACCTGCCGGCCATCTCAGCCCTGATCCAGGATGCTGCCCTGCGTTTCGGCGATATGGCCTATGACCGCGTCGGTCGCCATTTTACCGTGCGGATGAATCGCTTCTGCCACGAACTCGACAGTCGTCAACCCCTGCGGGCGCCGTCGGTGCTACGTGTTTCCGGCGTCGGCAAGGTGCAGATCCGCGGCCTCGATCCAAAGAACGGCCAGCAGCATCTGAGCCTTCTGGACGTCTCGATCGAACCCCTGGCCCCACCGGCTGCGGTGCTGATCCTGCGGTTTGCCGGCGAAGGCACGCGCGACATCCGTATCGAAACAGAATGCGTCGACGTCTTATTGCTGGACCTGGCCGCCCCACACCGGGCAAAGTCGACTCCACATCACCCTTATACCAACCCTCGATGACCTTGACTCATCGTGGGTTGGCAAGCGCGACTGCGCGCCCGAGCTTTTGCGAGGAGCCATGCGGCGCCT
>NZ_AWGC01000035.1 GCF_000495835.1 Asticcacaulis sp. AC402
CCTTGGGGACCGGCCCGGAACACGGCACGCTGGATTTCAACGCCGACGGGACATTTACCTACACGCCGAACGCCAACTATCATGGTGGCGACAGCTTCACCTTTACGGTCAGCGACGGCACGACCACGACCGAAGAGTCGACCGTCACCCTGACGGTCACCTCCGTCAACGACATCTGGACCGGATCGCCGACCGGCACCATCGACGACGGCGTCGAAGACACTGTCCAGTCGATTTCGCGCGCTACCCTGCTGCAGGGCTTCGAAGATTTCGACGGCGACCTGACGGTGCTGACGGCTTCGGCCGATCACGGCACTTTGGTGGCTACGGCAGAGGGCTGGACCTTTACGCCCGACGCCAACTACAACGGCCCGGTCGTCGTGACTTATGCGATCGGCGACGGCGTGACGCCGGCCGTAGAGTATACGCTAGGCTTCAACCTGGCCGCCGTCAACGATGCGCCCGTGGCCCCTTCGGCGGCATTTACCGTTGCTGAAGATGGCACTTTGGAAGGCGCCGTGTTGGCAAGTGATGTTGACGGCGACACATTGACCTACAGCTTGGGGACTGGTCCGGAACATGGCACGCTGGGCTTCAATGCCGACGGGACATTTACCTACACACCGAACGCCAACTATCATGGTGGCGACAGCTTTACCTTTACGGTCAGCGACGGCACGACCACGACCGAAGAGTCTACCGTCACCCTGACGGTCACCTCCGTCAACGACATCTGGACCGGATCGCCGACCGACACCATCGACGACGGCGTCGAAGACACTGTCCAGTCGATTTCGCGCGCTACCCTGCTGCAGGGCTTCGAAGATCTCGACGGCGACCTGACGGTGCAGACGGTTTCGGCCGATCACGGCACTTTGGTGGCTACGGCGGAGGGCTGGACCTTTACGCCCGACGCCAACTACAACGGCCCGGTCGTCGTGACTTATACGATCGGCGACGGCGTGACGCCGGACGTAGAGTATACGCTAGGTTTCAACCTGGCCGCCGTCAACGATGCGCCCACCGGCGTGCCCACCGGCGTTATCGCCGGTGGCACCGAGGAGACGTCCCAGATCATTCTGGAAGCCACCCTGCTGGAAGGTCTCAGCGACGTCGAAGGCGAAGCGTTGCACGTCAGCGAAGTGTATTCGTACCAGGGCAGCTTAACAGCAACCGAAGGCGGCTGGATTTTCACACCGTACGACGATGTCTTCGGGACCGTTCTCGTGAGTTACCGGGTTGCTGACAGTTCGGGCGGTGAAACCATATACGGGCGTCAATTTACACTTGCCGGCACGCCCGACGCGCCGCGTTTTCTTTTCAACTATGTTATCGGCGGTAACGAAGACACATCCGCTTCCATTGCCCCGCTACATCTGACCTCGGGATTTTACGATCCTGACGGCGGCCCCCTAACCGTGTCCAGCGTCACCGCCAGCCAAGGCACAGTGGTCTCGTATCCCGACCATTACCTGTTCACCCCACCGGCCAATTTCTACGGCACCATTTCGCTGAGCTACACCCTTAGCGACCGGGACGGTTACGATCTGGCTGTTACACGCGACTTCGTGGTCTTTTCGGTCAACGATGCCCCGACCGGCTCGCCCACCGGTATCATCGCCGATGGCACCGAGGATATCGTCCAGTTCATCTCGGCCTCGACGCTGCTGGAGGGCTTCAGCGATCCGGTTGAGGGCCATACGCTTAGCGTCCATTCCATTTCGTCGGCCCAGGGCACCTTCACGGGCGTGGAAGGCGGATTTAACTTCACGCCGACCGCCAATATTAACGGCCGAGTCATCGTGACCTATACGGTCACCGACGGCAATGGCGGTTATATCTCTAACCAGACGCGCAGCTTCTCCCTTGCCGCGGTCAACGATGCGCCGGTCATCTCTTCGTACGGCAGCCGTGCTGCCGTCACCCTCAGTCCAAACGAGAACTCGACTTTTATCGCGAACGTCGTGGCGAGCGATGTCGACCTCGACGGGTTTACAACCTCCTTCGACGGCGCCAGTCTTCATTCGGCCATCGGCCTCGACATCCCCAATCCGTACGTAGCGAACATAACCTTCGACGCCGCGAACAACGAACTCGACTTCTCGGCCGCCGGCGCAGCCAACATGTGGCACGCCCGCGCCGATGTTCCCATTGCCTGGGTGAAGGCCCCGAGCGTCGCCGCCGGGCAATCCTGGGCGATCGAAACCAAAGCGCATATTAACAATTTTGATCAGCTTTACCAGGTGGCCGGCATAGCCTTCTACGCCGACTCGAACGGCGCCAAGCCGCAACTCACTTTCGGCCTCGAAAACTGGGGCAGCAAAATCGTGCACGCCCATGGCATGGGCGACAATTTACCCGACTTATCGGCGGCGGTTTCCAACTCCGAAGTGTATCTGCGTGTGGTCGTCACCGAAAGCGGAGCGTTCGACCTCTATCAGTTCTATTACAAGACCGATGAAGGCGCGAATTGGACCCTGCTTGGATCGACCTACGACGCCACGCCGAATGCGCGCGTCGGGCTCTTCTACAAGACAAATCAGGCAAGCGACGGCGCCTCGTTCAGCTATTTGTCGGTCGACGGTGTCGCGGAAGTCGTGACTCACGCCATCACCGGCGGCGCCGATGCGGCGCTGTTCACCATCAACGCCACCACCGGCGCGTTATCCTGGATCGCGGCGCCGAACTATGAGGCGCCGAACGATGATGGCGCGAACAACACCTACGTCGTGGAGGTGACCGCCAGTGACGGCAACGGCGGGACGGACGTCCAGACCCTGACCCTCAGTGTCCGCGACATCAACGAAAAGCCGACCGGCGCCGCGACCACGGTTCTTTCGGCGATCGACGAAGACACCACCTTGGTCGTCACCCGCGCTGAGCTCCTGGCTGGCTTTTCCGACCCGGATGCCGGCACGATCCTCGCCATCCGCGGCAATTACGTGTGGAGTTCCAGCGGCACGGTTACCTACAACGCCGATGCCGGCACATGGACCATTGCGCCGGCCGCCGATTACAACGGCCCGGCTAGACTCCTCTACAACGTGTCGGACGGCCTCCTCGAAGCGGACTATAGCTCGCTGGATTTCACCGTCACTCCGGTCCCGGACGCGCCGCGCCTCTACGCCGCCAAGGCCGTCGTGACCGGTACCGAAGACATCGCCAAGGTCATCACGCTGTGGCAACTGCTGCAGGGTTACGGCGACCCGGACGGCGACTTCCTGACGAGCATTTCGGATCTGACAGCCACCAACGGTTCGATCGTCGATAACGGCAACAACACCTACACCCTGACGCCGAACAGTAACTATTTCGGCACGGTTACCCTTGGCTACAACGTTAACGACGGTACTGGCCTTCACCTCGCCACCACGTTGGGTGTGTCGTTTGCCTATGTCAACGACCTGCCCACTGGCGCACCCACGGGCACGGTGGCGCAAGGCACCGAAGATACGGTCCAGACTATCCTGGCCGCCACCCTGCTGGAAGGCTTCAGCGACGTCGAAGGCGCCCTGACCGTTTCGGCCATCTCGATCAACCACGGCACCCTGATCGCCACCGCCGGCGGCTGGATATTCACACCTGATCTGAACTACAACGGCCCTGTGACGGTGACCTACACCGTGCGCGACAGCGACGGCGCCACCATCGCCAATCAGACGCGCAGCTTCGACCTGACGGCGGTCGACGACACCCCGATCGCCAACGCGGCCAGCTTTACCCTGGCCGAAGACGCGACCATCAATCGTAGCGTCACGGGCAGTGACGTCGAAACCGCAAGCCCGACCTTTATCCTGGATACCGGGCCGGCCCATGGCACGGTGACTTTCAACGCGGACGGCACCTTCGCCTATACGCCGACCCTGAACTATTATGGCACGGACAGCTTCACCTACCACGTCTATGACGGCGCGCTGAACAGCAATGTCGCCACGGTCAGCCTGACCGTCACCTCGGTCAACGACCTGCCGACCGGATCGCCGACCGGCGCGGTTGCCGACGGAACCGAAGACATCGCCCAGACCATTCTCGCCGCCACTCTTTTGGAAGGCTTCAGCGACGTCGAAGGCGCTCTGACCGTCTCGGCGATCTCGGTCGACCACGGCACACTGACCACCACAACCGACGGCTGGATTTTTACCCCGGCGCTGAACTACAACGGTCCGGTGACCTTAACCTATACGGTGCGCGACAGCGATAACGCCACCCT
>NZ_AWGC01000036.1 GCF_000495835.1 Asticcacaulis sp. AC402
CCGTCACCTCGGTCAACGACCTGCCGACAGGTGCGCCCATCGGCAACGTCGCCGACGGCACCGAAGACACCGCCCAGACCATCCTGGCCAGCACATTGCTGGAAGGTTTCAGCGATGTCGAAGGCGCTTTGACCATCTCGGCCATCTCGGTCACCAACGGCACCCTGACCGCCGTCGCAGGCGGCTGGACCTACACGCCGACCGCCAACTACCATGGTCCGGTGACGGTGACCTACACCGTCAGCGACAGCGACGGCGCCAGCATCACCGGTCAGACTCGCAGCTTCAGCCTTACCTCTGTCAACGACCTGCCGGCCGGTTCGCCGACGGGCACCGTTGCCAACGGCACGGAAGACATTACCCAGACCATCCTGGCCTCGACCCTGCTGCAGGGTTTCAGCGATGTCGACGGCGACACCCTGACGGTCACGGATATCAGCGTCACGCATGGCACCCTGACGTCCACGGATGGCGGCTGGATCTTCACGCCGGAGGACGACTACAACGG
>NZ_AWGC01000037.1 GCF_000495835.1 Asticcacaulis sp. AC402
CGATGTCACCATCACCTACACCGTGAGCGACGGTACCGCCGAACTGAGCGGTCTAACCCGCACCTTTACCCTGACGGCCGTCAACGATTTGCCCGTACTGGTAACGACTCCGGCGACTCTTATCGACGGAATGGAGGACACGGCCTTCACGCTGTCAAAAGGCGTGCTGTCCTATGGCTACGCTGATCCCGAGGGTGAAACCCTGACGGTCACCGCGCTTTCGGCCGATCACGCAACGGTCACTGGAGAGGATGAATCATCCTTCACGCTCACGCTGGAGCCTGACTTCCATGGGACACTGACGATCAGCTACACCCTCAGTGATGGCCAGGGCGGTACGCTCAATGTGACGCGCACGGTGCAAATCCTGTCGGTCCACGACATCATTATGGGCACGCCCGACTCCGAAACCGTGACCGGCACAGCCGACGCTGACGAAATTCACGCACTTGCGGGCAATGACGTCGTGGACGGCCAGGGGGGCGGCGATCTGATGTTCGGCGGCGCCGGCAACGACACCTATATTGTTCGAGACGGCGATGTTGTCTCCGAGGACCTGAACGGCGATGGCGACGATGGCGGCGTTGATCTCGTTCGTTCGGACGTCACCCATGCGCTGGGCGACTATGTTGAAAACCTCGAACTTCTCGGCGCCGACGCTGAGTGGGGCATCGGCAACAGCCTGAATAACCGGATCACGGGCTCGATAGCGGCTAACCTGATCGATGGTCGGGCCGGGGCCGATACCCTTGCCGGTGCTCTGGGTAATGACACCTACGTCGTCGATAACAGCAGTGACGTTGTCATCGAAGCCGATGGCGAAGGCGACGACCTGATCCAGTCGTCGGTCAGCTACGACCTGACCGGGCGTTACATCGAAACCCTGACCCTGACCGGCACGGACAACATCAACGCCGCAGGCAATACCCGCGCCAACGCGCTTAACGGCAATAGCGGCAACAACCGTCTGGATGGCGGCCTGGGCTTCGACACCCTGACCGGTGGGTTGGGCGACGACAGCTATGTGGTCAATGTGGCCGGGGACATCGTCATCGAACAGTCGGCAGAAGGCACCGATACGGTCGAGTCCGCCGTCAACTGGATCCTGGCCGACCATTTCGAGAACCTGGTCCTGACCGGCTCGGCCAACCTGCGTGGCGCTGGCAACGCCCTAAACAACGTCCTGACCGGCAACAGCGGCAACAACCTGCTGGCGGGCGGCCTGGGGAACGACACCTACTATGTTCAGAATACCGGCGACAATGTCATCGAAGCCGACGGCGAAGGTACTGACCTCATCTACAGCGCGGTCAGCTACAACCTGACGGGTCGCTTTGCCGAAACCTTGGCCCTTACCGGCGCCGCCAATATCGACGCGCTTGGCAATGGCCTGGCCAACACCCTGATTGGCAATGATGGCGTCAACCTGCTCACGGGCCTGGCTGGACACGATCGCCTCGACGGCGGCCGTGGTGCCGACACCTTGATCGGCGGCAGTGGGAACGACACCTATGTCGTGGACGCCGCCGGCGATGTGACGACGGAAAGCGCCAACGAAGGCACTGACCTTGTCGAAGCGCGCATAAGCTGGACCTTGGCGAACAGCATTGAGAACCTGACCCTCATCGGTTCGGACGATATCAACGCCACGGGTAATGTGCTTAACAATGTCCTGACCGGCAATAACGGGCGCAACCGCCTCGATGGCGGTCCGGGTATCGATACCCTCGCCGGTGGTGGCGGCAACGACACCTATGTCGTCGACTCTGTTTCGGATGTCGTTATGGAGAATGCCGACGAAGGCACCGATACATTGGAAAGCGCCATTACCCTGACCCTGGGCGCCAACCTCGAAAACCTTACCCTGGTAGGTTCTGCAGCGATCAACGGCACCGGCAATGCGCTCAACAACGTCATCACCGGCAACAGTGGCGCCAACATCCTGGCCGGCGGAGCGGGCGATGACACCTATTACATCCAAAACACCGGCGACATCGTCGTCGAACTGGGCGGTGGGGGCAGGGACGTCATCTATTCGACCGTCACCTACAATCTGAACCAGCGCTTTGCCGAAACGCTGATCCTTACCGGTACTGCGAATGTTAACGCGACCGGCAACACCAACGCCAACACCCTGGTCGGCAATGACGGCAACAATGTTCTGAACGGCAAGGCCGGACCCGACCGGCTGACCGGCGGTCTGGGGGCGGACGTGTTCTTCTTCGAGATTGACGCGGCCAAGGACACGATCACCGACTTCTCGGCGGCCCAGAACGACAGCATCAACATTCGCGCCTTTACCAACGGCGTAGTCAGCGTTGGTATGGTTAGCCAGGTCGGCGGCGACACGGTGATCAATCTCGGCAATGGCAACATCATTACTGTCCTGAATACCCTTCAGGTGGACGTGCTGAGCCACATCGTCTGGTAGTCGGGGCGCCGGCGGCCCGGATAAACAAGGGGCCTGGTCACGCTTAGGAACTGGCGGGCGAATACTAACCGTCATAAAAAATGTCGTTTGGTATTCGCATTTTTTCAGCTCAAGCGCCGGACCAGGCGTCCCCGGAGGCTCCTCGCATAAGCTCGGGCGCCCTGGAACGTTCTTTGGCGTGCTTGCGAACCCGCGATGAGTCAATGTCATCGAGGATTGGTATCACTATGGCCTTGACGACTAGCTCAGTCTGAAAATGACATGCCTGCATGTGCAGCCCTGATCACGGACTCAACGGCGTCTGACGCGAGGCCGGCGATTTATGGCGTAAAACAAATCACGTAGTCTTGAATGCCTATGCGTCCTCTGGCATAAGCCGCGCTCTGAAAGTTTCAGCCTGAAGCTATGTTGGCAGCGGGCGCCGAATCTTTTCAAACTAACTTGCTGGTAGACAAGAGAAAATTGACATTCGGACAGCAGCCTTCAGGCTGAGGATGTGGGTTGGATCCTATCTATCCGCTGCAAACTTTCATCAGCACGTCTTCATTTCTGCATAATTGGAAATGACGTCACCTTAGCCCGCGTGGGCAAATTGGAGCCTGGACTATGGCCAAGGAAAAATTCAACCGTAACAAGCCGCACTGCAACATCGGCACCATTGGTCACGTTGACCACGGCAAGACGACGCTGACGGCTGCGATCACGATGATCCTGGCAAAGTCGGGCGGCGCGGTCGCCAAGAACTATGCCGACATCGACGCCGCGCCCGAAGAAAAGGCGCGCGGCATCACGATCAACACGGCGCACGTCGAATATGAGACGGTCAACCGTCACTATGCGCACGTCGACTGCCCGGGCCACGCCGACTATGTGAAGAACATGATCACCGGCGCTGCCCAGATGGACGGCGCGATCCTGGTGGTTTCGGCTGCCGACGGCCCGATGCCGCAAACCCGCGAACACATCCTGCTGGCCCGCCAGGTCGGCGTTCCGGCCCTCGTCGTGTTTATGAACAAGGTCGACCTGGTCGACGACGCCGAACTGCTGGAACTGGTCGAAATGGAAGTGCGCGAACTTCTGTCGTCGTATCAATTCCCGGGCGACGATATCCCCATCACCATGGGTTCGGCCAAGGCCGCGACCGATGGCGTCAACCCGGAGATCGGTGAGAATCAGATCCTGGCCCTGATGGCGACCGTCGACGCCTATATTCCGCAGCCGGAGCGTCCGATCGACCTGCCGTTCCTGATGCCGGTCGAAGACGTGTTCTCGATCTCGGGCCGTGGCACGGTCGTGACCGGTCGCGTCGAACGCGGCATCGTCAAGGTTGGCGAAGAAGTCGAAATCGTCGGCATCCGTCCGGTGCAAAAGACGATCTGTACGGGCGTCGAAATGTTCCGCAAGCTGCTGGACCAGGGCCAGGCCGGCGACAACGTCGGTCTGCTGCTGCGCGGCACCAAGCGTGAAGACGTTGAACGCGGTCAGGTTCTCTGCAAGCCCGGCTCGATCAAGCCGCACAGCAAGTTCGTGGCCGAAGCCTACATCCTGACCAAGGAAGAAGGCGGCCGTCACACGCCGTTCTTCACCAACTACCGTCCGCAATTCTACTTCCGCACCACCGACGTGACCGGTATCGTCCGTCTGAAGGAAGGCGTGGAAATGATCATGCCGGGCGATAACGCCGAACTGGACGTCGAACTGATCACCCCGATCGCCATGGAAGAGAAGCTGCGCTTCGCTATCCGTGAAGGTGGCCGCACCGTCGGCGCCGGCGTCGTGTCGAAGATCGTCGAGTAGTGAGGAGCGCCGGTTTGCTCATTAGAGCAAACCGGATGGAATCGCCACGGTGTGGCGATTCCCGCGACGAACGCCCGTAGCCATGCGAAGGGCAAGGCGAGGGGGCCTCAGGCCCCCTTGGCCCCCGTTACTCGGCAGTGCCGGTCAGAGATTGAACGGCAAACAGAGATACAAATTGAAAACCCCTTGGGCTGAAGAAGCCCAAAGGGTTTTCAATTTGTATTTTTGCTTCTCGTTGAACCCCGATCAGCGCTATCGAGATTCGGGGCCCAAGGCCCCAAGGCCCCTGGCCTTTCCCTTTCAGCGTCCTTTTTTACCAGCCTTTAATTTGCCACGGTTCTGACATGTGCTATGCTTTATTATGGGCCGTTCACATCACCTGACTTCGAAGAGCATTTTCCTGGCGCTGGCTGTATGCGGCCTGGGCTTGTCGGGCTGCGAACATATGTATGGCGGGGTCGATGCGGGCGTCGCCAATGTTGGCGCCGTCAAACGGGCAGATAACCTGTACGACGTTGTTTATCTTGGTAATGACAAGACAACGCCGGAGTATCGCCGCGCCATGGCCCTGAAACAGTCGGCCGAATTGTGCAAGGCTCAGGGCTTCCAATACGTCAAGGCCAGCGACACCCAGGTGTTTTCAACGTTTGAAACGCCGGATAAGTTGCCGTCGAACGAAGCGCCCCAGATGACGCTTCAGGTGTCCTGTCACACGGTCGACGATGCCGGCACCGCGGTCACGGTTGATTCGGTCATTGCCGAGATCACCTCTCAGTACACGACCAACTAGAGCGCAATCCGATAAAGTGGACTCCACCGCACGGGCGTCCCCGTTTTCGGAAAAATTGCGCGACAAAACAAAAACGTAGAGCAGGGTTTTGATTCCATCAAAACTCATCCCGCTCTGGACATCCCCCGCAACTTAGCAGGTGCAGGTCAGGGCGATTACCGCTAAGGTTCGCCCTATGCGGTGGATCTATCTGTTGGCGGGATTGATTTGTGTCGGGGTGGGCATCGTTGGTACCATTCTGCCTGGCATACCGGGTGTTCTTTTTTTCATCATCGCCGCCATCTGTTTTGCCCGCTCCAACCCGGTGTGGGAAGCCAGGATCATGAATCATCCGAAAATCGGCCCGCCGGTCCGCGCCTTCCGCGAACGCGGCGTCATCGCCCCGGCCGGCAAGTTTGCCGCTGTCACCGGCATGATCGTGGGTTCAATCGCCAGTTGGTTTCTGATACACCACAACACTTGGCGTTACGCGCCCGCAGTGATCTGCGTTGTCTGTGCCACCTACGTCCTGAGCCGGCCGTCGCGGTAAGTTTCGGCTGCAACCGCTTGACGGCGGCAGCGGGCAGGGGCTAGCGTCCGCCATCAATATTTTGGAATTGCGCCCGTGAAAACTCGCCAGAAACATAAAATCCTATCCGTGCTCCTGTTTGGGTCGTTTTTGATGTCCACCACCATGATGACCCCGCCGGCCCTGGCGCAAAACTCTGCCGTCGCCCAGGCGCCGGCGTCGGTCCTGACGCCGGAACGTGTTTTCGCCGATCCCGACATCAGCGGCCCCAAGGCGGTTGGCGCCAAGTTGTCGCCCGACGGCACGCTGCTGACCTTCCTGAAGCCCAAGGCTAAGGACGCCCGCATCCAGGACCTGTGGGCCGTCGACACCCAGGGCGGCGAACCCTTTTTGTTGATCGACGCCGACAGCCTGTCCTCGGTCGACAAGGAACTGTCCGAAGCCGAAAAGGCGCGGCGAGAGCGCATGCGCGTCTCGGCCCGCGGCGTCGTCGACTACAACTGGTCGGGCGACAGCAAGTCGATCCTGGTGCCGCTCGATGGCGACATCTACATGGTTGACCGCGCCACCAAGGCCGTCAAGCGCATCACCGCAACCGAAGGCGACGAGGTCGATGCCAAGCTATCGCCGGCAGGTGACGCCGTTGCCTATGTCCGCGACCAGACTCTCTATGTCCGCGACCTGAAGACCGGCCAGGAAACGGCCGTGTCACCGCAAGGCGGCGACCTGATCACCTACGGCGCCGCCGAATTCATCGCCCAGGAAGAACTGGACCGCCATTCCGGCTTCTGGTGGAACCCCAAGGGTGGTCAGATCGCCTACCAGAAGACGGATGAGACCGGCGTCAAGATCGCCGAACGCATCGAAATCGGCGGGGAAGAGGTCAAGGTTATCCACCAGCGCTATCCCTTTGCCGGCACGCCCAATGCCGTGGTGGAACTGTACGTGAAGAGCCTGGGTGGAGAACCCGTGACAGTTGAACTGGGGGGAGGCGACTTCTATTTGGCGCGGGTCAACTGGGCGGCAGATGGCAAGGCGCTCTATGTCCAGAAGCTGAGCCGCGACCAGAAACGCCTCGACCTGATGAAGGTCGACCCGGCCACGGGCGCTGCGACCATCGTGCTGACCGACACTTCGGACACCTGGGTTGAACTGCATAACGACTTCAAGCTGCTGGCCGACGGCAGCTTCATCTGGTCGTCTGAACGCGACGGCAATAAACATTTCTATTTTTATGGAAGCGACGGAAAGCTGATCCGGCAGGTCACCAAGGGCGATTGGGCGGCCGACAAGCTGTCCGACCTCAACGAAAAGACGGGTGAACTGTTCTTCGAAGCCGCGATCGCCACGCCGATTGAACACCACCTGTACAAGGTCAGCTACAAAAGTCCCGGTGAACCGGTCGCCCTGACCAGGGCCGGTGGCTGGTGGTCGACGACAGTGTCAGGGGGCGGCAAGGCTTTCATCGGCGGCTACTCCAATCCGTTGACGCCGCCGCAAACGGCGCTCTACGATGGTACGGGCAAGCGCCTGCGCTGGATCGAGGAAAACGCCCTGGACGCCAAGCACCCCTATTTCCCGTTCAAGGACCAGTATTCGGCGCCGGAGTTCGGGACAATCCAATCCGCCGACAACCAGACCCTGCACTGGTCAATGCTAAAGCCAGTCGGCTTTGATCCGGCGAAAAAGTATCCGGTCATCGTCTCCATCTATGGCGGTCCGGCCTCGGCCACGGTCAAGAAGACCTGGGTGGCGCCGTCCAACCGATTATTCCAGGAAGCTGGATATATCGTCTTTTCGCTCGATAACCGCGGTACGCCTGGCCGGTCGGTCAAGTTCGGCCGCGCCATCTACAAGCAGTTTGGCGGTCCGGACATCGACGATCAGGTCGCCGGGGCCAATTGGCTGAAGACCTTGCCCTATGTCGACGGCGACAAGATCGGCATGATGGGCTGGTCCCAGGGCGGTTTCGTCACCCTGATGGCGCTGACAGTAAAGGATACCCCTTTCATTGCGGGTGCTGCCGGCGCTCCGCCGACTCAATGGGCTTTGTATGACACGGCCTATACTGAACGTTACATGTCGACGCCGCAGGACAATCCGGCGGGTTATGCGGCCTCGGATGCGCTGAACCGACTGGACAACCTGCAGCCGGGGGCTCTGCTGTTGATGCACGGCATGGCCGACGACAATGTGCAACTGTCGAATACTACGCGGGTGATGCTGGAACTGCAGAAGCGGTCGGTACCGTTCGAACTCATGCTGTATCCCGGTGAACGTCATGGTGTCCGCGGCAACGACAAGAACCTGCAGCGCTTCCGCCTGTATCTCGACTTCTTCGGCCGAAAGCTGAAAGGCGAGGGCTGATTCGCGGTCAGTCCGGGCGTTCCGCACTGGCCAGAGCTGTCGCGATTCCTGGGCAAGGGGGCCAGCCCCCTTGTTACAAATGAGTCATGACAGCGTATTAAGTTGCCGCAATTCTGCCGTGAAGTGCATATGGACAGCTGAAACAAGTTTGTGGCTCCCCGGAGACGTTAAAACGGGAGCGCCGAAGAAGGAAACCGATCATGAAAACCTTTGCCCTGATTTCCGCTGCTTCGCTGTTGGCCTTGACCAATATGGCCTTTGTCAGCACGGCCCATGCCGCCACCCAGGTAGAACTTAAGAACATGGCCGCCAAGGTGGTGGTCAAGCCCGAAAATCGCACCGACGTTGAGTTGAAGGTCGTCTATGGCAAGGTGAAGGTGCCGACCATCATGGTGCACACCAAGGGCAACAGCTTTATCGCCGACGGCAAGCTCAAGATGCGCGGGCTGGATTGCCGTGACGGCCAGGCTGTTCAGGCCGACGGGTTAGGGCAGATTGCCAATGCCGACCTGCCGACGGTCTATATCAAGGTGCCGATGAACGCCAAGGTGTCGGCTGGCGGTGCGACCTATGGCACGATCGGCGCATCTACCCGACTTGAGTTCAACCACGGCGGCTGCGGTGTTTGGACCGTCGCCAATACCGGTGATGCCGAGGTGAATATCGGCGGTGCGGGCGATGTCACCATGGGCAATGCCGGCAATGCGCAGGTTAACATCGGCGGTTCGGGGAACTTCAAGGCGGCTTCGATCAAGGCGCTGGAGGCCAATATCGGTGGTAACGGTGACATCGTGATTGACCGGGTAGACGGCAATTCCGACATTAACATCGGCGGGTCGGGCAATGTAGCGATTACCGACGGCGTGTCGCCACGACTGGAAGTCAATATCGCAGGTTCAGGTGATGTTCGCTTTGGCGGGACGGCGGGTGATGTCGATATCAACATCGTCGGTTCGGGCGATGTTCGCATCAAGAAGGCAACCGGCAAGGTCAGCCGTTCGGTCATGGGCTCGGGCAATATCGAAATCGGCCAGTAGGTTTTAGTTCCGATAGCTTTTTGGGCGCGCTTGTGTGCTGGCCCCCTTATCCGGCAGCACAATGTGGCAGGGGCCGTTAACAGATTAGAACAGATGCAGGCAGTGAATACGGGCCTTATACCAAGCCTCATAGAGAATGACGCTTGGTATTCGCTTTTTTTCCAGCTCAAGCGCAGCATGGCTCCTCGCGTAAGCTCGGGCGGGCAGTCGCCCTTGCCAATCCACGATGAGTCAAGGTCATCGTGGATTGGTGTTACCAAACAGGGACCCTACAAAGCGAAGTCGCTTTCCGCGGAAGATTTAACCCCTTGATACCGTGTGTTACGTGTTCGCCTCCCGGGCGGCGTATCCGCGTCCTGGCGTGGTAAAATCTTTCTTCCTGTCGCCTGTTGCGCGCTAGTCACTTCCCGGCCTGGAAACCTTGTGTTAACGGTTACAGATTGGCGTAGAAGCGCAGGGGTGGGAACGCGTGTTCGAAGAAGAAGTCAGACGGCATATTCATTTCGCACCCGCGCCGGCGTGGGTGCAGGAACAGCCGTTTGCGCGGCCGGACCTGCTGGATCAGTCGCGGGCGCCTTGGGGGCTCTATACATGGCTGGTCGATGACCAGGCCAAGCTGGATACGCGGCCGCACCGATACAACCGCACCATAGAAGAAGTGGTCAACCTTTCGGCGCTGGACTACCTGGCCAACGTCACCCTGCCATTCAATCCCTACTATGACGACCTGACCATCCACTATATCCGCATTCTGCGCGGCAACGAGGTTATCGAGGTCGATGTCGAGCGCCGCTATTTCGTCATGCGTCGCGAACGCAGCTTCGAGCGCCTGGTGCTGGATGGCCGCTGGACCTTCGCCATCACACTGCCGGATGTGCGGGTGGGCGATATCATCGACACGGCCCTGACCCTGACCGGCGATCCGGCCTGTTTCCAGGGCGAAATCACCATGCCGATGCCGCTGCAAAGCGCCATCTTTTGGGACAGGCGCCATGTCCGGCTGCTGGTACCGCCTGAGCGCAAGTTGAACATGAAGCCCTTCCCGCTCGGCTGGATCCCGCCTAAGGTCAACAAGCTCGACACCGGCTACACTGAGATCACCTTCGAAGACAACCAGGTCTACGAATGCGACTACGAATACGACATGCCGGGCTGGGTCATTCCGGCGCGCGGATTCTATGCCTCCAGCATCGACAACTGGGAGCGCGTCGGTGATCTGATGCGCGCCGGTTTCGAAGGCGACCACGACTATCCGCAAGGGCTGCTGGACGAGATCGCCAAGATCGAGGTCGAGCACACCGACATCCGCGACCGGATTGTCGCCGCCGTGCGCTGGGTGCAGGAGAATATCCGTTACTTCGCTTTTTCGTTCGGCGAAGGCGGCTTTGTGCCGCGCAGTCTGAAAGACATTTATGGCGACCGCATCGGCGACTGCAAGGATGTGTCGAAGATGATCGCGGCCATGCTCAACAAGATGGGCGTGGACTCCTATCCGGCCCTGGTCGATACCCGGCGCGGCCACGATCTGGTCAACCAGCCGCCGCGGCTGGGCGCCTTCAACCACTGCATTTCGATGTGCTACCACGATGGCCGGATCTTCTGGTTTGAAGGCACATCGTCTGTAGCCCAGGGTGGCGACCTCGACCACCTGGCGCAATATGACCTTGGCTATGCCCTGATCCTGAAGCCCGGCACCGATCTTATCCGCATGATGGACCGGCCCGCCAAGCTGGAATACGAGGTCCGCGAGGTCATCAACCTGCCGGCCAAAAAGGGCGAGCAGACGGTCATTGAGATCGACTACATTTATCGGGGCGCCCGCGCCGACGCCGTCCGTCGCGACCTGCGCTATCAGAGCCTGAGTTCCTATGTCGAGGATCGCTGCGCCCTGTTCAGCTACATCTACGGCATGAACATGTGCGCCATCCCACAGATGACCGACGATCGTCGGCTGAACGAGATCACCATCAACACACATGTCACGACTGATAACCCGTGGCAGGGGACCGGCGGCCACAAAATATTCTTCAGTCCGGAATCGGGTTTCGACTACGTGCTGGAAGATCCGGAAGGCCGTCGCCGCTTCCCGTTCGATATGGGCGATGTGCGTGAAGGCCGCATCACCACGGTGATCAAGTCCGAGTATCACCTGGACTGGCCGTTAAAGTCCAAAACCTGGGACTTCGGCGGACTGGTGCTGGGTTACACCGGCCGCCAGACCAGTCAAGGCTTCGAGGCCGTGCGCGACTACAGCGTCCGTCGCACCTGGTTGTCGGCCGATGAGAAGGTAGCGCTCGACAACGCTTATGATGAGGTCCAGGACTATGACCGCCTGACGGTGGCGGTATCGGGCCGCAAGGTCGCGACCTGGCTGCCCAGCTTTATTGCCCGGTCGGCCGTCTGGGCCGGCGTGCCGTTGGCGGCTGCGGCGGCGTGGGCTGTTGTGACCTACCTGCTCTGACGGCAAAACGCTGGCCAATCCGCCACTTTTCGGTATAAGGCGCGGATGCCCTTAAAAATTGCCATAGTCGGCCGGCCCAATGTCGGCAAATCGACCCTGTTCAACCGCCTGGCCGGCAAGAAACTCGCCATTGTCGACGACCAGCCCGGCGTGACGCGCGACCGCCGCTACGCCACCGGCAACCTGGGCGACATTCCGCTGCTGCTGATCGACACCGCCGGCTTCGAAGACCTGACCGACGACTCGCTGGAATCGCGCATGCGCGTCCAGACCGAGCTGGCGCTTGATGAGTGCGATGTCGCCTTCTTCGTCGTCGACGCCCGCGAAGGCGTGACGCCGCTGGATCGTATTTTTGCCGCCACCCTGCGCCGGCGTGACAAGCCGGTGATCATGATCGCCAACAAGGCCGAGGGTCATCAGGCCGCCGCCACCGCCGAAGAAGCCCGCGTCCTGGGCTTCGGTGAGCCTCTGCACCTGTCGGCCGAACACGGCGAGGGCATTTCGGAGCTTTATGAAGCTACCGAAAAATACCGTCAGTTGATCGAGGGCGACTTCGTCGAGGCAGACGATAGCGACGAGGATGATGACACCAAGCCTATCCGCATTGCCATCATTGGCCGCCCCAATGCCGGTAAGTCGACATTGATAAACAAGTTGCTGGGCGAGGAACGTCTGCTGACCGGCCCTGAAGCCGGTATCACACGCGACTCGATCTCGGTCGACTGGCTGTACGAAGGCCGGACCATCCGTCTCGTCGACACCGCCGGGCTGCGCCGCAAGGCGCGGGTGCAGGAAAAACTCGAAAAGCTGTCGACGGCCGATACCATCCGCGCCATTACCTTCGCCGAAATCGTCGTGCTGTGTATGGACGAAGCCAACGCCTTCGAGGTCCAGGACCTGCAGATCGCCGACCTGGTCGAACGCGAGGGCCGTGGCCTTATCTATGCCATCTCCAAATGGGACCTGGTTGCAGAACCCCAGGCGCGCCTGGCCGAAATTGCCGAAACCGCCGAGCGTCAACTCCCCCAACTGCGCGGCACGCCTTTGGTGACGCTTTCGGGCGTGACCGGCCGTGGCGTCGAAAGGTTGATGCCGGCGGTGCTGAAATGCTACCGCAACTGGTCGGCCAAGGTGAAGACGCGCGACCTCAATGACTGGCTGGCCCTGGCCGTGCAGAGGCATCCGCCCCCTGCCGTCGAGGGCAAGCGCATCAAACCGAAATACATGGCCCAGACCAAGGGTCGGCCGCCGACCTTTGTGCTGTTCGCGGCGCGGTCCTATGCCATGCCTGAGCAGTATCGGCGTTATCTGATTAACAGCTTGCGCGAATCGTTCGACCTGCCGGGCGTGCCCATCCGTCTCATGGTCAAGGCCAACTCGACGGTCAATCCGTTCGATGAGGGCGGCGGCGCCAGCCAGACCTCTGGCCCGCCTCGGGTTCGGGCCAAGGCCAAGGTCAAGCCGGGCGAAAAGCCAGCCCACCCCAACCGGGTGCGGCAAAAGCCGAAGGGCACGACTGTCGCGCCGAAGGTGGTTGCCAAGTCGCGCGCCGATGCTGCCAAGGCCAGGTCGTTCAAGTCGAGTGGCGGCAAGCTGGCAGCGACAAGACCGACGGGCAGCAAATCGGGTGGCGGCCGCAGAGCCGCCGGTCCGTCGACCAAACCGGGCGCTGCCGGACCTGGCGGCCGTTCGAGCCCTGGGAAGCGTAAGTAAGGTTTTGAACCAGGGATAAACACGGATAGTCACGGGTTGCCGTTCCATCCTGAAGCCGCCGCCCAGCGGCAGTTTCCTAAAGGGAATCCACAGATTACACAGGTTACACAGATTATAGGGGATTAAGATCCGCGCAAAACGCGCCTAATCCTTCTAATCTGTGTAATCTGTGTAATCTGTGGACCCACTTTTCAACGGGTGCCGCTGCGCGGCAGGTTCAAATGCACCATCTCGAAAGTCTCACCCGAGCCTCACCGAACGAGGCGCTGCTTGCCCTCAACAACGCCTTCGCCAAGGAAACATCATTCCTGACCGAAGCCGACTGGCAGCAGATGATCGCCGAAGCGCGATTTGCTTTTCATGTTGGCACGAACGGATTCATCCTGACGTTTGACCAGACCGCCGTTTACGACAGCCCCAATTTCCTGTGGTTAAAGGCGCGTTACGACCGCTTCTGCTATATCGACCGGGTGGTGATTGCCGCGTCTGCCCAGGGCAGTGGGCTGGGCAAGGCGTTGTACCAGCATCTGTTCCAGGCCGCGCGCCGGGCCGGGTTCGAATTCGTCGTCTGCGAAGTCAATCTCGATCCGCCCAATCCGGGGTCGATCGCCTTTCACGAACGCCTGGGCTTCGACGCCGTCGGAGAACAGACCCTGCCCAACGGCAAGACCGTGCGCTACTTCGCTTCCAAATTGGTATAGCGGTCCACCGTTGTCGGCAGCACGATCTCATACGGCACCCACTCGTACTGCTGGGCGTAGCCGCCGGTGGCCATGGTCTTGGCGCTGTTGAGTGCCGCCTTCGCCATCGATGCTGTGTTCTGCAACAGAGTCACCGACAGGTCACCGGATTTCACGCCATTCAGCCCGTTTGCCGTGCCGTCGGTGCCGCCGACAAACACCTTGCCTGCCGGAATGCCGCGTTTGCGTAAGGCGCTGACGGCACCCAGGGCCATTTCGTCGCTGTTGGCAGCAATGGCGTCGATCCGGATGCCCTGGTCCAGCCAACCCAGGACCAACTGCTCGGCCTCGTCGCGGCTCCAGTGAGCGCTGGCTTCTGCCGCCAGCTTGACATTCGGCCGGGTCGCGAGGATTTCCTTGATGCCGCTGCTGCGGTCGTCGCTCGCGGCATGCCCATCGGTACCGCGGATCACCACGACATTGCCGGCATTGTTCATTTCGGCTGAGAGCAGCCGCATTTGAAGCCGACCGGCGACTATATCGTTGCACGCAACGATCGAAACCTTGCCACGGACATCTGCGATCGGTGGCGGTGTGTTGACAAAGACCAGCGGCACACCGGCCTTCTTGGCGGCGTCGAAGGCATGCTGGCCCGACTCGTTGTCGACCGAAAGGATGACAATGGCGTCGTATTTGGCCTTGATAGCTTCGTCGACCTGGCGTTGTTGTGTGGCGCGGTCATTATTGGCCAGATCGATGGTCAACTCGACTTCGCTGTCCTTCGCGTCCTCCGCTGTCATCGAAGTGCGGATGCCGTCGATAAAGGTCTCCGACCGCGACAGGGTCACATAGACCCGGGTCGCGGCTTGTGCGCTGGTTGCGATCATGCCCAGAGCCAGGACGACAGAGATCACTGCCTTTTTCATCGCTCAACACTCCCTGCGTTATTAGTTTTCCGGCAGGATGGCTGAAATCGGTTGCGAAATGGTCAATGACGTTTTGGGCCTCGATTACAGTTTCGCGAGAACCCTGGAAAGGGTCCCGATAAGGCTGTCAATGTCGTCGTGGGTTACATCGATCGGCGGGCGGAACCGGATCGAATCCGGGCCGGCGCCCAACAGCAGCAGATTTTCGCCGTCCAGCGCCAGGTCGACCAGCCGGCCCTTGTTGCCGGCACCCAGAACAGTGAAGCCCTGATACAGGCCCCAACCGCGGACATTAGCGATCTTGTCGGGATACTGCGCTGCCAGGGCTTCCAGGCCGGCGACGAGGCGCCTGGCCTTGGCGGGAACGGCGCCCAGCAAGCCTTCGTCCTCGACGATCTTCCATTCCTGAACAAAGCGAACCATGTCGGCCAGCGAGCCGCCCCAGGTCGAGTCGAGCACGCCAACATCGTCCATGGAGTTCAGCATGTAAACGGCGCCATTGCCGAATTTCTTGGCGACGGCGATGGCGTGGGGCGGATAGGGGACGTCAAACAGGTCGATGGAGAAGATGGCGCCGCACGGCCCGCCGCTGGTCTGGACCTCGTCCAACCCCCAGGCGACGTCGTAGCGGTGGCACAGTTCCGACAGGCCGCGGTAGAACTCGGGCATGGCCACGCGATTGCCGCCGGCGCCCTGCAAGGGTTCGAGGATGACGCCGGCAATGTCACCGTCATGGACCTGCATCAGCCGCTCCAACTCAGCCAGGCAGGCGTCCGAGACGGCGCGGTTCTCGGCCTCGCTGCGACGGGTATCGTAGTCGGGGAAGGCGACCGTCAGGTTGTCCTTGATGATGCCATGGAAGTCCTTGGTCGCAACAGGATCATTGGTCAACCGGGTGATATTCAGCGCGAACACCGTGCGGCCGTGGAAGGCCTGGTCGAAGGAGATGAAGCGGTGGGTAAATTCGGCCCGGCCCTTGGCCTGCTGCCGGGCATGGTGGAGATTGATGAGATATTTCATCATGTTCTCGACCGCCTCGGCGCCGGAATTGACGGCATAGACCTCGACCTTGCCGTCTCGCATGCACAAGGGACGCAGACGATGCAACAGGCGGTAATAGTCCAGGCACTGGGGCGTCAGGAAGTCGGGATTGGCCATCTTGGTGTTGGCCGCCAGGACCAGTTCGCGGACATAGTCCGGCTCGCTCATGCGCGGATGATTGTACCCAAGCAGCTTTGAGCCGTAGAGCCCGCACCAGTCGGTGAGACGGTCACCGTCGACGGTCGCCAGGATCATGCCCTGAGAGTGCGCCAGATCGACAGCAAAAGGGTAAGGTTCGGCAATGACGTAGCGGCCCAGCTCTTCGAGCATGGCGGCGCTTCGTGCCTTGGGGTAAGACATCGTAATCCTCGCAAAGGGTCGTTCGGCGCCGTTTTCCGGTGCGCTCGTGATACTAAACCGTCTGCGCCGTTTGTTGACGAAAATCAACCGTTTCTGCCGGTGGTTCGCGCGTTGGATCCAGCAATTCCAGCAGCAGCGGCACGATCTCGCTGGGGTGCGGCAGCGACATTGGATCCTCGCCTGGATAGGCGACGGCGCGCATACGGGTGCGCATGGCCCCCGGCGATAGCAGGGCGGCCCGGATCGGCGTGATGTCCAGCTCATCGGCCCAGGCGCGGACCAGGGTTTCGACGGCTGCCTTGGTAGCGCCATACAGGCCCCAGAAGGCGCGGCCTTTCGTCACGGACGAGCCGGTGGTAAAGACGACCAGGCGCCCGGCCTGGGACAGACGCATCAGCGGTTCGACCGCGCGCAGCAGCCGCCAGGTGGCGGTCAGGTTGGTCGCGACGACCTTGTCGAAATCCTTGGGCTCATGGTGCGTCACCGGCGTCAGGGTGCCTGACACGGCCGCCGCGTGAACGACACTGTCCAGTCGGCCGAAACGTTCCAGCAGCACGGCTGTGAGACGGTCGATGGCCTCACCGTCGGTGAGATCGAACGGCACCAGGCTGGCATGGCGGCCGGTGGCGGCGAAGATTTCATCGTCCAGGTCTTCCAGAGCGGCTTTGGAACGGGCGCAGGCGACAACCTGGGCGCCGGCCTTGGCCAAACCTAAGGCACAGGCGCGGCCGATGCCACGCGATGCTCCGGTGACGAGGGCAATCCTGCCCTGTTGCGACAGTTCGGTCATTGAAAGACTCTTTGGCTTTGTTGACAATCAACCGATCCACATCGAGGGTTGAAATGAAGAAATGTTTGGGAATGATGTCACGCGCGGATTCACTCGTCTCTTAACGGGAGCCTAATTCGAAGACGCCAGCAGAGACAGGTGCTGACCAGCATTCGAGTGTTCGTCCAGAGCCTGTTCGCGATCGGTCAGGGGCGTGGGATAGTCGCCGGTGAAGTAGTGGTCGGTAAACTGCGGCGTTTCCGGATCGCGGCGGTTGTGGCCCATGGCCTTGTAAAGGCCTTCAACCGAAAGGAAGCCCAGGCTGTCGCATTCCAGCATCTGGCGCATTTCTTCCAGAGTATGGTTGGCGGCCAGCAGTTTCTCACGATCGGGCATGTCGATGCCATAGAAGTCAGGCCACATGATCGGTGGGCTGGCTGAACGCAGGTGGACCTCCTTGGCGCCGGCTTCGCGGACCATGCGCACAATCTTCACCGAGGTCGTGCCACGCACGATCGAGTCGTCGATCAGGATGACGCGCTTGCCTTCCAGGACGACACGGTTTGGGGCATGTTTCTTGCGGACACCCAGATCGCGGATGTTCTGGGTTGGCTGGATGAAGGTGCGGCCGACATAGTGGTTGCGGATAATGCCCAGCTCAAACGGCAGGCCCGACTGCTGGGCGAAGCCGATTGAGGCCGGAACGCCGGAATCGGGCACAGGCACGACGACATCGGCGTCAGCAGCGTGTTCGATGGCCAACTGGCGGCCCATGGCCTTGCGGACTTCATAGATCGACTTGCCGTTCACCACCGAATCGGGACGGGCAAAGTAGACATATTCGAACAGGCAAGGCCGCGCGGCACGGGCATCGAACGGCTTGTAGGACTTCATGCCATACTCGTCGATCTGGACGACTTCGCCGTGTTCGACGTCGCGAACGAAGGTGGCGCCGATCATGTCGAGGGCACAGGTTTCTGACGCCAGGACATAGGAGTTGTTCAGCTTTCCGATGACCAGAGGGCGAATGCCCAGCGGGTCGCGCGCGCCGATCAGCATCTTGCGCGTCAGGGCGACCAGGGCGAAGCCGCCTTCGAGGTGGCGCAGGGCTTCCATGAAACGGTCGATAATGCGCAGTTCGCGCGAACGCGCGACCAGATGCAAAATGACCTCCGAATCGGAGGTCGACTGAAAAATGGAACCTGCGGCGACCAGTTTGGTCCGTACGTGCATAAAATTGGTGAGATTGCCGTTGTGGGCAATGGCGATGCCGCCCTGGTCGAGGTCGGCGAACATCGGTTGTACGTTGCGGATAAAGGCACCGCCGGCGGTAGAGTATCGGGTGTGGCCGATAGCGCTGTGGCCCTGGAGCTTTTCCGTCAGGTCGGGACCGGTGAAGACGTCACCGACCAGGCCGTGCTGGCGTTCGATATAGAAGCGGCGGCCGTCGCACGAGGCCACGCCGCAGGCTTCCTGGCCGCGATGCTGCAAGGCGTGAAGGCCCAGCACCGTCACCGCGCTGGCATCGTCCATACCGTAGATGCCGAAAACGCCGCACTCCAGCCGTGGCCGGTCGTCCTCGATGTCGCGGGCAGAAGCGCCTGTATCAACGAGGTCGGACAGGGGAGACACAGGCAGCATAAGACATCTTTCGGTTACGCGGGGCCGCTGCCAGCGCCTGCAACGGCGGACTATTCCTGACTGGTTTCAACCACCTTGTCGGTCGCATCGCGACCAAAGGGGACGAAAGCCTGGATGGCCTCGGCACAACGCGCTGTCAGCGGGAAAACCTTCGCGTCGACGAACCATTCCGGCAAGCGCTCTTTAGGCGTCACCACGACAAAAATCAAATGGATTACGCCCAGAACGACCAGTGTACGGAAGATTCCGACGCCCAAGCCAAGAACGCGGTCGAAGGCATTCAGCGCCTTTTGTTTATGAACCTTTTCGGCGAGGCTGTGGCCGAAGAAACGAATACCGAAATAGATCAGCAGGAAGATCAGAAAGGCGACGAAAACGCCCAGCAGCATGTCGAGCGCGAAGGTTTTTGTCACGAAGGGATGGCTGACCACCGCGATAAACAGGGCCAGAAAAAACGAAATCAGATTGACCAGTTCCTTGATGCCGCCGCGCATAACGCCGGACAAACACGAGGCGACCAGAACCGCCAGAAATACATAGTCCCAAACTTCCATTGTCATCCCCTGCCAATATTGTGTTTTTCTGTTTACCATTTCGGCGGCAGCTTAACAACCAGACTCACTCCCCTACGGGAAACAACGCCCCTATAGCTTCGGCCAGACTGGCAAAGCCCCTGACCTTTACCGGTGGGTTGTCGATGGCGGCGGGCGCCGTAATCGCGCTGTTGAAGCCCAACTTGGCCGCTTCCTTCAGCCGGCCTTCGCTGCGGCTGACTGTGCGGACGTCGCCTGACAGGCTGATCTCGCCAAAGACGACACAATCGCGCGGCAAGGGCGTATCGGTCAGGGCAGAGACAAGCGCCAGGGCGGCACACAGGTCGGCGGCTGGTTCGTTGATGCGTAAACCGCCGGCGACATTTAAGTAGACGTCCTTCTGGCCGAAACCGACTCCACAGCGCGATTCCAGCACCGCCAGGATCATCGCCAACCGCCCGGAATCCCAACCGACAACCGCCCGGCGCGGCGTGCCATAGGCCGACGGCGCCACCAGGGCCTGCATCTCGACCAGGACGGGACGCGAGCCTTCGATGCCGGCAAACACCGCTGAACCCGAAGCGCGCTCATGACCGTCGCCGAGGAACAAAGCCGACGGATTGGGCACTTCGCGCAGCCCGGCATCGCCCATTTCGAACACACCAATCTCATCCGTGGCGCCGAAACGGTTCTTGGTGCCGCGCAGGATGCGAAACGGATAGCCGCGCTCGCCTTCGAACGACAGAACAGCGTCGACCATATGCTCGACGACGCGCGGCCCGGCGATCTGGCCTTCCTTGGTGACGTGGCCGACCATGATGACCGACGTGCCGTGCTTCTTGGCCAGGCGGACCAGTTCGCCGGCGCAGGCGCGGACCTGCGACACCGAACCCTGGGCGGCCTCGATGGCGTCGGACCAAAGGGTCTGTATGGAGTCGATGATGACCAGGTCGAACTTCTCGCGCTTCAAAGCCTCCAAAATGGTGCGCAATGACGTTTCGGCGGCCAGGTCGACAGGTGCTTTCGACAGGCCCATGCGGGCAGCCCGGCCGCGGATCTGCTCGACGGCTTCTTCGCCGGATATATAGCCGACCCGGAGGTTGCGCGACGCGGCATTGGCCGCAACCTGCAGCAAAAGGGTCGACTTGCCGACACCTGGGTCGCCGGCGATCAGGATGGCGGAACCCGGCACCACGCCGCCGCCGCATACGCGGTCGAACTCATCGATGCCGGTGACCATGCGGGCCGGGATTTCGTCCCTGCTGTCCAGGGTTTCGAACTGGAGCTTGTTCATCCGCGACAGCTTGGCCGGCTCGGCCTTCAACCCGCCCGGCGGTGCCGAAAAGCTCTCCTGGACCAGGGTGTTCCACTGGCCGCAGGCCGGGCACTGGCCTGCCCACTTGCTGTGGACGCCGCCACAGGACTGGCAGGTGTAAAGGGTCTGGTGCTTGGTCATGACGGCTCGTGAAACGGTTATGTTCCCTCTATGTTCTCAACCGGAGAGTCTGTCAAGCATAATGCCGTGGTACGCGTGCCCCCAGCCGCGTCAGGATTTCATAGCCAATGGTGCCGGCGGCCGTCGCGACGTCGTCCAGGTTTTGGGAACTGCCCAGGATCTCGACCCAGGTGCTGTCACTGACGTGAAGGCCGGTGACGTCGACGGTGAACACATCCATGGAAACACGGCCCGCCAGAGGGCGGCGTTCGCCCTTGATGGTTACAAAACCGGAAGGCGCAAAGCTGCGCAGCAGTCCGTCGGCATAGCCAAGCCCGACGGTCGCAAGGGTCATGTCGCGCTTGGCGACAAAGGTCGCGCCGTAGCCGACGCTTTCACCAGCTTTCAATTCGCGCAGCTGAAGGATGCGACCGCTGAGATGAGCGACCGGTTGGATGTCGGGATGCGGTATACCAAATGGCCCGCCGCCATAGAGGCAGATGCCCGGCCGGACGAGATCGAAGGCGTAGTCGGGGCCGAGATAGATGCCGGGGCTGTTGGCCAGGGACCTGGCCACACCAGGGAAACGGGCGGTCGAAGCCCGGAAGTCCCTCAGTTGTTGCGCATTCAGCGGATGATTGGGTTCGTCGCCACAGGCCAGATGGCTGATCACGAGGGCCAGCTTGTGTTCGCCGGCATCGGGCAGGGCGGCAACCTCGTCCGGGCGGATGCCCAGCCGGTTCATGCCCGTGTCGATATGCAGAGCGGCGACAACGTTGGCGGAGCCTTGCAGCCATAGCTGATATTGCACGCGGGTATTGATGACCGGTCGCAGGCGTTGGGCCGCGAAGGCGGGCGGATCGGTCAGCCCGTCCAAAACATAGATGACCGGATCGTTACCGACCAGGGTGCGCAAGGTGAGGGCCTCGGCAAGACGGGCAACGAAGAAGGTTCGTGCCCCATGCCGTGCCAGATGCGGCGCTACGGCGGCCATGCCCAGACCATAGGCATCGGCCTTGACCACCGGTGCCACCTCAGCCGGGCCTGCCGCGCGTTTCAGGGCGGCATAGTTATGACTGAGCGCAGCCATATCAATATTCAAGCGGGCGGTCGGTGAAGCGGACATCATGAAAACGTCGCTAGCATGCACCGCCGGGCGGGCGAAACAGATTTTAAGCCTAGGTGAGCGGTTTCACTACGAGGGGATCTATTCGTTGTTGTAACTGTAGTGGTCCTGACGCGCCAGGTTGCCGAACTTCACCGTGCTTTCGGCGAACGACAGCCGGACGGTGCCGATGGGACCGTGACGCTGCTTGCCGATAATGACTTCGGCGGTGCCCTTGCAGCGGTCCATCTCTTCCTGCCACTTGAGGTGATCTTCGGTGCCTTCCTTGGGCTCGGCGCGGCCGAGATAGTAGCTTTCGCGGAAGACGAACATCACGATGTCAGCGTCCTGCTCGATCGAGCCGGATTCACGCAGGTCGGAGAGCTGCGGTCGCTTGTCGTCGCGGCTTTCGACGGTCCGCGACAACTGCGACAGGGCGATGACCGGAATGGCCAGTTCCTTGGCGAGGGATTTCAGGCCCATCGTGATGGTTGACACCTCCTGCACGCGGTTCATCTGGCTGCCCGTGTCGCCAAGCGTGACAAGTTGCAGGTAGTCGACGATCAGGCAGTCGAGGCCGACGGTGCGCTTCAGGCGCCGCGCGCGGGCGGTCAGCTTGGCCAGTGTAATGCCGCCGGTGTCGTCGATATAGAGCGGCGAGGCGCTGATATCCATGGCCCCTTCCTTCAGGCGCATGAACTCCGAGGCGTCAATCTCGCCCTTGCGGATCTTGTCGGAGGCCACTCCGGAAGCATCGGCCAGCAGACGGCCAGCCAGCTGATCGGCGGACATTTCCAGCGAATAGAAGGCGACGATACCGCCGCGCACTGTTTTGCGGACGCCATCGGGCTGGGGTTCGTAAGCATAGTTCTGGGCGATGCTCATGGCGATATTGGTTGCCAGGGCGGTCTTGCCCATCGACGGGCGGCCGGCCAGGATCACCAGGTCGGACTTGTGCAGGCCGCCGATCTGGCGGTCCAGGTCGATCAGGCCCGTCGATATCCCGGCCAGGCCGCCGTCGCGATGGAAGGCTTCTTCGGCATGGCTGAGCGCGCCGGCGACAGCGTCGGAAAAGGTGACGAAGCCGGTCGAGGACGTGCCCTTTTCGGCCATGTCGAACAGCTTGGCTTCGGCAACCTCGATCTGGTCGCGGGCGGGTTTCTCGCCGGTGGCGTCCTTGGCGATCTCGCCGCCCAGCCGGATCAGGTCGCGGCGCAGGGCCAGGTCGTAGATAACGCGGGCGTAGTCCGACGCATTGGCCGCCGGCGGGGCACGGTCGACAAGGTCGGCGAAGTAGCGGATGCCGCCCAGATCGTTGAAGGCGGGGTCATTCTTGTATTTGTCGACCAGAACAATGGGCTCGGCCAGGTGGCCGACGCGGATCTGTTCCTCAATGGTCGCGAACAGGCGCTGATGGAAAGGTTCATAGAAATGCGAGGCTTGCAGGCCGTCGTACAGACGTTCGTACGCACCATTGTCAAACAAAAGGCAACCCAGCAAAGCCTGTTCAGCTTCGAGGTTGTGGGGTAAGGAGGCAGGCGGTTCTGCGGCAGGCGGCAAGGTATCCAGCATGTTTAGCGTCATACGAAAGTTAAGGCGATGAAGGCAAGGCCTCGGCGGATTCGATTCACGATTGCGTAAAACCATCCACTTCGATCCGATCCACAGGCTGTGAAGATCGGGGATAACTCGACACTGTTCGCACTATGTTCTCAACCTTTAACACCAGTCCACGATAATCTTGACACATCGTGGGTTGGCAAGGCCGACTGGCCGCCCGAGGTTACGCGAGGGGCCATCGGGGCCGCCCGAGCTTCTGCGAGGAGCCATGCGGCGCTTGAGCTAAAAAAAAGCGAATACCAACCGCACCTTATCTTGCAAGATGTGTCAGTCTTTTCGTGGGTTGGTATAATACCAATCCACGATGACCTTGACTCATCGTGGATTGGCAAGGGCGACTGCCCGCCCGAGCTTTTGCGAGGAGCCATGGGGGACGCCTAGTCCGGCGCTTGAGCTGAAAAAATGCGAATACCAAGCGTCATTCTTTATGAGGCTTGGTATAAGTCATTGTACCAACGAGACACCATAAAAACTCCCCACCGTTGCCGATGGGGAGTTGATCAGCGTTGTGACTATTCAGGATCCAGGGTGCTTCGCGCCGTGGCTACCAGGATTTGCTGACGCGGGCATACAAGAAGCGACCGTTGAAGCCGAACGGTGCGCGGGCGCTGAAGGCCGCAGCGCCGTTGTAGGCTGCCGTCGGTGGCGGGGTCAGGTTGTTGGCCAGGGTGGTCAGAGGCGTCGCGTCAGGATAGACGTCGAAAGCGTTGTCGACGCCCAGGGTCAGTGTCGTCTGGCCAGGGAAGCGATAGCTGGCTACGAGGTTGACCAGGGTCTTGTCGCCGGTTTCAAAGTCGAAATTGGCATTGGTCTGCGCGACAAGGATTGAGCTGTAGTAGACGGCGTTGGCCGAGGCTGACCAGCTTCCGAGCTTCCAGTCCAGCGAAAGGTTGTATTTGTCTTCCGGCGTCGAACTGGCCAGCAGGTTCTGGTTTACCCGGGCGAACAGCGCCGGGGGCACCGGCAGGGTCGACAGGGTATTGACCACCGGGAAACGATCAATCGTTGTTTCGCCGTGGTTGGCCGCCAGGCCAAGGTCGTAAGTGCCCAGAGACTCTGTTATCAGGCGGTAGCGCGCCACGATGTCGATACCCTTGGTGGTGGTATCGACGCCGTTGATGAAGAAGCGGGCGCCGTCAACACCGAAGGGGTTCAACAGACCGGCGACACCGGCATTGCTGGAGGTCAGAAGATTTTCGCTGAGGATGATGCGGTCGGTGACCTTGATGTCATAGCCATCGACGGTCAGTTCGAAGGGGCCCTTGTGGAAGACGAAGCCGAGCGCCAGGTTTTCAGAGTCTTCGGCTTTCAGGGGCGCAGCGCCCAGCGCCTTGGCAACATCGCTTGACACGGGGAAGGTGGTGATCAACTGGGCAACGCCGGCAACGAAGTTGGTGGCGCTGGAGCTGAAATACTGCTGTTGCAGCGAGGGCGCCCGGAAGCCGGTCGAGGCCGAGCCGCGAATGGCGAAGGCATCGGTAAAGTCATAACGCGCCGACAGCTTGCCCGAGGTATTCTCGCCGAAATCGGAATAGCTTTCCGCGCGTAAGGCGACACCGAAGCTCAGCTTTTCGGTCAGCTTCGATTCCAGGTCGAGATAGGCGCCGACATTTGACCGGCTCTTGTCGTTTTCGTTTTGCGGGAACAGGCCGGGGAAGCCCTGGGCGCCCTGGGGTGCCGTCACCGGGCCTTTCGCCCACGACTGCAGTTCGCCGGCTTCGATGCGGTAGGATTCCGACCGCGCTTCGAAACCGAAGCCGACATCCAGCGGTGCTGCCAGCCAGCCCAGTTCGAAGGAACGGCTGAAGTTGGCGTTGATGACGCCCTGGCCGTAGATAAGCTTGCCGGAATAGAAGTCGGTTTGCGAATTAATGCCGAACGAAGCATTGACACTGTTATTGGTGTGGTAGGTCAGTTGGTTTTCGCCGAAGACGAGGCTGAAATCAGAGGCCCAGTCCCCGATCGAGCCTTCGGTGCCGAAAGCGCCTGACCAGTCCCGGGTCGTCGCCTGGATCTTGGGCAGGAAACCGTTTGGATAGATGGCCAGGACGTTGCCGGAATTGTTGAAAGGCCTGAAGTTAGCGGCACTTTCGTTGTCGCGATCCTGGAAACTGGCCCAGCCGTACAGCGACCAGACGTCGTTGAGCGGCAGGCCGGCATTGGCGAACAGAGTGATGGCGGTTTCTTCCGGATCACCGTAGCGCGATACCACGGACGCCGGCGTGATGCGGGTATCGAGCCCGCCGCGCGATGTAGCCTCGCGGTTCTTCAACTCGCCTGACACGGTCAGGAAGCCGTCATCGAGCAGGGGCAGGCCGACCCAACCGGAGACTGAGGTCGTGGCGCCATCGGACTTGTGATAGCTGGTGTTGGCGGTTTCGACGTCGGTATCGTACTGCCCGTAGGACACGGTTACGCCGCCGCCCGATGATGCCTTGCGCAGACGCAGGTTGATAACGCCGGCAATGGCATCGGAGCCGTATTGCGCCGAGGCGCCGTCGCGCAGGACTTCGACCGTGCTCAGCGCGGCTTCGGGGATGGTATTGAGGTCGACGGCGGCGGCGCCACGGCCGACCGAGCCGTTGATATTGACCAGGGAGGAGGCATGGCGGCGCTTTCCGTTGATCAGGACCAGGCTCTGGTCGGGGGACATGCCGCGCAGCGTGGCGGGACGGACGCTGTCGGTGCCGTCGGTGACGGCGGGACGCGGGAAGGTGATGGACGGAGCGATCTTGGACAGGCCTTCGGCCAGTTCGGTCGAGCCCTGATTGCTGAGCGTTTCCGCCTTGATAACATCGACGGGCGCCAGGGTGTCGAGGCGCGACCGGCGCGGGGTGCGAGTACCGGTGACGACGACTTCGGTCGGCTCTTCAGCGACGGGCACAGCGTCCTGAGCGAAGACGGGTACGCTGGCGCCCGAAAGCGACAGGACAAGGGCGGTGGTGACGTAAAGGCGGGCAGTGGCCCGGCGGCGGAAGAGGGACATGGTAGCTCCTGAACAAACAAACATGAGGCAGCGGACAAGCGGGTGGGGCGGGAGGGTCCGTTAACGCTTATTAAGTCGCCCGAATTTCGCCAAAGAAAAGGGGAGCGCCGCAATATTATTTTTGTCCTACAGGATAGATTCGCTAAATCTTCTCAAGACGTTCCAAAGGCTACATGGTGAATCTCTGCTTTTTTCGGCAACGTATTCAGTTATTTGGGGACGCTTGTGAGGCTGTCTCGCGCGCGGCGGGGTCTCAGCGTTTCTATGTTCGCGGGTGCAGCGGCCAGGCTTGTCGTCGCCTTGGCGCCTTGCGAAATTCCCCTCACTGTGGTGATTATGTGACGTATTTGTGACCCGCAGGCCATCGCAAGTGCGGAGTCTGGAGAAAGCGTGTAGATTAATGCGCGGCTATAAAAGGGAGGCAAGAGTGCAAAATCTTAATGGTTCGCGTCTGGTGCTGGGTGGTGTCACGTCGGGCGTGATTGTTTTCGCTCTGCTAGCGATTACCAATACGGCCATATTGGGTGCCGTCTGGGAGGACTGGCTGGCGATTGCCAAGCCTGTCTTCCCGATGCCGTACCAGAACATTTCGATCGGGCTGTGGGCCGGCCAATCGATCATTGCTGGCCTGGTTGGTACCTTTATCTACGCCGCAATCAAGGACTGGATCGGCGCAAAGCTGCGGGCGTCCTATGTTTCGGGCCTGCTGGTCTGGGCGGTAGGCTGGCTGGGCCTCAGCCTCGACAAACTTGCGATCGGGGTCGAGTCGGAAAAAACCATCTATTACAACCTTCTGGCCGCCCTTCTCGGCTGCCTGATTGGGCAGTTTGTCGCCAGCCATATCTACAAGGATAGGGCTTAAAATGAAGAACCCCGGCAGGTTTCCCTGCCGGGGTTTCAAAATGTCTCAGCTTTGCAGCTTATACCAAGCCTCATAAAGAATGACGCTTGGTATTCGCTTTTTTTCAGCTCAAGCGCCGCATGGCTCCTCGCGTAAGCTCGGGCGGGCAGTCGCCCTTGCCAATCCACGATGAGTCAAGGTCATAGTGGATTGGTATTAGGCTTGGAGGTCAACCGCCGAGGTCTTGCCTTTTTCGGTGGCAAGCTCATAGGTGATTTTCTGGCCGTCGTTGAGGCCGCGCAGACCAGCGCGCTCAACAGCCGTGATGTGAACGAACACGTCGCTGCCGCCGGCGTCCGGCTGAATGAAACCATAACCCTTGGTGGCATTGAACCACTTAACTGTACCTGTGGCCATAGCGGCCTCCTTTAGTGTCGCACCTTCGTGCATGAAGTTCGGGCGGAATTACGCGAACTGGATCCGAAAGTAGCGATATCTGGAAGCGGGCCGTAAGGCGGTCGTCTGGGAAACCGTCGATCTCGAATTGTGGCCACAATACCCGGATTTCCGGTTGTGGCAAGAAAAAACCCGGCAGGAAAACCTGCCGGGCTTCATGTTTTTCAAGCCGTTACAGCTTGGATATCTGTTGCCTGGCGCGCAAACGCCTGCAATCAGCTTTCGTAGGGTGCGTCCGCCATGGCCTGACCTGCGCCGCCTTCGAGCATATCGGCAGCGGCCTGTTCATCGGCGAGACGGTCTTCTTCGAACTGCGCAGTGATGACGTTCTCACCGGCCGCCTGACGGTCGGCTTCGTCCTGTGAGCGGGCGACGTTGACCGAGATTGAGACCGAGACTTCGGCGTGCAGGCGCACCTTGATGCTGTGGATGCCCAGGGTCTTGATCGGAATGTTGAGCACAACCTGGTTGCGTTCGACCTTTCCGCCGGCCGCGGTGATGGCGTCAGTGACGTCTCGCGCATTGACCGAACCGTACAACTGACCCGAGTCACCCGCCTGGCGGATGATCACGTAGGTCGTGCCGTCCAACTCAGACGCGGCCTTTTCGGCGCCGGCCTTGGCGGCGGCGTTGCGGGCGACGATCTGTTCCTTCTGGGCCTCGAAGACCTTCAGGTTGGCGGAGGTGGCGCGCAGCGCCTTGTGGCGCGGCAGCAGGTAGTTACGGGCGAAGCCGTCCTTGACACCGACGACATCGCCGATGGTGCCGAGGTTTTCGACGCGTTCCAGCAAAACAACTTTCATGGTCTCTACTCCTTACTTCACAACGTAAGGCAGCAGGGCCAGGAAGCGGGCGCGCTTGATGGCCTTGGCCAGTTCGCGTTGCTTCTTCTGGCTTACGGCCGTAATGCGCGAGGGAACGATCTTGCCGCGCTCGGAAATGTAGCGCTGCAGAAGTTTAACGTCCTTGTAGTCAATCTTTGGCGCATTGGCGCCAGAGAACGGGCACACCTTGCGGCGGCGGAAGAACGGACGACGGGCCGGGCCGGAGCCGACGGGCGCGCCGGGGGTCGGCGAGGTTTCGATATCAGCCATGATCAGCTTCCTTGTTCGGCGGCAAACGTTTCAGCGCGCTCAGTGCGCTCGGGACGGTCGCGGCGCGACAGAATCGGCGACAGTTCAAGGTCGAGCTCTTCGACACGCACAGTCATATAACGGATGACGTCTTCGTTGATGCTGAGCTGACGTTCCATCTCCTTGACCGCCGGCGCCGGAGCGTCGATGGCAAGCAGGGAGTAGTGGCCCTTGCGGTTTTTCTTGACGCGGTAGGTCAGGTTGCGCAGGCCCCAGTATTCGATCTTGGCGATATGGCCGCCATTGTCCTCGATGAGGTGCTTGAGCGTATCGTTGAGAGCTTCCGCCTGTTGCGGCGAAATATCTTGTCGTGCGATCACGACGTGTTCGTAAAAAGCCATTTATATCCTCTTCCGATGCGACGGGTGGCGCCATGTCCGGCGGAAGTCCGGGCATAACGATGGGTCAGAGTCTCGTAACGAGGCTGACCACCCGTCAAGGGAACGGGGCGTATAACGGAAGAACGACGCAAAGGCAAGGGCCGCAAGCAGGTTGTGCTCACGGCCCCAGGGTCGGGTCCAAGAAGCGCTAACGGCTACTTGCCGGCGCCGACAGCCTTGAGCAGGGCCGGGACGTGAGTCGAGGCGTCGCCGCTGTCATGGACGAAGGCGATGCGGCCATCCTTGCTGACGACGTAGGAAATGCGGCTGGACATGTTCATGATTCCCATCTGGGCATCATAGGCCTTGGTCACCGCGATGTTGCTGTCAGAGCCAACCGGAAATTTGCCGGCACAATCCTTCTTTGAGAAGTCCTTCAGCACATCGATGCCGTCGGCCGACAGGCCGATGACGGTGACGTGTTTCGACTGGAACTGCGGAATGGCTTGCGAGAACTGGCGCGCTTCCAGTGAGCAGCCGCCGGTAAAGGCCTTGGGGTAGAAATAGACCACGACGGGCCCGTTCTTCAGCGCTGTCTTCAGCGAGAAGTCGGCGACCTGGCCGTCGGTGGCAGCTGCGACCTTGAAGTCGGGCGCCTTGTCGCCGACCTTCAGCGCGGCCAGCGACGGCGTGGCGGAGGCAATACCGAGAACGGACAGGCTTACAAGGGTAGTGCGAACAAACGGCGTCATGGCGGCATCTCCTGATTTGCGCGGACGATAGGCCTTATACGCCGGACCGGCAAGTCAGGTTCATCAGTTGGCCGGATTGTGGGTTTCGACGAAGGCGATGGTCAGTTCCAAGACCTTGACCCGGTTCTTTTCCTCGCTCATCAGCCAGTGGTCCTCGCGTAGCAGTTCGACCATTTCGACCGGCTTTCCCGCGGCTTTGAGGGCATCGGCCATCTTGCGGCCCTGGATGATCGGCACCGTGGTGTCGTCGGTCCCGTGCAGGATCAGAACCGGCATTGTGACCTTGTCAGCGTGAAGGGCGGGCGACACTTCGTTCAGCTTCGCCTTGTCGGCGCCGATATAGCGCTTCCAGTACACGAAGGGGCCGCTCCTCTGGCTGCCGCTGTCCATGCCTTCCATGGTCATCATCAGGTTGAGGTCCGACACCGGCGCACCCGCCACAGCGCAGCGATAGGGTTCCGGATCAAACGCCGCCGCCGCCAGGGCGGCATACCCGCCGTAAGACCAGCCGAAAATGGCAACGCGCCTGGGATCGATCAGGCTCTGGCTGGCCAGGTAACGCACGCCGTCAGACAGGTCGGTTTGCATCTTGCGGCCCCACTCGCCATACCCCTTTTCGACGAAGGCCTGACCGTAGCCGCTCGAACCGCGGTAGTTGGGCTGAAGGACGGCATACCCACGCGAGGCAAAGGCTTGAGACATCCAGTCGAAACTGGCATCATCGTTGGCTTGAGGGCCCCCATGGGGCAAGACCACCAAAGGAAGGGCTTTGGCTGACCGGCCTGGCGGCAGGGTAAGGTAACCATGAATTTCCAGCCCGTCGGCGGCTTTGTAGCGAATGGACCGCTTTTCTGCGACCCATTCAGGAGGCAGGTCGGGACGTTGCTGGCCGATCGAAATTGCTTTTCCTGTTGCCAGATTCATAAAGAAGTAGGAACCAGGGTCATCAAAGCCTTCAGAGTAGACGACACGCTTATTCGGATCGTCAGCCTGGGCTATGCTTGCCGACCGATAGTCTCCCATCGCCGTCTTCACGGCCTTGTAACGAGATTGGTCCTCAGCTTCGAAATACTCAAAATCATACTCATCGGCACCGTACGACTGATAGGCAAAACCTGACAGAAAGCGGGTCGCGGGATGGTAGAGTGCGAAACAGTCACCAGCGAATTCTTTATCGAGAGGGCCAGTAACGGAACCGTCCGAGGCCAGGTTGTAGTATCGGTGAGCCCGTTCTCCCGTCTGGAAATAAATCACTGCCGATTTTCCGTCACGTCCAATGCCGGAGACCGCAGTGTTGTCGAGAGCGCCTTTGTCGGAATAAGCTTCTTTAAAACCTGAACCGTCGTCGATCAAAATCGTGTTTTTAAGCAGATCTTCGCGGAAATCCGTCCGGATTACCGGGTGTCCGTTACCATCCACCCTCCAGCCGTTGGTATACCGGTTGCCCTCGGTGATAACCGCTGAGTTTCCGTTGACCGGGTCGAAACGCAGCAATTGCAGTGTGTAGGTCACGCGCCGGATGCCGATCGCAGTTAACATTTTTCGGCCCTTGTAATCGATGACGCTGACCGCCCCGCCAACGACAGGGAAGTAATCTTGATGCGTACCAAAAAGGCTGAAGGATTTGTCGCGTGCGAGGTCCAGGACAACAACCTGGCTAAACTCGCGGGCATAACCTGCAAAACCATCGAGGCTGCCGGTTGTCGACGTAACGACAGCAATCCTTTCGTCGTCAGCCCAAAGGATGTTAGCCACCTTGGCCTTCCCTAATGGCTTGGCGAAAGTCTTTTGCGTTGTCAGATCGAAATCAACCAAAACGCGGTCATCCCCTTTGCGCATGACCATAGCAACGCGGTTTCCATTCGGTGACAAGGCGACTTCAGCGACCGCCTCGAAGCGGCCATAGACTTCAATGGCCGGCGGCGCACCCAGGCTGTTGGCCGCATCGGCGGCTCTGACGACGGCCGGCGCGAGGAAAAGCGCCAAGGCGGAGGCGATGGTGTGGCGTCTGGTGATCGGCATGGAACTCCCCCGGGGCAGGATGCAACTGCCGGTAATTTATATACAGATGAAGCCGTTTGGCTAGACGGTATTTCCGGCCTCAATAGGCCGGATTGTGCGTTTCCAGGAACGTGATCGTGGCCTCCAGTGTTTCCGTGCGCGTCGCCGCCTTGGACAGCCAGTGATCCTCGCCCTTCAGGATGACCACCTCGGCGGGTTTGCCGGCCTTTTTCATCGCTTCGCGCATAGTGTACATCTGCTGGATCGGCACGACAGCGTCATCCTTGCCATGGATCATCAGCAGCGGGATACCGACTTTGTCGGCGTGGTGCGCCGGTGAGATCGACTCCCAGCGGTCGCTGCCGTCGCCCAGTAATTGCTTCATATAGATGACGAAGTCGCTGGTGGCGACCTCGTGGCGGCTTTCGCCGCCCACGGGGTAAACCAGATCGTAAAGGTCGGAAATTCCGGCGATCGAGACGGCGCAGCGATAGACGCCGGTATCCAGCGTGGCGCCGGCCAGGGCGGCATAACCGCCGTACGAGGCGCCAACGATGCACACGCGGTTCGGATCGACCAGGCCATCGGCAATCAGTGTGCGCACCCCGTCGGACAAATCGGTCTGCATTTTTCGCCCGTACTGGCCATAGGCGGCTTCGACGAAGTCGCCGCCATAACCGCCCGAGCCGCGATAGTTCGGTTGCAGCACGACATAGCCGCGCGAAGCGATCGCCTGGGACAGCCAATCGAAGCCCAGGGTATCACGCTGGTCCAGCGGCCCGCCGTGCGGCAGCACGATCAGCGGCAGGTCCCCACCTTCGCGGCCGGGCGGATAGGTGATGATGGCCGGGATTTCCATCCCGTCGGCGGCCTTGTAGGTAAAGGCTTCCTGCTCGGCGACCCATTCGCTGGGCAGGTCCGGATAGGTTTCACCGATGCTCTTGTAGGCGCTGTTCTTGAAGTCGAGGAAATAATAGGTGCCCGGATCGCCGTTGCCTTCCACGAAGACGATCATTTGCCGCGGATCACGCCCCTGGCTGACGATGCGTTTGATCGGGTGATCGGGAAAGGCCTTGTCGATCAGGCCGGGCAGTTTTTCCATGGCCGGATCAAAGAAGGCGTAGGTGTAGACGCCTTCCTTATCGGTGCTGAAGCCGGCCAGTAGTCCCGTGGCGGGATTGTACTGCGATGCAACGTCGACACCGGAATTGATGACGTCGCTGAAGCTGCCGTCGGCCTTGACCTCGTAATACTTGTAGGCCCGCTCGCCCGATCGCATGTACAGCAGGACGGTATCGTTGGTCCGCCCCATGCCGATCAGGCTGGGCGTGGTGAGCGGCGAGGTCTCCCTGTAGACGGTGGTCCAGCGCTTGTCGTTCTTGAACTGTAGTTCCCACAGCGTGGTCTTGGGCTTATACTGGGCGCGGGCGAACGGCGTGCCGTCGTGGCGCACGGCCCACGAGTCGACGTAGGTGTCCTTTTCCCGTGCCTGTTCCAGGAAGCGGTAGTCGCCACCGGTCCGGGGACCTGGTACAGGGTGTCATAACCGCCGGCATAGAGGGCCAGTTTTCCACCCAGTTCGACGATATGGAATTCTCCGTATCCGATCTCGCGAATCGACTGTTTCGGCACGCTGACCATCAGGGTCGTGTAGGACTCGAACGCCCAGGAGAATGCGGTCCCACTCTTGGAAATCGTCGCCAGGATGTGGTCATCGTCCACCCAGAACAGATCGCGCAGCTTGCCATACTGGATCAGGCTGGCATGGCTCTCACCGGTGATCATGTTGTGATCGAAGATCATCCGCTTGCCGTCGCGATTGGTCACCAGGGCCACCTTGTCACCTGCGGGCGCCAGTGCGACCTGATCGGTGTCGGGTAGGTTGCCGTAGACCGACAGCGGCGGCGGCGCACCGAGGCTGTTCTGGGCATGAGACGTCCACGGAGCCAGGGCGAGGGCGGCGATAAGGCAGGCGAGCGGCTTCATGGCGTTACGCCGGATTGTGCTTGAGCAGGAAGGCCATCATGGCTTCCAGAGTCTGCACGCGCGTCGGTTCGCGTGACAGCCAGTGGTCTTCCTGCTTGAGCTGGGTCAGTTCGACCGGCTTCCCGGCCTTGGTCATGGCTTGATAGAAGCTGTTGCTCTGGTCGAATGGAACCACCACATCATCCTTGCCGTGGATCAACAACACCGGCACGCCTATTGCATCAGCGTTCCGCGCCGGCGACAATGTGTCCCACCCGCCTTCCGGCCCCATGAAGCGGCGCCAATATTCGAGATTGTAGCTGTCGTTGTCGAAGCCTTCTCTTTCGCGGCGATAGGCAATGAAGGTACGCAGGTCGGACAGGCCGGCAATGGCAATCGCGCAGTTATAGATGCCCGACTGAAGGCTGACCCCGGCCAGGGCTGCATAGCCACCATAGGCCTTTCCAACAATGGCGACCCGCTTGGGATCGGCGATACCCTGTTTGACCAGATGGGCGACGCCGTCGCTGAGGTCGGTCTGCATCTTGCGGCCGAATTCACCGTAACCCTTTTCGGTGAAAGCCTTGCCATAACCCGAAGAACCGCGGAAGTTCGCCTGCAGCACGGCATAGCCGCGCGTCGCGATCGCCTGGGACAACCAGTCGAAGCGGACGTCGTCAAGATCTTCAGGACCGCCATGCGGCAGGACGACCAGCGCCAGGTTCTTGTCCCCGCCAGTGACCGGCAAGGTCAGCCAGGCGCCGATCTCCAGGCCGTCGCCAGCCTTGTAGGTGATATAGCTCTTGGGCGATATCCACTCTGCCGGCAGTTGCGGATAGGCCGAGCCGATTTCCTTGAAGTCGCCGGTCGTAAAGTCGAAGTAGAAATAGGTGCCGGGGTCTTCCGGGCTTTCGCTGCGCACGACCAGCTGGCGCGGGTTTTCCGCCATGTCCAGAATGTCGTTGAAACTGTCGGGCAGGGCCTGGTCGAGCAATTTGGGCAGACGCTGGAACACCGGATCATAGAAGGTCCAATCGGAGATCGGCCCGTTGTTGCGGAAACCCACCAGGACGTTGGTTGCCGGATGGAAAACCGGGAGATGGTAGCTGCCGTCGATATCCAGCTCGACCTTGGCGCCTGTGCCGTCGAACTCGTAGTAGCGGTCGGCCGTTTCTCCACTGTCGAACCGGACCAGCAGGGTCTTGCCGTCGCGACCCAGGCCGGCCAGCCATGGCTTGTCGTACCGCGCTTCCATCTTGAAGATTTCGCGCCAGCCCTTGCTGTCCCGATAGCGCAGAAGCCAAGTCTTGGTGTCGTCGTCGTATTCGCTGCGTCCTCTAGGGGCACCATCAGGTTGGAGGGCCCACTGCTGAATGGGACGGGCATCGGTGTCGATATTGGTGGACAACGAGGACTTGGTGCTAAAGGCGTATAAGCAGCGCTGCAACCTATTAGCATGCATACTGCTTGTGCCCCCCAGATTGATCCCTTCTGGGTCCTTAAACGATGAGGCGGCTACCTTGTAACCCTCATCAGTCTTGATGCGGTAAAAGTCTCCTGTGACACCACGCACAGCTCCTGGAACGTTCGTATAGAGGATGCTGCGTTTGCCTTTCGGCAGATTAAACATCGAAGCAAGCATGACCGAGATGAGGTCTCCAGCGTAAATGTCGGCCGAAGACGTGGCAACCATAACCGTTTCGTTATCCACCCACATGACCCGGCGAATATTGTCGCCTTCAATGGCGCCGGCTGCCGTAGCACCGGTCGTCAGGTCGTAGTCGATGATGATGCGTTCGCCGTTACGCGTCATCACCATGGCGACGCGTTTGCCGTTGGGCGACAAGGCGACATTCTCGACGGCTGGGAGCTTGCCCAGGACGGTAAGCGGCGGAGGCGCAGCCTGCGCCCGGGCGGCACGGGAAAACAGAGTGCCGGCCAGTGGCATGACGGCAGCTCCGGCAAGGAGATAGCGGCGCGAGAGAGAGGTAGGATCGATCATGAAAGCCCCCCGGCTTGTCGACAAGCTAACATGAGTGTTCAGCTACAGGTTTGATAATCAAACTATGCGCGCTGCCGGGATTGCGCAAGCAAAATAGCTTTTTCTTGCCCTGATCTGCGGTTCCGCCTATCCAGTCGCCGCTCAAGTTTGAGGAGGCAGCATATGACCACCGCTTTCGTATTTCCCGGACAAGGCTCGCAAAGCGTCGGCATGGGCGCGGAGTTGTATGACACCTTTCCCCGTGCCCGTGCCGTCTTCGACGAAGTCGACGAGGCCCTGGGCCAGAAGCTGTTCCAGTTGATGCGCGAAGGCCCCGAATCAGAACTGACCCTGACCGAAAACGCCCAGCCAGCCATCATGGCGGTGTCCCTGGCCGTCGTCCGCGTTCTGGAAGACGATTTCGGCATCACCTGCGCCGATGCCAGCTATGTCGCCGGCCACTCCCTGGGCGAGTATTCTGCCCATGCCGCCGCCGGCACCTTCAGCCTGTCGGACACAGCGCGGCTGCTGAAGCTTCGAGGTCAGGCCATGCAGGCGGCGGTTCCGGTCGGCGTCGGCGCCATGGCCGCCCTGATCGGCAAGGCCGACCTTGCCCTGGCCGAAGCCGCCTGCCAGGCGGGTTCGGTGGCCGGCGTGGTCGTGGTCGCAAATGACAATAATGCCGGCCAGATCGTCATTTCCGGCGAAAAAGCCGCCGTTGAGATTGCTATGGAAAAAGCCAGGGAACTGGGTGCCAAAGCCATGCTGCTGAATGTGTCGGCGCCGTTCCACTGTCCGCTGATGCAGCCCGCCGCCGATGCCATGGCCGATGCCCTGGCCAAGGTGACGATCAAGGCTCCGGTCTCGACCCTGGTCGCCAATGTCACGGCCCGTCCGGTGAGCGACAAGGACCAGATTGCGGGCCTTTTGGTTCAGCAGGTTACCGGCCGGGTACGCTGGCGCGAGACGATGGAATGGCTGGGAGGCGAAGGTGGAGTCACCCGCGTCGCCGAACTGGGCGCAGGCAAGGTTTTGACCGGCATGATCAAGCGCAGCTTGCCGGACGTGACAGCCGTCGCGCTCAATGGCGCCGCCGACTTCGAAGCTTTCGCCAAAGCACAGGGCTAAGTGTTTTGAACCACGGATGGACACGGATTTCACCGTAGCCTGATCGTGTCGCTAGGCCGGTCTAGCTGCAGGTTTGGAACCGCGAATGAACGCGAATGGACGCGAATGGTTAAAGCGCCAAAGCCGCAAAAAAACAGGCTGGTTCAAATGCGGTTTTTCGGCGTGACCTGGAATATTCGCGTTTATTCGCGTTCATTCGCGGTTTAAAAGCCAATCGTTGCCGAATGCACGGCGGTTTCGGATAGCCCTGAAATCGGTGTCTATTCGTGTCCATCCGTGGTTCCAAAACCAATACATTCGACTTGATCCCGCGGCGGGCCTGTCGTAAGCCGCGCCGCTTGCAGACAAGAATCGGAGAGCCTCCATGTTCGAACTGACCGGTAAGACCGCCCTTGTCACCGGGGCCACCGGCGGCTTAGGCGCCGAGATAGCCCGCGCGCTCCACAAGCAAGGCGCCAAGGTCGTGCTGTCCGGCACGCGCGAAAGCGTCCTGGCCGACCTGGCCGCCGAACTGGGCGAGGGCGCCTTCATTGCCGCTGCCAACCTGTCTGACGCCGCTTCGGTGGATGGCCTGGTCGCCCGCGCAGAAGAAACGGCAGGCAGCGGACTCGACATTCTGATCGCCAATGCCGGCATCACGCGCGATGGTCTGCTGATGCGCATGAAGGACGAGGACTGGGATACGGTCATCAAGGTCAACCTCGAAGCCTATTTTCGCCTCGCCCGCGCTGCCACCAAGGGCATGATGAAGCGCCGCTCCGGTCGCATCATTGGGATCACCTCGGTCGTCGGTGTCACCGGCAATCCGGGCCAGACCAACTATGCCGCCTCCAAGGCCGGCATGATCGGGTTCTCCAAGGCCCTTGCCCAGGAAGTCGGCTCGCGCGGCATCACCGTCAATTGCATTGCCCCCGGTTTTATTGCTTCGCCGATGACCGATGCGTTGAACGAGGCCCAACGCGGCACCATATTGCAACGGATACCGACGGGTGCCTTGGGTGCCGGTACGGATATTGCTGCAGCTGCGGTGTACCTGGCGAGCAACGAAGCCGGTTACGTGACGGGACAGACCCTGCACGTCAACGGCGGAATGGCGATGATCTGATACCGCAGCGCAACAAGAACTGTCGCAATTGCACTTTTGTGTTGGTTAAGAGTGTGGTACGCAACGGCTAAATCGGCTTGAAACCTAACAAGTGTGTGTCTACAAGCCGGAACCCGAAATTCTCGATTGCCCCGCATCCCCGAAAGGTTTACGGGGGCCTGAATGTCTAAACCTCTGAAGGGACTATAAATGTCTGAAGTTCTTGAACGTGTTCGCAAGATCGTCATCGACCACCTGGACGCCGATCCGGACAAGGTGACGGAAAAGGCGAGCTTTATCGATGACCTGGAAGCCGACAGCCTCGACATCGTCGAGCTGGTTATGGCTTTCGAAGAGGAATTCGACATCGAAATCCCTGACGATTCGGCTGAGCATATCCTGACGGTCGGTGACGCGGTCAACTATATCCAGGACAAGCTGGCGGCTTAAGAGGCGGTTTGGACGTAACGCAAGCCGTTATTTTCCAGCAACTCCAAGCGGTCGGCGCTTGAATCCGTCATAGGCGCGGCCGCAAATCCGAATTTCGGGTTTGGCCGCGCTTAATTTTTTGAGTATGCCTTACAGATTGCTGTCCGGGGTTTCAAGTGGGGCCACTTGGCCGGGCGGTCGAGGGAAATGGTACGCCTATGGTACGTCGCGTTGTCATCACTGGCCTCGGCCTGGTCTCGCCGCTGGGCGCCGGGGTAGAGATTTCGTGGAAACGCCTGCTTGAAGGTCAGTCCGGCGCAGGCCCGATCACGGCCTTCGACACCACCGACTACGCTTGTACGGTCGCGTGCGAAGTCCCGAGCGTCGACGGTCGCGGTGGTGGCGGTCCCGACATCGAAGGCTCCTTTGATCCGTCGCTGGTCCTGTCAAACAAGGAACGGCGCAAGGTCGACGACTTTATCCTGTACGGTATTGCGGCGGCTGACGAGGCCCTGAACGATGCCAACTGGCACCCTGAAACCGAAGAGGACAGGATCCGCACCGGCGTGATGATCGGTTCCGGCATCGGTGGTTTAGGCATCATCGCTGCAACGGCGCTGGAATTGCGCGATAAAGGGCCCAAGCGGATATCGCCCTTCTTCATACCGTCGTCCCTGATCAACCTGGCTTCGGGGCAGGTGTCGATCCGACACGGCCTGAAGGGGCCGAATCACGCTGTCGTCACCGCCTGCGCCACCGGCGCCCACGCGATCGGCGATGCGTCCCGGCTGATCGCCCATGGCGACGCTGACGTCATGGTCGCCGGCGGGGCCGAATCGGCCATCGTGCCGATCGGCATTGCCGGCTTCATCGCTTGCCGCGCTCTCTGCACCGCCTTCAACGACGAACCGACCAAGGCTTCGCGGCCCTACGACAAGGACCGAGACGGCTTCGTCATGGGCGAGGGGGCCGGTATCGTGGTGCTGGAAGAGTATGAACACGCCAAGGCGCGTGGCGCGAAGATCTACGCTGAGGTCCTGGGCTATGCCCTGTCGGGCGACGCCTACCACATTACCGCTCCGTCTGAAGACGGTGACGGTGGCTACCGCGCCATGGTGGCGGCGGCCAAGGATGCCGGAATCGACCCCGCAACCATCGACTATGTGAATTCGCACGGTACCTCGACCATGGCGGATGGTATCGAGTTGAAGGCCATCGAACGCTTTCTGGGCGCGCGCGCAGCGACAGGCACCGTGTCCTCGACCAAGTCGGCTATCGGCCACCTGCTGGGCGGGGCCGGTGCCGTCGAAGCCATCTTCTGCGCCCTGGCCATTCGCGACCAAGTGGCCCCGCCGACCATCAACCTAGACAATCCCGATGTCGAAACGACCATCGACCTGGTGCCGCACAAGGCCAAGAAGATGAAGATCGACCGCGTCATGTCGAACAGCTTTGGATTCGGCGGCACGAATGCCGCCCTGATTATGGGTAAGGTTTAGTCATGATCCGCTGGCTGCGTCGCGACGGAAAGGGTGAGCCCTCCACGGGGGGCGGCAAGGGCGGTTTCAAGGCATTCCTGGCGCCGCTGGCGGGCCTCGTTGCCGGTATTATCCTGCTGGTTATGGCTGGCGGCATGTTCTTCTACGCCCAGATGTACGGTCCCGGTCCCAGGCCGGCCGATAATGCCGCCGTGAAGGAAGTGACCTTCCAACGTGGCACAAGTGTCACCGCCATGAGCGAGGAACTGGAAAAACAGGGTGTCATTCGTTCGGCAACCCTGTTCCGGTTTGCCGCCAAGATCCGCGGGCATGCCAATCGCTTACGCGCCGGCACCTATGCCTTCCCTGGCGGTGATTCCCTTATCGACGTCCTGGCCCGCATGGAAAAAGGCACGGTGGTGCGCAACTTCGTGACCGTCCCCGAGGGCAAGACCTCGGCCCAGGTGGTACGTATTCTTATGACGCAAGACCACCTGACCGGCGAGGTCGAGATTCCGCCGGAAGGTTCTATACTTCCGGAAACGTACGAATTTCAGCGCGGCGAGACTCGTGAAGCCGTACTCGACCGCATGCTGGATGCCGGTCGCAAGACCTTGGATGACCTTTGGGAAAAGCGCGAGAAGGGCCTGCCGTTCAAGAATAAGGAAGAGGCCCTGATCATGGCGTCGATCGTCGAGCGCGAGACCGGACTGGCCTCGGAACGTCCCCGCGTCGCCGCCGTGTTCGTCAACCGCCTCAGGCAGGGTATTCGTCTCGGCTCCGACCCGACAGTGATCTATGGTGTATCGCGTGGCGAGCCCCTGGGCCGCGGCCTGACCCGGACCGAGCTCGATACCTGGTCACCGTGGAACACCTACCTGATCGACAAGCTGCCGGTGACGCCGATCGCCAATCCGGGCAAGGCGGCCATCGCCGCCACCCTGAACCCCCTCAAGACATCCGACCTCTATTTCGTCGCTGACGGCACGGGCGGTCATGTCTTCGCCGCCACCTATGAAGAGCATCTCGCCAATGTCGCCAAATGGCGCCAGATCGAGTCCCAGGTGTCGCGCTATTCGACCCCGGCGGTTGGCTCTGAGTCGGCTGTGGCGTCCTCGCCGGCGGTCAATACCGAAGGCACCCAAACTCAGCCAACTCAAACTCAGGCAAAACAGACTCAGGCAGCGATCCGCCTGAAGAGCACGTCGTAGTAATGCCCCTGGCCTCCATGACAGGGTTCGCTCGCGTCGAGGGCGGCGCGGGCGAAACCGCCTGGGTGATAGAGTTGCGCAGCGTTAACGGGCGCAATCTTGACGTCAAATACCGCTTTCCGCCTGGCTTCGAAGCGGTCGAGCGACTGGGCCGCGAACTTGTTAAAGGCCGGTTGCAGCGCGGCCAGGTCAGCCTGAGCGTCTCGGTTAACACGGCGGGCAGCAAGGGCGGCGTCAGCATCAATCACGACGTCCTGGCCGCCTATCTCGATGCCGGCCACGACCTGATCAAGTCCGGCAAGGTAAAGGCGCCACGCCTCGACGGCCTATTGGCCCTGCGTGGTGTCGTCGATATCGGTGGCGACGAACGTGAGGGGCTGGACGCCGCTGGAGAGGCGGCGCTGGGCGCCGATTTGGCGCGGGGACTGGACGGGCTGAAGGCCGCGCGCGAAGCCGAGGGCCGATCGCTGGATGCCATCCTGAAAACGCAGTTGGTCAGCATGGCGGCATCGCTGGAACGGGGAAAGTCGCTGGCAGCCCAGCAGGTCGAGGTCATCCGTGACCGCTTTACCCGCCGAATGAACGAGCTTCTCGCCGACCAGGCCGGGTTCGAGGAGCGCGTGCTGCAGGAAGCGGCCGTCCTGGCGGCCAAGGCTGATGTTCGTGAAGAACTGGACCGTCTGGCCTCGCATATCGACCAGGCGCACGCCCTGATCGACGGTGAGTCGGCGCCGGGCCGTAAGCTGGATTTCCTGGCGCAGGAGTTCATGCGCGAAGCCAATACTCTGTGTTCCAAGTCGGCCTTTATCGAATTGACCCAAACCGGGCTGGAGCTTAAGTCGGTCATCGACCAGTTCCGTGAACAGACTCAGAATGTGGAGTAATTGATGGACAAGCTGCGCCGCGGCCTCATGCTGATCGTGGCGGCGCCCTCGGGGGCCGGAAAGACGTCGCTGTGCCGCCGTCTGGTGTCCGACCACGCCGACCTGGATCTGTCGATTTCGGTGACGACACGGGGCGTGCGCCCCGGCGAAAAGGACGGTCGCGACTACCATTTCATCCAGCAGGAGGAGATGGATAAGCTGATCAACGACAAGGCGCTGCTGGAATATGCCTCTGTTCACGACGCTATGTATGGTTCACCGCGCGACCCGGTCGAAAAGGCGCTGAGCCTTGGCCGCAATGTTCTGTTCGATATCGACTGGCAGGGGGCGCAACGTATTTCGGCAAGGGCGCCGGGCGACGTCGTGCGGGTTTTTATCCTGCCGCCGTCGATGCATGAACTGAATCGCCGGCTGGTGGCCCGCGCCCAGGACGACGACGATGTCATCCAGCGCCGCATCTCGCGTGCCAAGAATGAGATCTCGCACTGGGCAGAGTACGACTACATCATCCTTAACGACGATTTCGACCGGTCCTATGCTGAACTGGTCCACATCTATCATGCCGAGGCCTCGCGCCGGGCGAGGGGGCTGTGGATTTCGCCCTTTGTCGATGAGCTGATGGCGGAAAAGATATAGCAAAAAATATCCACAGAATACTCAGATTTCACAATTTGAAATTTGCTTTGCGCGTAGAGAAAATCTGCGAAATTTGTGGATTTACTTTCCCTACAACAAGAAATCTAACACGCTGATGGTCGTTGTTAAATTTCCGGCCAGGAAAACTTCGAACTCGGCATGCCCCTCGGCGTCATTGAGGGTATTGCCCTGGACCAGCGTGTTGACGCCGTCGAACCAAACCCGTAACTGACCGGCCGCGCTAAAGGCGGCGTCGCCGATGAAGGCGAAGGCGTTGTCACTTCCGCCGTCTATGGCATCAATGCCCCGCAGATCGATGCGGTCGTATTGCTGGTGCGGGTGTGCGCGCGCGAAGAAATCTACCAACATGTCGGCTGCCGTGCCGACATCCGCCTGGGCGTAAACGAAAACGTCATTGCCGTTGCCGCCGCGCAGCCGGTCAGCGCCGCCGCCGCCGGTGATCCGGTCATTGCCGTCGCCGCCGCTCACGGTATCATTGCCGAGGCCACCGTCGACCGTGTCGTTGCCGATCTCGCCGGACAGGTTGTCGTTGCCGTCGCGGCCATAGATCCGGTCGTCACCATCGCCGCCAAAGGCTGTATCGTTGCCGAGACCGCCATCGAGATAGTCGCGGCCGGCGCGGCCACCGATCATGTCGTGGCCGTCTCCGCCGGAAACCCTGTCGTCGCCGTCTCCGCCGGACGCCGTGTCGTTACCCGCCGCGCCGTCGAGTGTGTCGTTTCCCATCTCTCCGGCCAGGTTGTCGTTGCCGTCGCGGCCATAGACACCGTCGTCGCCGTCACCACCGACCACGGAATCGTTGCCGATGCCGCCGTCGAGATAGTCATGGCCGGCCTGACCGCCCAGCGCGTCGTTACCGGCGCCACCGGTCAGGCGGTTGTCGAACCCGTCCCCCGCCAGCGTATCGTCGCCTGTGCTGCCGGTGACGTTCTCGAAGCCGGCTATGACGTCGCCCATGGCATCGCCAGAGACGGCAGTCAGATCGCCGAGGACGATCCGGACCGCCGCCACGGAGTCGGCATAGCTGAGCAGATCGATGCCGAGACCACCCGACAGCCGGTCAGCGCCGCTGCCACCGGTTACGGTGTCGTCGCCGTTGCCGCCGTCCAGGGTATCGTCGCCCAGGCCGCCGAACAGCCTGTCATCGCCTTCGGCGCCGCGCACCCAGTCGTGACCACGACGCGCCGAGATCGTGTTGTTGCCGCCGGAACCCGTCAGTTGATCGGAGAAATCGGAGCCTTCCAGGTTTTCGAAACCTGATACGGTATCAATACCGCCGCCGCCGGTGTTTTGACCTTCAGTAAGCGACAGGTCGATGGTCACACCCGTGACTGCGCCGTCATAGGACAGCTTGTCGCTGCCGTTGCCACCGTCCAAAGCGTCATTACCTGGCCCGCCATGAACATAGTCGTCGCCGCTGCCACCGGAAAGGGTGTCATTGCCGGCGCCACCGGTAATGATGTCGGCACCGCGCATGCCGTAAAGACGGTTGTGCGCACCGTTCCCGTAGATCGCATCGCCGCCGTCACCACCCCAGGCATTTTCCAGGACAGTCCCCGGCGTGAGGGTCACTGCCATGCCGTTGATGCGGCTAAGGTGAATACCGCGCAGGTCGAGCAGCGACGCCGAGCTGACGGCTGCAGTATTCAAGGTGTCGATTCCTGTGGTGTCGGTGATCGTGTAGCTGTAATCCATCCCGGCCAGAACGCCGAACTCATTGGTATAGATATACTCGCTGTCGTCCGTCGTCGCGTCGCCATAGATGGTGAGGGTGGCTGTCTTGAAAATGCCGTTGGTCGGCCAGAAACCCCTGTCATCGAGGATCACCAGTTGCCAGGTACCAGCGGCGTCTTCGCCGACGAAATTGTTGCTGGTAAAGGTCCAGGGATCCCACCGCGTGCCGCCCGTGCCAAAGATACTCGGTCCATAGCCCTTATGGTCGAAGATCAGGCTTTCCGTGCCCGACGGCGAGATCAGCTTGACCTCCAGTTCATTTGTCATCTTATGCGTCATGTTCAGATACAGGGTAACGATCTGAGCCGTGACGCCAGCAGAGATATCAAACGAGATGACCAGAGGCGTGGTGTTGTAAGGGGCTTCGGGAATGACCAGGTCTTGCGTGCGTGACGCCGACCGGCTTACTTCGTTGGCTGAGGTCCGCTGGCGTGTCCAACTCTCGGCGAGACGGACGGCAGCCAGGGCATCGACCAGACCGAAGCCATAATTCTGATTGAAGTGCAGGCCTGTGCCGTTGACCTGAGACGAGTCATTGATCTTCCACGCATATTTTTCGTAGTACGGAGAGGGTGTTTCTCCAATGGCCGTACCGGTATGGCGGGCGGTGAAGGCCAGAATATCGCGAACATCGCGCCAGCCCAGGCCGGGATTGGCTTCCAGCATCAGAGCGGTAACGCCGCTGACCATCGGGGCGGCGGCTGACGTGCCGCCGAAGCGGGTGGTGTAGTCGGCCGAGACCGGATCCCAGTCGGGGTTGTCACCCTTGTTATAGCCGGCGTCGCCGACCTGATCGGTGGTTGCCACGTGAGGTCCGAAATAGGAACCGCTGGAGGTCGCGCCCACCAGGACATTGGCGCCTTCCGACGAGTAGTCCGCCACCAAGCCCTCGCTGGCGATGGCCGAGACTGTGATGCTGTAGCGCTGGTTCTGGAAGCCGCTGAGATTGGCGTCGAGCGGGTTGATGCTGCGATTGTTGCCGGCAGCCTGGATCAGCAATGTGCCCAGACCACCACGGCCCTGGTCTGCCGCGTTCTTGTAATGATGGGCGTTGACAGAAAACCACTGGCGCAGTTCGAAGCCGTCGAATGGCGCAAGCCCCCCAAGACTCATGTTGACGATGTCGAAATCCTTGGCGTGTGCCAGGGCGATTTCGAATTCATGCAGCGCTACGGCCGTAGAATAGATCACCGGTAACGAGGTGACCTTGGCGTCGTAGGCGATCCCGGTCATGCCTATGCCGTTCTTCGCCGCCGCGATAATTCCGGCAACTGCCGTGCCATGGGCGCCGTCGCTGTGGTCGTAGAACAGGTCCTCGACATCCAGGTTTTCGTTGTAATTGGGTTCGAGGTCCGGGTGACTGCGCTCGATAAGGCTGTCGAAGACCCCGACCGTGACTCCGGCGCCGGTATAGGTCTGGCCGCCGCCGCCGTCCCAGACCGGGCGGACATTGAGGTCGACGGCGATATCGTCCATGCCCGTGCGGTCGATATACCATTGCCGGTACACCAGAGGATCGTCGCCCGGTTGGAGACCGGTTGCGCTGGTGTAGCGCAGGGTCCCGCCAATCGTATCGGCGGCGCTGGCGGGGACGCCCGGCGTCACGCTATCGGCCGGAGAGTCGTGGCGAAAGCTCCAGACGAGGCTGGTCAGGAGGTGGTTCGACGCAGATCCTCCGCGACCGATGAGAATCGGGCTCGGGTCAAAGGCAGGCAGGGGGAACATTTCAGGAAGCGCTGCCAAAAAAGGTGATGACAGAACAGGTGATGAGAGAGCAGGCGACGACTGGACATCGACGCTCGGTCTGCGCATATCATCTGACCATGCGCCCACGACACGTGTATCGGCCTTGCTCAGCATTTCAGCCTCCCGAGTTCCAAGTCATTCAATTTTATCGATAAAACGCGACGCCGACCCTGAATACTGTTGTTATTCCGGCGCGACCTTCTACCTGCAGCATGTAAAAGTCCACCCCAAAATCAGGGGGCGGGATCAAGTCAGTGCGGCAGCCAGACGCAGGAAACCGTCCGGAGGCACCTGTTCGGCGCGCAGGGTGGCATCGATTTCCGCCTTGGCCAGCAAGGCTTCGCCACCGAGCGATTTGAGAGACGATCGCAACATTTTGCGACGCTGGCCGAACGCAGCGGCGGTCACGTTTTCGAGATTTTTGATGACGGCGGCGTCCGGCCGTTCGTTTTTGGGGACCAGCCTGACCACGGCGCTGTCGACCCTGGGCGGCGGCGTAAAAGCCCGCGCCGGTAGGTCCATCAGCTTGTCGCAGTCGCACAGAACCTGGGCGATGACACTGAGGCGTCCGTAATCGTCGTCGCCGACGGGAGCCACCACCCGAAGCGCGACCTCGAGCTGGAACATCAGGGTCAGGGACTTGGGTTGCCAGGGCCCGGTCAGCCACTTGATCAGGAGCGGCGTGCCGACATTGTAGGGCAGGTTGGAGACGATGTGCGCTCCGCTGGATAGGTTGCGTTCCGTCAGCAGCTGCATCTCGTCGACCTTGAGGGCATCGCCCTCGATGACCTCGAAGCGGTCGCCATAAGGCCCCTTCAGTTCGGTCAATAATTCCAGAAAACGAGAATCTTTTTCGATGGCGATGACGTGCGATGCTTCGGACTCGAGCAGGGCGCGGGTCAGGCCGCCGGGGCCAGGGCCGACCTCGATGACCGGATCACCGGTAAAGGGGCCGCCCAGGCGCACAATTTTGCGCGTGATGTTGAGGTCCAGCAAAAAGTGCTGGCCGAACGACTTTTTGGCCATCAGGCCATGCTGCTCCAGGCTTTCGCGTAAGGTTGGCAGGTCGGTCATGCGCCTCGGTTCCGGCTGATCTGGTCAGCGGCGCGGATGGCAGCGATCAGGCTGTCCGGCCGGGCCTGACCGGTGCCGGCGATGGCGAACCCGGTACCGTGGTCAGGCGAGGTTCGTACGATCGGCAGGCCCAGGGTGATATTGACTCCGCTCCAAAAGTCCAGCGTCTTCAACGGCACCAGGCCCTGGTCATGGTACATGCAGATGGCGGCATCGTAGGTGGCGCGGGCGTCGTCATGGAACATGGTATCGGCGGGCAGGGGGCCCAGGACCTCGATTCCCCCGCGTCGTAATTGCTCGACCGCCGGGATCAGGACATCGATCTCTTCGCGGCCGATCGTGCCATCCTCGCCGGCATGGGGATTGAGCCCGGCCATGGCTATGCGCGGCGCTGCGAGGGCAAAGTCACGTTTCAAGGCGTCATGGGTAATGCGCGCAATCTCGACCACGCCGTCGACCGTCAGCGCGTCGGGCACATCGCGTAGCGGCAGATGGATGGTCGCCAGAACCACCTTCAGGTCCCTGGCGGACAGCATCATGACCGGTGTCGGCGCCGGGCCGTCACCGTCGCGACACAGCTCGGCCAGATACTCGGTATGACCGGGAAACTTGAAACCGGTGCCGTACAGCACCGACTTGGCGATGGGCGCGGTAACCAGTCCGCGCGCCTGACCCGCCTGGCACAGCTCAACCCCGGTCCGGATCCAGCCGACAATCGGGCGGGCATGAACGCCATCCGGTTTACCGGGACGGGGCCGCTGGTCGAGGGGGAGGTCGAGGACCGGAAGGGCTTCACCGAAGACGTCGGCCGTCTGGTCGAGGGTTTCAATGACGGTGACGGGGGCATCGAGATCGCGCAGGGTGCGCGCATCGCCGACAACGCAAAAGGTCAGGGCGGCGTGATCCTTGAGCGCCCGCCACGCCTTTACGGTCAATTCCGGTCCGATGCCGCACGGATCGCCGAGCGAAAGTACCAGAGGAGGAGGCGGAGTCGTCATGGCCGTCAGTTACGCTGTTCTGCCAGCGATTGCAGCAAGAAAAACGCTGGCAGTCCTTTACCGATTTGTCCCTGGCGAGGTACGCATGGAACCTGTTGCTTTTCGATTGGACCATGTCCGGCGGCATCGGGAGACGATAACACCTTTACCCGGCATGTTTAAATCGCTTGCCTTCTTCAAATTCAGGGTGTGTATCCCTTTTCCGACTCTTCATCTATGAGCTTGAAAAGTTCTTTCTCGCACATGATAGCAATGTCCAAGAGCGCGTCGTTATCTGCTGAACTCAAGCTTAATTCCCCTTCAGCCTTTTCTATTTGCTCGTTTATACTGAAGTTATAATAAATGGCCGAATAGCGCCTGAGCATATCCATGGAATACTCGCGCTTTGCCGCAGCGTCCTGTTTAAGTTCAGCCACTTCGGCTGGATCCCGATCCGGCCAGTAGGTCTCTTCAAGTCTGGAAAAAACGGGGTAGCAATGGGCTGTGACATCAATTACGCTTTCGCGAAAACTGTCCGGCGCTGTCTCAGCCTTTGCCGGCAAGTTGAATGGAATTGAAAAAGCTAAAACGACAAAACCGAGCAACAGCTTAACGTGACGCAGACAGCCTTGGTCTTCTTTCATGGAGAGCCCCTGTAAATGGCCTGGAAGCAGACTAGTTGAAAGGCATAAACCAACTGCCATTTGTTGAGTGAATGGGCTACGTAAATGGGCTAAGTCTCTGGTCCCAGATAGGCACGTTCATCGGCCAGCACCGCCTGGTAAAGCGTGTCACCTTCGGCTTTCAGTTCGTTGAGGTAGGTCAGGCTCGAAACCACGCTGCCCGTCAACATATAGATGCTGAGGTATTTGCTGTAGGCTGACATCATTCGGGTTTTCAGAGCTTCGAGGGTTTTCTGATCGACCTCGGGGAAAGTCTTCATATTTTCAAGGACAAATGGGTCCTGACTTCCTCGAACATACGCGCGTGCCAAGTCCCTGGCGCCGCCCAGATTGTCCTGACGGCTGGCCCGAATACGGGCACGCAGCATATAGGCGCTTCCTGCGACATCAATGTGCGTGGCAGGTTCAAGAGCGGCAAGCGTCAGGGCTTTTTCGGCATATCTCAGCCCTTTATCGGCGTCACCGAGCACCAGAGAGAACCTTGCGGCTTCGGCATGAACAGAGGCCTGTGTGCCGCCCAAATGCTTAAGGCCAAAGGAGCGACGATCGTAAATCGGGGACTGCGTATACTGGGGCTGCATCAGAATTTCGAGCTGTTCCAAGGCCTCCTTCGGCTTGTTTAGTCCTGCTTGCGCGACGGCGCGCAGATAGTGACCATAGATGATCACTTCACGGCTGGCACCGGCTTGCTGATAGCATTGTTCCGCGTAGGAATCCGCCAGTTCCAGGCGATTGGCTTCAATGAAGATCTTTGCCTGCGCGCAGACATCGGGCAACACCTCGTCTGCACGGGCGGTTTGCGGATGAAGTCCGGTGGTGGCCAAAAGCCCCAGAATTACAACGCCAGCAACGACTCTCAATCTCGCCCCCTGGGTTAGAGCTTGTGAAATTCAAGCTAAACAACGCCATTAGAGCTGAATGGCTTTAGGTAGAATCGCCATCTCGCTCTAAGTTTTTGTTTTGTCGCGCAATTTATCCGAAAAGTGCTGCACACTTTATCGGATTGCGCTCTAGTTTGGAGAAAAACTACATCGGATAATGGCGTTTTTCAAATTACAAAACTTGTTAAGTGCGTTTGTGTACTTCGTGGCTGGTTGTATTTCCGCGCCGGTTCAGGGAATGATGGCCTGGTGCGGCGACTGGAATGGATTTGCGGATATGAGCGAACTGATCGTCTGCACCAATGCCTGGGTGCCCGAAGGGCCGCGTCTTTGTGCCCGGCCTGCCGCGTCACGGCGGACGGCGGCGGCCCCAACCGGCCATGACGAGATCCGTGGCTGAAGTGGAAATGGTGCCATGGAAAAGGGGGGCGCGGTTGGGACGCTCATTACTGAGGATCGCGCTCCGCAACATCCTTGGCGGCAAAGGCCGCCGACTTCTCTGGAATCAGTGCTTGCTGATGGTAATCTGGGTATTGGGTCTTCTGCTCAGTAATTTCGGATCTCGGTTGTTTCATCAACGCGCCGGGGGCAGTGGCGTAGCTTAAGTTGAAGGTATTTTAATACCAATCCACGATGACCTTGACTCATCGTGGATTGGCAAGGGCGACTGCCCGCCCGAGCTTACGCGAGGAGCCATGCGGCGCTTGAGCTGAAAAAATGCGAATACCAAGCGTCATTCTTTATGAGGCTTGGTATAAGGTTTTCCATCCTCAGCAAGAGCCGCCCTACCGACGGCCTGACTTGCGTTCATCACCCGCTAACCGATTGACCGTTCGCGGTGCTCGGTCCCTTCTCCTGGTGTGACAAAGAGCGCTCGCCCCGGTTCAGGCACATCTGCCGTATGCCAAACGCCTTTCGGTACGATAAAAAATTGCCCGGCCTGGACCATCTCGTTCCATCGCGTGTTGGCTGTCTCCAGGATCAAAACGAGTCGGCCAGAAAGAACGAGAATCAGTTCGTCGCCGTTTGGATGCATCTCCCAGGATGTCCAGTCCGCTTCATTGTCGAAAACGCTCACCAACCGTCCCGGCGGAAGTTCTGCAACACCTTTGGTCCAAAATTCATCGTCGACCGGCACAGCCATTATGCCGCTGTCATCCAGGAGGTGCGCGAAGGCCTTTCCGAGCGTGTGAGGCCCCGTTTTTACTGTCGCCATCGTCATTCTTCGATTTCATTGATCCGCCGCTTTGCCGCACACACCCTAAGGTGTCAGGCATTTCGCACCAACAAAAAAGCGCGCCCGTTCAGGCGCGCTTTTCCATATTCCGTGAACGTGAATCCTAGTGGTTCTCGATCGTCGCCGCGCCGCGGATTTCACGCAGGTAGCGCTTCCCCAACATCGACAGGCGCGTATTGACCAACTGACTTTCGACCTGTTCGCGAGTCAGGGCGTTTTCGCCCGCCAATCGCCGGTCACAGACATAGACCACGTTCATGAACTGGCTGTTGCGCAGCGGGCCCGACGCCTGGTTACCCTTCAAAGGCTTCAACGCCGCGGCATAGTCCGGCAGTAGGGTCGAAAGCTGGGCCTCACCCAGGTCAGTAATGCGGATCTGTGACGGCGCCTTGGCGTCTTCGAGGGCGTCGCAGTCCGACACCTTGGAGCGGAAGCTCTGCAGCGTCGCCTGGGCGCTGGCGACGTCTGCAGCCGACGCGTTCGGCGGCAGGGGAATGGCGGCCTGTTTCAGGTGCATGACCATATCGCCGTCGCCCGACGTCTTCTGGCGCAGCAAGAAGATATAGACCCCGTCTTCGGTCGTGATCGGCGGCGTCATCTCGCCCGGCTGTGCGGCCTGTAACGCCGCTTCGACAGCCGGATCGACGTTGCCGGCGACCAACCAACCGGCATCGCCGCCCTGGGCGGCCGACGGGGCGTTGGAGAACTGGCGGGCCACGGCCTGGAACGGCGCGGCGCGGGACTGGAGCTGGTTGTAGAGCTGAATTGCGCCCTTTTGGGCGGTTTCCATGCCGCCGGCCTGGGCCGGGTCGAGGAAGATTTCGGCCACCAGAAACTGCTGCTTCTGGCCGTCCTGTACGATGCGATCCATATTGGCGTCGACCTGGGCCGTTCCCACCTTGGCATTGGATTGATAGCGCCCGCCGACCAGCCGGCTCCAGCCGGTTTCGGCGCGAATCTGGTCCTTAAGAGTCGCTGGCTCAATGCCAACCTTCTTGAGCTCGGAGAGCAGTTGCTCACCCGTCAGGCCGCTCTGGGACGCCATGCGCTCCAGTTCCTCATTTATGTCGTCGTCGCCGACCTTGACCTTCCAGTGCGCGAGTTCCTGCATCTGCAGACGCTCGTTGATCAGGCCGTTAATGGCCTGCTGCTGAAAGGCTTCGTAATTCTCCTGAGTGACCTGAACCCCCGAGGTGACGATCAACAGCAGCATGCGCTGCTTGAGGTCGTATGAGGTGATCATGTCGTCATTGACCGAGATCAGCATGCCTTCGGCCAGTTTCGGCAACTGGGGCGCCGGAGCGTTCTGGTCAAAGCCGGGGGCGGACGCCGCAGCGGCCGAGCCGGTATCCGGGGTCGGCTGCTCCTGGGCGATGGCAGCGTGGGGGCTCAGGGCCAGGGCCACGGCCGTCGTTATGAGAAGTGCGGTACGAAGGAGGTGCATGGACATTCTTTTCGGGTGTTCGCAGTGAGATTTAGCGGACATCGTTAAACTCCGCACCAGATGATCCCAATGTGGACAAATTAAGGCGGAACAGTATCGCTGATGACGGTCTGCCGCGCAACCGGTAGGCCTCGGAATCGTTGCGCTGATAAATCAGCTCGTACCAGATGCAATCATTGCGATAGATGAGGCTGACCGTTGACCGCCGCCAGGTATTCTCGACCAGGTCACGATCCAGCCGCGCCGACACGCCCCAGTTGGGTGTGATAAAGTGGCGGGCATATAGCTGCATGTTGCGGTAATTATCGCCGAAGCGTTGCAGTTTGCCGTTCTCCACAAGGCCGGGATTGGTCAGCAAATCGTTGAACACGTAGCGCAGGGTCGCCCGGGTATTGGGACGTACGACGCTTAAGCCCACTTCGCCCTGACTCAACTTGGTCTCTTCGCTGTCGACGCGCAGGCGGCTGTAGCCGTAAATGCCATCACTCGTATCGAAGCTGGCGTTAACGATCCAGTCCGAGTTTTTGTTACCCAGACCATACAGGTCGTAGGTGTAGTCGACGCCCGTCACCGTACGCGTTTTCAGGTACTGTGTCTCTGCTTTGTCACGTACAGTGCGCCCGATCAGACCTTCGACCTTGAGACCAGACTCGAAGATGAGCCGTGTCTTGAAGCCGAGATTTAACCTCGCCCCGGACTCGTAAACGTCAAACCCAGGCGACTTGTTGGCCATAAACAGATTGGTGGCGTCGAATTCGAACGACTGGCTGTCCTCACGTGGCAGCAGAACATCGGGCTCGTAGTCGGGAGACAGCGCCAACTGCGCCACCGGCTCGATGATGGCAGTGACGCCGTTGTACTTTTTGATCAATGGATAGCTGACATTGACCCCGGCCGTGGCCAGGCCGCGCGACAAGTCGCCCTCCAGGCCCGACGAATCCAGATTGCTTAGCTTGTAGCTGTCGTGGCGGGCGTCAAGGAACGGTCCCCACCGGATTCCGCTCCTGGTCGTCATATCGCCGTAATACCTGGCGCCGACCGTAACGCGCGCCGTGTCGAAGCCCGAACTGCCGTCGGCGGCAGCCGGCGCGACATCGTTGCCCGGGAAGTCCTTGTGCTTCAGCCCGATGGCGTTCAGCGATACCGTTAACTGCCCGCCCAAAATCCGGCTGCGGGGCGACCAGGCGGCCTCGATCATCGGCGCGATGGTCGGGTAGATCTGCGAATCCACGGCGATCGGCTGGTCGGCCGGTGACAGGCCGTCGAATTGCAGGTTCTGGAAACTGAGAATATTGAAGGAAAGATAGGCGTTGGACGCCTGGCGCGAAACATTGACCTGGTTTACCAACTGGCGAGAATCCACTGTCAACTCGCCGTAACGCTCGTTGCGGTTGAAGGCGTCCTCAATGTCGTAGCGTTCGAAGAAGTTGGCGAAGGACCGGCCGCGACCGATCGGGTCGCCGCGTTCGTCCAGGATATCGGGATCGGCGTCATCCTTGACGTGCTCGGCGGTAAAACTCCAGCGCCAGTTCTCGTTGATCTTGAACCGGCCGTCGGCCAGGATGTATTCGCGCACATCCTCAGGTCCGATCTTGTTGCTGTCGTTGTCGAAATAGCTTTCGTTGGTGAAACCGAAGCGGGCATGGAGCACGCCCGAATAGAAGTGACGCTGGTAGTCCAGGTTCAGGAGCGGCGCTGCATCCAGATTGATTTGCGGGCTGATGATCAGTTGCTGATAAGGCGAGATCGACCAAAGATAGGGCTGTTCCCACGAAAAACCGCGCTTGCCTGCAAAGGCAACCTTCGGCGGCAGCAGGCCCGAAGCGCGTTCCAGCTCCGGATCCGGCGTCCACATGTAGGGCGTGTAGAAGACGGGAACGCCCTGAAGCCTGAACATGGCGTTCTTGTAGTAGACCATCTTCTTGTCGCGGCGCTGGGTGATTTCGCTGGCCTGAATCGACCAGGACGGTTCCTGGGTCTCACCCTTTTCGACGCAGAGCTGGCACGGCGTATAGATAACGTCGGTCAGGCGGTTGGTGTCGGGATCGACAGCTTCAACCTTGCGGGCAAACACCTTCTGCTCGTCGGCACCGAGCGAGGCGAAGTTTTCCGAGATACCGGACTGCATCTCGTCGTCGTACGAGATGTAGTCGGCGAACTGAATGCTGCCGTCGGCATTGATGGTCTGGGTATGGCCGCTGGCGATGGTAACGCCGCTATTGGGATTATAGCTGACCGTATCGGCACGGATGATCTTGCCCTTGTGGCGCATCTCGACGCGGCCATAGGCAATGATCAGCTCGTCTTCGGTCTGGGCGATCTGGTCGGCTTCGATGTAGGCCGCCCCCTCGACCAGACCGTCGGGACCGACCGTCTCCTTGCCGAGGTTGGTGGAGGGACGGGCGGGCTGTGCCGGCTGGGTATCGGGCGGAATGTCCCCGGGCGTCGCCGCCATAAGTTCGGCGGCCCCGACTTCAGCAACCCCGACGTCAACCGCTTGAGCCATGGCCATTTCAAACGACAGCTGGGTCAGTGTCGAGCCGCCGGCAATGGGCGTATCGGACAGCGCGCGCGCCTGGGCCGCACCACCGCCGATGGCCATGAGGGACATCAGCCCCACCCCCAGCTTGACAGACTTACGCTTCATCATGGCCCGCAATATAATCCCGACTCTTGTGTAGCACAAAATGGCGGTGGAAAACGACAAACTCCCGTCTCAGGCTCAACTCAGCCGTCCTCGGTATATACCAGTAGTGTCATTGCTCCCAGCATGGCCAGCACGGCCGGTGACCACCCTGCCAGAGCCGCAGGAATGACGTCAGCCTTGCCCATAGAGGCGAACAACTGATTGACGAAGAAAATGACAAAACCAAGGCTGACGCCCGAAGTTATCAGGATGGTCAGCCCGCCCAGACGCATCAGGCGCAGCGAGAACACCGCCCCCAGCGCGGTCATGGCGGCGAACATCAGCGGCGTCGACAACAGTTGATGCAGCTTCAGTTCATAGGTGGTGGTGGAGAAGCCCGAAACGGTATTCTGGCGAATCAGCCCGGGCAACCGCCAGAAGGGCACCGATTGGGTGGAGGCATAGCGCTTGAACGCCTTCTGCGGGTCGAGGTTCGATTCCAGGGCGAGCACGTTGTAGAATTGCGCCGGCTTGTCCAGCGTGTATTCGTAGGCGTCCTTGAGTTGCCAGGTGCCAGGACGCAGGGTCGCTTCACGGGCGTCGACGCGTTCGGTGAACGAAGGTGCGCCGCGCCGGTCGGTGGTGTAGATCCAGAATGTGACGCCGCGCAGGTGGCCCATTTGCGACGAGGCCTGGCCGTCAGCACGGATGACGACCTGCTGTTCGCCATCACCCTGGCGCAGATAAATGGCCTGGCTCGGGTCGGCTGGCGTGAAGGCCTCGGCTTGCTGGACCCGGCGTTCATAGACGTCCTGAAGGTGCGAGGCGACCGGGTTAAGCACGCCGATGGTCAGGATGCCGAAAGCGAAGGCCGAGATGGTAGCCGGCAACACGAAACGCCAGGCCGAGACCCCGGCGGCGCGCATGGCGATCAATTCACTGCGTCGGTTCAGGTTGACAAAGGCGAACAGCGATCCAAACAAGAAGGCGAACGGCAACAGGATCAGGATGGCGCTGGGCGAGCGCTGGACCAGCAGCAGCAGGACTTCCAGTCCGCCCAGATCGGCGCGCGCGGCAACCGAGCGCGAAATTTCGACATAGTTGATCAGCAATATCAAGGCCGCGACGACCAGCAGGGCGGACGCGAACATGGCGATGCACGTCTGGAGAATATAGGTCTCCAGCCGGCTGCCGCGCCAGGGGTTGAGATAGGCGAGATAGGAACGCAAGTTTACCCAGGTCACGGCTACGGTCATGACTGCCTCCGTCGCGGTGCGCCGAAGTCGCTGTTCGAGGTGCGCGTACCTGGCGAAAGGGGCGTGAAGCGGCTGAGCGCGACGACGCCGGTTTGGTCGCGCCGCTTCAGCAGGCGCAGGCAAAAGAGTATCGGTATGAGGGGCACAAGGTATTGCAGGAAGTTGAGGATGGGTGCCTCAGCGCCGGCGGTTTGCATGACGACGCCCAGCAGTCGCGCTGTGACGGCGACGGCGGCGGCGACGGCGATTCTCTGGGTATAGCCGCCGCGGCTGAAGCCTCCGCCCAGAACTGCGGCGATGGCCAGCAGCACGAAGGTCAGGTTGTAGAGCGGTGAGGCAAGGCGGGCATGCCCTTCGGCGGACAGCTTGTCGACATTCTTGCGCTCATAGTCTCCGCCCGGTCCCGGCAGGGCCAGGTTGGGGAAAAACAGTTCATGGAGAAACCTTTCCGACTCCTTGAAGTTAAGGGAATCGTCACTGGCGAAGAAGGCCGAGATATCCATGCTGTATTCGTCAAAGGTAACATTGACCAGTTCACCTTCGGACACCCACTGGTTGGAACCGTCTCTCATAACCAGCAGCGAGGCGCCATCAACCTCCTGGATCTTGCCTTCGCGTGCGACATAGGTCCGGTCGTCATCGCCCTCTGAGGCGGGGATGCGGATATAGATCTGGCGCAGAAGGCTGTTCTGATCAATGCGCTGGACATAGATGGTCAGACCAGATGGTGAGGTCGAGAACTCCCCTTCCTTGACCAGGGTCGAAATCAGGTCGTTCTTGACCTTGAACAGTTCTTCGCGCATCGACCGCGCCGACCATGGCTGCAGGAACAAATTGGACGCCAGGCTGAACAGCAGGAAGTAGACGCCGATGCGGATGATCGGCGATGACACCTGGCGCAGCGACATGCCGCTGGCAAAGGAGGCGGTAAATTCATGTTCGCCCTGCAGACGGGTCAGGGCGACCAGGGTACCGACGAACAGAGCAATGGGAAAAATCAGGCCCGTCAGCAGCGGCATGGACAAGAGCGTGACACGGATGAATGTCCAGGCGCTCTGCCCGCGCTCAACGACCAACTCGAACTGGGTCAACGACTGACTGATCAAGGCGATGGCCGTCAGGGCGGCGACCGCACCGGCGACCGGCACGATCATCTGACGGAATATGTAGCGCTCCAGCGTCCGCATGCAGTCCCAGAATGTTTTCCTCTGGCGTGAGTGCTTATCTCACGGTCAGTGGTCTCTTTTGACCGGTTGAGAGGTTAATTACAAGTCTCCGTTGGCAGCGCACAAATTTTTCGCAAAAGACTTATGTCTTTGCGCCGAAAGGGATATGAGGCGGGAAAGCGAAATTCGGAGTGAGACATGACCATGCAATTCAGCGCAGCGCCGGCTGCCAATTCGGCCCGGGCCTTTATTCTGGGGGATGACGGCGCGGCCAGCCCGGCTTTTGCCGCCATCGACGGCGAAGCGATTCGCGCCGCCCTGAACGCCGTCGGCTACAAGGCCGCGAAAGGCAAGGTTCAGGTCCTGGCAACCGTTGACGGACCGGTCGCCGTGGTCGGCGCCGGTGACCTCGCAAAGTTCGACGCAGCCGCAATGGAACACGCGGCCGCCAGCCTGTATCATGGCGTCAAGAATGCCGGCTTCGAAGCCTTGAGCCTGGATCTCCGCGGCTACACTGCTGAACTGGGCGCACGGGCTTTGTTCGCGCTTAGCCTGGCCGCCTACCGCTTCGACAAGTATTTCGGCCCGGCCAAGCTGGAAAAGGCCCCGACCTTGAAGTCCGTCTTCGTAGTGGTCGACGATGTCGCCGCCGCCGAGGCCGCTTTCGCGCCCCTGGCCGGCCTCCGCGACGGCATTCTGTTTGCCCGCGACCTGGTGTCGGAACCGGCCAATATACTATATCCGCAATCCTACGCCGACCGCGTTAAAGCCCTCGAAGGCACTGGTTTGCAGGTCGAGATTCTGGGAATCGCCGAAATGGAAAAGCTCGGCATGCATTCCCTGCTGGGTGTGGGCCTGGGCTCGGATCGCGAATCCAAGCTTGTTATCATGCAATGGAACGGTTCCGCCGACCCAAAGGCGGCACCGGTCGCTTTCGTCGGCAAGGGCGTCACCTTTGACACTGGCGGCATTTCGATCAAGCCGGCCGAGGGCATGGAAGACATGAAGTGGGACATGGGCGGTTCCGCCGCCGTCGTCGGCACTATGATGGCACTGGCCTCACGCAATGCCAGGGTCAATGCTGTCGGCATCATTGGCCTCGTAGAAAACATGCCAGACGGCAAGGCTCAGCGGCCGGGCGACGTGGTCAAGGCCATGTCGGGCACGACCATCGAGGTCATCAATACCGACGCCGAGGGCCGACTCGTTCTCGCCGACGCCCTGTGGTACTGTCAGGACCGCTTCAAACCGCAGTTCATGATTGATCTCGCCACCCTGACCGGCGCCATCATTATTGCACTTGGCACGGATTATGCCGGTGTTTTCAGCAATAATGACGAACTGGCTCAGCGACTGGATGAGGCGTCGAAGACCGTCTCCGAGAATTTGTGGCGCTTGCCGCTGCCGGCGCAGTACGAAAAGCAGATCGAATCCAAGATCGCCGACATCCGCAATATCGGCGGTCGTCCGGGTGGCTCAATTACAGCGGCCCTGTTCCTGCAGCGCTTCGTCAATAATGTACCGTGGGTCCATATGGACATCGCCTCGACGGCCTGGACCAGCGAGCAGCGCATCCCGACCGTGCCGGAAGGCGCCACCGGCTTCGGGGTCCGCACCCTGGATGCCCTGGTCGCCAAGTTCTACGAGGACGCATGACGCAAAGCCAGGTCACAGGTAAGATTCGTTGCGCCGCCTTCATTTCGGGGCGCGGTTCCAACATGATGGCCTTGGTCGAGGCGGCCAAGGCACCTGATTTTCCCGCCGAGTTTGTCCTGGTCATGTCCAACGACCCGGCGGCCGGCGGGCTGGACTGGGCGGCCGGGCAGGGGCTTGCTGCCATTGCTGTCGACCACAGGTTGTTTGGCAAGGACCGCGAGGGGCACGAACGCGCTATCGATGCTGTTTTGGAAGCGCATGGCGTCGAATTTATCTGCCTGGCGGGTTACATGCGCGTCCTGACGCCCTGGCTGGTCGAAAAATGGCAGGGACGAATGATCAACATCCATCCAGCCCTGTTGCCAGATTTCAAGGGCTTGCACACCCACCAGCGTTGCCTCGATGCCGGTCATGAGCGCCATGGCGCCACGGTCCATTGGGTAACGCCCGGGGTGGACGAGGGCGGTATCATCGCCCAGGCCGAGGTTCCGGTTCTTGCCGGCGACACTGCCGACATGCTGGCGGCCCGGGTCCTGGTCGCGGAGCATAGGCTATATTCGACAGCGCTACGCCAGGTTCTGGCAAACCTTACAAAAATATAACTCTGGTTCAGTTAGGGTTCATGCAAAACTAAATTGCGCCTGATGATGAGTATTCGTATGATCCGATCCTTCCTGCCTTTCGCCGCTGTTGCGGCGGCCCTGGCCTGTGCTGCCACGGCACGCGCCGAGGAAGGCATGTGGACGTTCGACAACTTCCCGCTCGAGACCGTCAATTCGGCTTATGGTCTGGAACTCGACCAGGCATGGCTGGATCGTGTCCAGGCCGCCTCAGTGCGCTTAAGTTCCGGCTGTTCGGCGGCCGTGGTGTCGCCCGACGGGCTGATGCTGACTAACCAGCACTGCGTTATCGAATGCACCCAGGACCTGTCGTCAGCCGGTAAGGACTATGTGGCTGAAGGCTTTTTGACGAAGGGTCGCGAAGAGGAAGCCGTCTGCCCGGGCATGGCGGCGGCCATCCTGACCGAGGTCACAGATGTCACGAGCGAGGTCGCAGAAGCGACGCGGGGCCGTACGGGTGACGCCTTCGTTCAGGCCCAGAATGCCCGCGTCACAGGCATCGAAATGACCGCCTGCGGCGATGACCCGAAGCGCCATTGCCAGGTCGTTACCCTGTATCAGGGCGGCCAGTACAAGCTGTACCAGTATCGCAGATATTCCGATGTGCGTCTTGTTTTCACACCGGAATTCTCCATGGCCTTCTTCGGCGGCGATCCGGATAATTTTAACTTTCCGCGCTACGCTCTGGATATCGCTTTCCTGCGTCTCTACGAGGACGGCAAGTCGGTGGCGACACCGCAGCACCTGGCGTGGACGACGCGCGCACCGGTCGACGGCGAGCCGGTCTTCGCCGCCGGCAGTCCGGGCAAGACGGAGCGTCTGCTGACCGTACCCCAATTGGAGACCCAGCGTGACACCTACCTGCCGCTTCAGATGGCGATGAAGGCGGAGTTGCGCGGCCGGTTGCTCGGGTTCTCCGATCGCAGCGCCGAAAACAAGCGGGTGGCGACCGACTGGCTGTTTGGAGTCGAAAACGGCTTCAAGTCGGTTTACGGTCAGGAACTGGCGCTACGCCGGCCGGAATTGTTCGCGGCCAAGCGCGCCGAAGAGAAGCGCCTGCGCAAGCGCGTGAAGGGCGATTTCAAGCGTGAAATCGGCGATCCGTGGGCGCAGATCGCCACGGCCCAGGAGGCATACCGCCGCCAGTTCCTGCCGTGGTATTTCCTGGAGCAGGCGCCGCAACATTCCAGCCTGTTCTTCTATGCCCGCTATATGGTCCGAGCTGCTGAGGAGCGCGAAAAGCCGTCGGCCGAGCGTTTGCCGGAATTTGCCGACTCGCGCCTGCCGTGGCTGCGTGACAAGATCCTGGCGCCGTACAAGGTCGAAAAGCCACTCGACGAACTGCTGTTGGCTTTCGTCCTGTCCAAGGCGCGCGAACACCTGGGTGTCGATGCGCCGCAGACCAAGCTTCTGTTGGGCAAGGCTTCACCTGAAATCCTGGCGCACTACCTGATCGACAATACCGGACTGGATGATGTCGCCGAACGCCAGCGGCTTTGGGATGGCGGTCTGGCAGCGGTCGAGGCGTCAGACGATCCAATGATCCAGTACGCCCTGCATCTGGATGCCGAAGCGCGCGCGCGCCGCGCTGAGTGGGAGGATACAGTGGTGGCCCCGACCAGAATCGCTCACGAAAAGATCGCTCGCGTACGCTTCAAAGTCTATGGCGACAGCGTGGCGCCCGATGCCACCTTCACGCCGCGCCTGTCCTATGGCCGGGTGGCCGGCTGGCGTTACAACGGGGCGGAGGTTAAGCCCTTTACCTATCTGTCGGGTCTGTACGACCGCGCTACCGGCCAGGCGCCTTTCCAGCTGTCTTCGCGATTCACAGCGGCGCAGGGCAAGTTGGACGGGGGAATCGTCTATAACTACACCACGACCAACGATATTGCCGGCGGCAGTTCCGGTTCGCCGGTCCTCGATGCAGACGGCAAGCTGATCGGCACGGTGTTCGACAGCAATATCCACGGCCTCGGTGGGGCTTACAGCTATGATGCCGAGGTGAACAGGACAGTCGTGGTATCGACGGCCGTGGTCTCCGAGGTGTTGCGGAAGGTGTATGGCATGACCTGGCTCACGGCCGAACTCTCCTCCGAAAACTGATCCCCGCGAGATCTGATCCGCGATTCAGCCTCTTAGCTGGAAGGCGCTTCAAGGCTGAGTATCCAACAAAAAAGCCCTCGCCCGGAAGCGGGGCGGGGCTTTCTCATTTGGTAACAAGACTTGGGGGCGCAGCCCCCAAAACCCCTGGAGCGGGATGAGTTTTGATGGAATCAAAACCCCGCTCTAAGTTTTTGTTTTGTCGCGCAATTTTTCCGAAAAGTGGTGTCCACTTTATCGGATTGCGCTCTAAACTTAACCAACGATCTCTTCTTCGGTGAAGAACTGCGCGATTTCAAGCGCCGCGTTCTCATCCGAGTCCGACCCATGGACCGAGTTCTCACCGACGTTCAGCGCGAACAGCTTGCGGATCGTGCCTTCCGCGGCGTTTTCCGGGTTGGTGGCGCCCATGACTTCGCGGTATTTCGGTACGGCATTGTCAGCTTCCAGGACCTGAACCACAACCGGCTCTGACGTCATCTGGGAAACCAGTTCACCGAAGAACGAACGCTCAGAGTGTACGCCGTAGAAGGTTTCCGCTTGCGCCGTGGTCAGCTTGATGCGGCGTTGCGCAACAATGCGAAGGCCAGCGGCTTCAATAACGGCGTTAATGGCGCCTGTCAGGTTGCGGCGAGTCGCGTCGGGCTTGATGATTGAGAAGGTCCGGGACATTGAAAGTTCCATTTTGTTTGCATTTGCGATCCACCCGCCCCTTATCGGGCGAGCAGTTTTCTGATTTCACGTCAAAAATCAAAAGAGTGCGGCAGCATTGCGTAATTATCGCATCGCACCCTTTTGATTTTTGACTTTGGGGCTTATAGCGATGCACAATCCGTTCGCCAACCCATTATTTCCCAAGTTTTCGAGTTATGTTGCAGATCACCAATCTGACCTATGACGCCTACGGGCGCCGTTTTTTTGATGGCGCTACCCTGACGCTGACGCCAGGTACAAAGGCTGGTCTGGTCGGGCTCAATGGTGTCGGAAAGTCGACCCTGTTCAAGCTCATCCTGGGGCACGTCCAACCGGGCGGCGGTGAAATCACCACGCCCAAGTCCTGGAGAGTCGCCTCTGTCGACCAGGAAATCGCCGCCTCGCCGCAGCACCTGGTTGACGCCGTATTGGCGATCGACACACGCCGTTCCCGGCTGTTGGCCGCGTTGGAAACAGCCGATCCATTGCATCAGGCTGAAATCCACCACGACCTTTATGCCATCGGTGCCGACCGGGCGCCGTCGCGAGCGGCCGAAATTCTCAGCGGCCTGGGTTTCTCGACAGCCGATCTGACCCGGCCGATTTCCGACTTCTCCGGCGGCTGGAGGATGCGGGCGGCCCTGGCCGGCGCCCTGCTAGCCGAGCCCGACCTGCTGCTGCTCGACGAACCGACCAATTATCTCGACCTGGAAGGTGCCCTGTGGCTGGAAACCCGGCTGAAGCGCTATCCCAATGCCGCCCTGATGATCTCCCACGACCGCGATCTGCTGAACGAGTCGGTCGACGCCATCGTCCACGTTGCCGGCCAGAAGCTCGACATCTATACCGGCGGCTACGACGATTTCGAGCGCCTGCGCGCGGAAAAGGCGCGTTTGAATGCCGCCAACCAGGTCAAGCAGGAAGCAGAACGCGCCCACCTGCAGGCCTTCGTTGATCGTTTCCGTGCCAAGGCTTCGAAAGCCGCCCAGGCGCAATCGCGGATGAAGAAGCTGGAAAAGCTCCCTCCGATTGCGGCCAATATCGAGGACCGGGTGGCGCGATTCATCCTGCCGTCACCCAAGAAGCAACTGGCGCCGCCCATCCTGCGTCTGGATGACGCCAGCGTGGGTTACGGCGATACCGTCATCCTGCGGCACATGAATGTTCGGCTCGATCCCGATGACCGGATTGGAGTTTTGGGCGTCAACGGCGCGGGTAAGTCGACCTTCGCGAAGCTGCTGGCCGGGGCTCTGACCGAGCGTCATGGTGAGCAGTGGCGCGACCGGCGCATGACCGTGGCATGGTTCCATCAGCACCAGATCGAGGCCATGGACCCGGAGGACACGCCGCTGGAGATGATGCGTCGCGCGCGTCCCGAGGACCCTGAATCGAAGCGCCGGTCGCGGTTGGGGTCGTTCGGCATGACGGTGGAAAAGGTCGAGACCAAGGTCAAGGACCTGTCAGGCGGCGAGCGCGCGCGCTTGCTGCTGAATATGGTGGCGATGGATGGGCCGCACCTGCTGATCCTGGACGAACCGACCAACCACCTGGATATCGATTCACGCCGTGCCTTACTGGATGCACTGAACGACTATGAGGGCGCGGTTCTTATCATTACGCATGACCGGTCGCTGATCGAGCTGGTGGCGGACAAGCTTTGGCTGGTCAATGATGGAACGGTCAAGACCTATACCGGCTCGCTGGAGGATTACGCCAAGTTGGTGATCGAGCGCGCCAAGACTGCGACGCGCGAGGAAGCGAACGCGGCCGGGAAAGAGAAAGGGCCAAGCGTCAATTCCAAGGATGCCCGCAAGGCGGCCGCAGCAGCGCGTCAGGCAATTGCGCCCCTCAAGAAGACGGCGGACGATCTGGAACGCAAGATCGAAAACCTGGGCAACCAAATCAAGCTGGTGGACCTGAAACTGGGTGACGCGGAGCTTTACGTGAAGAATCCAGGTTTGGCCGTATCTTACGGAAAAGAAAAGGCAAAACTGGAAGAGGCGCTGATGGCGCTCGAAGCCGAGTGGATGGAGGCGGCGGAGGTGTATGAGGCCGCGAAAACGCAGGCCGGCGTTTAGCCCTGTAACCGGGCAGCGCCAGAGCGCAATCCGACAAAGTGTCCAGAACTTTTCGGAAAAATTGTGCGACAAAACAAAAGCTTAGGGCAAGGTTTTGATTCCACCAAAACACATCCTGCTCTA
>NZ_AWGC01000038.1 GCF_000495835.1 Asticcacaulis sp. AC402
TATGGTTTCTTCTCCTCCCCATTTCAAATGGGGAGGTGCCGAGCAAGCGCGCCCAAAGGGCGAAGCGCGTCGAGGCGGAGGGGTCTACCTACTGTCGATGTGTCAATCTTTTCGTTGATAGGTATTAAAACGCGAAGAACAGAAAGGGGGCAGAGTCATTTATCGGCAAGGTGAGCGTAACACCACCAGTCCACCTTGCCCTCGGTCGTTAGATTGGTGGAGAGGGGCCACCCGGCGCGCAGCAAGATGGGCTTCGACCTCTTCATTCGAAAGGGGCGGCCGCACATCGCCAGGGTTTCCTGGACCTTTGCGCGAAACCCGACATCATAGGCTTGCGGCTCGACGGCTGTCTCTTTGTTGGGCGATGTGGCAAACGCCTTTTGAGCCGATTTTGCCGCAATTGAAGTGCGGGTGTCAGTTCACGCATCGACTTTGCGTGCCGCTGCGATCATAAGAATTTTTCACCACGAACCCCACGAACAGGCACGAACTTTCGGGTCGTCCTGACGCCGCGAAGCGGCCTTTCCTGTCATAAATCGATGCGCGTCCCGCATGTTGAAGGTTATCACCGCCAGGACAGCGCAATCCGCCTTAATCCCTCTAATCTGTGTAATCTGTGGATCCACTTTGCATGAGTTGCCGCTGCGCGGGGGTTTCCAGCACCGCCTAAAGTTCGTGTCTGTTCGTGGGGTTCGTGGTCAAGATTCTTTCTAAATACCGGACCCGACGCCCCGTAAAGGTTTCAAATAGCATCCTCATAACTACCCCTACGCTTGCGCGGCACAAAGGGGGCAGACTCGATTCCCATGCCGGTGGAGAAGCCTGTTGGCCGCCGGTGCCCTTGGCCTGGCCCACGACCTTATCAATCTCGGTCGTGCAGCCGTCTCTCAGCCATCTGTTAGGACCCGTAGCGATGATTCAGTCCGAGGTGACCTTTCAGCGGCACGAGCTCTGCCAAACTCAACCCGCTGTGACGACCAAGGTCGTTGCGTGAACAATGGCGATGCCAAGGTTTGAAAGCACGACGGGGTTGCGCAGGCCAACAAACGGGGCCGTCAGAACCTTGTAGACGACCTGGATGGCAAGAAGCGCCTGAGCCCACGCCAGGACGTCGTACTTGAGAAGATGACCGGCGAGCAGAGTTACGCTCGCGAACAATATCGCTGCATAGATTGCGGCCAGGATTCTCCGTGCCGCCGTATCGGAGCCCCAAGCGTACTCTGCCGCCCGACCGTTAGCGGCCAGAACTCCGAGAACCGGAACGAGGACCATGATGTTGAGCGCAAGAGAAACCAGCAGCACAAACCTACCCCATTATGAGAAACGTGACCCACTTTTAACGTGATGTACGAAGGGTGCTTTGCGCCGGATCATAAAGCGGGGTCTTGCGGCCAGGGCCCAATTCGATAAAGTGTGACACATTTTTCGGATAAATTGCGCTCTCGCCTTTGTCGCTCAAGGTTACGCCGCCGACGACACGCCTTTCGAACGATACTGTCAGTATCGGGCAGGTTTGGACAGGCTGGCGGGAACCCTTTTTCATGCAAAGTCAGCCGCATTTCTTTTGACGTCCGTAAGGCGATGGCGTAGCTTGCCCTTATAAAAAAGTATGGGAGGTCAAAGACATGCTGAGCAGCTCCCCACGGCGGTTGACGGGGCTGGTTGGGGATATCGGCGGTACGAATGCGCGATTTGCCATAGCCACGCGCACCGGACATGATGTCGAACTCGACCATTACCTCACCATCGAATGCTCGGGTGTCAAAGATTTTCATGATGCTGTCGACGCCTATGGGCGCCATGTTGGCGGCCTGCCCAAGCTGGATTTCGCCGTCGTCGCGGTCGCTGGCCCCGTCAAGGACGGCGCCATAAAGTTTACCAATCTCGACTGGCTGATTACCGAGCGTGACCTCGCCGATGTGACCCGGGCGCCCAAGGTCAGGCTGATCAACGACTATGCCGCCCTGGCCTATTGTCTGCCCTATCTGACGGATGAGCATACCCGCGCCATCGGCCCGGTGACCAGGGGTTTCGGCGAGGCATGGTCGGTGTTCGGCCCCGGAACCGGCTTCGGGGCTTCGGTCCTGGTCGGCGGGCCGGCGGGACCCTACTGTCTGTCGACCGAGACCGGCCACATTTCCTTCGCCCCGGTGAACGATTTCGAGGCCGAAATCCGCGGCTTCCTGCAACGCAAGCTGGGTCGCGCCACCCTGGAAATGATTCTGTCCGGACAGGGCATCGTCAATCTCTATCGGGCCATATGCGCCATTCACGGGGAAACGGCCGCTGACCTGACACCGGCGCAAATTACCCAGCTCGACAGCCGTGGCGGGCCGCAATGCCGGGCCACGGTCGAAACCTTCCTCGATATCCTGGCGTCTACCTGTGGTGAAATTGCGCTGGCCCATGGCGCGACATCAGGCGTCTATATCGCCGGCGGAATCGCACCCCGGCTGATGCACCTGATCGACGCCGAGCGCTTCCGCGCGCGGATGGAAGCCAAGGCGCCCATGGCCCACATCGTGGCGGCCATCCCAAGCCGGATCATCATCCATCCTTATCCAGCCCTTCTCGGCGCCGCCGAAGCCCTCACCGAGCAGGCGATTCTTGCCTAGGCGGGATGTGGTTTGATGGACTCAAAATCCCAATCCAATACCAAGCCTCATGAAGAAGGACATCCTCCCAAAGAGGACCCCTCCGTCTCGACGCGTTTCGCCCCAAAGGGGGGGCTCACTTGCTCGCCACCTCCCCATGGAAGACATGGGGAGGAGAAGTAGCTTAAAATCCTACCGTCTTCTCCTCCCTATCCAGGGCGGGATGTGGTTTGAGGGGCTCAAAATCCCAATCCAATACCAAGCCTCATAAAGAAGGACATCCTCCCATAGAGGACCCCTCCGTCTCGACGCGTTTCGCGCCAAAGGGGGGGCTCACTTGCTCGCCACCTCCCCATTGAAGACATGGGGAGGAGACGTAGCTTAACATCCTACCGTCTTCTCCTCCCTATCCAGGGCGGGATGTGGTTTGATGGGCTCAAAATCCCAATCTAAGTTTATGTTTTGTCGGATTGCGCTCTAAATCCGGGCGGTCGCTATATTTCCTGATTATAGGAACCGATTTCCGGGTACGTTTCCAGGCGCGGCTTGACCTCCTTGCGGAAAAGATCGCGCATGTCGTCTTCGGAGCGCAGGGACTCGACGACGACAACCAGTTCCGGCTTGTTGGATGAGGCGCGCACCAGGACCCAGGATCCATCTTCGAGATGGACGCGGGCGCCGTTGACGGTGATGACGTCCCTGATCTTGCGGCCGAGGATCGAACCGCCGGCCTTGCCAAGGTCCTCATAGGCCTTGACGATGCGCTCCAGCACCTCGTACTTTAGCTCGTCGGCGCAATGCGGGCTCATGGTCAGCGACGTATAGGCGACGGGCAGGGCGTTTTTCAGGTCCGATAGGGTCTGGGACGGATTGCGGTCGAGCATGGCCAGAATCCACGAGGCAGCGACGAGGCCATCATCGTAGCCGCGGCCGAGCGGCGCATTGAAGAAGAAATGGCCGGACTTTTCGAAGCCGGCGAGTGCGTTCAGTTCTGCCGTCTTGCGTTTGATATAGCTGTGGCCGGTCTTCCAGTAGACGGTTGTCGCTCCGTTCTTTTTCAGCACTGCGTCGGTGGCATAGAGGCCCGTAGACTTGACGTCGACGACGAAGGTGGCGTCCTGATATTGCTCTGACAGGTCGCGCGCCAGCATCAGCCCGATCTTGTCGGCAAAAATTTCGTCACCCTTGTCGTCAACGACGCCGCAGCGATCGCCGTCGCCATCGAAGCCCAGCGCCAGATCGGCGCCGGTCGATTTGACCACCTTGGCCATTTCGGACAGCATGTGGTGGTCTTCGGGATTGGGATTGTACTTTGGAAAGGTGTTGTCGAGATCGCAATCCATTTCGATGACCTCGACCCCCATGGCGCGCAGGGTCTGGGGGGCGAAGGCACCGGCCGTGCCATTGCCGCAGGCGCAGATGACCTTGAGCGGCCGCTTGATGTGCACCTTGGAGGAAATGTCGTCCATATAGCGCTGCTGTACACCCTCGATCATCCTGACCGAGCCGCCCGGGCGCTCGATGCCGTCGCCGCCAAGGACGATCTCCTTCAGGCGGCCGATTTCCTCCGGGCCGAACGTCAGCGGCGCCTGGCAACCCATCTTGACGCCGGTCCAGCCGTTTTCATTGTGCGAGGCCGTGACCATGGCGACGCACGGGGCGTCGAGGTCGAACTGGGCAAAATAGGCGATCGGTGACAGGGCCAGGCCGATGTCGAGGACCTCGCAACCGGCCTGCATAAGTCCGAGCATCAGGGCGTTCTTGATATTGATCGAGTAGGCGCGAAAGTCGTGGCCGACGACGACGCGCGGTGCGACGCCGCGTTCGTGGATATAGGTGCCCAGTCCCAGGCCGAGCGCCTGAACGCCGAGATAGTTGAGGTCATTGCCGAACAGCCAGCGCGCATCATATTCGCGAAAGCCGGTGGGCGCCACGACCGCGCAGGTTTCGTAGTCAAAGGAGTTTGGCTTGACGCCGGTCTTGGGAAGGAGGGACATCAGAGAAGTTCCTTATAGAGTTGGGCGTAGCGCAGGCCGCTGCGAGCCCAGGAAAAGTCAGCTTTCATGGCGTTTTTCTGCAGCGATTTCCAATCCTTGCGCTGGTTGAAAGTGGTGACGGCGCGGCGCAGTGCGTGACGAAGACTGTCGTGGGTGACTTCGTCGAACTGGAAACCCGTGGCGACGCCGGCGCAGAGGGCGGCTTCATTGGCATCGATCACCGTGTCGGCCAGGCCACCCGTGCGTGCCACGACCGGGATGCAACCGTAGCGCAGTCCGTAGAGCTGGGTCAGGCCGCAGGGTTCGAAGCGCGAGGGTACGATGATGGCATCGCTACCGCCTTGCAGCAGGTGCGACAGGGCTTCGTCATAGCCGATGCGAACGCCGATATGACCGGAATGGCGGCCGCTGGCGGCGACGGTCGCAGCTTCAAGGGCGGCGTCACCGGCGCCCAGAATAGCCAGTTGCCCCCCCATGGCGACGATGTCATCGAAGAGGTCGACCAGGATGTCGATGCCTTTTTGCCAGGTCAGGCGGCTGACGACGCAGAACAGCGGCCCCCGCGACGCTGTCAGGCCAAAAAGGCTTTTCAAGGCTGCGCGGTTGCCGGCGCGGTCGCCGAGCTTGCCGGCGCTGTAGTGGCTGTTGAGATGCCGGTCGGTCGCCGGGTTCCACACCTGCGTGTCGATACCGTTGACGATACCGCGGACACTGGCGGCGCGGGCATTGATCATGCCTTCCAGGCCCATGCCGAATTCCGCCAGGCGGATTTCCTGGGCGTAACTGGGGCTGACCGTGGTTATGGCGGTGGCGCATTGCAGTCCGCCCTTCAGGAAACCGACGCCGCCGTAGTACTCGATACCGTCGATATGGAAGGCGGCTTGCGGCAGGTCGAGGCCCTTGAAGATCTCAGGCCCGTACCGCCCCTGGAAGGCCAGGTTGTGGATGGTCAGGATGCTGGGCGTCTTTTGTGCCTTGGCATTACCGTGACGCAGATAGACGGGCGCCGTGGCTGCCTGCCAGTCATGGGCATGGACGAGGTCAAAATCGAGCGAGGGTACGAGGCCGCCGGCCAGGTCGGCGGCGGCGCGGCCCAGGGCGGCGAATCTTTGCCAGTTGTCCGGCCATTCGCTGCCGGTGGGGTCGCTATAGGGGCCGCCCTCGCGCGCGAACAGGGCCGGGGCGTCGAGGACGATCAGGTCGATGACCGCATCGCTGTGGCGGACCAGCCTGGCCTTGACGCCGAGCAGGCTCTTGTAGGTGTGGATAACCTCACCGGCACCCAGGCTCTGAACGACCGACGGATAGCCTGGCAGGAGGGTGGTGAGCGTGGCGCCGTGCGGCGCCAGCGCGGCGGGCAGGGCGCCTGCCACGTCGGCCAGCCCCCCCGTCTTGATGATCGGATAGGCCTCCGAGGCGACCGAGAGGACGCGCATATCAGGCCTTCAGTCCGTCGATCATCGTCTGGGTGATCAGGCAAATGCCATTGTTGGTGCGTCGGAAACGCGCTGCATCCAGTTCCGGGTCTTCGCCGACGACAAGGCCGTTGGGGATAACAACGCCGCGATCGACAACGACACGGCTTAGCCGGACGTTCTGGCCGATGACGGAACCCGGCAGGATGACGGCCTGGTTGAGGTCGCTGTAGGAATGGATGTGGACATTGGTAAAGATCAGGCTGCTGTGGACGGCGGCCCCGGAGATAATGCATCCGCCCGATACCAGGGACGACAGGGCGTGACCGCGGCGGCCGTCCAGGTCGTGGACGAACTTGGCTGGCGGGGTGATCTCCTGGTAGGTCCAGATCGGCCAGTTGCGATCGTAAAGATCGAAGTGCGGCGTTGGCTGGGTCAGGTCCATATTGGCCTCCCAATAGGCATCGACCGTGCCGACGTCGCGCCAGTAGGCCTCGGTCTCGCTTTCGGAGCGGACGCACGAATGACTGAACTGATGGGCGACCGCCTTGCCGTGGGTGACGAGGTGCGGGATAATGTCTTTACCAAAGTCGCGGCTGGAACTGGGCGCCACCGCGTCACGCTTGAGTTCCTCGATCAGGAACTTTGTCTTGAAGACATAGACGCCCATGGAGACCAGGGCTATGTCGGGCTTGCCCGGCATGGCAGGGGGATCGGCCGGCTTTTCGACAAAGGCGGTGATGGTGCCTGTCGTATCGACGGCCATGCAGCCGAAGCCCGAAGCGCTGAGCCGCGGGACTTCCATGCAGGCAATGGTAACGTCAGCGCCGCTGTCGGCATGCTGGCGCAGCATCTGCTCATAATCCATCTTGTAAATATGATCGCCGGCCAGGATCAACATGTATTCCGGCGCATAGCTTTCGATGATGTCGATATTCTGGAAGACGGCGTCGGCTGTCCCGTCATACCATTGCGTCTCCGAAACGCGCTGCGACGCCGGCAGGATGTCGAAGCTTTCATTGCGTTCCTGGCGGAAAAAATTCCAGGCCTTCTGCAGGTGGCGGATGAGGCTGTGGGCCTTGTACTGGGTGGCTACGCCGATACGGCGGATGCCGGAATTGAGCGCGTTCGACAGGGCAAAGTCGATAATGCGCGACTTGCCGCCGAAGTAGACCGCCGGCTTGGCGCGGATATCGGTCAATTCATTAAGGCGGCTGCCGCGGCCACCGGCCAGGACATAGGCCATTGTATCGCGGGCCAGGGGCCTCGAATTCACGGGTAACATATTGCTCTCTCCCTTTTATCCGCCCGGGTTTCCCGGGTCGTATTCAAACATCAGTGTCGACAGGGCCGGCAGGGTGATCAAGGCTGCGCCGTCTGTCGCCCTGGCCTGACCCATGTTACCGCCGCCACTGCCGCCGTAGATCTCGGAATCGGTATTGATGATTTCGCGCCAGACACCGTCGAACGGCAGGGGCAGCCGGTAACCGCTCAGCATGACTCCGCTCATATTGACGGCGACCGCCACCGGCCGGCCATCGTCACTCCAGCGCACCCAGGCGAAGACGCTGTTGGGGGCGTCATCGACAACGGCCCAATCGAAGCCGTCGCTGCGGCAGTCGCGCTCGTGCAAGGCTTTTTTGGTGCGATAGGCGATGTTGAGGTCACGGACCAGCCGGCGCACGCCGGCGTGCGCCGGGGCGTCGAGCAACTCCCAGTCCAGGCTGCGCGCCTCGCTCCATTCGCGGCGCTGGGCGAATTCCTGACCCATGAACAACAGCTTCTTGCCGGGATAGCCCCACATCAGACCGTAATAGGCGCGCAGATTGGCGAATTTCTGCCAGTCGTCGCCCGGCATTTTGGTGAGCAGTGTGCCCTTGCCGTGGACGACTTCGTCGTGACTGATCGGCAGGACGAAATTTTCACTGAAGGCGTAGGTCAGGCCAAAGGTGATCTCGTTATAATGGTGGCTGCGATAGATAGGGTCGCGCGCCATGTAACGCAGGGTGTCGTTCATGAACCCCATGTTCCACTTGAAATCGAACCCCAGACCCTTGTCGGCGACGGGGTGCGACACGCCCGGCCACGAGGTTGACTCTTCGGCAACGGTAAAGACACCAGGATGGGCGGCGTTCAGTTCTGCATTAAAGCGGCGCAGGAATTCGACGGCTTCCCAGTTTTCGCGGCCGCCGTCGGCATTGGGGATCCATTCGCCTTCCTTGCGCGAATAGTCGCGGTAGAGCATGGAGGCGACGGCGTCGACCCTCAGGCCGTCAACGTGGTAATGACTGGCCCAGTACAGGGCGTTGTTGACGAGGAAGGCCTGGACCTCGCGGCGGCCGAAATTGTAGATATAGGTCGTCCAGTCCGGGTGGTATCCCAGCCTCGGGTCCTCGTGTTCGTAGAGGCAGGTTCCGTCAAAGCGCGCCAGGCCGTAGGCGTCGGCCGGGAAATGGGCCGGCACCCAGTCCAGCAGGACACCCAGGCCGGCGCGATGGGCGCCGTCGACGAAGCGGGCAAAGCCTTCGGGCTCGCCGAAACGGGCACTTGGGGCAAACAGGCCAATGGTCTGATAGCCCCAGCTGGCATCGAGCGGATGCTCGCTTACCGGCATGAATTCGATGTGCGTGAAGCCCATGTCGACGACATAGGGGATAAGACGCGCGGCCAGCTCATCCCAGCTGTAGAAACCCTCCTCATACGGCTTTTGCCACGATCCGGCATGGACTTCGTACAGGCTGATCGGCTGGATACGCGGATCGGCCTTCGACCAGTAGGCTGTGTGCTCGGCATCGCCCCAGTCATGGTCGCAGGGCCGGGTTGTCACCGAGGCGGTGGCCGGGCGGAACTGCGAACGGAAGGCCAGGGGATCCGCCTTTTGTGGCAGGAGATTGCCATCGGCGCCGACGATTTCAAACTTGTAGAGGCGGCCTTCGCCGATATGGGGCAGAAAGATTTCCCAGACGCCGGTATCGTTGCGTCGGCGCATAACGTGCCGGCGGCCGTCCCAATCGTTGAAATCGCCGACGACGGATACGCGTTTGGCATTGGGCGCCCAGACGGCGAAATGCATGCCGCTGACGCCCTGGTGCTCGATCAGGTGGGCGCCCATGCTGTCGAAGAGGCGGCGGTGATTACCCTCATTCATCAGATAGTCGTCAACCGGACCAAGAACCGGGCCGAAACTATAGGGATCGGTCGTCAACCATTCCGCCCCACCGCCCTGCGCCCGGTAGGTCATGGGCTGCACGCAGCGCAGCTGCACCGGGCCTTCGAAAAAACCGCGGTCGTCGAGGCGCGTCAGAAAACCCAGTGACGTGCCGTCGGCTGTAAACGCTTCCAGCGTCTGCGCGCCGGGTACAATGACACGCGCAACAAGGTGCTCCGCAAGGCTGTGAAGGCCCAGCAAGCGGAAGGGGTCGTCGTAATTTCCGGCGATCAGCGCGTCAATCTCGCTGCGGCTTAGCGTCAAATCATTCCCCAGATATCAGCCGCATATTGTTGTATGGTGCGGTCTGACGAAAACCATCCCATATTGGCAGTATTATGAACAGCCTTTTCCGTCCAGATCGCGGAATGTTGAAAGACCTTGTCGATTCGGCGCTGGGTTCTCTCATAGGCGTCAAAATCGGCGGCCACCATGAACCAGTCGGAATGGAAAAGATCGTGGACGAGGTCGGTGTAACGTGCCGGATCATCGGGGGCGAAGACGCCTGAGCCGATATTGGCCAGTGCCTGGGCCAGTTCGGGTGAGGCGTTGATGGCGGCGGCCGGATCGTAGCCTTCGGCGCGGCGGGCAGCGACCTGGTCGGCCGTCATGCCGAAGATGAAGATATTGTCGTCGCCGACGCGGTCGCGGATTTCGATATTGGCGCCGTCCAGCGTGCCGATCGTCAGGGCGCCGTTGAGCGCGAACTTCATATTGCCCGTGCCGGACGCTTCGAGACCCGCCGTCGAGATCTGTTCGGACAGGTCAGCGGCCGGTACGATCAGCTCGGCCAGCGAGACATTGTAGTTCGGAATGAAGGCAACCTTGAGCAGGCTTCCAACCGCCGGATCGGCATTAATGCGGCGGGCAACGTCGTTGGCCAGCTTGATGATCTGCTTGGCGCGGTGATAGCTGGACGCGGCCTTGCCGGCAAAGATCTTGACCCGGGGCGTCCAGTCGCGCTCGGGATGGAGGCGTATCTGATTGTAGAGTGCCACGGTCTCGAGGATGTTGAGCAATTGGCGCTTGTATTCGTGAATACGCTTGATCTGGACGTCGAACATGGCGTCGGGGTCGGTTTTAATGCCAAGCGTGCGGCGCAGGTATTCGCTCAGGTCGACCTTGTTGTGACGCTTGACGGCGGCAAACTTCTCTTGAAAGGCCGCGTCGCTGGCAAAGGCGTCAAGGTCCGTCAGGTTTTCCGCCCTGGCGAGGAAGCTGTCACCGATGGCTTCCCTGATCAGGGAGGTCAGGCGTGGATTGCACTGCTGCAGCCAGCGCCGCGGGGTGATGCCGTTGGTTTTGTTGTTGATACGGTTGGGGTAGAGCGTGTTGAGGTCGGCGAAAACCGTTTCCTTCATCAACTGGGTATGCAGGGCCGCGACGCCATTGACGCTGTGGGACCCGGCAAAGGCCAGGTTGGCCATGCGGACGCGGCGGTCGCCACGCTCGTCGATCAGCGAGATGGCGGCAACAAAGGCGTCATCGTCGGGACGGACCTTGCGCGCCGCCTTCAGGACGTTGGCGTTGATGGCGTAGATGAGCTGGGTATGGCGCGGCAGCAGGCGTTCGAACAGAGCCAGGGGCCAGCTTTCCAGCGCTTCGGGCAGCAGGGTGTGGTTGGTGTAACCAAACGTGGCCACGGTGATCTTCCACGCCTCTTCGAAGCCCAGGTTGTGAACGTCGATCAGCAGGCGCATCATTTCGGCGACCGATACGGCCGGGTGGGTGTCGTTGAGTTGAATCGCGGCCTTGTCCGGCAGGGTTCGGATATCGCCGAAATACTGGATATGGCGGCGCAGGATGTCCTGTAGCGAAGCCGACGAAAAGAAGTATTCCTGGCGCAGGCGTAGTTCCTGGCCGGCTGACGACGAATCGGCGGGATACAGGACGCGCGTCAGGCTCTCGGCGCGGTTTTTGCCGGCCAGGGCGCCGATGTGATCGCCGGCATTGAAAGCGTCGAGACGGATCGGATCGATCGCATGGGCATTCCAGAGGCGCAACGTGTTGACGCGCTTGCCGCCATAGCCGACGACCGGTGTATCGACCGCCATGGCAATGACCTGCTCGCCGGGAACCCATTTCGCAAGGGCGGCCTCATCGGCGATGACCTCGCCACCGAAGCCAACATGATAGGCGCTTTCGCGGCGTTCGAACTCCCACGGATTGCCGTATTCCAGCCAGGTTTCTGGCAGTTCGACCTGCCAGCCGTCGTCGATGCGCTGGCGGAACATGCCGTTGACGTAGCGAATGCCGTAGCCGTAAGCTGGCAAATCAAGTGAGGCGAGGCTTTCCATAAAACAGGCTGCGAGACGGCCCAGGCCGCCATTGCCGAGGGCGGCGTCGGGTTCAATCTCGCGGATGATTTCGAGATCGACGTCGAGCGAGGACAGAGCCGCACGGACCTCCTCCATGACGCCCAGATTCGACAGGGCATCGCGCAGCAGGCGGCCGATGAGGAATTCGAGCGACAAGTAATACACGCGCTTGGCGCCGGAGGCGTGGGCATTGCGTGTCGATGCCATCCACTTGTCGATGACACGGTCGCGCACTGTAAGAACTGTGGCGGCCAGCCAGTCGTGGGGTCTTGCCGCCTGGCGATCCTTGCCGATGCGGTAGCGCAGCGCGTCAATAATGCGGTCGGCAAGATCGATCGGGGCTTCGGCTTCGAGCGCGATTTCGAGCGGGCCTTTGGATACGGACATGGGTCACCTCTGCAAGTCGGCATTAGCTTGTCCCAGGCGTCATAAAGGATGACGCTTGGGTTAAGCACTTTTTCAGCTCAAACGCCGCGTGGCTCCTCGCAAAAGCTCGGACGCGCAGTCGCGCTTGCCAACCCGCGATGAGTCAAGGTTATCGCGGGCTGAGATTATTGCTCAAACGCCGCCGCACGGGCGGCCCCGATGGCGCCTCGCACAAGCCCGGGCGCTCAAGAAACGTACGCCATCGCGTTTGCCAACCCGCGACGGGTCAAGAATTTCGCGGGTCGGTATTGCATTGTTGCACTGCACAATCAAGTGTTTTGTCTTGCGGGCGCAGACGGCGGACGGTGGCAAGTATGGCCTGGGCGCGGTCGCCGTCCAACAGATCGTCGACAGCAGGGCCGAGGCAGCGCCGCCAGTTTGGCCGCTCGAAATTTGTGCCGGGCAGGTTCACGGCGCTGACTTCGCCGGCCAGGTCTTCAACCTGGAGCATGGCCAAAACAGCCGGCGTGCGGGCAATATAGGCGTGGATTGCAACGGCCAGGTCTGTCCCAAGGGCTTCAGAGGCAGCAAGTTCATCCATCAGGCTGGCATCCATCAGGCTGGCGTCGGCGAGGGCGTTTAGCAAGGCAGTTTTTTCGTGCTCGCGGTCGGCTCGGGCCTGCTCGGCGTCGCGCGGGCTGAAAAAGCCAAGGCTGGCGCGTTCCGAGATGTCAACGCCCTGCCACCAGCCCTCCAGAGGGGGCAGGTCGTGGGTCGAGACGCAGGCGAAGCTAAGGGACGGGTAGTCGGCCGGTGGCTTGAACCCGGCGTCGCTGCGCTCAAACGGCAGGACGCGATAGCTTAGCACCTTGGCGGCGGCCAGGGTTTCGCGGAAGCCGTCGGGCACCGTGCCGAGATCCTCGCCGATGATCAGGCATCGCGCGCGCTGGCTCTCCAGTTTGAGCTGGCCCAAAATGTCTGCAAACGGGAAGCGGACATAGGCGCCCGCGCTGCCATCGGCGCCGTCCGGCACCCAGAACTGCCGCGTCAGGCCCATGGCATGGTCAACGCGCAGGGCGCCAGCGTGACGCATATTGGCGCGATACAGATCACCCAGGCCGCGATAACCGTCGGCTGTCAGTTTCAGGGGAATGTACGGTGGCAGACCCCAGACCTGGCCTGACGGACTAAAGGCGTCGGGCGGGGCACCAATGGACACGCCGGCGGCGATCATGGCGCCCATGGCCCAGATTTCCGCGCCGTCGGGCGCCGATCCGACAGCGAGATCGCGGCAAAGACCCATCGGCAGGTTGGCGGCGTCACGGGCCGCGCCGGCAAAGGCGGCCTCGCATAACCATTGCAAAAACTGGTGATACAGGACGCGCTGCGGATCGGGGACTGGCATGGGCGACGACCACCGCTGCCAGGGCAGGCCTGGCATGGCATCGCTCAGGGCCTGGAAGGTGGCAAAGGCCTGCAGGGCCGGGCCTTCATTGGCGACAAAGTCGAGGAAGTCCCGGTTGGCGCAATCGCGGATAAACAGGGCTTCGAGGGTGCTCGATTTCTGCGCCCAGACGCCAGGATAGTCGATCACGGCGCGTTGCGGGTCGCCGGGGGGCACGCCCGGGACATCGAGATAGATGGGGTCGAGAAATCGGCGATCTGAGGGATAATAGGGGCTGGCGCGGTCGCGGTCGTGTTCAAACAGGGCGTGGAGCGGGTTGATGGCCAGCATGGCCGCGCCGGCGCGTCCTGCCGCGCTGGCCATTCGCCCCAGCGTGGTAAAATCGCCAATTCCCTGATCGCCGGCGCGTGTCAGGCTGTAAATCTGCGATGTGAGGCCGAAGGCGAGGCCGCCGTTCTCGACGAGAGCGGGTGCGAAGCCGGTTTTCGGCGTGATGGTTACGGCGCAGGCCAGGTCGGGCTGGTCGTCGCGCCGGATGGAATAGCGACCCGGCGCCAGTGCGGGCAAGACGACTTTACAGGCGCGTGCCCGGCGACCGTCGCGACCGACGGTTACCTCTGCGTCGCCACTGACGACACGCACGCGATGATGTGTGCCGCTGTCTCCGGTGATATCCAGCCAGGTCGACAGGGGGGCGGCTTCGGAGGGCGTTGTGACGCAAAGCACCAATGTCTGGTTTTCTGCCGCCACCAGGGCGTAGGGCAGGGGCCGTCGATCATGGTCCTCGGCCAAATGGTAGAGCGATTCAAGCGCCTGGTGCGTGCTGTCGCACGGCAAGCCCATGGCTGTCAGAAGGTGGATCTGGGTTTCCGGCGAGACCTCCGTGCGCTGGCCGTCCAGGCTCCACCAGTCGCGCTCGATGCCGGCGGCGTCGGCCAATCGGGTCAGGGCCTTTTGGTCGACGCCATGCTTTTTGGCGGCCGGATGTGGGACTTCAGTGAGCACGACAACCGAACGCGCGGCGATGGTGAGGGCCCCCAGGGCGCGGCCGCTGCGGTGGTCATCGGCGGTATCGGCCAGTATGTGCCAGGCGTGGCCATCTCGGGGTTGCGGCATGACGACGTCCAGGCTTTCCAGACCGCGATGGATGGCGACAAGGACGCGATCATAACCTGGATCGGGGCCTGGATCGGGGTGTGTTTTGCCGGACTCAACGCCCCGCTCCAAGGGGTTGTTTTGCCGCGCAATTTTCCCGAAAACGGGGACGCCCGTGGGGTGCACCCACTCTATCGGATTGCGCTCATGCGTCAGCACCATGACCAGGGTTTGGCCCTGGCCGTCGTCCCAAGCCTGCGGCGACAGCGCGTGTTGGTCTGCCGTAAACCACTGAACGTCGGGATACAGGCCTGCGGCTTCCCCGGTCAGAAAACGGTCGGTCGTCAGGGCCGGGTGCGATCGGCGGATCGCCAGGAGTCGCGTGCAGAAAGCTAGTAGATTTTTATCGACGTGTGACCAGTCCAGCCAGCTCAGGGCATTGTCCTGGGCGTAGGCATTGTTATTGCCGTGCTGAGTTTGACCGAACTCGGCGCCCATGGACAGCATCGGGGTGCCGCGGGCCAGCAAAAGGGTCGCCAGCAGATTGCGCTGCTCCCGGGCGCGGGCCGCCAGGACGGCAGGGTCAGATGACGGGCCTTCGACGCCGTGGTTCCACGACGAGTTATCATCGCTGCCATCACGGTTATCTTCTCCGTTGGCTTCGTTGTGTTTGCGGTCGTAGCTGACGAGATCGGCCAGCGTGAAGCCGTCGTGGGCCGTGATAAAATTGAGGCTGCGTGAAGGTCGTCGCCCCTGGAAAACATCCTCGGAGCCGCATAGGCGCCGCGCCAGTTCGCCCAGCGACACGTCGTCACCGCGCCAGAAGCCGCGCACGCTCTTGCGGAAGCGGTCGTTCCATTCGATCCATCCCGGGGGAAAGGCGCCCAACTGGTAACCACCCGGCCCGCAGTCCCACGGTTCGGCGATCAGTTTCAATTCGCGCAAGACGGGATCCTGGGCGATGGCGGTGAGGAGAGGGGCCGTGGCATCAAAGCCGTCATCGCGGCGGCCAAGCACCGTCGCCAGATCGAAACGAAAGCCGGCGACGCCGCCATAAAGCCGCCAGGCCCGCAGGGAGTCCATGACCAGCCGAATACCCGGTGCGCGGTCGAGCGCCAGGACATTGCCGGTGCCGGCATCATTGACATAGTCTGATGGATCATCGGGTTGCAGGCGATAGTAGCTGGCATTGTCAAGCCCGCGCAAACTGAGGGTCGGCCCCAGCCTGTCGCCCTCGCCGCTGTGATTATATACAACATCAAGAATGGTTTCGATGCCGGCGTGGGCGAGGGCGGCAACGGCGGCCGCGACTTCGGACCAGCCACCGGGCGCCAGGCGCGGATCGGGCGCAAAAAAGCCAACGGAATTGTAGCCCCAGTAGTTACTTAAGGCCAGGCGGGTCAAATGCGGTTCGTCTGACCACGCCGCCGTCGGCAACAATTCAACCGAGGTCACGCCCAGGGCCTTCAGATGGCCGATCGCTGCCGGATGGGCCAGGCCGGCAAACGTGCCGCGCAGGTCTTCGGGCACGTCAGGCATGGCTTTGGTAAAGCCGCGAACGTGCAGTTCGTAGATGACGGTATCGGCAGCGGGGACGCGAAAATCGGTCGTGGTGGCGAGTTCCGGCTTGACGACAACGGCCTTGGCCATGAAGACCGCGCTGTCGCGATCGTCGAAACTGTTCCCGTCTTGCGGATCGTCACCACGATAGCCGAAGAGCGACGGGTGGGGCACGATAGCGCGATCGAGTTGCAGGGCAAACGGATCCAGCAGCAGCTTGTTGGCATTGAAACGATGGCCGGACCTGGGAACAAACGGGCCGTGGGCCCGTAAACCGTAGCGTGTGCCGGCCGTGATCCCTGAGATGTGACCGTGAAACACGGAGCCGGTTCGCCCTGGCAAGGTTATGCGGTGTTCACCATCGAGGTCGTCAAAAAAGCAGATTTCGATATGGCTGGCGTGGGCTGAGAAGACCGCGACATTGACCCCGGCCGCGCTCAAGCGGACGCCCAACGGCTCGGGTGATCCTTCGCTTACTGTCACGTGCACCGCCTGTCGCTCTGTCCGTCGCCTGGACGACGCCTACACCATATTGTCATGCCGGGTAAGTGCGGTTTACCCGCGCATGACTGAAACATAATCCACCAAGCGTGACCCGAAAGTCCTGCCGGTTGGGTCTTTGATCCGAGCGACATCCGGTTCAGCAGGGGTTAGTTTTTGGGGCCAGTTTTGGGGGGCAGTTGAGGGGCAATTGTCAGGGGTGCCGTTGTACCGAGCCTGGCGCGGGTTCTGTCGGACAGATATCGCGTGGCGCGCGCTTTAGAGCGGGATGACTTTAGGTGGTGTCGCCATCTCACTCTAAGCTTTTGTTTTTACGCCCATCTTAATCCAACAGCGGGAACGCCCGAGCGGTGCGTTACACGTCTTGGGATGCGCTCCAGGCGCCCCGGTTTCTTCTTCGCGTCTTCGCGCCTTCGCGTGAAATTCTCTTGTCATGGCGGTCTCAGCCGGTGAGGCAGGAAAAGTCTCACGCGAAGGCGCGAAGACGCGAAGTTTTTGTTCTGACCGCCTTGATGTTCCGGTCGAATTAGATAAGGCCGCCCCTTTTCATTTTGAGAGGGGCGATTGGACAATGATACAGCGCAAGAAGCGGGTACGAATCTGGCTGGTCGCCAGGTCCGCGCGGACGGGCGGCGAGGCGGCGGAGGGCTTGCCGAGTTCGCGGTACGGTGCCAGGCTGCCGGCACCGGCTCCGGACTATGGCGCGCGCGCCGTGGACGTTCTGGTCCGTCTGATGAAGCACGGTTCTGAGCCGGTGCGGGTAGCGGCGGCGAAAGCTATTTTGCAACTCGGTTATGGCTCCGTCTGAGCGGCAAGCGCCTTTTGGTGGACAAGACGACGTAGGCAGGACCGGTCGTGCGGGCGCGCGCCGGACACCCTGACCGCTCAGGCGAATAAGCTGAGCCATTCGGGTTTCAATGAGGGGACGGATATGCTGCGGACACGGCCGGCGCGAACGCGATGGCTGGCCAAATCGACAGGCAAGCGAAGCATGGCACCAGAGGCGCTGCCGATGTCGCGGTCGGGTGCGAAACGGCCGACCTCTGAGCCGGAGTATGGCGTGCGGGCAATGAAGGCTTTGGCGCGTCTGATGGACTATGGCTCGGAGCGCGTGCGGCTGGGGGCGGCAAAAGCCATATTGCGGACGTGGGCGGGGGCATCGAAGCGCCGCGCCGCGGTAGTGGATGAACCCTGTACGATCCCGGTTGTTAAGTACATCCAACCTGGCCAGACACCGCCGCCTGGGGAATTTGACGATGACACGTGGGGGCGGTGTCAGGCCCCGAGCGTTGACGAGGGTGGCTCGTGAAGGCGTGTCGGACAAGGTTGGGGTTGTTGGCATAGGCTGTCATCGCATCCTAGACATCGGCGGCCGATAGGGTTCGATACCGGCGCCGTAATCGAGTCTGACCTATTTGTTTAGTTGAGGGGGGGGGCATAATCAAGTGCAACACGAAAACTGCTGAAATCGGTGGACGTTCCGGCAAGTGAAGGCTGCGCGGGGTAGGTTTTAGTTCGGGATCACCATACGATGTGATCAAGAATATCGATCCTATCAGCGTCCAACACAGTGATTCTGTGCCCCCTACCCAGATTGATTACCACGTCACCTCCCGCCTGAACGACCCAGCTTCCTTCAGATACGCCGTTAGTATAAGCATGAATGTCGATCTTGTCGTTCTGCTCAGCGTTGAAATCGACGATGATATCCCGTCCACTGGCTTTAGCGAACAGAAACAGGTCCGCACCAAGACCTCCCGTCAATCGATCCCACCCACCCCCGCCATTCAACACGTTGTTGCCATTATTTCCAACAATTACGTTCCCGATACCGTTGCCCGTCGCGTCAATACTAGCAGTACCCGTGAGAGTCAGATCCTCGACAAAGCCACCCAGAAGGAAGCTTATGGAAGATTCAACCAGATCACGCCCGCCTCCTGCGTCTTCCACAATTTGATCTTCGGGTAGGTCGACAACATAGGTATCATTACCTGTCCCGCCCATTAACCGGTCTGCACCCTGCCCGCCGTCCAGGCGATCATGGCCGGCCCACCCCATCAAATGGTTGCTATTGCCATTACCTGTCAACAGGTTGGCGAGACTGTTTCCGCTACCGTCTATGGAGTCGCTGCCGCCGAGAGTCAGGACTTCAACTTGGAGTCCAGTCAGCTCAAAATTTACATCCGAAAGGACATGATCATGGCCTTCGCCGGCGACTTCCACGACCACATCGTCGGCATCATCGACAGAGTAAGTGTCATCGCCGGCGCCCCCTGCCAGAGTGTCTGCGCCAGCCCCACCTGAAAGTACGTCTTTGCCCCCCCCCGCCGCCAGGAGATTATGGCCCGAGTTACCTGTCAAACGGTTTCCGAGGGTGTTGCCTGTCGCATCAATGTCTGCAGATCCCGTCAGAAACAGGTCTTCGACAACGCGGTTGGCCAGCGAATAGCTTATCGAAGCGTAAACCAGATCCCGCCCTTCCCCGGCCAGTTCTATGACAAGATCACCTGACGAGTCGATATGATAGGTATCATCGCCAACCCCGCCGATAAGGGTGTCGGTACCAGCGCCACCGTCCAGAACATTGCCTGCGGAGTTCCCGCGCAGGCCGTTGTTATGGACGTTGCCAGTCCCGCTGATGGCCGCCGTGCCAGTTAGCTCCAGATTTTCAACATAGGCGGTCAAGCTAAAGCTGACAGAAGCACGGACCACATCATATCCTGCTTCCTCGGCTTCGATGATTTTGTCTCCAGTAGCGTCAACGACGTAGGTGTCATCACCGAGCCGACCAGTAAGCGTGTCGCTGCCACCGCTACCGTCGATAAGATTATCTCCGTCATTACCTTTAATGGCGTTGCCAAGGTTGTTACCGCCGCCGTTCAGATCTTCGCTTCCCAGCAGGATCAAGTTTTCAACGTTTGCGAACAGCGTTAGGCTGATATTGGACGAGATCTGGTCCGTCCCGCGTCCTGCACTCTCCACGACCTGATCACCAAGCGACTCGACTGTGAAGCTGTCATTGCCGGCACCGCCCGCCATTGCATCGTGGCCATCGCCACCTTCGACGGAATCATTGCCAAATCCGGCATCGATGATATCGTCGCCTGCACCTCCCGTCAGCCAATCAGCCCCGTCGTTGCCCACGATAGAGTCGTCACCGGCACCCCCAAGCATCTGGTCACCGCCACCGCCGCCCGTCAGCATGTCGGCGCCAGCATTGCCATCTAGAATTACACTGCCATCGTTGACATAGAACTCGACACTGAGGGTGTCGTTGCCTTCGCCACCCGACACATAGGTATAGGTGGGGAAAAACGGGACTCCGGAGCTCGAACCGAACGAAGTCAGCCGGTCGTTTCCGTCTTCCCCATAAAGGTTACCGCCCGCGAAAACGAAGTCATTGCCTTGACCGCCATAGACCGTGTCGAATTTGCCGCCGAACACGGAGTCGTCGCCGTCATCACCATAGATAACATCAGACCCGCCAAGGTTTGATAATGAGCTTACATAATCGCCGTAAAGCGTATCATTGCCGCTGCCCCCGTGGAGCGTATCATTCCCATCTCGTCCGAAAATGATGTCGTTTCCATCCTCACCGGACAGTTTATTGGCACCTGAATTACCGTCCAGACTGTTGTTCAACGCGTTCCCTGAGCCGTCTAAGTTGGCCACTCCCGAAAGCGTCAAGCCTTCGAAAGCGTCTTCAAGGACATGGCTGTAGGACACAATCACCGTATCCTTTCCCTCTCCGGGAAGCTCGATCAGCACGTCATCGGCGACATCGTACACGTAAGTGTCATCACCGAGGCCGCCTGTCAGGGTATCAGCGCCGCCAGCACCATCGAGCCGGTCATTTCCGTCAAGCCCGATCAGTCGGTTGTCGCCAGCGTTTCCCGTAAGGTTGTTGTTTGCGCTATTGCCCGTGGCCTCCAGATCGGAATCTCCGGTGAGTAACAGGTGCTCCAAGTGTGGTGTCAGGATGAAGCTTATGGCTGATTCGACCAGGTCGCCGCCGCCATCTGCCACCTCGATGACAACGTCACCCGCGCTGTCGACGACGTAGCTGTCATTACCTTTCCGACCGGTGAGTGTGTCATTGCCCAGTCCCCCGTCGAACCGGTTGGCTGCACTGCTGCCGCTGAGGGAATCACCGAAGGCTGACCCGATAATCTGTTCGATCTGGAAAACAATGTCCGTTCCGGAGCCAACCGTATTCTGAGCCAGGGAATTTGACAGATTGACAGTGACTCCGCTTGCAGCATCGGCATAGCTGACAATATCGGCATTACCGCCTTGGCCATAAAGTGTGTCGTTGCCGGCGCCGCCCATCAGGAAATCGTTGGCGGTTCCGCCGGAAACAAAGTCATCCCCTTCACCACCGATGAGGGTACCGTTTCCCGAACCGCCACTTATCGAATCGTTGCCGGCTTCGCCGTCGTAATATTGCCAGAAATGTCCCCCGGAAATGGAATCGTTTCCGGCTCCACCCCAAGCGTAGCCTGTGATTTCGCCGATTACATCATCACCATCACCAGCGTAGACATAGTCGGCACCATATCCGCCATTGAGAGAATCATTCCCGGCACCGCCATAAATTTCATCCTGACCAGCCTCTCCCAGCAGGGTATCGGCACCGGCTCCGCCGCTGAGGCTATCTCTGCCGTCACCTCCGGAGAGGCTATCATTGCCGTCTTCACCGCTAAGATCGTCGCTCTCAGTTCCTCCGACATAGGTGTCGTCGCCTGGCCCACCGGTGTAGACGGCTTGTCGCAGGTTGAAAACGGCTTGCGACTGGCTTTCATCCACAGGCGACAGGGGCGCAACGGCTTCCAGCAACACAGCGATTGCTGATTTTCCATTTTTAGTGCCGGATGGTTTGACCATGTACTCCCCCTGATTTCTGGCCCCTATCGTAACCAAGCCCGCACGTTCCGCAATCTCTTTGTGATCGCCATAGTCTACGTCAGAAATTAATTCTGCAATTAGTAAAGCGTCCATAAAAACCGCGGACACCCTGACCGCCCAGGCGAACAAGCTGAGCCTTTCGGGTTTCAATGAGGAGACGCATATGCAGCGGACGCGGTCGGCGCGAACGCGATGGCTGGCCAAATCGACAGGCAAGCGAAGCATGGCACCAGAGGCGCTGCCGATGTCCCGGTCTGGTGCTAAACGGCCGACGTCCGAGCCGGATTATGGCGCGCGGGCGGTGAAGGCTTTGGCGCGTCTGATGGACTATGGCTCGGAGCGCGTGCGGCTGGGGGCGGCAAAAGCCATATTGCGGACGTGGGCGGGGTCATCGAAGCGCCGCGCCGCGGCGGTGGATGAACCCTGTTCGATCCCGGTTGTTAAGTACATCCAACCTGACCAGACACCGCCGCCTGGGGAATTTGACGATGACACGCGCGGGCGCCATGAGGCACCGAGCGGTGACGAGGGGGGCGCGTGAAGGCGTGTCGGACAGTGTTGTGGTTGTTGGAAATTCTGCACTTAATAGGCTGTCACCGTAATTCGAGGTAGACATTGGCGGCCGATAGGGTTCGATACCGGCGCCGTAATCGAGTGTGACCCCTTTGAGGGGGCGGGTTCCATAATCAAGTACAACAGGCGACCTTGCTTGGGTTGATTTATGGAGATTCGGTATGGGCCAGGCGGAGCGCCAAAAAAATACCGAAAATTGAGCCGATGCGAGTGATGAGCCGTTACGCGAAGCTCTCACAATACAAGTACTACTGAATAAGTCGCGCTCCGCGAGCGGACGCTGCCCCGCTGCTTTTGGCATACTTATTTGGCTCTACAAATATCTGATTATAGCCGTGAAGGTCTATCTTGTTTGCGACAATACCGAAATTTTTCCAATAGAGGGGTTGCTCTCCAGAACCAGTACCCACTCGTTCCCACCACATTAAAACGTCGTCCTGCGGAGCATATATTATCCCGTCTACGTTACTCTTCGATCCGTCTCTTAAACTTGATTTTATTACGTGACTATTGCGAGAGCCTGACCTATCGATTAGCAGAAAATTTTCTGTTTCTCCATTAGTTGGCGCTGTCAATGTCATTAAACCAGCCGACAATATAGATACAGGACCGGCACCCGGCTGCATAATAATTGTAACGCCTTGCGCGTCTATTCCAGCCGAGGAGGTCAATGAAACTCCACCCCCCTCCACAAAGTATACGCCCGGTTCTAGCTTTAAGCGCATAGAGGAACTGACGCTAAATCCTTTGCAGTATCTACCTGGTTTGGCTTTCAATTCGCCGCCAGAGGAGACGAAAGAAGGCGTAGTACAAATGCCAGATACTAGAGGAAATTTCTTATCTACAAATGGATCAGGCACTCTCTCTTTGCATTTGGCGTCTGGAGCAGGGGTCAACGTGGCCGACAGCCCTGTTACGCCCCCAAAATTGCAAACTCGTTGAAAGGCATAGCCGGAACTTTCCTTCACTTTTATAGCAAGAGCGGAACTTGAATTAACGTGAACGCTACATTTGGTAGCGGAAAATCCAGGACCACTATACAATAGCGGGCCTCTTTTATTGTTGAGTGTAAGTGAGCTAGCAGATAAAGGATCAAGAGCTAGGATGCAAGGGATCACGGGAACGTCGAAATAGGCTGCCGACGATTCCACATTTATATCGTTTTCTTTGATGTCGAGAAGGGATAAAAAGAAGCTTGATGGCTCAATTATTACGCTTCCATCCACGCGCATGTTTGACGCATCATGTGTAAAGGTCGGTGACGCGATTTTGTATTTTGCTACTTTGGTATTGGAAGAAAAACTCGACTTTGCGGCGCCAAGCTTAGCCGCATCTGTACCAGTATTTCCCGCAGCAGCCAGAACCGCTGCATCCAGCGCTTGCTGTATATCAAATTTTCGGTTCAGAGAGTTAGATAAGTCTATAGCAACCCCGACGGCAGCAATTACAATAGGTGCGCTTAGTGCGTATATAATCGCGGAGCTAGCGGATGTACTTTTGACGAAATGCCAAATCGACATTATTCGTTTTGACGACATCTTGAATACGTCTGTTTCTCTATCCAATAATTAACTCCTTGTAGAAAAATCAAGGGATAGGCGCTCTCCGCGCAAAAAATAGCCATCTTCGCGCCTACTTCTTATAAAAAGCTTGCGAAGTTGATTCAGGGGGAACGACCTGAAGACACATCGGGCGGCTATCTCAATTATCTAAACACCCTGCAAAACTCGTACTGAACAGGTGAGGCTGGACGATTACTTACAACGCCTGCCGACTTTCCAACTTAAAGGTAAAAATTCGGTAACCCTACGGCTGGGCCCGCCTTGCGACGGCATTTGACTCTTCGTTACCTGCAGTCTTCTGTGTAGTCCTGGGACGGGTCTTGGGACTGGTTGCAAAGGACGGTCTATGTCGAAGGTCGAAAAGGGTCTGGAAAAGCAGCCGGAGTCATTTATCGTCACTGGGCGTTTCTCCATATGGGAATAGGCGCGATGTAGGGCCTGCCCGAGGTTTTAAACCTGGCATGCGCCGTCCATGACGTTATTGGCGACGATCAGACGCTTCTGCCGCCGCTGGATGGGTTCATCGCTGTGCTGGCCCGGACGGTTGAAATGGCCGGATGAGATTAAGGCTTGCCCGACAGGGCCGGCGAGTCGGGAATGAGCGCGCCGAGGATGGGGCGATTCCAATCGTCGTTTGCGAAATCCCAGACGATGAAGTCGCTCGAAAACTGCCAGTAGGTCCAGGCAAAGCCGCGTTTCTCGGCGGCGCGGGTGACGGCGTCCGTCCAGACGATACGGCTTTCCAGGGGCGCCTTGTCATAGGCGCCGAACTCGCCCAGCAGGATCGGGCGCTTGTTGGCGTCCGACCAGGCCTTGACCGCGTCGAAATCGGCGTCGATCTGGGCCCGCTGGGCGTCACTACCCCAGGTCAGGCCTTTCAAAGCGGTGATTTCCGGTGGCGCCCACGACGCGCCCTGGTGGGTGAAGTTGAAAGGATCGTAGTAGTGGAAGGTCGCGATCAGGTGGAGGTCATTGTCCGGCAGCTTCAGGTCCTTGAGGGTGTTGCGCGAGTTCCATTGCGTGCCGCCCAGGATGACATTGCGCTGCGGGTTGGTGGCGCGAATGACCGCGAGTACCTTCGGGAACAGGGCGTTCCAGGTGGCGGCGTCCAGCTTGTCGTGCGGTTCGTTGAGAATCTCGAAGATTACGCGGTTTGAGCGGTCCTGGTAGCGCGGGGCGATCTGGCGCCATACGGCGGTCAGCTTGGTTTCGCAGACGGCGGCGTCCCTGGAGCAGTCGGTAAAATCATGTTCGTCGAGGATGACGTTGAGGTCGTGTTTCAACGCGGTGTCGACGACCCAGTCGAGTTTCTTGAGCCAGGTTTCGCTGATCTGGTTCTGGGCGTCCATGTGCGGGAAGGTGAACAGCACGACGCGGACGGTGGAGAAGCCGGCGTCCTTGATGGCCTTGAAGTGGCGGTCTTCGTAATTGCCTTTACCGCCGTCCTGCCAGTAGGGATCGTAGCCAATGATGTTGACGCCGCGGCCCATCCGGGTGGTCTGATCTTCGGCGGAGATGGGTGTGAAACTGCCTGCCGTGGCGGGGCCCGCCAACAGGCCCAGCACCATCAATGCGGCCAATATCAAACGCAACATAATCATCTCCCGACACTATCATTTTGCCGCAAGCCTATCGGCTCAAGATCAGGAATTCAAGCGCTCAGGTGTTGTGTTACAACGGCGGCAAAACCGGATTCGTCTTCGAAGCCGGCTCGGATGGGAAGGTAGGTGACCTGATCCCGCCAGGACGGACTAAGCCGAATCCAATCCTTCTCTGTGGTGATCAGTCGGGCGTTCAACCGCGAAGCTTCGGATTGCAAGGCCTCCAGTTGGCCGTCGCTGAAGGGCTCGTGGTCGCCGAAGGCCGTCATTCCGGCAAGGTCGCAGCCCAGATTGCGCAGGGTCGCCTCGAACTTCCACGGTTTGGCGATGCCGGCAAAGGCGAGGAGCGGGCCGTCGATCGCCGGTTTTTGCGCCGTCAGGCGGGCGACGAAGACGGGTTTGTCCGCGAACAGGGCCAGCAGGTCGGGCGCGGGTATGAAATCGTCCGGCATCCACAGGACGACCAGGTCGGCGCGAGCCAGGCCCTGGGCCAGGGGCTCGCGCAGGGGGCCGTAGGGGCAGATGCCGCCGTCGCCGAACGGCCAGGCGCCATCGCGCGTGTCGCCATCGACCACCAGGATATGAACATCCTTGGCTATGGTCAGGTTTTGATGGGCATCGTCGACCACGACGGTGGTGGCGTCGGTGGCTTCGATGGCGCGCAGGGCTGCGGCACGGTCGCGGGCAATCCAGAAGGTGTGGCGTTGCGCCAGCATCAGGGGCTCGTCCCCGACCTGGGCTGCGTCATGGGTTTGCGGGTTGACCAGGACGGGCCCGGGGAGGCTGCCGCCATGGCCGCGCGACAGGCCGACGGCCGTGTTGAGCCGGCGCAGGATCTCGTCGGCGACGGGCGTTTTGCCGGAACCGCCGAGCGTGACATTGCCGATGCTGATGACTTTGAGCGACGAGCGGTAGGGTTTGGCGTTTGAGGCTTTGCTGGCATTGACCGCCAGCCACAGGCGCGACAGCGGCCATAGCGCCGGGCGCCACCATGGCGCGCCCTGGGCGTTTTTGCGGTACCACCAGTCGGGGGTTTTGATCGCCATGCGTCAGGTTCGGCCGAGAAAAAGGTTTGGAACCGCGAATGAACGCGAATGAACGCGAATAAAACTTCGACTTATCGCAAAGTATGCCCTCTTAAGGGCCGCCTTCGGCGGCGAATATTCGCGTTCATTCGCGTTCATTCGCGGTTCCCCTTAACGTCAGCGGGAAGTAGCGGTTCCAGCGCCTGCCAGACAGTGTCCAGGGTGCCGGCTTCGCGGCGGCTGATGTCGAGCGCGGCCTGGTCGGCGGCGGTGATCGCTTCCGGATGGTCGCGCAGTTGCCCGACCATAAAGCCCAGTTCCTGGACGCCCTGGACCCGGAAGGCCGCGCCGGCGTCGATCAGATCGCCAAAAATGCCGTCCCAGTTGCTGATGTCCGGGCCGGTGATCACGCTCTTGCCCAGGCGCGCGGCTTCCAAAGGGTTGTGGCCGCCGATACCGGTCAGGAAACTGCCGCCCATCACCACGATATCGGCGAGGCTGAACCACAGGCCCAGTTCGCCCAGGGTATCAGCCAGGTAAACCTGGGTGGTCCCGGTCACCGGATCTTTGAGGGCGCGTCGGGCGACGCTCAGGCCCAAAGATTCGATGTCGAGCTGGATCTCGCCAGCCTTGATCGGGTGGCGTGGCACCAGGACCAGCAGATCGCCTTCGCGGATATACGGTTCCAATATTTTGGAAATAAGCGAGTCTTCACCGTAATGGGTGCTGGCGGCGACAATCACCCGGCGCGTGCCGAAGACCGACCGCATATCGGCCAGGGTCGCTGCGTTGACCGGCAGGGCCTCGCCCAGGGTCTTGAGATTGGCGCGGGCACCGACGGTAGCGCCCATGCGCGTCAGGCGGTCTTCGCTGGGGCCGTCCTGGGCCATGACCAGGCTGTAACCGGACAACAGACGCTTCATGGTTTTCGGAAAGGCCTGCCAGCCGCGGAAGGTTTTTTCGGTGATGCGGGCACTCAGCAGGGCGTGGGCAATCGACCGCGCCGACAGCCCGCTCAATAATGTCGGCCAGATATCGCTTTCGATGAAGACGGCCAGACTTGGGCGCCAGTGGTCGAGAAAGGCGGTCACGGCCTGGGGGGTATCGATCGGGACAAAGTGATGGATCACCCCGGCGGGGAGACGATTTGCCAGGATTTCGGCTGAGGTAGTGGTGGCTGTCGTCACCAGGACCTGGATGTCGGGGCGCGCCGCCAGCAAACGGGTGATAACCGGCAGGGCCGACACGCTTTCGCCGACGCTGACGCCATGGAACCAGACCAGCGGGCCATCCGGCCGTGCCATGCCAGCCCGGCCCAGCCGCTCGGTCAGGCGTTGCGGGTCTTCCTTGCCCCTGGCCGCGCGTTTTTTGAGCAGGCCGGGTGCGAAGCCATGCATGATCCCCATCAGGTGCCGGTACAGCTTGAGCGGGACCGTCATGCCGACGCGCCCACCAGGGAGTCGGCGCGGTCGGTGACCGCACTCAGTTCGCTCTCGATGTCGAGACGCAGGCGTTCAAAGGCGTCGGCGTCAATGTCGGCAGGGATGGCCGGCAGCACCTTCCACACCATGGCGCCGCGTGAGAAGGGCAGGGGGATGCGCATCCGGTCCCAGGTGTCGAGCCGGATCTGGTTCCTGGTGGATTGGCCGAGACACACCATGACAGCGCCGGTCACCTGCGACATCTTCAGCGAGCCTTCGGTCATCACCCGGCGTGGACCGCGCGGGCCATCGGGGGTGGTGGCGGCGCAGTTGCCGCTCTTGAGCCAGCGCAGCAGGTCACGAAACGCCTGGGCGCCGCCCTTGTTCTTGGACGGGTCGGACTTCTTGGCCTTGGAACCGCGGATTGAGTGGCGGCCGAAGGCGGTATTGACCTTGGCAATGACGTCGCCGAACTTGGATTGCGAGCTGAGGACGGCCACTGGCTGGGCGTCGACCGTCGGCCAGCTGGCATGGCCCAGGTGCAGGCGCTCGTGCCAGAACATCAGCACCACCGGCTGCTTTGAGGCCCAGACCTGTTTGATCTCGGTATCGCCCTCGACCTGCCATTTGGTCGTGGCATAGCAAAAACGCAGATAGGCGATCAGCACATCGGCGATCAGGCTGCGCAGCCAGAGCTTTTGTGTCACTTGTTTCTTGTCGATCATGATGCGGTCACCGTTTCGGGGGCCGGGGTGTCGCTGAACTGATGGGCAGCCAGTTCGGCATAGAGGCCACCGGCCTTCACCAGGGCTTCGTGCGTGCCGCGCTCGACGATCTCGCCCTTGTCCAGCACCAGAATCTGATCGGCGTGGCGCACGGTCGACAGGCGATGGGCGACGACAAAGGTCGTCCGGCCCTTCATCAAGCGCTCCAGGGCCTCCTGGACCTTGACCTCGGACTGGGTGTCGAGCGCCGAAGTGGCCTCGTCGAGCAACAACAGGGGCGCATCTTTCAGGAAGGCCCGGGCAATGGCGATGCGCTGCTTCTGGCCGCCCGACAGGCGTGAGCCGGCTTCACCCGCGCGGGTGTCATAGCCGTCGGGCAGGGCTTCGATGAAGTCGTCGGCGGCGGCGTCGCGGGCGGCGCGGCGGATATCGTCGTCGCTGGGGTTGCCATTGCCATAGGCAATATTGGCACGAATGGTGTCATCGAACAGGAAGGGATCCTGGGTAACCAGGGCAATGCGGCTGCGCAAGCTTGTCAGCGACAGGTCACGATGGCTGAGGCCGTCGAAGCGGATATCGCCGTCACTCAGGTCGAAAAAGCGCGGCAGCAGGTTGAGCAGGGTCGATTTACCCGAGCCCGACGGCCCGACCAGGGCGACGCTGGCCCCGGCCCAGGCTGTAAAGCTGATGTCGCGCAGCACGGGCGTGTCGCCGTAGGCGAACCCTGCCGCGTCGAAGGTTATGGTCTGGAAGTCGCGCGGCAAGTCGGCCATGCCGGCCTTGTCGTTGATTTCGGGCTCGATATCGAGGGCGGCAAACAGCCGGCGTGCAGCGGTGATGCCGACGCTGATCGTGCCCTGCAAACCGGCCAGTTGCCGCAGGCCCTGGCCAGCGGTCAACAGGGCGACCAGGAAGGCGAAGAAGCTGCCGGCGGTCATGGCGCCCGCTTGGGCGCGCCAGCCGACATAGGCGATGAGGCCGGCCAGAAGGAAGCCGGTCAGGACTTCGGTTGCCGGCGCCGCCATGGAGCGGGCATTGGCACCCTTGACCAGGTGGCCCTGGCGGCGGTCGATGACCGTCCGGACGCGGTTTTCTTCGAAGGCTTCCTGGTTAGCGACCTTGACGATGCGAATGCCATCCAGGCTTTCCATGATGGCGGTCGACAGCGACGAGGTCTCGTCCATGGCGCCCTGGGCGGCCTTGCGCGTTTGCTTGAGATAGCGCGACATGACGGCGCCGATCACCGGCCCGGCGAGCAGGACGGCCAGGGTCATCGGCCAGTCGAGGGTGAACATGGCGTAGAGGCTGCCCGCCACGATCAGGGCGGCCTGGATATAGTTGACCAGGCCGGTGGAGGCCGCTTCGCGCACCAGGTCGGCGTCATAGAGAACGGACGACAGATATTGCCCTGAATGCGTCTTTTGGAGCCGGCCGAGATCGGCATGGACCAGACGCGAGAACAGCTGAGCCTGGATATTGCCGACCAGGCCGTTGCCGACCAGGTTCAGCGTGGTTGTCAGGCCGCGCTGGGCGACGAAGCGGACCAGGGCGGCGGCGGCGATGACGGCGGGCACCCAGAACAGGGGCTGGGCCAGGATAAAGGCGGGCAGGTTCCCGGTCCCTTCCGGGATACCGAAGAGCAAATTGACCGAGGGTTCCAGCCATTTCGTCATCACCACGGTCATGGCGGCGACAATGGCGGCGCAGACGACGGCGAAGCCCAGACGGGCCTTGTGCGGCGCGAGATACTGGGTCCATACCCGGGTCATGAGCGCACTCTGGCTCATTTCGGCGGCGGGAACGGGGGCTGGCGGCATAGTTGGCAATGGTAAGTTTGGCTCTGGCAAATTGTCTCCGCGCCGTTATATAGGCATTCCCCAAGGCCTGTCGCGTCTTTATGTGTTAACCGGACCCACGTTTTTGAAGCTGTTCCCCAAGAAAATTCACGCCAAACCGTTTGCGACCGACACGGTGTGGAACCGCTTCTGGACGCGTATGCATTTCCTGTGGGCGGACCACGCTTACCTGCGTCTGGGCTTTACCAATGCCCACTGGATCGGGCCGGACATGGTGCGCACCAACCAGCCGTGGCCATTCCAACTGGCGCAGTGGAAAAAGAAGGGCGTCAAGACCGTCATCAATCTGCGCGGCGGCAAGGGCTCCTTCTACTATTTGGAAAAGCACGCTTGCGACAAGCTGGGCCTGATCCTGGAGGATTTCGGGCTGACCTCGCGGTCACTCCCGACGAAACAGGAATTCCACGACGCCAAAGCTCTGTTCGGGCGCATCCAGTATCCGGCCCTGCTGCATTGCAAGTCCGGCGCCGACCGGGCCGGGATGATGAGCGTACTGTACTGCCATTTCCATCTCAACCAACCGATCGAAGTGGCGGCGCAGCAGTTGTCGTTCAAGTACCTGCACATGAAGTCAGGCATGACGGGGGTGCTGGACCATCTGTTTGAGGTCTATCTGCGCGACGTGGCCCCGAAAAGCATCGGCTTTTATGACTGGACCCAGTCGCCGGACTACGATCCGGTGGCGATCAAGGCCAATTTCACCGCCTCGTGGTGGGGGACGCTGATAACCGAGAAATTGCTACGCCGGGAATAACTATGCCTCGGCAAGGAGGCTGTGCCGGGCCGCCAGGCGCAATAAGAGCGGACGGTGGGCGGCGAAGTTCAGGCAGGCGGCACCGGGTATCTTGGACTCATCTTCCGCGCGGCGGAGGAAGACGGCGTCGTCAAACCATGGCTCGGCCTCGAAGTCGCGACACCCGTCTTCGGTCAGCGTCCCACCCTGTTGCCGAAGCGTTGCTATGGAAGCTGGCGACAACAATTCGAGATATTCGGGCGAGGTTGTGACCAGCCAACGCTTGGCTAAGACGTGAAGCCTTACCGGTTCGCTCACGGCAGCGCCAAAGAATGGCTGCAGAAGCTCGGCGCCGCTTTTTTCATGGGCGCCTTGCGTTTCGAGCCAACCGAGATCGTGCAGCAGGGCGGCAGCGATCAGGCTGGGTGATCCGCCATTCTGGCGCACGGACTGGGCTGTCTGCAGCAGGTGATCGCGCAGGCTCAGGGCTTCGCCATAGGTCTGATCGCAGGCCGGCGAGTCAAAAAGCGCCGCGACATCGTCCACAACCCGCTCGGCGTGGCGGCGGGTCAGTACGCGCAAGCGTGACATCAGCCCGTCGCGGTCGGCATAGGCGCCCTGAAGCCAGCGCTCACCGGTCTCGCCAGGGAAGGCGTCGCGGCCATGCAGCACCCGGCTGTTGTCCATGATCACCATGTCGCCCTGCGCCAAGTTGAAGCGCAGGGTGAGATCCGGCGCGTTGACGCAGGCGGCAAACGCCCGATTGGCCTGTCGCCAGGCGCGCTGTGTCGCAGCATCGCCGACGGGGCCAAGACAGGCGCGCGGATTGTACCTTATCGTTACCGGCGCGCCGTCCGCATCGCACGTCAGAATAGGCGCCTCCGCCCGATGGTCGTGGTCACGGTTTGACCAGCGAAAGCGCACGACGACCTGAGTCAAGAGGTTGTAAGCCGCCGGATCGGACCGGCGCAGGCGTGCCGCCGCTGCCAGGCCGTCGACGAGCAGCGATTGGCCCCCGGCCGCCGAAGCCTGGACGGCATGGAGGATTTGCAGGCCTGGCGGAGGCTCGCGGTAGGGATTGTCGCTGTGGACCTCCAGGGCGAGGGCCGTGTCGGCCAGATTGTCGGCTGAGGGCCTGGTCCTGACATCGAAGAGGCGGCCGTAATTGGTTTCGCGGATATGACCGAAGCGGGCGACGGCGGTTTCGATTTCGCCGGCGCGGGCGGGCGCTCCGGCCAGGCGCACGAAACCATGGACGGCCACCTGAAGGAGGGCCTGGCGCAAGGCGCCGTCATCAGTCAGGAAAGCCCCGTAGGGCACAGGCATGAGGGTTTCAGCGTGCCGTCGATCCCAGGGAACCGGCGTGGCAGCCGGCGGATCGAAGGCCAGGGCTTCGAGCGCTTCGTAGCTAAAAAGCAGGCGCTCTTCGCCGTTGAAGACCAGCCACAGGCCGTCATCGCCGAAGTCGGCGGCGGTGAGGGCGGGCTGTTCGAGGCCGGCACCGCCCGGAAGAAGGCGTTGGCCGCTGACGGGATCGAAGCGGCAGGGTGCGGCGTCATAGAGGGTTGTAGCGTCCAGGGTGACCTGACCTGACGCCGTCATGACGGTAAGGCGGTCGGCCGTAAAGCTTAGGTCGCCGGTCATGAGAAACGGCGGAAAAAGTAACGTCCGGCATAGGCGAGCAGAAACAGGCCGACGACGCCGCTGACGACGGCGGCGGCCGTCATGAAGCCGACCCAGGGCAGGTCCAGGCCGCTGAAATTCTTGACCAGCAGCAGGGCGACCGAGCCGAGATAACCGCTGGAATCGGCGACATAGATCAGGAAGCCGGCCGTGCCGACGCGTCCGGTCGCGGCGACCAGGCGATCGAACATCAGGCCGTTATAGGGCGTATAGGCGAGGTATAGCCCGGCGCCCAGCAGGATCATCCACAGAACCGGGCCGATCGCGCCGAAGTGAAAGGCCAGGCTGGACGTCGCCGTAACGACCAGGCCCAGCCCGATCAGACCAAGATTGGCCATGATGGCCGTGCGGTTATCGCGAACGACAGCCAGCGCGGCCATGGCCGCCAGGACGACAAAGGCAATCGGGATCTCGGTCAGGCTGAACAGGGCCGGCTGGCCGCCCAGGCCGACGCCTTGCCAGATTTCGGCGGCGAAATTGTCGCGCAGGTCGCGCAGGGCGGTCAGCATGACATAAAGGGCGATGAGGGCAAGCAATCCCGGCGCATAGGCAGCGAACAGCCGCTGGCGCGCCGCCTTATCCATGGGGGCGCGTTCGACCCGTGCCGCAATGTCGGCGGCGGTGGGTGGCGGAAGTTGGGTCAGGCCGTAGACGCATAACACCAGCAGGGGGGCGAAAACCGCGCCTGTGACCGCCGGCATGGTGAATTCGGTGGCAAAATTTTGCGCCATCAGCCAGACCCCGACCGACTTGACGACGCCCGACGCGACGATAAAGCTGGCGCACAGAATAGCGCCCAGGACTTCGGAGGTGCGGCGGCCTTCGAGGAAACCGAACACCAGCCCCCAGATCATGCCGAGCGGCAGGCCGTTGAGGAAGAGCATGGCGATATTGTAGGGCGCCGGTACGGTCGCGAAACCGACCAGGGCCAGTTCAGCTATGGCGATCAGGACCAGAATGGCGGCTGCCCGCCACCGGCCCGGCAGTTCCGACACGAAGCGGATGCCGATCACCTTGCTGAGCGCGTAGCCGAAGACCTGGGCGATCACCAGGGCGATCTTGTAGTCGACGACAAAGCCCGCGACCTCGGTGAAGCTGGCGGCGGTGAAGGGCTTGCGAAAGGCGTACATGGCGAAATAGGCGCCGAACGCCATCAGCCCGCCGTAGAGGGTGAAGATCGCCGGAGGCGCCTGGCTCAGCCAGCGGGTCAGGGGAGAGGTCCGGGGCATGGCCTGGCTCCTTGATCAGATTCGGATGCGGCAGGGGCTGCCGCCGGGACTTTCGCCGGCGGCGATGCGCGCCTCAAGTTCGGGCAGCAGGCCAGCAATATCGGCCACGCTGTTGACGACATAGTCGGCGCCGGCCGTCGCCAGCGCCTCCGCCGCCGGCCTGACCCGTTCGGCGGGGTCGGCCAGGGCCATAAAGTCCTCGAGGCTCAGGCCAACACCATTGCCACTCGCGGCGACACCAACGGTCCAGACGCCGGCTTCGCGGCCTTCGGCCATGCCGACCTCGGCGTCGTCGACCTTGACGCAGGCGCGCGCCGGCCAGATGCCGAGATCCACCAGGGCTTTCCACGTCATCAGTGGCGATGGGCGCCCGTACAGGGTTTCGCCGGCGCAGACGACCACCTCGGGGGCGTACCCCTGTTCCGCCGCCGCCGCCAGGATAGCGCTCATCATCGACCGGCTGTAGCCGGTGCCGGAGGCGATGCGAACGCCCCGCCCGCGCAAGATGTCAACGAGATCGGTGGCACCGGGGATCAGTTGGGTGAAGCGCGCGGCCTCCGCCACCATCCTGGGTTCGACCAGGTGGAACAGGCGGTCGATATCGTCGTCCTGAGGCGCGTGGCCATGGACCGAGACAAAGGTGGTGCGCATCGGTTCGCGGCTGAGGATGGCGGCGATGTGGGCGCGCTTGGCCATGCCCATATCTGCCCGGGCTTCGGCTTCGCTCAGGGTCAGGCCGTCGTCGCTGAACGCGCCCTGGAGGGCGCAGACCGGCGCGCGGCTGCCAAAGTCGACCATGGTGCCGGCCCAGTCGAAGATAAAGGCTTTAAGCGGCGATGTCATGGAGGTCCACTCCCAGGCTTGTGAGGGTTTGTTCAGCAATGGCCAGTGAGGTGGTCGCGCCGGTGCCGCTGGTGACGACGACACTGCGGATATCGTCGGCGGGCTGGTCGACAACATAGAGTTGGCGGTCGGATGACGCATAGGTGCCGATCCAGCGTTCGACGACCGGCGGCGGCGCGCCCAGCACGTGCCGGAACTCGTCCAGGATAAGTGCGTCAACCTCATCGCGGCCAAAGGGGGTCGGGGCGTCGCCATAGACGTGACTGTCGCCCACGGTCAGGCTGCCGTCACCGTTCTGTACGACGATCAGATGGACGCCTTCGGCCAGGTGCGCCGGTTGTTCCGCCATCAGGCGGCGGCGCAACGCTTCGGCCTGCGGCAGTTCGGCATAGCCAAGATAACGGACCAGGCCGAGATCGGACATGACCGCTGAGGGGAGGGTGAAGCCCGGCGCTGCCAGCCGCAGCATCTGAAGCTTGCAACGCGTAACCTGATACTGGGCCAGGCGCTCGCTGAACAGGCCGCTGAGCGCGTCGCCCTGGCACACTACGATCTGGCGGGCGCGCAGCCGGCCAAGGGTTGTTACCAGTTCGCCGTCGCCGGCGGCAAGCGCCTGGCAACCCGGGATAATGTCGACTCCCTGGTTTTGGAGGGCGGTGGTCAAGGCCGGAATGATCTGGCGCGAATCGATGCGGAGTTCGTGCGGTGAGTACAGGACGCCGGAGACTTCGGGCGCGAAGGCCAGGCTGGTGTCTTGCGGCCGCAGCAACCGGCAGCCGGTTCCCATTTCCGTCGCCAGGAAGGCTTCGAGCACGTCGATGGCTTCGGGCCGGCGGACGGCGACGAAAAGGCCGTCGTGCTGGACGACCAGGTTCAGTCGGGTCAGCAGGTCGCGCCACAGGTCGCGTGAGCGCAGGGACAAGGCGTGGTAGGCGCCGCGCTGCTGGCCGCTGACCGTGATCAGGCCGAAATTGCGGACCGAAGCGCCCAGGGCCTGGGGGTGGCGCTCGACCAGCACGACACGCAGGCCGCTGCGCCGGGCCAGCCAGGCGTGCGCCAGGCCGAGGACGCCGCCGCCGACAATGGCGAGGTCATAATGGGTGGAGTTCAGAAGGTGAGCCGTCATTGTCGCTTTTTGGGTGGGGTTTGGGCAGTTTTTAGCGTGATGTCAAAAAGAGGAGAGAAGCCATCCGGCGGGGTGGCCGGATGGCTTCTTATCACCATGTCAATGCGCTTTGCTCTAGAAAGTGGCGCGCAGGGTGACCGAGGTGGTGCGTGGCGCGCCGCGCATGTACCGCTGCGAGAACTCGTCCAGCGAGCCGCCGATATAGGCTTCGTCGAACAGGTTATTGACGTTGAACTGGATCTTGATGTTCTCGGCGTTCGGGATGACGTAGGCGGCCGACAGGTCGACCACGGTGCGCGCCGGCAGGTAGAGGGCTTCGGTGTTAAGCGCGTCACCTGCCATCTTGTCCTGGTAGTTGGCGCTCAGGCTGGCGGTCAGCGGGCCCTTGCGGTAGTCCAGCGCCAGGTTGAAGATGGTCTTGGCGGCCATCGGCACTTCGTTGCCGGCGTTGATCGTCTTGTCGGCGCCGGCATTGGCTGTTCCGCCGATGAAGGTCTCGAGATAGGTCGAGTCGTTCAGGGTCAGGCCCGCCGTGACGTTGAGCGAGTCGGTGGCGCGGAAGGCCAGGTTGGCCTCGACGCCCTTGGATTCGATACCCTTGCCGGTATTGATGTAGGAACCTGTAGTGCCGGCGGTGTAGTTGATGCCGGTTTCACCCGGGGGCGGGGTGAAGAAGTCGGCCGTCCGGAAGGTGATGGCATTTTCATAGCTGACGAAATAGGTCGTCACGCCTGCGGCGAGGCGCTGGCCGCGATAGCGCAGGCCCAGTTCATAATTGGTCGCCACCGAAGCCTTGAGCTTGGTCGTGTCGGTTCCTGTCTTTTCCAGTGCCCAGTCGCCGACCGCGCCGTAGTTCTGGGCGAAGGTGCCGAAGACCTGGGCGCGCGGGCTGACGTTGTAGACGGCACCCAGGGTGAAGAGCAGGTCGGACGTTTCGTCATAGCTGGTCTTCAGCGGCGCCGCCGGCTTGCCCTGGGCGTCCCAGGTTTCCTTTTCCGCCTCGATTTCGGTGGAGAAAGCCTGGACACCGGCCGTGACGACCAGATCGCCGAACGTCATCTTGTCCTGGATGTACAGCTTCTGTTCGTTGGTCTGGAAATGTTGCTGGAAGTCGACCAGTTGTGGATCGACATAGTAGGCGGCAGAACCGGTGGTGACGTCGATGATCTGGCGCCAGGCGCGGCCGAAGTCACGGTCGAGATGCTCGTACCACAGGCCAGCCTCGATCTCATGGTTGCCGAGATCGAAGGCGACCCTGGAGGTGAAGCCGGTGCGATCGTGGCCGTAAAGGCTGGTACGGAAGGTTTGCAGCGGCACGCAGGCAGCGTTGTTCAGGCCGGCAAAGGAAGCGACGCCGTTGCTGACATAGGCGGTGCCGGAGGCATAGCACTGGCCGGAGGCGACCAGGGTACCGTCGGTGTCGTAATAGTCGAGACCGGGGATAACGGCGCGCTGGCGGCCGCCCAGAGCGACACCATAGTAGGCGCGGTAGCGCGACGAATTGGCCGCCAGGCCACCGGCCTGGGTGCGTTGACGACGGCTGGTGTCCGTGTTGTCGACGGCGATTTGCTGATATGGCGGCACGAAGTAGCCCATGCCCTCCTGATGGTGGCTGTACGGGGCGAACTCGACCGTCATATCGGCGGTCGGACGCCAGGTCAGCTTGAGGTAGCCGAAGGTGTTCTCGCGCTGGGCGCCCCAGCCGGCGGCCCAGTTCTGATTAGGATCGTTGCCGTTGTGGGGACGGGCGGGCAGCAGCGAAGGCACTGACCCGTCAGGTGCTGTGGTGTTATCGAGCAGGCTGCGCGAGGCTTCGACGATCGGATCGTCGATGGCGTCGTCATAGGAGACAAAGCCGGTCAGGCTGAGCGTTTCGCTGAACTCGGTGACAAACTTGATCTCGCCATGGGTTTGGTCGATGCGGCTGCCGTCCGAGCAACCATAGGCCCAGCGGCAGGCCTTGAGGCTGACCAGGCCGGCATAGGCGCGCGTATTGCCGAAGAAGGTGCCGAAATCGTAGACGGCGGCGTAGCGCTTCAGGTTGTTGTCGCCGAGCGTCACGGCGACCTGGCCGCCGGCTTCCGCAGCGGGTTCACGCGTATAGTAGGACAAGGTGCCGCCCAGCGCCGACGACGAGGCGGAGGACACGCCAGCCGAACCCTGGTTGATGACGATTGATGAGACGTTTTCGTTCATCAGATACTTCTGCGCCGGGGCGCCGCCCAGATAGTAGGAGGCGTTGTAGCCCGGCATGTCGTCAATGGTCTGGCCGATCTTGGACGAACGCAGGTTGACGTCGAAGCCGCGGATGTTGATGCCGTAGCTCCACGGGTCAGAATTGGTGGCGTCGGCGCCGCGGATCGACACGCCCGGCGCCAGCTTGATGGCATCGACGATGTTCTGGGCGCCTGACATCTTTTCGATGGTCTGACGCTTGACGACCGTGTTGCTGCGCGCCAGCGGGCGGCCGGTGACGACGACGGTGGTTTCTTCGCTGGCGGCGTCCGCATTTTGAACCGTGTCCTGGGCGTGTGCACCGACCGCAAAGGCCATGGCCGCGAGGGCGACGCCCGACATCAAGAATTTCATGACTTATCCCCTTCAGAAATGGCCGCAGCTTCGGCCGGTGGCGGCTGTATCGGTCACGACGAGACTTGCCACAATTTCATTCTGGGCATAGGGGCCATGGCCGCGAGGCATAGGGCAACTGTGCCGCCAGAGTCGCAGATGAGCCGCAGATGAGTCGCACTTCGCAAGAATTCGCAAATAATTCACAGAAAATTCATGGAATATTTTCGCTTTCGTCATGAAAAATTCCTTGATCGTTCAAGTATTCGCGTTCGAAGCGGACAAGACGTATCTAAAGCGGCTTTTCGGGAGGTTTGGGTTTGCGCGTCAATATTCTTCACCTGCGAACCTTTTATGCCATCGCCCTGGACGGGAGCATCAATCAGGCCGCACGCCGGATGAATGTGTCGCAATCGACACTATCCAAGCAGCTGAAAGCGTTCGAGAGCCGGCACAAGGTGACGCTGTTCACCGGGCGCACGCCGCCGCTCAAGCTGACCTCGCGCGGCGAAGCGCTGTTGATGCAGGTTCAGCGGGTCTTCGCCGGTCTGGACGAGATCGACCAAGCGTTGGGCGAAGATGTGGACTCAGACCAGATCTATCTGCGTATCGGCTCGGATACGCCGCCGTTGGCGGCGCGCCTGGCCCACGACCTGAAGCAGGTTTATCATCGCCTCAACCTGACCCTGCGCATCGAAAACGCCCGCGATACCTTTGAAAATCTGAGACTGGGCCAGACGGACATGGCGATCGTAATGAACCCACCTGTTCATGCCCAATTCCACTATGTGCCGGTCATGGAGGATAGCCTGATGGCAGCCCTGCCGCGCGATCATCCGTTGGCGTCGGCGGAGTATTTCGATATCGGCGATCTGGCAGGTGAAACCTTGCTGCTGCGCGAAAGCTCGTCACGCACGCGACAGGCTCTTGAACGCATGCTGCTGGATCAAGGTGTCATTCCGGCTGACCAGCAGGAGATGAACACGCGCGAAACCATTCGCGAGGGGATTGCGCTGGGCATGGGCGTGAGCTTCTTCTTCTCGCTGGAATGTCCGCCGGATACGCGCATTGTCTACCGCCCGATCCGCAGCGCTCTGCCGATACCGGCTGTCGCCATCTATCTGCTCTTTCCGTCCGAAAAACGGACCCAGGCCCTGATGCGTCGGGCTGCTGATCTGGTTCGCGCCTGGAAGGCCACGGAGATAGGGCCGGACGGTCAGGGGAATGTTACGGCATCGTCCCTTGCCGGTGTGGTGGCGACGGCTCATTCCATCGAACCGGCAATCTCGTTTGAAGCAAGGCGCGTCTTTACGGACGACCCTCGCTGAGGGAAGAACGGCGGCCGTCCCTGACACATAGCTTATGTTTGCGCGCCCCATCCCCGATCACGCCCTTGCAGGCTTTGCCTTAATCTCCTGATATCCAAAAAGGAGACCTCTCCATGGCAACTTCCAGCCAATCTTCCGGCAATAACACCCTGACCATCGTGCTCGCCATCGTTATCATCGCCATATTGGCCATTGGCGCCGTCTATCTCATGCAGGATAACCGCTCGGGTTCCGAGCGTGTGGGTGACGCGGTTCAGGCGCTGCCGCAGGGCGTCGACACTGCCGCCGACAAGCTGGGTGACCAGTCGCCGGCTGAAAATGTCGAGCGCAATGTCGAGAAGGCCGTCAACTGATAACGTCGCGCGAAGACGGAAGGAGAAAGGCCGGAAGCGATCCCGGCCTTTTCTGCTATTCGCTCTTGGCGTCCGGATCGATCAGCTTGTGCGCGTGAATCACAAAGTAGCGCATCAAGGCGTTGTCGACCGTGGCCTGGGCCTTGGTACGCCAGGCCTTGACCGCCTCGGCGTTGCTGGCGTAGGCGCCGACGAATTCGATCCTGGTCAGATCCTTGAAGGTGGTGCCGGTCAGGTCGGTCAGCTCGCCGCCGATCACCAGATGAAGAAGTTGTTTGGTCGCCATAGTCGTCTCTTAAAGGTTACAGGGCGCTGAGATGGGCGCAGCGCCGGATGATTTCCGGAAACAGGGCCGGGCCGGAACAGATCAGGCTGGGTTTCAGGCTGTCGATAGCATTGAATTCGTAAGGATTTCCCAAATGGTCGGTCACGGTTGCGCCGGCCTCCTGGGCAATCAGGGTCGCCGCCGCCACGTCCCAGTCGCGTTTGGGGGTCAGGGCAATGGTAAAGTCGGCGCGGCCGCAGGCAACGCAGGCCATGCGGTAGGCGACCGACGGGCGCGAGTGGACGCTGAGGCGCGGCCACGGGATCGGCCAGATGTCCTTGCCGAACAGGCGTGAGTCGCCCAGAACCTCGGCATCGTCCAGCGCCGTGCGGTCGGTGACATGGATCGGCGCATCATTGAGTCGGGCGCCACGGCCAACAGCGGCGCTGAACATCTCACCCGCATCGGGCGCGTAGACAACGGCAGCGACCGGCTTGCCGTCCTCGACCACGGCCAGGGCAATCGTCCAGAACGGGCTGCCCTTGCTGAGGCCCATGGTGCCGTCGATCGGATCCAGCACAAAGGTTCGTTTCGTCCCCAGACGCCGGGTGTCGTCGGGCGATTCCTCGCTCTGCCAGCCATAGTCGGGACGCGCCTCTTCCAGCGCTTCCTTGAGCCACAGATTGACCTCGGTATCGGCATTGGTGACGATCGAGCCATCGGCCTTATAGCTGGTAATCAGGCCGTGGGCCTTGAGGTGCTGGGCCAGGGCGCCGGCGCGACGCACCTTGTCGACGATCAGGTCGAGATCCGAGGCCTGCACCGCCGTGGCCATCACTTGCCCCCTACACTCAGACCGTCGATCAGGATGCCGGGCGCGTCGATCGTGCCACGGATCTCAAGATCGCTGGCCGGGACCAGGCGGGCATACATGTCGATCAGGTTGCCGGCGACGGTGATTTCATTGACCGGGTACTGAATCTCGCCGTTGTCGAACCAGAAGCCCGAAGCCCCGGCCGACCAGTCGCCGGTGTCGGAATTGACCGACGGGCCGAACATTGAGGTCACCACAACGCCTTTTACAGCATCGCGCATCAGGTCCTGCGGTGAGGCGGGACCGGCGGCAAGCACAACATTGTGCGTCGACACGCCGGCCGAACCGGCCAGCGAGCGCGAGGCGTGTCCGGTAGAGGCCAGGCCAAGTTGCCTGGCCGAAGCGGTGTTGAGCAGCCAGGTCGTCAGGACGCCGTCCTTGACCAGGTCGAGGTGGCGGGTGGCGACACCCTCGTCGTCGAACAGGCAGGAGCCCAGGCCGCGCATGCGGAACGGGTTGTCTGTGATCTGGACGTGCGGGGCAAAGACGGCCTGGCCAAGCTTTGTTTTCAGGAAGCTGGAGCCGCGAGCGACCGAGGAGCCTGAAATGGCGCCAAGGAACTGGCTAATGAGCGATTTTGCGACGCGGCGGTCGAATAAGACGGCGACCTTCTGGGTCTCGACCTTGCGCGCCCCGAGCGCTGCCAGGGCGCGTTCAGCGCCGGTGCGCCCGATGTCAGTAACATCGGGCAGGTCGAGGGCGTAGCGCGTCGAGCGGCCTTCGCCGTCACGTTCCATGTTGCCGTCGGCGTCGGTAGCAATGAACCGGCCTGACTGGAAGAACAGCGACGTGTCATGCGAGCCCTCGAAACCCTCCGAGGTCAGCAGGGTCCAGTGATTCTGGGCATAGCCGGCACTGGCGGCGTCGCTTTGCAGTGCCGGCGACACGGCCAGGCCGGCCGATTCAATATCCAGGGCCCGCTGCTTCAGGTTTTCCGGCGACAGGACTGTGTTGTCGCAGACCTGAAGGTCGACCATTGCCCTGTTGATTGGGCGATAGAGGCGCGCGGGGTCTGCCAGCGAGGCATAGGGATCGTCCGGCGCCAGTTTCGCCATGGCGATCCCACGCTCGACCGTCCGGGCCAGGGTGGCCTCGGAAAACTCAGATACCGACACCACGGCCAGTTTGCGGCCGACGAAGACTCGCAGCCCCAGGTCGGCGGTTTCGTCGCGCTCGACGGTTTCGATCTCGCCCTTGCGTACACCGACGCTGAGAGCGCGTGACACGGCGAAGACCGCTTCGGCGGCGTCGGCGCCAGCCTTGCGGGCAGCATTGATCACACCGTGCAGGCGTTCGAGCGGTTGGTTCAGAGTGCCGGACTCGGCGTCGTTTCGCGTTTGCAACATGACAAAGGATATAGGCCTTCCCCCGCTATGGGCGCAAGTCTCGTGTGTGACGAATGCGTGACCCCAGCAGCAGCGCGCCCGTCCGTTTAGCGAAATGTTCAGACGACAATGTTATTTTGCGTCCATGTCGTGAAATCAGAACATCTTGCCAAAGGCCACGAAAAGTCCATGTCTGATCCCGTGCTGCCCCAGACCCTCTTTCGTTACGCGGCGCGACCCGCCCATGTCAGCGAGCCCCTGTTGCGTCTTTGGTATGCCGTGTCGGGGGAAACGCCCTGCCGCGACGCCTGGTCCGGTGAGGAGATGGGGGTAACGCGGCGTGACGAAGCGGTGGCCATGGCCCAGATTACGCGGCGCTACCTGCTGATCGCCGGCCTCTTTTTCAGCTATCTATGCGTCTCGCGTCTGTTCCGTGAAATCGGGCTGGATATGGTCATCCTGGCAACGACCGCCGCGGTCACGGCCGTTGCGGCGATTGTCCTTCAGCGGCTCAGCCTGCGCCACCGCGACGATCCACGGCTGCCCGAGATCGGCAGCGCCGTTGTCAATCTGTTGATGATCGCCAATCCGGTGGCCTTCCAACTGGTGCACGTCGACCAGAGCCAGATGAGTAATTTTCTGTTTCTGTTCATTATGTTCGCCATTTCGGGTTCGTCCTTCCGCGTCCTTTTCATCTCCAGCCTGGCGTGCTTTGCCGCCATGACGACCGTGGGCATGGTCAAGATGCCCGAAGTCATGGACGCCTATATTTGGGCCTCGGTTGGTGGCCTTGCCATGGCCCTGGGCATGGGCAGCGTGGTGCGCCTGACCCTCTACCGGGCGGTGCGGGCGCGCGTTGTTGCCGACCGCCTGCGCGAGGAAGCCCAGATGCTGGCCGATTGCGATGTCCTGACCGGCCTGCCCAACCGTCGCAGTTTCTTCCGTGAGTTGGAGCGCAATATTGCCGTTCTGAAGGCGCGCAAGGTTCCGTTCGACCTGGGCCTGATCGATCTGGACGGCTTCAAGGCGATCAACGACCTCTACGGCCACAGCGTCGGTGATCACCTGCTGATCGAGGTTGGCGAGCGCTTGCGCCAGACCTGTGGCATTACGGGTTTTCCGGCGCGTATGGGTGGTGACGAATTCGCCATCATCCTCGCGGGAGCGCGCTCAGATGACGCTTTGAAGGGCTTTGGAGCTCAGCTGTGCGATGCCCTGCGCCAGACCTATCACCTGTCAGGCGTCAACGCCAACATCTCGGGCTCTGTCGGCTTCGTGCACTGCGACGACACGTCAGTGTCAGCCTCGCAGCTTCTCGAACGGGCCGACTACGCACTCTATTACGCCAAGCAGAACCTGCGTGGGGCACCGGTGATCTTCACCGAAAGCCACGAAGCCGAGATGCGCGACTTCAGCGTGGTCGACCAGACCCTGCGCGGGAGCGATCTCGACGCCGAACTGTCGATCGTCTTCCAGCCCCAGGTCGATATTATCGAGAACCGCACGGTCAGCTTCGAAGCCCTCGCCCGGTGGGAAAGCGCGCGTCTGGGCGCCGTGCGGCCGGATATCTTCATCAAGGCGGCGGAACGGTCGGGCCTGATTACCCGGATTACGCAGATCCTGCTGACCAAGGCGCTGAAACATATGGCCGAGTGGCCGGAAGACATGCGCGCCTCGTTTAACCTGTCGGCGCGCGATATCCGCTCGGCGACGGCGATCGCCAATATCCGCGACACCGTGGCCAGAAGCGGAGTCGATCCCCGCCGCATCGAATTCGAGATCACCGAGACCGCCATGCTCACCGACTTCAACCAGGCCTGCGAAGCTCTGGAGCAACTCAAACGCCTCGGATCGCGGATCGCCATTGACGACTTTGGGTCAGGCTATTCCAGCCTAGGTTACCTGCACCGTCTGCCAGTCGACAAGATCAAGATCGACCGCTGTTTCGTGGTGCAACTGGTCAAGCACGGTACGACGTTGAAGATCATCAAGACCATTGTTGATCTGTGCCATAACCTGAACCTGGATTGCGTGGTCGAGGGTGTTGAGACCGAGGCCGAACTTCTGAGTCTGCGGGAGGTCGGGACGCGCTATGTCCAGGGTTACGTCTTTAGCAAACCGATGCCGGCCGATGAAGTGGCGGGGTATCTCGCCGGGCAAAGGGCGCGCATCGCTCTGGCGAGTTGAGGGCATTAAGCGGGAGCGCCCGTGCGGGTGCCACACACTTTATCAGATTGCGCTGTACGCAAGGCCGGACGGTTCAGTTCCCTGTCGTAATTTTCGCCCTGGCCGGCGTCTTCATGCCTTCGCCCAGGTGGAAGCCCGGGTGCGGCGGCTGGTTGTAGGCCGTGTTCTGCCAGGCAATGGCAGCACGGTACTGCGCGTCCTGCATCAGTGTGACCAAGCCGTACTCAGTCGGAATCGCCGTCGAGAAGATGCGTAAGCTCTTGTTGTCCTCACCGCGGAGCACCACCTCTTCGCGCCAGTCGCCGAGGATATCGCCCGACAGGGCGGGCGTTGCCTTGGTGCCGTTATTTGAGGTGAACCCCGTCGCGACCAGCAGCGGCTTGGTGTCCTGGGCGGTCCAGTCCCACTTGGAGACGGTGTTGCCGTCCAGGATTTCGCGCAACAGATCGCCGTCCCACCACACGGCGAAATTCTGCTGGCGTGGGCGTCTTTCCGAAATGACCTGGCCCTTGGCGCTGTACATCTGGCCGCCGTTGGACGCCCAGGCTTCCGAACCCGGATAGCGCGGGTCGACGTCGATGGCGATGCCGCGGCCGGTATCCTTGTCGGTCGGAGTCGTCCACAGGACCGCGCCGGTCTTCGCATCCACCATGGCCGAACCGATGCCGCCGTTGGCGCGGGGGGATTCGTGAACACCGAACCTTTCCAGGCCGGGGTGTTCCGGATCTAGGTCGCCGACATGCAGAGCGTCGCCGTGGAACAGCTTGGCCGTCCACAGCGGCTGGCCAGTGTCGTCCAGCGCCATCGAGCCATAGATGATTTCGTCGCGGCCGTCGGCGTCGACATCGGCGATGCTGAGTTGGTGGTTGCCCTGGCCGCTGAAACCTTCCGGCACGCCGGGCGCCGTCGAATCGAAGGTCCAGCGCGGGGTCAGCTTGCCGTTGCGATAGTCGTAAGCGGCCAGGGTGCTACGGCCGTAATAGCCGCGCGCCATCACAGCCGAAGGCAGGTGCCCATCCAGCCAGGCGACGCCGGCGAGGTAACGTTCCGAACGATTGCCGTAGCCGTCGCCCCAGATCTCCTTTTGGCGCTCCGGCGTGGCGGTATCGCCTTCCGGCACGCGGGTCGGCCAGTAGGGCACGGTATCGACGACCTTGCCCTTGCCGTTGAAGACGCTCAAAAATTCCGGGCCGGACAGAATGCGTCCAACGAACTGGGCCATCAGTTTGCCGTCGCGCTGGACCGAACCGGTACGGTCGCCCTGTTCCAGTTCGCCGTCTTTCGACACCCAGTCGGCAGCCGCATCGCCGATGACCTTGCCGTTGGCGTCTTTGCTGCCGTCGGCGGTCTTGACGATCAACTCAGCCTTGCCGTCGCCGTCATAGTCGGCGACCATGAATTGGGTATAGTGGGCGCCGGCGCGGATGTTGGGGCCTAAGTCGATGCGCCACAGCTTCTTGCCTTCCAAGGTATAGGCATCCAGCAGCACCGGACCGGTATAGCCGGCGCGGCTGTTGTCCTGGGCGTTGGTCGGTTCCCACTTCAGGATGATCTCAAAGTCGCCGTCGCCATCGAGGTCGCCGACGCTGGCGTCGTTGGCGGTGTAGCCATAGGTCTGCCCGTCGGGCGTAGTACCGCCGGCCGGCAGGTCGAGCGGAATGTCGAGCCAGCCATTCTCCCACGGCTTGAAAGTAGCTGTCTTGTGGTTGGCTGCCTTGATCTGGTAGCTGGAGCCGGGAGCCCCGTCGGGATCGAGCCAGTTGCTGACGCCGGAGACGCTCTTGATCTTCTTGCCGTCTCGCCAGATGTCGAACTTCAGGCCTTTGGTGTCGGTGGCCAGCATGCGCCAGCTTACGAGCACACCGGCTTCGCCTTTCACCGCGATAGCGCCGCGGTCGAGCTTTTCCATTTGGCGGAGGGTTTCGGCTGATGCGGCGCCGGCCAGGGCCGTGGCCGTTGTTGCCAACAGCAATGCGCGGAACAGGTTTTTTGCGGACATGATACAGCCTCCCGATATGTGTTCCTGTTTTAAACAGCCTACACCGGGAAATCCGTCACATAAAAATCAAATATGTGCGAAAGGTTTCAAAATCGATCAAAAGCGATAGGCGGGACATCCAACGGCGCCTGGCCAAACCCGCGCAAAGGCTTGTCCACAGACAAGCCAGATAAGCCAGATGGACAGCGCATTTCATCAAACATGGCACCAAGCTTTACCAGGTTTGATTGACGAGCAAAGCTCGTCGAAATACATCAAAAACCCTGAAAAATCGGCGCTTAAGACGCTGTGCATCTGGCTTATCTGGCTTATCTGTGGATAACACTCTTCGATAGAAACGGTTGCCACGGACCGCAGCCGGCTACGACTTCCAGATCGTCTTACCACTGCCGGGCAGGCCCATCTCGGCCCATTTGGCGTTCACCCGGTCGATGATCTCCTGCTCCATATAGAGCTTTTCGCCCCATTCGCGGTGGGTTTCCGGTGGCCACTTGTTGGTGGCGTCAAGGCCGATCTTGGAGCCCAGGCCGCTTTCCGGCGAGGCAAAATCGAGATAGTCGATCGGCGTGTGTTCGACCACCGTAATGTCGCGCGCCGGGTCCATCCGCGTCGACATCGCCCACATGACGTCCTTCCAGTCGCGGGCATTGATGTCGTCGTCGACCACGATGATCCACTTGGTGTACATGAACTGGCGCAGGTACGACCAGGCGCCCATCATCACCCGCTTGGCGTGGCCGGGATAGGCCTTCTTCATCGAGATGACGGCGATCCGGTAGGAACAGCCTTCCGGCGGAAGCCAGAAGTCGACGATTTCCGGAAACTGCTGCTGGATCAGCGGGATAAAGACCTCGTTCAGCGCTTCGCCCAGCACCGAAGGCTCGTCGGGCGGACGGCCGGTAAAGGTCGACAGATAAATCGGGTTCGTGCGGTGAGTGATGGCCGTCACCTGAAACACCGGGAACTTTTCGACGCTGTTGTAATAGCCGGTATGGTCGCCGTAGGGGCCTTCGTCCTCATAGTCGTCGAGCAGGACATGGCCTTCGAGGATGATTTCGGCATGGGCGGGCACTAGCAGAGGCACGGTTTTCGCCTGGACCAGTTCGGCCTTTTCGCCGCGCAGCAGGCCGGCGAACTGGTATTCGCTCAGCGTATCGGGAACGGGCGTCACGGCGGCCAGGATCAGGCCGGGATCGGCTCCCAGCACGGCGGCAGCGGGCAGGGGCTCGCATTTACCGGAGGTCTTCCAGCGGCGGTGGTGTTGCGCCCCGCCGCGGTGGGCCAGCCAGCGCATGAGGGTGCGGTCCTTGCCCAGGACCTGCATGCGGTAGATGCCGAGATTGTAGTCGTCTTCGCGCGATTCCGAAGGGCCCTTGGTGACGATCAGCGGCCAGGTGATCAGCGGCGCCGGCTCCCCGGGCCAGCAGCCCTGGACCGGTAGTGTCGTCAGATCGATCTGGTCGCCGGTCAGCACGACCTCCTGGACCGGGGCGGATTTGATCGTCTTGGGCCGCATGCCCATGATGGTTTTGGCCAGCGGCAGCATGTCCCAGGCATCCTTCAGCCCGCGCGGCGGCTGGGGCTGGCGCAGGAAGGCCAGCAGTTCGCCAACTTCGCGCAGGTCAGACGGTTGTGTGCGCTCCCTGCCGTCGAGCGTCACGCCCATGGCGACCCGTTTGACATTGCCAAACAGGTTGACCAGCACCGGCATGTCGGATTTCGACCCATCGGGGAGGGTAACGTTCTCGAACAGCACGGCTGGGCCTTTTTCGGCCAGCAGACGCAGCTGGATCTCGGTCATTTCGAGATGGGTCGAGACGGGGGTCTTGACCCGCACCAGTTCGCCGGCGGCTTCGAGTTTGGCGATAAAGTCGCGCAGGCTTTTGTAGGCGGCCATGGAATTCTCCCCCTCTCCCCTCGAGAGGGGAGAGGGCAGGGGTGAGGGGCAATTCGGTCGTCGTCACATAAGCCGCGTTTTCAGGTCTGGCAATGGGACGGCGCGTCGCATGGTTGGCGGGAAGGAGGGGACGAAACAAGTCGTGTCTTAACGACGCTGAAAAGCCCCTCACCCGATCGCCCGCGCTTCGCTCGGCTCTCGTCCTCTTCCAGCAAATGGGGAGAGGGAAAAAGGGTTAGCGATTATCCAACTGCGACCGCACGCTAATGCGGCCGACATAGGAGATGCGATAGGGCGATCCATCCTTCGATTCGATCAGGCGACGGTTCTTCAGCTTCTTGAAGACGTTCAGGGTACAATCGTTGAGGACGAAGCCGTCGCGGTTGAAGCAGGTAACGGCGACCAGGCGGCCGTCGTCGCGCTCGGGTCGGATATGACCGCCCTGCGCCAGGACATGCAGAACACGCTGTTCTGCCTTGGAGATATTCATGGGAAATCCGGGATTGAAACCACAACAATCCGCGCAGCGCTCAGGCGGCGCGGCGTTAGTCAGGTCTCGAACTGCGAGACCTTAGTGGTTTCGCACAATCTCCGGCATAGGCATTCCTTAAAGCGTGCCTTCTCTCTACGCCGGACAAAGCCTTTGTCAAGACGCGCCGATGCCTGTTAGCTAGGCACATGGATAGAACGGATATTCTGATTATCGGCGCGCGCACCCTGATCGGCAGGCGCCTGCGCGATCTGGCGCCCGGGGCGATATTCACTTCGCGCCAGGATCTGGCCGGCAACACCGTCTATCTCGATCTCGGGCGTCCCGAAGACTTCCGGCCGGACAAGACCTTCAGCCAGGTGATTATCACTGCGCCTATGTGGCTGGTCAGTGACTCACTTCTCCAACGCCTGCTGTCACTAGGGATGCGGCGGCTTGTGGTCTTTTCCTCGACCAGCGTCTTCACCAAGGAGGTTTCCGACGAGCCGGCGGAACGCGAGGTGGTACAACGCCTGCTGGCCGGAGAGAAGACGGTTACCGATTTCTGCAAGGCCACCGGTGTGGCCGGAACCATCCTGCGCCCGACCCTGATCTATGACGAAGGCCTCGACGACAATGTCAGCCGTATCCGCAATATGATCGAGAAACTGGGTTTCTTCCCTGTATGCGGTCCGGCCTGCGGCCTGCGCCAGCCGGTCCATGCCCGCGACCTGGCCCGCGCGGCGCTGCAGGTCCTGCCGGCAGACGCGACCCACGGCAAGAGCTATAACCTGTCGGGAGGCGACAGCCTGACCTACCGCGAGATGGTGGTGCTGGTGTTCGCCGCGCTCGACCGAAAACCGGCCGTCGTGCCGTTACCGGAATGGGTCTGGCGTCTCGGGTTCGGCGTGCTGCATCTGATCCGGCCGGGCCAGGCGTTGAAACAGAATCTCGCCATGGCGCAGCGTATGAATTGCGATCTATGGTTCGATCATACGCCGGCTAAGCAGGATTTCGGCTACGCGCCCGGGACGTTCAAGCCGGACTTCTAGGCCTCAGACCATACTGCCAATTCGTTGCCCGACGGGTCAGTGAAATGGAATCTATGGCCGCCGGGGAAGCTGAAGATCGGGGCGGTAATCGTGCCGCCGGCGGCTTCGACCGCCGCCAGCGAGGCTTCCAGGTCGTCGCTGTACAAGATGACCAGCGGCTTGGTGGCATTGTCTTGTGCCTGGAAACCGCCATCCAGGCCGGCGTCATCCAACCCTGCATAGGTCGGGCCGTAGTCGATGAACTTCCAGCCGAACGCCTGGCCGTAAAAAGCCTTGTCCGCCTCGGTGCCTGCCGAGGGGAACTCGACATAGTCGATCTTGTGGTGCTGTCTCATGGGATCATCCTCCATACGCTGGCCGGTTTGACTGCGCTGTCTTCGATATCAGGGTTGGTGGCGATGTCGTAGCGGGCGCAACGCTCGAAGCCCTCCGCCGGAAAATAGGTGCGGTGGGGATCGCCGACCCAGACCTCGCAGCCTTGCACCAGGGCGCGGCGCAAAAATGTCAGCATGGCCGCCGTCATCGGCTTCTCGTAGGCGATATCGCCGGCCAGGACGACCTCTACCTCCGGCACATCGCCGTCCAGCAGGTTGCCGGCCGTAAAGGTCAGGTCGACACCGTTGAGCCCGGCATTCATTGCAACGGCCGTTTCGGCGTAAGCATCGATATCGTTGCAGATCACGCTCTGGGCGCCGTTCAGCGCTGCGGCGATCCCGACCAGGCCGGAGCCGCAGGCCAGGTCCAGCACCCGGCGCTCAGACACGATTTCCGGACGATCAAAAACATAGCGCGCCAGGGCCTGACCGCCGGACCAGGCAAAGGCCCAGAACGGCGGGGCCAGACGCTCGCGTACCAGATCGGCCTCGGTCAACAGCCACAGCGGCGTGACTTCGTCAGCCTGGTACAGGGTGATCTGTGGCAGACTGGGGACCGGCAGGGGGCGGGTACTGGCGGCGATAAAGTCCCGCTTTTCGGTGATGCTCACGTTTTTTGGCTCACCGGGCCAGGTCGGCGTCCGGATCGGGGAGGGCGTTCTCGGCGACCGGATCGCCGGCGAACTGGTCGGCGAACTCCGGGTTCAGCACGCCCTTCAGCACGTTTTGCGGCACGCGGATTTCGTAAGGCCCTTCGGCATAGGCGCCGACTTCGGACGGGGCGAACAGGGCGTCGACGGCGCCGACCTTGCCGCTGACGGTTGATGGGATCAGGATCAGCTTGGCCTCGGCGAACTTCGGGCAGCCGCCGCCGAAATCGGCGTGGCTGACCGGATCACCGGCGCGCTTGGAGCGAAGGGCCTCGATCTGCTTGCAGGCATAGGCATCGACCGCGGTCATGTCGGCGCCGTTGACGAACAACCTGCCCGTCGGGATCAGTTCGGATTTCGACTTGTCCCACAACAGGGCCTGGAAGCTATGGCCGGGATGGGCCCCGCCCTGGAAGTCCTCCTCCTCGGCATAGAGCGACACCAGGCGCGGCGACTGGGCGGCAATCTTCCAGTTGATGGAACGGTAATAGGCGGGTACCGGGAAGCCGTCGGCGCTCTGTTCGGCGCGGTCGTCCCTGGCATTGGCCATGAAGGCGTTCAGGGCGGCCTCGCCCTCATTGTAGAGCTGGGTGTGCAGTTCGGGGTAGAGTTTGATCGGTTCGGGCAGGGTCAAGGTGACCTGGGCGTCACCATCGGTCTTGGCGTAGCCCAGGGGGGCCACCGTGGCTGGTGGGCGGTCGCTTTTGGTCTGCTCCTGCGGCTTCTTCTGGCAGGCAACCAAGGCGAGGCAAATCGCCACCGTCGCCCATACACGCTGTTTCGCCACCGTTATCATCGCAAAACCACCTGCGCCAAAACAAGACTCGCCACCCACAACAGGCCCGTCGTGCGATTGGATCTGAACAGGCGCAAGGCCAGGTCGTTATCCTTGAGTCGCAGCTGCACAACTTGCAGGCCAAGATGCCCGGTCACCGCGCAAAGTCCAACAAAAAACAGCGGTTGTGCACCACTGAGCCACGCCCCTGTGGCTGTTAGGACAACCGCCAGGCCATAAAAGAGCGAAATTCCGGTTTTTGCATGTCCGCCCAGCGCCCGGGCGCTGGATTTGACGCCGACAAAGGCGTCGTCTTCGATATCCTGCAAGGCATAGATGGTGTCATAGCCGATGGTCCAAGCGATCAGACCAGCATAAAAGAGCCAGGCGGCCACCGGAACTTCGCCGGCGACGGCAGCCACCGCCATCGGGAATCCCCAGTTGAAGGTGATGCCCAACCAGGCCTGGGGCCACCAGGTGATGCGCTTCATGAAGGGATAGGCGGCGACCAGGCCCAGTGACACGAAGCCCAGGATGATGGCCAGGGTGCCCAGTTGCAGGAGGATACCGAGGCTGATCAGGGAGTTCACGGCAACAAAGAGCAGGGCCTGTTTCGGTTTGATCTGGCCCGACGGAATGGGCCGGCCACGCGTGCGTTCGACCTGGGCGTCGATGTCGCGATCAACAAAATCGTTATAGGCACATCCGGCAGCGCGCATCAGGGCGGCGCCCAGGGCAAACAGCAACAGCTTGTACCAGGGGAACAGTTCCAGCCGCTGGGTGGCGAAGGCCAGACCCATGGCGCCGGGCAGGAAGAGCAGCCAGATGCCGATCGGCCGGTCGAACCGGCCAAGCCTCAACCAAGGGCGCAGGGCAGGGGGCGCATAGCGGTCGACCCAATTGCGGGCGGCGGCATCGGGGAGATGATCGGCGGCGTCGGACATTGCGGTTTCATGGCGGCGCCCGGCCGGATTGTCGAGGGCCTTTTTATGCCCGTCGCTTGATCAGGTTGCTGCGGTCCTTGCGGATTTCGCGGGCCGGGATGACCCGGGCAAAGGGTCGCAGACCGAACAAGCTGTTCTCCATGCCGGTTTCCAGGATGTCGCCGCGCTTGGGCGCCTTGAGGAACAGGTCCTCCATCGGGGTGATGACATACATGCCGTTGGGCACGTAAACCACGACCAGGCCCTCGTTCTTCGGCATGACTTCTGACCAGATCTTGAGCTGGTCGTAATAATGGGGCGTGCGCCAGGCGTCTGGCCGGTCAGGGTCGACATCGACCGCCAGGGTGGTTCCGTTGGGCTCGACGCGCAGCACGAAGCCGCAGAGATCCGGCCGCCACAGCGCCGTCATGTCGTCGTGCTTCAGCCACAGGCATTTGAAATCCTGGCAGATTTGCGGGTGGAGACCCCAGACGCCGCAGCCACCTTCGCGGCGGGTATGGTTGCAGGTTTCGCCGGCTTTCTTGCCCAGGTCGTCGATGTCGTAGACCTTGCAGCACAGGCTGCAGGTACCACAAACCTTGAGATTGGCGCGTTTGGTCGGCCTTGGCTCTTCGTTGCCGTCGCTTCGCGTCGTGGCGGTCATTCTGTCACCTGAGAACTTCTTGTTCAGGCGCGAATCATGACCGGATAGAGTCAATATTCCGTTACTGGTGGGCGGGTTTTGCGGATCTCGGCGCAAGCCGAATCTTCCGAAAGGTGGTCCACAGATTACACAGTTCAGAGGGATTAATACCAATCCACGATGACCTTGACTCATCGTGGATTGGCAAGGGCGACTGCCCGCCCGAGCTTACGCGAGGAGCCATGCGGCGCTTGAGCTGAAAAAATGCGAATACCAAGCGTCATTCTTTATGAGGCTTGGTATAAGACTGGCGCTGCGCGCCCTTAGAGCGGGATGAGTTTTGATGGAATCAAAACCCCGCTCCAAGTTTTTGTTTTGTCGCGCGATTTATCCGAAAACGGGGACGCCCGTGCGGTGGCGTCACACTTTATCGAATTGCGCTCTAGAAATCTGTGAAATCGGTGTAATCTGTGGACACACTTCCTTACTTTTCCAGCGTTCTGCGGCCTTCGATGACGGCGTCGTAGCTGAACACGACGTCCGGGTCAGGGGCAGCGACCTTGGCCGACAGTTCGGGACAGGCCAGTTCGGTGATAACATGGCGCAGGATGTTCTCGCGCGCCTTCTTCTTGCTGTCGGTGGCGACGCAGGTCCACGGCCCGTGCTCATGGTGCGACCGCTTGAGCATATCATCGCGCGCCTGGGAATAGTCGCCCCATTTTTCCTGGGCGACGGCGTCGAGCTCGCTGACCTTGAGCCGTTTTAGCGGATCGGACCGCCGCGCATCGAGACGCTCCTTCTGCTCGTCGCGCGAAATATCCAGCCACAGCTTGATCAGGGTTATGCCGCTGCGGACCAGCATGCTTTCGAAAGCGGGGACATCATGGATGAAGGTCTCCTGCTCTTCGGGCCTGGAGAAGCCCATCACCCGTTCGACCCCGGCGCGGTTGTACCAGGACCGGTTGAACAGCACCCAATCCCCGGCTGTCGGCAACTGCCCGACATAACGCTGAAACCACCAGGCGCCCCGGTCGAACTCGGTCGGCTTGGGCAGGGCGATCACCCGCGTCTTGCGCACCGACAGGACCTCGGTGATCCGCTTGATGGCGCCGTCCTTGCCAGCGGCGTCGCGGCCTTCGAACAGGATGCAGACCTTGTGCCCGGTCTTCATGCTCCAGATCTGGGTATCGACCAGGGCGATCTGCAGCTTTTCCTGGCGGGCCAGGGCCTCTTCGTCGCTCCAAACGGACATTGGGCATCTCCTGAAAAGAGTCGAGCCTGCCGATAATTCCGCTAAAAAATCAAGCGACCAAAAATCAATCTAGCGAATTGTCAGGCTATCCGGCGGCCTTCGACGGACACCAGACGCAGATGTGCCGCCTTGAGCATGCGCCTGGGTTCATAAAGCCGCGACGACACCAGGGTATAGCGGCCCAGCCGGCCGTTCGTGGTTTTGGGGGCTGCCGTCAGCGTCTGGTAGATGCCGACGACCCGATCGATCGCGCTGTCGCGGTTCATCATGGGACACAGACAGATCTCCACCGTCACTGTCTCATTCTGGTACGGTGCTTGCGACGTGTCGTCGGTGATCCACGGGGCTGAAATGGTGAGGATGAGCGGTTGTTCGCGGCGAAGACTCATCTGCAGCGCCGTCCTGACCGTGTTCAGGAACGGCGAACGGAACAGGCCGAGGAAGGAGGTGTCTTTCAGTTCATAGCCGTGCACAGCAACCAGAAAGCTGCCCGACAGGCGAAACCGGTAGGCGGGATCCGACGTTGAGATCATGATCATTTGCGGCACAAGACTTTTCAGTTTTGCCGGGTCGAAGCGGTCACGCGCCGGGGCCTTGTCGGGCCGGGTCTGCAGGCCGCGCCAATAGCTCAGGAATGAAATTGTGCTGGAATGGGGCACTCGTGTCTCCTCGTGACCCCGACGACGCAAGTTCGCTGCCGTTGACGTGCCTGTGCCCGTGACAATCCTGGGATTTTTGTGGACAGCTTTAAGAAAAAGGCAAGTTTGGAACGGTATGGTTCTTGCTTGCACGGCTAGAAAGCCAACAAGGAGCGTTCTATGCGCGCAGTCATCAAAAATTTCGCCTTTGCCGCCGTAAGTCTCGGCATGCTGGCCATGGCCGGTGCAGCCGCTGCCGGCTGCAACAGCGGCTGTGCCCCGCCGCCCCCGGCACATCCGCCGCACAACCCCAAGCCCCCGCATGTTCCGTGCGGCGGTGGCGGCTGCGGTGGTGGTGGTGGCCATCACGGCGGTAACAATGGCGGTGGCAAGACCAACGTCAATGTCAATGTCAATGTGAAGGCCACGGCCACCGCTTCGGGTTCCGGCTCTGGTTCGGGCAGCGGCACCTATTACGGCGGCGGTTACGGCAACTGGTCCCAGACCCCGGGTTATCCGCAAGCTGTTGGTCTGAATGTCGAGACCGGCGCAGCGGCCGCCCGTCTGGAAGCCTATACCGAACAGCAGACCTTCACCAAGACAACCGTCATCCGCGCGACCTGCATCGACGACCGCGGCGCGCCGCATCCGGCCTCACAGGTTTTCGGTGAGCGTGACATCCGCGGCGAATATCGCGGCGAAATCTTCCGCTGCATCGCCGGTACCAAGCTGCAGTGGGTTTATGCCGACTTCAACGGCCAGATCTCCTTCGATCATGGCATATCCAATGACTGCCGCAAGGGCGACGCCCTGTGGTTCGAAGAGGGCCGCCTTACCTGCCGTCCGCAAACCCCGCAACGCAACTGTAATGAACGTTCTTTGCTGCGCCGCTTCGGCGTCGGTGTGAAGGTCCTGACCCTGACTCGTACCGAAACCATCACCAAGCAGCGCGAAGTCGCTGTGGCGCGCGAGGCTTCGTCCTCCAGCTATATGGTGTTCGACGGTGGCGTTGGCGGGTTTGTGCAGTAATCGCGCTCAAGCAGCGAAGCGGTAGCGCAAGTCAAACCTGCGCTCAGGCAGCGAAGCGGTAGCGCAAGTCAATACCAAAAAGTAGCGCGTACAAACTTGAACCCCGCCGGGCAACCGGCGGGGTTTTTGCCGGGGCCAGGGACTCTTCACCCGGCACCCTGCACGCTGAAATCTGAAGGCTCTGACCGGCGCGGAACTCGCGACCGACTTTCATCAGGGTTGCAGGCGCGTGTGAAATAAACTAAACTAAGCGGACTTAGTTTAGGTGCGCCATGAAAGCTGTCAATATTCACGAAGCCAAAACCCATTTGTCGCGTCTGGTCGAGGAGGCTGCGGGCGGAGAGCCTTTTATCATCGCCAAGAACGGCAAGGGCTTGGTGAAGGTTGTGGCATTGACGGTCTCTGATACCACGCCACCGCAGAGAATAGGTATGTTGCAAGGCCGGTACAACATTCCTGACGACTTCGACGCCTTTGCAAAAGACGACATCGAAAAGATGTTCAACGGCGAAGAATGAAGTTTTTGCTCGATACACATCTCGTAGTTTGGGTGACCGTAGCGCCGGAGCGGCTCTCCGTAGAGGCGCGACGGGCCATTTCCGATTTGGACAACGAGCTTTATTTCAGCGCCGTCAACATTTGGGAAATTGCCATAAAGGCAAGTCTGCAAAAGCCAGATTTCAATGTCGATGCAAGGGTCGTCCGCCGCGCCTTGCTGGATGCCGGCTACGTCGAATTACCGGTTTCGGGCGAGCATGCCATCGGCGTCGGGGAGTTACCTTGGCATCATAACGATCCATTCGACCGTCTGCTGCTGGCACAGGCCGCAGCCGAAGGGATACCGTTGATGACTGCCGATGCCATGCTTGCGCGCTACTCGGCCCCCGTATACCTCGTTTGACTACTGCGCCTTCGCCGCCGGCTTGACCTGGATGGTCAGCATCTTGCTCAGGTCGAGATAGGTCACCGCCAGCTTTTGCAGGTCCGCCGCCGAGGTCGTCATCAATTGATTACGGCGACTGCGAATGGCCTCCAGCCGCCGCGGATCGCTCATGGTGCCGGGCAGGACCTGGCTCCAGTAGCCATTGGTCTTCCACTGGTTTTCCAGGCGGTCCAGAACCGGCTTGCGCGCCCGCAACAGTTCGTCCTCGCCGATCGGATTGGCCTTGATATCGGTGACGATGGTCTTCAGCGCCTCAGCGAACGGTTGGGAATCCTCCGGCTTGACCTCGGCGGCGATGCTGACATAGCCGTAACCGGTAAAGGCGTTTGAGGCGAAGCTGCTGGCGTTAGGGCTGTAGGCCAGGGCCTGTTTCTCGCGGACCTCGTCGGTTAGCCGCAGCGACAGCACGTCGGCCAGGACTTCAAGCCCGCGCGCCCGCTTGGTGTCGGCGAAGAAGTCGCCGGTCGGGAAGGCAAAATAGGTCAGGCCCTGGTCCTCACGGCCGCCATGCTGAAACACCTGATTCAGGCCGGTCGCCGGGAATTTGACGGTATCAGAATCCGTGGGTTCGGGCAGGGCGGTGCGCGGTTTCAAGGTCGCGAAGGTGGCGGCAATCTGCGCCTTGGCCTGATCTTCGGTGACATCGCCGACAATGGTGATTTCGACCGGCTGGGACTTGAGCTGGGTATCGATGAGGGCCCTGATCTGGTCGTTGGTGGTGGCGAGGAAATCGGTCTGCGAGGGGATGCCGAAACGTGAATCGTTCGAATGCAGCACCCGGTCGGCGTTCATCTGGAAGACACCGCCTGGCGTCGAGGCCAGGGAGGTGTAATAGTTCGGTACAAACGCCTTCAAACGTTCCCAGGCGTCGGCGCGATAAGCCGAATCGGTGGTGAAGGCCATCAACACCTGCATCTGCAGGGCGAAGTCCTCGCGCGTGGTACCGCCGCGCAGCGTTGTCGAGTCCTCGCCGATATCGAAATCAATGCCGTAGATCCGCCCGTTCAGGCTGTCCTTGATCTCGGTGGCGGTCAGCTGACCCAGCCCGCCCTCTGACAGGCCGTGGGCCGAGGCCTGGAACACGGGCGGCCGGGCAGCCGGCGACAGAGAATCGAGCCCGCCGGCGAAGCGGATGGATATGCCGATCTCGTCTTCCTTGAACTTGGTCGACTTTAGGGTTGCCTTAACGCCGTTGGCATAGGTCAGTTGGACGATGCCCAGATCAGCGATCTCCTCGCGCTTGACGATGGCCGCCGGCGTACCGAAATCGGTATAGGGCCATGGCTTGGTCGCGTCGGCTGCCGCCGCCTGGAACTGGGCCGCCTTGACCTTCTCATAGCTGGCGGTAATCGCCGCCTTGTCAAAATCGCCCAGGGTTTCGGCGCTGCGCCAGATGACCGGGCCGTCGCCGGCGAATAATGGCGCTACCCCGGCATTGACCAGGGCCAGCGTGATCTTCGGTTTCAGCCCGAGGAAGAAGCCGTAGTCCTGCTGCGGCGACGTGAAGACCTGGCCTTCGTGGATCGAACCGGCGATGGCATCGGCAAGGTCGCGGGTGTTGCGGGTGGCGGCGCCCTGCATCGCCGACTTGAAGCCGGCGTCAAAATTGGCCAGAACGCGATCCAGCTCCGGCTGGCTGGCACCGTACAGTTCAAACTGACGCAGCAGGCTATAGGCCTGCTCGAAGGCCGCCTCGGCCTGGCCCGGCTTTGGTGTGACGCTGAGCTGGGTGACTTCAGCCGTATACTTCATGTCGTCATGCCCGACGCCGGCGGCGGCGAAAGCGGTTTGCGGCAGCTTGGCCTGACGTTCGAAGCGCTCGTTCAGGATGGCTGTGCGCACCATGTCAATAAAATCGTCCGAAGCGCTGCCCCAGGTCTGATAGGTCTCCCTGGTCGGCTTTGCCCAGGTCATGGTCATGCCGTCACGCAGCCCGGGCTCGCTGTAGGTGTCGACGGTGACCACGCCCTTGGGCTTGTAGGCGCCGAAATCGGTCAGGCGGATCGCGCCCGGCACGGCGGGGGTCCAATCGGAGAACTTGGCCTTGATCCTGGCTTCGACGGCATCGACATCGAAATCGCCGACGGCGACCAGGGTCGCCTGCTCGGGCCGGTAGAACGCATTATAGTAGTCGACGAAGCTTTCGCGCGGTGCCGTCTTGATGATCTCCGGGGTGCCGATCGGGAAGCGGTCGGCGTATTTCTGGCCGGGGAAGGTGGTCGATGACCATTTCTTGTAATTGTTCATAGCGGGCGTGGCGCGGGCGCGTTCCTCGCCCAGGATGACGCCGCGCTCGTCGTCGACGGCCTTGGTTTCGATCAGCAGGTTGCCGGCGGCTTCGCGCAACAGGAACAGGCCGGTATCGATATCTTCCGCGGCCGCCTTGGGCAGGTCGAGCTGATACACAGTCTCGTCGAAATTGGTGTAGGCATTGGTGTCGGGACCAAACTCCAGGCCATGGCGCTGCAGGATCTTGATCATCTCGCCTTCAGGGACGTTTTTGGAGCCATTGAACGCCATGTGCTCAAGGAAGTGGGCGAGGCCCAGTTGCTTGTCGCTTTCCATCATCGAGCCGGCATTGAAGCGCAGGCGCAGCGAACCCGTCCCCGGAGGCGTGGCATTTTTCATAATGACATAGGTCATGCCGTTGGGCAGCTTGCCGAAGCGCACGGCCGGATCGGGCGGAATGTCCGAGTGGTTGTGCGCGAAGTCGACGCCCTTGGCGGTATCGATCGTCCGGACCTGGAAGGCCGGCTCGGCGGCCCTCACCAGGGACAACGGGGTGAGGGCGGTGGTCGCCAGGGCGACAACCACGAAGGCCCGGGTGGCGAAGGTCGAAATCAGGGTCTTGCGCGACATGTGTATAAGGCTCCGCAGATCAATCTGCGAAGCCTTACGCAAGTTTGCGCCGGAATAAAGGTCAAATCGGCAAGGTTACAGTTTGTTAACAGCCTCATGCCGAAAAGTGCCAGAAAAGTTCTTCCGCACTTTTCGGATAAACATGAGGCGTCAAAGTCAGTTGCCGCCGCCGGTAGCGTAGTAGGTGGCGCTGTTGCCAGTGGCGCGGGCGGTCGAGACGATTGAACGACCGCGCGCGACATTGGCGATCGCATTAGCCGAGACGTCGGAATTGTTGACCTGGTTGTTGTTGACGCCGACATCGGCGCCACATTCCGCGCAGGCATAGCCCAGCGACTGGTTGCCGACGGCGTCGGCGGTCACATAGGCGTCATAACCGACAGCGCCGACGAAAGAGGCTGTGGCGTCCACCCCGCCCGATGACAATTGATCATTGTCGAGGCGCAGATAGATGTCGTTATTGCCCGAAGCCTGGTTGTTGCCGATCGCCATGGCGGTGGCGTGGGCCTCGCCATACTCGTAGGATTCCGTGACGGCCTGGGCCTGAACGGCGCCGGACTGGATCTGGCGGTTGTCGACGACCAGGGAGCCGCCTTCGTTCTGGATGTCGTTGTTGTTGCCAGTGGCCGTGCCCTTGGTGGCGACGATCCACATATTGCCAGCATAGACTTCGGAACGCGCCTGTGTAAAGCCCGACTGCTCCTGGGCGACGGTGTGCTCCTGCGAACCGCGATCGTCGCTGAAGGATCCGTGGTAGTTGCCTTCGGCTGAAGCCGTGTAGACGTTAGGAGAGGGTGAATACTCTATGATGGTCGAGACGTTGGCGCGGGCATCGCTGGTCGAGGTCTGCCATGCGGCAACGTTCAGCCGGCCGTTGGAAACCTGCCAGGCGCTGTGGTTGACAAGGGCGGTGGCATTGCCTTCACCGCTGACGTAGATGGCGTTATTGGGCGCTGTGATGTGTGTCGTCGCGCTGACCGGCCCCGACGTCGCTGTCTGGTGTGTCGTGGCGGTGGTGTCGCCATGGGACGCGACCCAGGAGCTATAGTTGCCGATACCCTGGCTGGCGGCATAGAGCGGCGTCCCCAGCGACAGATATTCGTCGGTCGTGTTCTGGCCGTTGATGGCGACATCTCCCGCCACTTTTCCGCTTACGGTCTGGGTATTGGTCAGCGTTGCGTCGACCGCTTCATTGCCGCCGTGCAACTGGTTGCCGGTGGCATAGGCTTCCGCCCTGGTCAGCCCGTCATTCTGGACCACGTTCAGGGTCTGGCCGGCAAAGATATCGCCGACCGAGTCCTGAAGATTGTCGATGACTTCCTGCGAGAAACTAGTAGCGGGAACCGCCACGGTTACCGCGGCGGCTGCCGCCAGAAGAAACTTCCGTCCAGCGGTTCGGATCGGCGCGCGTACCGGCATTGTTGTTCTCCAGATTGTCATAAGCCGGGGTCAGGCCACCCGTAGCGCCCAGCGTGTCGTTATAAAGAAAGTCGTTGCGGGGATCGAGGCAGACCTCAGGACCCGAAACGCCGTACAGATTGGCCATGAATTCCAGCGTCGCGCGCTCGATCATGGCGCGGACCGCCAGTTGCATCGGCTCAAGGGCGCCCTGACCGCCGGAAATGTCAAACAGGTTGCCATTCAGGATATCGAAGACACCGGCCTTCACTTCGCGGCCGACGATCTGCTTTTGGTAAGAGATGACATCCACGACTTCGAGGGTGCGGGTGTCAACCAGGCGCAGGTCGAGGGCGGCGTTCATGACGTAGGTGCGGCCGTAGAAGAGACCCTTGATACCGCCATCGGCGACTTCGCCGGCATAGGCATCGACACCCGATGACCGGATATTGTAGTTCAGCTCGGTGATGCCGCCGACGATGAAGAAGTCGGAACCGGCGACCTGGCCGGCCATGATCTTGCGATAATCGACCGGCTGGGTCGGATTGGCCTGCGGGGCATCGGTGATAAGCTTGTTGTTGGAGTATTTCAGCTCCATTTCGCCGACCGAAGTGTCGAAACGCTCGACCTGACGGGCGCCGGCCTTGGCCAGGGCCGTCATGGTCATAAGCGAAGCGCCTTGCGTGATTTCGCGGCCGCCTTCCAGCGACACCTTGCCAGTATAGTCGGAGATGCGGCCGACGGCGAGACGTGGGCTGGCCAGGCGGTTATGGCGGGCGTGAGAGCCCAGGCAGACAAGGGCGTCGGAATAGGCGGTGGGATTGGCCGTGACCGGCGCAGCGCCGATCGGCTCCTTGTAATTTCCGGACGAATTGACACCCGGCGTCGTCATACACCCTGTCAGAGCAACGCTCAATGCGGTCAGGCTGACCAGGGCTAGGGCAAAGGTCTTGCCCGGTTTCTTGTGCATTGCATTGGCCATTAGAAGTTCACCTGTCCGGTTAAGTCGTTGGAGGTCGTGCCGGTCGGCGCCGTGGCGGAGCTATTGCCGTTTTTGGCGGTCACGTTACCGTTGTTGACCTGATTGGAATGGACGATCACCGTGTTGTGGTTGCCGTTGACGATGACCTGAAGATTGTTGCCGATGGCGGTGGCGCCGCCGCGCCCGCCGGCACCTGAATAGGTGTCACCAGCGCCCAGCGTCTTCGAATAGGAGAAGACGCTCTGGTCGCTGCCGGTCAGGATCGAACCGTCCAGCAGGACCCGGTTGCCGTTGGCGTCGCGGGTTGACGGATCGACACCGCGCTGTATCTGGTTGCGGCCGATGCCATAGCCGGTTTCGAAGGCCGCCTTCTTGGTCGACATGTTTTGCGCCATGACCGGCGAAGCCAGCAGGGCGGCGCCTGCAAGGGCGAGAATAGCAGCTTTAGTTAACGACATGGCAGACTCCGAAGCTTTTGGCCCGATCACAGGCCGGCGGCCAGCGACAGGGACATCTGAGCAATTCAGGTGCCAATGTGGTTCAGAACCTTAAAGATTGGGTATATTTCCACCAAAATGGCACGCTGAATTCTGTTTTTACTGGAAAAACTGGGATTTTTGACTTGCGCCCCAGGGGTAGAAAAAGCGCATCAGGCGTGCAGGGGGCCCGTTTTGACCCAGGTTTCCCCGAACAGGCGTATCAAAATACGACAACTGATGTGTGGGGCTTGGCAAGGCGATCCGTCCCGGGTCATATGACGTGGCGGATTTGCCAGGAATCATCATGACCGAGACTTCGCCGAGAGAACCCATGTTCACTGCGCCCTTTCAGGCGCTGATCCTGCCGCTGATCTTGCTGGCGCTGTTCGGCGTGGCGCTTGTGCTGAACGCTTCGCAACAGGAGATGCTTGTTGTCGCGTTTGGGCTGAACCCACTCCTGGTTCGTCAGGGGCATGCCGAACTTTTGTTCAGCTACGCTTTTCTGCACGGCGATGTCATTGGAGCTGGCATGAACGCGGCGCTGCTCCTGGCGTTCAGCGTGCCCCTGATGAATGCCTTTGGGCGCGGTTGGCGCGGCTTCATCTCTTTCCTGCTATTGTTCGAACTGCTGGCCGTTGCGGCGGCGCTCGCCTTTTGCCTGCTTTATGTGCGCGACAATGTCACTGTCATCGGCGCCTCGGCGGCCGTGTCAGGCGTGATGGGGGCAGCCGTGCGGTTGCCGTGGCAGCCTCCGGCCCAACGGAAAGAGGGGGAGGTGCTGAAGATCCTGCATCCGCAGGTCCTGGTCCTGACCGCACTTGTGGTCGTATATAATGTCGCCCTGATGTTCATTGGCGATTTCAAAGGCCAGATGGCGTGGGAAAGCCATCTTATGGCCTATGGCATTGGATTGGTCCTGATCGAGCCCTGGTTGCGGCTGTTTCACCGGCAGTACTTCACAGCAAATTGAAGTGTCGGAACTGTCGGTCTTTATTGCTATTTTGTCCGTCTCGCGACAGGCTGCCTCCTTAAAATAATACATCCCGATGGGAGGGTGAGATGCTGATCAATCAGTTGCTGAATGCCAAGGGTCGTCAAGTCTTTACGGTGACTCCTGACGACACTCTGGCGTCCGTTGCTGCGCTTTTGTATACGCGCAAGGTCGGAGCCTTCGTTGTCACCGACCGGGTCGACCGGGTGGTCGGCATTATTTCAGAGCGCGACATTATTCGTGCCATTGCCCAGTCCGGGGGCGACTCGCTGGTCCAACCGGTCAACAAGTTCATGACCAAGGATGTCGTTTCGGCGCATCTGGGCGAAACCGTCGAGACCCTGCTCAGCCGCATGACCGATCGCCGCATTCGTCACCTGCCGGTAATGGAAGGCGTACGGCTGGTCGGCATTGTTTCGATCGGCGATCTGGTCAAGGCGCGCATCGCTGCGTCCGAGCACGAGGCCGAAACGCTGAAGGCCTACATTACAGCCGGGTAGGTAAGCGTAACGTAGTGAAGCGTAGGGAAATGGTTGTGGGGCGACGTTCTTAAGGGCGCGCCAGGGTATCTCATTTATCCCAAAAAGAATCGGGTTCTTCGCGATTTAGAGCTTGCGGGCAGGGCGGTCAGCCACTAGACAGGCGCCTCGCTGCTGTACCCCAGCGGTTCGCGACGACGGCGTTCCTGAGATTTGTAAAAATCAAATTAACGCTTGATGCCGATCCGGAAAGGGACTAATACACGCAACCTTCCGATTCCTGACCGAGTTTTCAGGATTTCCCCTCACCGGGTGATCCTATGGGCTCTGTTGTTTTCGAATTTCAGACGCTTCCAACGAGGCTGTGGAAAACGAAAAAAGTCGGTTGACACGAATTCGGCGCTTCACTAAATAAGCGCCTCCTTGCTGAACCAGCCGGTTCGTTAGTTCAGCTACGGTCTTTGACATTGTGAGAATTGGAAAGGGAAACGCAGGCGGCGGTGGGCTTGCGGGAACGTTGAGATACGTTCCTGTACGACACTGATGTTTGCGGTCTCTTTAATAGACAACCATTCGACTGGGCTTTTTAGCTTGGTCGTGTGGGACTCGTTAATGAACGTAAACTTACGCAGTGATTTAGTCACTGGGTT
>NZ_AWGC01000039.1 GCF_000495835.1 Asticcacaulis sp. AC402
CACGAGATGGGGAGGGGGACCGCGAAGCGGTGGAGGGGTATCTTATACCAAGCCTCATAAAGAATGACGCTTGGTATTCGCATTTCTTCAGCTCAAACGCCGCATGGCTCCTCGCAAAAGCTCGGGCGGGCAGTCGCCCTTGCCAATCCACGATGAGTCAAGGTCATCGTGGATTGGTATTACTTTCCTTCGAGCGACGACGCCTCGATCACGACCATCTTTTTCACCCCCTCAATTCGTTAACGGATGACAACGCCATCCCTCATCCCTATCTAGGGAATCGAAAATCACGATTCCTCAGGTACCCGTCATGTCCCAACCCCGCAAAGTTCGCTGCGCCATTATCGGCACCGGTCCGGCCGGCTGGACCGCCGCCATCTACGCCGCGCGCGGCCTGCTGGCGCCGGTGATATTCACCGGCCCCCAGGACGGCGGCCAACTGACCATCACCACCGATGTCGAGAACTATCCAGGTTTTGCCGAGGTCGTCCAGGGCCCGTGGCTGATGGACCAGATGCGCGACCAGGCCGTCCATATGGGCACCGAGGTCATCACCGAGATCGTCACGAAGGCCGATCTGTCCCAGCGTCCGTTCCGGCTGGAAACGGAAAGCGGCGGCCAGTACCTGGCCGAAACCGTCATCATTGCGACCGGCGCCCAGGCCAAGTGGCTGGGGATTGACTCGGAAAAGGCTTACCAGGGTTTCGGCGTCTCGGCCTGCGCCACCTGCGACGGTTTCTTTTATCGCAACAAGGTGGTGGCCGTGGTCGGGGGCGGCAATACGGCCGTAGAGGAAGCCCTGTTCCTGACCAAATTCGCGTCCAAGGTCTATCTTATCCACCGCCGCGAACAGCTGCGCGCCGAGAAGATCCTGGTCGAGCGCCTGCTCAACAATCCCAAGATCGAGCCGATCTGGAATACCGCCATCGATGAAATCCTGGGCGACACAAATATGATGGGCATCGCCGGAGTCACGGGTGTGCGCCTGAGTTCGACCACGGGTGGTGAAGATCGCGTCATCGACCTTGACGGGGTGTTTATCGCCATCGGCCATGCGCCTTCGTCGCAACTGTTCGAAGGCCAATTGGAAACCAAGCAGGGTGGTTACCTGGTCGTCGACCCCGGCACGCCCAGGACCTCGATCACCGGCGTCTATGCCGCTGGCGACGTTACCGACGACGTCTACCGCCAGGCCGTCACCGCCGCCGGCATGGGCTGCCAGGCCGCACTTGAAGCCATCCGCCTGCTGGCCGAGGAAGACCATCACCACAGCCTGCTGACGGCGAAGGAAATCGACGAAGAGTTTGAAAAGCTGCCGGTAAAGGCCAAGAAGAAAGCCACCAAACCTAAGCTGGTCGCCCAAGTCTGACGTCTCCTCCCCATGTATGGGGACGTGGACCGCGAAGTGGCCGTCACGGCATGATGGAAGGATATCTTTCGGTCGGCGGCGTGCTGGCAAGCGGTAGAGGAACTTCCCCCGCCCTCCCAGCGCGGTCGTCAGAACCGGCAGGTGATCACGCCCATGATCGCTCAGCATCTGCTGAGCCTGTTCGATGCGGAACCGGTTGACCATCTGGTTGAAATTGCCAAAGCCCAAGGCGCCGGTAATGCCTTGAGTCACCCGATACTTGGCCGCCCCCAGACGCCGCGCCAGGTCGGTGCCCTTCTGTTCATGCGGGGTCCCCATATGTGAATCCCCCGGGGTACGAAAAATTTTCACATCCGCCCTTGAACCTGAATTTTCTTCCCCCAAATTCTAGAGCGAAGGCGCCGATAACGGGCCTTCTTGAATGGCAACATTGCCCATGATGGGGATGTCGATGTCGTTCAATGTCATACCTTTACGGACCACGCACAAAGTCCGTAAGGCCTCGCTTCCTGTAAGGAGAGCCCTATGCGCACCGCTGTTGATTTTTCCCCCCTGTACCGTTCCGCCGTTGGCTTCGATCGTCTCGTCGGCTTGCTTGATAGCGCTGCCCGCGCCGACGCCACGCCGGGCTGGCCGCCCTATAACATCGAGCGCCTCGCTGGCGCCGACGCAGAAACCGGCGACTCTTACCGTATCGAAGTCGCCGTCGCCGGCTTCCGTCCGGACCAGCTCAATATCGAGGTCAAGGAAAACGTGCTGACTGTCGCCGGCAAGAAGGATGGTGATGAAGCCCATCGCACCTTCCTGCACCGCGGCCTGGCCGAACGCTCGTTCGAGCGCCGCTTCCAGCTGGCCGACCACATCCGCGTCACGAGTGCGGACCTGGCCAATGGCCTGCTTTCGATCCAGCTGCATCTCGAAGTGCCGGAAGCCAAGAAGGCCAAGACCATCGCCATCAATACCGCGTTTGACACGCCGGCCGCCCTGGAAGCCGCCGAGTAAGGTCTTCCCCTCAGGTTACGCCGGATAGGCGTCCGGCGTAACCTCTACTACTTTCAAGTTTCTCCCTGAAAACTGAGAGACTGTTTTGAAAATGGGGAGGCCGAGCCGAAAAGGGCTGGTTTCAAGAACCGGAGCGGAGCGTACTTAAGTACGTGAGCACCGGAAGCGCAGAAAACGGCCCTTTGCAGGCCGGCCTCACTCGTTTGCAATCAGTCTCTGACAGGCTCTTCGGCGCCTGTGGTCCGCACGGCTTGCCCTCCCCCTGGCCGCGGATCACAGGATGTCTGAAGGGTCTTTTTCATTCGGCAGCGGGGATCAACTCGCCAGACGGCCGCGCAGGCCCACGCACGTGACATGTTCCAAAGCTTCCAGCTTCATGGAAGCGCCCTCGAGGTTGGCGCGTGACAGGTCGGCGCCCTCCAGATTGGCCAATCTCAAATCGGCATCGGCCAGGTTGACGCCGCGCATTCGGGTTTCGCGCAAATCCGCCGGCAGGACGCGGGTGGCGTCGATCTGGAGGGCGCCCAGTTTTGCCCCCTCCAGATTGGCGCCATCGAGCCGTGCCTTGTACATCCGAACGCCGCGCAAATCGGCGCCCTTGAGATTGCAGTTGCGCAGGTCGGCCTCTTCAAGATGGGCACCCTGCAATTGGATGCCGCTCATATCCAGGCCGTAGAAGACCGCACCGCGCGCCGACAGCGCCGTCAGGTTAAGGTTGCGAATCTGACCGAGGGCGCGCAGGTCGGCCTTGTCGAAGGTCGACGGTTTACCCTGCTTGCCCAGGCTATCAACCCACAGGGCGTGGTCCTGCAGCATCTCGCCATAGGGCAAGGACTTGACGTCGGTGCCGATTATCTTGTCCGTCAGCACGCCGGACATGTCGGCCTGTTCGGTGCGCATCATGTCGGTCTTGGCGCCGATCAGCACGGCGTCCTTCATCGAGGCGCCGGTAAAGTCGGCCCCCGACAGGTCAGCGCCGGCCAGGTCGACATTGTGCATGATCGCCTGCTTCAGATTGGCGCGAACCAGCTTGCAGCCTTTCATGGTGGCGTCGGTGAAGTCGGCTTTCATGGCCTGAATTCCGGAAAGTTTGGAACGTTCCAGATTGGCGCCGCGCAGGTTGGCATAGGTGGCTTCCGACGTGCGCATCGAAATTTCAACATAGGCCAGGCCGGCGTGTTTGTCGGGCAGGGCCAGGGCGCCTTCGCGCAGATCGGCCTCGAACAGATCGACACCCGACAGGTTGGCGCCACGCAGGCAGGCGCCGCGCAGGTCGGCCCGCCGCAGGGACGCCCCCATCAGATTGGCCAGTTGCAGGTCGGCGCAGAACAGGTTGGATTTGTCGAAATTGCAGCCGGCCAGATCGCAGTCGGCCAGGATGGCGGCGGTGAAGTCGGCATCCTGAAGCACCCGGCCGCGGAAGCTGAGGCCGGACAGGTCGCACCAGGCAAACACAGCCCGGCCGCCGCCCGGTTTACACTGGAAAAACCGCTCGTGCTTTTGACAGATTGCGTCGACCTGGGCCTGAGACAGCTTGGTGTAGCGTCGTTCACCCGCTGTGGCGTTCATACTGTTTCGGCTTTCACTCACACTACATGGACGGGCAGCATGGCAGAAATGTCTTAAAAAATGGCTTTATTCAGTGAGGTAGCCATGCGCTCGCAGGCTTTTCGCAAGGTCAGAGCCCGGCAGGACATAGAGATGACGATAGCCCCTGCCCGCCCATGCCGCCAATTCCGACGCAAGGTCAGCATCCGTGTTGGGGTGGAATTCGGCATCGAAACCAGCGGGGTCACCGCTTTCGCGCACCATCGGCTTTCCGGTTTTCAGGAAATATGCGAAAGGCGCGATAAGGTGCGCCGCCTCGCTTTCCAGAAGGCTGGACTCAATGACGATTCCAGCGTTGCGGAGGCGTTGCGGCCCAGCATGTGAAGCATAGGGAGACGGGTCGTCGCAGGCATAGACAACCCTGGCGACACCGGCTGCGACCAATCGCTCCGAACAGGATGCGCCGCCGCTCGAACGCTTGCCGCAGGGTTCCAGGGTCACATAGGCGGTAGCTCCCCTTGCCGTTTCACCGGCGGCATCGAGAGCGTTTTCTTCGGCGTGCGGGCGGCCCCCGTCACCGGTCGCGCCCTCTGCAATGACAACACCATCCTTGACCAGCACACATCCGACAGCGGGATTGGGCCATGTATGGCCGGGACGAGCCAGAGAAATAGCTCTAGCCATGAAAATGCTGTCAAACTCCCTTTCTCCACGTGAGGGGATAGGGGCATTCCAGGCGGGGTAGAAGTTAAATTCTGGCGATCGGACGGACTCAGAAATGTCGCCGTCACAAATGCCCGCGATCGTATCCAAAATCGGTGCCGCATCGCCGATTACAAACCTCGCCACAGACCAACCAAGCTTGTTCATGTACAGGTCACGGACACGATCATCGTGGCTGTCGTTGTGCTGGCTGCCGTCGATCTCGATAACAAGATTAAGCTCGCGACAGGCAAAGTCAGCAAAATAGGGGCCTATCGGCAGTTGACGGACGAATTTACGGCCACTGAGCATGCGGTTGCGAAGACCGTTCCAAACCGCCCACTCCGCATTATTTCCGGCTTTTCGCAAACTTCTCGCGCGGTCGGTCTTTTTTTCGTCGGGTCCACGCATAGCGACCTTCCTTTTGCCTCTCCCCGTTTACGGGGAGAGGACGAGAGCGGAACGAAGTGAACGCGATCGGGTGAGGGGCCTTCCGAAGACGATCGCGCACCGGACGGTTTAAGAAGCCCCTCACCCCTACCCTCTCCCCGCAAGCGGGGAGAGGGAGAAGAATTTCAGCTCTACCCCGCCAATTCCGGCACGGGGTTGGCGCGCGTCTGGTCCAGATACCGTGCCGAAACCGGCTTCAACCCGTCATCCAGTTCGATCACCAGCGGATTGCTGGTCGGGACCTCGACGTCCAGGATCGCCTCTTCGCTCAGATTGAACAACAGCTTCAAAATCGCCCGGATGGAGTTGCCGTGTGCCGCCACCAAAACCGTCTCACCCGACGTCAGCGCCGGCGTAATGACTCCGTCCCAGAACGGCAGCACGCGATCGAGCGTCGTCTTCAGGCTTTCGGTGTCCGGCAGTTCCACTCCGGCGTAACGACGGTCAGCCTTGAAATCATACTCACCGCCGGCGTCCAGCGGCGGCGGCGGGACGTCATATGACCGGCGCCACACCCGGACCTGGTCTTCGCCATGCTTGGCGGCTGTTTCGGCCTTGTCCAGCCCCGTCAGCCCGCCATAGTGGCGCTCGTTCAGATGCCAGTCCTTGATCACCGGCACATAGGTCTGGCCCGCCGCATCCAGCGCCAGGTTACACGTACGGATGGCGCGCGTTAGAACCGAGGTAAAGGCGCGGTCGATATCGATGCCTTCGGCCTTGATGAGTTCGCCACCGCGGCGTGCCTGGGCCTCGCCCTCGGCGGTCAGGTCGACATCGACCCAGCCGGTAAAGCGGTTTTCAAGGTTCCACTGGCTTTGGCCGTGGCGAAGCAGGACGAGGGTCGGCATGGTGTCACCTGTGCATGGTCGTGAGAGTCACAGGCTACATAGAAGCCTGCTCAGCCAAGTCAAGCTGGCAAGTCAAGCTGGCAAGTCAAGCCACCAGATGGACCGCATCTCCCGGCCGCACAACTCCACTCTTGACGATGCGGGCATAGATGCCGCAGTCGCGATGGCCGTAATTGTCCCACAGCGCCGTGCACAGGTCGATATCGCGCTCGGCCGTCGTGGGATTCACGTGCGTGGCGACACAGCGGACAATCGGCTTCAACACGTCCAGCTCCGGGCCACTGTCACCGATGCGCAAGGTCCGCCCGACCCAGCCATGGTCCACAAACGGCGACCAGTCCTCAACCCAGATATTGGCGCGCAGCCGCAACGGATCGAGCGCCGGCCCGCCCATCCGTGCGCTGACATCACGCAACGAGTTGAGATTGAGAAAGGATACAAACCCCTTGCCCGAATCGGTAAAGCGGAAATGTTCGCCCGTCGCCTCAACGCCGGATGCAGTCAGGAAGTTCAACGGCTGTACAACGCGATCATAGTCCTCGTTTGCGTCTAGAACGCCCTCGACATGGCGCGCCAACGCCTGTTGACCGTGGGCCGTGGCCAACGCGAACTCTGCCGTTTCGCCGCTGCCTTCGGTCACCGAAAGTATGGCGAGGTCTTCGTCATAACGGGTGTGCAACTTCGCCACGGACGCGAACCGGGCCAGCACGGCGAACTTCATTTTCGAGACCGTTTTAGGCGCCGACGGGTTGAAACCCGATGGCCCGACCTCCAGCGCAAACAATCGGTCGTACGGAAAGAAGCCGCCTTCGTGGAGATGCGCCTGCGTTACAGCTTCCGGCGTAAAGCCCTTGACCGGGTGCCGCCAGAGAGCGGAAACCGTGCCGGTCATCAGCGGAACTCATCTTCAAGCTGAGCCAGGCGATCGGCCTGGTCCTCGGCGATCAGGGCGTTGATCATCTGGCCCATGTCGCCTTCCATAAACTGGGGCAGGTTATAGAGCGTCAGATTGATGCGATGGTCGCTGACCCGGCCCTGCGGGTAGTTATAGGTCCGTATCCGTTCCGACCGGTCGCCCGAACCGACCTGGGACTTGCGCGAGTCGGAACGGGCCGTATCCAGCGCCTGGCGCTGCATGTCATACATGCGGGCCTTGAGGTTACGCATGGCGATGGCGCGGTTCTGGTGCTGCGACTTTTCCGAGCTGGTGACAACGATGCCGGTCGGCAGGTGGGTGATGCGCACGGCCGAGTCGGTCTTGTTGACGTGTTGTCCGCCGGCGCCTGACGAACGGTAGGTGTCGATGCGCAGATCCTTGTCCTGGATATCGATTTCGACATCCTCGGCTTCTGGCAGCACTGCCACGGTTGCCGCCGAGGTATGGATGCGGCCGCCGGCTTCGGTCTCCGGCACGCGCTGCACGCGGTGGACGCCGGATTCAAATTTCAGCTTGCCGAACACCCCATCGCCGGTCACCGAAGCGATGATTTCTTTGAAACCGCCCATTTCGCCTTCCGACAGGCTGTCGACCTCGACCCGCCAGCCCTGCAACGCCGCATAGCGCGAATACATGCGAAACAGATCACCGGCGAACAGGGCGGCCTCATCACCCCCTGTGCCGGCGCGGACTTCAAGGATGGCCGAAGCGTTTTCGTCCTTGTCCTTGGGCGCCAGCAGCAGCGCGACGCCGCGTTCCAGGTCCGGCAGGTACGCCCGCAACTCCGTCAGCTCGTCCTGCGCCAGGGGCGACAGGTCGGGATCGTTCATTGCGACCATCTCTTCCAGTTCCGGCACCTGGTTGCGTGCCTTCAACAGTCTCTCGACCGCGTCGCACACCGGCTTGATCTCGGCATGTTCTTTCGACAGCCGGACGATTTCGGCGCCATCGGTCGTCGATTCCATGCGCGCCTCGATCATGCGGAAGCGGTCCATGACCTGGTCGAGCTTGGCTTGGGGCAGATGTATCAACGAATATCTCCTGAAGGCCCCCGCTTAGCTTTATTTGGGATAGGTATCAATGAAGCTCTGGCGCTTTTCCAATTGCGCCTGCAGGGCCGCCACCCTGGGCGCCACGCGGCGCCAATCGATCTGCGGATAACGGAAATCGGCGTAGGTGGCCGCAAGGCCCAGGGTCAGGCTGCCGAGGTCAAAAACCTCAGCCGCCGGACAAGCGGTTTCGGCGACGGCAAAACCGCGCAGCAGATTGTCCTCCCACCGTTTGAGCCAGAAGGGCGAGCGCTCGCTTTCCGGCCGGCGGTTTTCCAGCACCATCTTGACCGTCATCTCGAGCAGCCCCGCGCCCAGCACCTCCAGACGCCGCACCGGCCACACCGCCTCGCCCTCCGGCAGCAGCCGCGGTTCCGCTCCCAGGGCGTCCAGCCAGTGGGCGATCAGGCTTGAGTCGGTCCAGCACGTACCGTCCACGATCAAGGCCGGAATCTGGGACAGCGGATTGGCCCGTACCAGATCGGAAGGACTTTCGACCGGAACGACGAAGACCTCCTCGACCTGATCCATAAGTCCTTTCTCGCGCACCACAATCCGCACCTTGCGGGCAAAGGGTGATCCGGAATTGATAAAAAGTTTCATGATAGAAAGTTTCATGGGGCCTCCCGCGGCATGAATCCTGACGCTGCCCCAGATCGACCGCAAACGCCTTGCCGTGAAGGCGTTGTATACGATTCTTGCGGGGCCTGCGCAGCATAACAAGGTTAACAAAGCTTTACCAAAAAATGGCAAGTGTTTGCCTTAATTTAACAAGTTTCGATTACGGTCACCAAGTGTCGAGACGACTAACGATAGAAATTTGCCTCAGAACGAGGGTCCTGGTGAAACGTAGCGTAAGCGAACTCAAACTGCTGGCCCCGATGGCTCTGATCGTCGTCGTGGCTGTCTGCGCTTTGGTGGGCAGCTTGTGGATGTGGGCCGATCAGGCTGACACCCTGTCGCGCAATCGCGAGGAAAGCCTGGTCAAGCTGGGTTTGAACCAGATGGCGGACGACCATGCGCTATTGATGACGCCTATCACCATCTGGGACAAGGCGGTCGAAAGCACCCATGTCAAGTATGACAAGAAGTGGGTAAAGGACAATATCGGCGGCTATTTCGAAAGCTATCTCAAGTTCGAGTCCAACTTCCTGATGGACGACAAGGGCGCCATCGTCTTTGCCTATCGCAAAGGCGCGGAGGCCGATACCCAGTCGTTCGATGGCATCTCCCAACAGGCGGCCGGAGTCATTAAGGATCTGCGCACCCGCTTTGGCGAACGTGCTGCCCGCGGCCTCAGCTACAATTCCGACAGCAACCACGTCGGCCGGCTGATTGCCGTCAATGGCAAAATCTACATTATTGGCGTCAGCTTCCTGTTGCCCGACAGCCAGGACCCCAAGTTGCTGGCCTACAAGCCCTATATCGCTGTCGGAACCCACGAACTGAGCCAGCAGGAACTGGTCGCCCTGTCCCAACGCTATATGGTATCGGAAATCAAGCTGGTGCAGCCCGGTCAGACCCGCCCGGAAGGCTCGGCCGCCGTTACCTTCCGCGACGACAGTACCGGCGAGGTCATGGTCGAACTGGTATGGATGCCCGACACGCCCGGCCGCACCCTGTTTGTTCGTTCCCTGGCCCCCGTGCTGATGATTTCCCTGGGCCTGGGACTGATCGCTCTTGTTCTGCTGCACCAGAGCCAAAAGGCCGCCCAGGGCCTGATCGCCAGCGAGGCCAAGGCCAAGCATATGGCCCTGCACGATGCCCTGACCGGCCTGCCCAACCGCACCCTGTTCGCCGACCGCCTGAAACAGGCGTGCGAGCGACTGAACCGCCAGGGCGGCCAGGTTTCGGTTATGTGCATCGGTCTCGATCGCTTCAAGGACGTCAACGACACCCTGGGCCACCTCGCCGGCGACGAACTGATCCGCCACAATGCCACCAAGATCAGCGGCATCATCCGTTCGGGTGACACCCTGGCGCGCCTGGGCGGCGACGAATTCGTCATCATCCAGACCGACACCGACGGATTGAGCACGGCCGCCCTGGCCAAGCGCGTCCTGGAGGTCCTGACCGGCACCGTCAATCTTCAGAGCGGCCAGGTCTTCTCCTCATGTTCGATCGGCGTTACCCTGATCCACGATAGCGATGTCGAACCGGCCGAGGCTCTGCGTCAGGCCGACCTGGCGCTGTATCGCGCCAAGGACCTCGGCCGCGGCCAGTACGCTTTCTTCGAAGTCGAGATGGACGCCACCATAAAGCTGCGCAAAACGCTGGAAACCGGCCTGCGCGAAGCCATCCATGTTGAGGACATCGACGTCGTCTATCAGCCCCAGGTCGACCACTTCGGCAACATCGTTGGCGTCGAGGCCCTGTGCCGCTGGACCCATCCGACCCGCGGCCCGGTGTCACCGTCCTATTTCATCCCGCTGGCCGAAGAATGCGGGCTGATGCACGAACTCGGCAGCCTGGTCATGCGCCGCGCGATGACGGATTCGCACCGTTGGCCCGGGTTGAAGGTCGCTGTCAATGTCTCGGCGACCCAACTTCGCCGCGCTTCCTTCGTCGGCCACATGCGTAACCTGCTCGCCGAAACCCATACCGCCGCCACCCAGATCGAGATCGAGATCACCGAAGGCGTCCTTCTCAACGACGACACCACCACCCAGACCGTGCTGCGTGACTTGCGCCACATGGGCTTCTCGATCGCGCTCGACGATTTCGGTACCGGCTATTCGTCACTGGGCTATCTCAGCCGCTATCCGGTTGACAAGATCAAGATCGACCGCTCTTTCGTGTCCAATCTGGGCGTCGACCCGGAATCCGAGGCCGTCATCCGCGCCATTGTCAAGCTGAGCAAGGCGCTGAACCTGAACATCGTCGCTGAAGGCGTCGAGACCCGGGCGCAGAAGGCGATCCTGCGCCAGACCGGCTGCCAGATCATCCAGGGGTACCTGTTCTCAAAGCCGGTGCCGCGCGAAGAGATCGACGAGATGATGCGCCACGACCGCCGCCTGACCATCAGCGACGGCAACGTCGATGGAATGAAGCAGGTAAGTTAAGCAGGGGTGAGGTGCGCCGGTTTGCGAACCGCAAACCGGATGAAATCGCTACAGTGTAGCGATTTCCGCAACGAACGCCCGGAGCCTGCGAAGGGCAGGCCCCGCACCCGGAAACCTGACAGCGCTGATCGGCGCGGAACCTACCACACCATATGCGCCAGCACGTCCGCCTGGTTTGCCCCGATAACCGTGATGGTGTTGCTGGCGCTGAAGGTAATCACCACATTGCCGCCGACCTGGGCGACGAGGCCGGCATTGGCCACCCCGCCGGTATAGGCATTGACATTGATGGTATCGTTCTGCGCCGCGCTGAAGTCAAAGATGATGTCCTTGGCGCTGCCGGCTTCGAACAGAAAGATATCCGCGCCCAAGCCGCCCGTCAGCTTGTCGGCGCCGGCCTTGCCGTTCAGCGTATTATTGCCGTCATTTCCGATCAGCGTATTGCTGTTGGAATTGCCGGTGGCGTTGATGTTGGCCGTACCCGTCAGATTCAGAGTTTCAGCGAACCGCCCGGCCAAGGTGTAGGTCACGCTCGAATAGATCAGGTCTGTCCCGGCGCCCCCGGCCTCAATGACGTTGTCACCTGTTGCCTGGACATAATAGGTGTCATCGCCCATTCCGCCGGCCATAGTGTCGTTCCCTGCAGCGCCATCAAGGACATTGTTCCCGACATTGCCGTTCAAGGTGTTGGCCAAAGAGTTACCGGTCGCAGTTGTATTGGCTGTGCCGGTCAGGGTAAGAGTTTCAACATACCGTCCATTCAGGCTGTAATTGACGGTTGAGAAAATGGTATCCGTTCCTTCTCCCCCCAGCTCAACGACCTTGTCTCCAGTTTCCTGAACATAGTAGGTATCGTCTCCGATCCCACCACTTAGAGTGTCATTTCCATTGCCCCCATCCAGGACATTGGCAGCGTCATTTCCCACCAAAGTGTCAGCATATCCCGACCCGGTCAGGTTTTCCAGCTCCAGGAGAGTATCAAACCCAGCACCGCCGGTATTCTGAGCGACCGAAATAGCTAAGTTAACAATAACAGAACCCGTGGCGCTGCCGTAGTATGCCGTATCCGTCTCGCTACCACCATTCAGAGTGTCATCACCGGCGCCGCCTTCCAGAATGTCACCTTCTGAACCGCCATACAACGCGTCGTTGCCGCCCAGGCCGTAAAGAACATCATTGCCCCCCTGTCCGAGGAGACTGTTGGCGAAGGAACCGCCGGACACCGTGTCATTCCCATCGTTGCCGTAAATGCCAGTACCGAAAACGTACGGCCCGCCAGTTTCAATCCCGTTTCCGACATTGATGACGTCAGAATGGGCAGACCCGAGAACGAGAGTGTACCGCTCCAAGCCGGTCATCAGCCCGCCGCCAATTGTGGACACGCCCCCAGAAAACGCCGCCGTCAGGTCAGCAGTAGCCCCTGTGTCAGCGCCGGCCAGCGACAAGAGCAGGATGTCGGTATTGGCGCCACCATCAACATAGTCACCATAACCGGCAAACAACTCGTCGTTCCCTGAACCACCGTTGAGGCTGTCAATTTCTACGCCCGTATCCCAACCGCCACCCCAATCTGCCACGTTGGAATATAAGTAGTCCGAAGCGTCGCCACCATTCAAACTGTCGTTGTCAATTCCACCATAGAGGCGATCATTGCCGCCCAGGCCGTTAAGAACATCATTGCCCCCTTCCCCATAGAAACTATTGGCAGAAGAACCCCCGAAGACCGTGTCGTTACCGTCGTTACCGTAAATGCCTCTGCCGTAGACGTAGGGTCCGTCGATTTCAATCCCGTTGCCGACATTAATGACGTCAGAATGGGAGGAGCCGAGAATGAGCGTGTACCGCTCCAAACCAGTCAACTGCCCGCCGCCAATCGTCGAGACACCGCCAGAGAATGAAGCCGTCAAGTCAGCCGTAACGCCTGCATCAGCGCCAGCCAGCGACAAGAGCAGAATATCCGTATTGGCACCACCATCAACATAGTCACCATAACCGGCAAACAACTCGTCGTTCCCTGAAGCACCGTTGAGGCTGTCAATTTCTACGCCCGTATCCCAACCGCCACCCCAATCTGCCACGTTTGAATACAAATAGTCCGAAGCGTCGCCACCATTCAAACTGTCGTTGTCAATTCCACCATAGAGGCGATCATTGCCGCCCAGGCCGTTAAGAACATCATTGCCCCCTTCCCCATAGAAACTGTTGGCAGAAGCCCCCCCGAAGACCGTGTCGTTACCGTCGTTACCGTAAATGCCTCTGCCGTAGACATAGGGTCCGTCGATTTCAATCCCGTTGCCGACATTAATGACGTCAGAATGGGAGGAGCCGAGAATGAGCGTGTACCGCTCCAAACCAGTCAACTGCCCACCGCCAATCGTCGAGACACCGCCAGAGAATGAAGCCGTCAAGTCAGCCGTAACGCCTGCGTCAGCGCCAGCCAGCGACAAGAGCAGGATGTCCGTATTGGCGCCACCGTCAACATAGTCACCATAACCGGCAAACAACTCGTCGTTCCCTGAACCACCGTTGAGGCTGTCAATTTCTACGCCGGTATCCCAACCGCCACCCCAATCTGCCACGTTGGAATATAAGTAGTCCGAAGCGTCGCCACCATTCAAAATGTCGTTGTCTATTCCACCATAGAGGCGATCATTGCCGCCCAGGCCGTTAAGAACATCATTGCCGCCTTCCCCATAGAAACTATTGGCAGAAGAACCCCCGAAGACCGTGTCGTTACCGTCGTTACCGTAAATGCCTCTGCCGTAGACGTAGGGGCCGTCGACTTCAATGCCGTTGCCGACATTAATGACGTCAGAATGGGAAGAACCGAGAATGAGCGTATACTGTTCTAAGCCAGTCAATAGCCCGCCACCAATCGTCGACACGCCGCCAGAAAATGAAGCCGTCAAGTCAGCAGTAACCCCTGCGTTAGCGCCAGCCAGCGACAAGAGCAGGATGTCCGTATTGGCGCCTCCATCAACATAGTCACCATAACCGGCAAACAACTCGTCGTTCCCTGAACCACCGTTGAGGCTGTCAACCTCTACGCCGCTATCCCAACCGCCACCCCAATCTGCCACGTTGGAATACAACTGATCGGAAGCATCCCCGCCATCAAGTACGTCGCCACCTCCGCCGCCGCGCAGAATATCATTCCCCCCTGCGCCGTTAACCGAATCTTCTAACGCTGTGCCTTCGTACGTATCATTACCCGGGGTACCATCGAAGATAGCCATATCAACCTCGTGCTGTTTTGATTGGAACATGCTTACTCAATGCGCAACGACTTAAACTCAATTCGCCCTTGTTACGCTCCGCGCGATAGCTGACGAGCTTGGACCACTTAAAGCTATTCGAGGCGTCGCACGCTGGAAACCTGCGGCTCTTAGGACTCACTCAAAACAGCAATCAAGCCTCACCATACCATGTGCGCCAGCACGTCGGCTTGTGTCGCGCCAATAACCGTGATGGTGTTGCTGGCGCTAAATGTAATCACCACATTGCCGCCGACCTGGGCGACCAGCCCCGCATTCGCCACCCCGCCAGTGATCGCATTGACATTGATGGTGTCGTTCTGCGCCGCCGAGAAATCGGTGATGGTGTCCTTGCCGTTGCTGGCCTCGAACAGGAACACGTCCGCCCCCAGGCCCCCGGTCAGACTGTCCTTGCCGCCCTTGCCATTCAGGATATTGATCCCGCTATTGCCGACCAGGGTATTGGTCAGCGAATTACCCGTGGCATTGATATTGGCCGATCCAGTAAGGTTGATCGTCTCCGCATATCGACCGTTGAGCGAATAGGTCACCACCGAGAAGATGACATCCGTTCCCTCACCGCCCAGTTCGACCACAGTGTCGCCGCTGTTCTGGACATAGTAGCTATCGTTGCCGAGTCCGCCGCTCAACACGTTGTTACCTGTATTGCCGGTCAGGACGTTGCCGACAGCATTGCCGGTGCCGTTGATTGCCGCGGTACCGGTCAGGGTCAGGCTCTCAACATCAGACGACAGCGTATAGGTCACTGACGACCGGACGGCATCCGTCCCACCGCCGGCAGCTTCGGTAATCACGTCGCCGGTGCTATCGACGACATAACTGTCGTTGCCGCTGCCGCCGATCAGGGTATCGGTGCCGGCGCCACCATCGAGGCTGTCATGGCCCCCGCTGGCGTCCAGCAGGTTGGCGCCGCCATTGCCCGTCAGTACATTGGCCAGTCCATTGCCTGTGGCGTTGGCAGCCGCTCCCGTCAGGGTCAGGTTTTCAGCCTGCTTGCCGGCCAGGCTGTAGCTGACCGACGCGATGATCAGGTCGGTGCCACCGCCCGCAGCTTCGACGACGCTGTCGCCGGCGGCATCGACGTAATAGGTGTCGTTGCCCAGGCCACCGGCCAGGGTGTCACTCCCCGCGCCGCCATCCAGCGCATTGTGGCCGGCATTACCGGTCACGCTGTTCCCAAGACTATTGCCTGTGCCATTCAGATCCGCCGATCCAGTCAGGCTCAGGTTTTCAACCAACAGGCCGGCCAGCGACCAGGTCAGCGATGAAACCACCAGGTCCGTGCCTTCGCCGGACAGTTCGACGACGACATCACCGATGGCCTGGACATAGTAGGTATCGTTGCCGGCGCCTCCGATCAGGGTGTCGTTGGCCCCGCCGCCATCCAGGCTGTTGTTGCCGGCATTGCCGGTCAAGGTATTGCCGAGGCCGTTACCGGTCGCATCGATAGGGACACTTCCGGTCAGGGTCAGGTTCTCGACCACCCGCCCGGCCAGACTGTAGCTGGTACTTGCGACAACCAGGTCGGTCCCCTGGCCACTCAGCTCGACGACATCGTCGGCGGCACTATCGACGTAGAACGTGTCGTTGCCCGTCCCGCCCGTCAACAGGTCGCTGCCCGTCCCGCCGTCGAGACTGTCATTGCCCTGACCGCCGTTGACGGTGTCGTTGCCACCCTGTCCGAACGCGATGTCGTCGCCATCCCCGGCATTGATGGTTTCGCCGGCATTGCTGCCGAACAGGACATCGGTATCGCCCGTCCCGTTCAGGGTTGCCGGCGGCGCCGCAACGCCATCATCGTCCACGATTATAGCCGTGCCGATATTCTTGGCCAGGGTGACATTGTTGCTGGGGCTGTAGAGCTCTAGAGTGAAGACCTCGTTGACTTCATCCAGGCTGTCATTCGTGATCGGGATACGGACGGTTTTAACGGTCTCACCCGGCGAGAAGGTCAGATATCCTAAAAGGTCGACGAAGTCGTTCGAGTTCGCTGTCTGGTAGTTCGTCCGCCAGTTCACTGTTACGGCAGCCGTCCCCGGCGCGTCCAGGCGCACAATAAAATCGACAAAGTCCTGGCCTTCGCCGACCACCACATCGTCCACCGCGATGTTCGGCATGACCGACGGTGTCGAGTCATTGGCCCCGATCACTGCCGTCCCGACCGCATCCAGGGTCGTAGCATTGACCAGGCTGCTGATCACCAGGTTGAAGGCCTCCGAGCCCTCCGTCACCGTATCATTAATCAGCGGCACCTTGACCGTGTGTACCGTCTGGCCGGGCGCAAAGTTCAGGCTGCCGCTGACCGCCACATAGTCCGACCCCGCCACCGCGCCACCGTTTTGCGTCGCATAGTTCAGCGACACCACCAGACCGCTCGGCCGGTCCAGAATGATGATGAAACTGGCTTCACCCGCCGCTTCATCGATGACGAAATCGCCGATGGAAATCACGGGGGTGCCCGATGGCGCGTCGTTGTCAACGATGGTCGCCGTGCCGATATTCTTCGCCAGCGTAACATTGTTGCTGGGGCTGTAGAGCTCAAGAGTGAAGGCCTCATTGACTTCATCCAGGCTGTCATTCGTGATCGGGATACGGACGGTTTTAACGGTCTCACCCGGCGAGAAGGTCAGATATCCTAAAAGGTCGACGAAGTCGTTCGAGCT
>NZ_AWGC01000040.1 GCF_000495835.1 Asticcacaulis sp. AC402
GCTCCCGATCACGGCCGTACCGACCGCATCCAGGGTCGTCGCATTGACCAGGCTGCTGATCACCAGGTTGAAGGCCTCCGAGCCCTCCGTCACCGTATCATTGATCAGCGGCACCTTGACCGTGTGTACCGTCTGGCCGGGCGCAAAGTTCAGGCTACCGCTGACCGCCACATAGTCCGACCCAGCCACCGCGCCACCGTTTTGGGTCGCATAGTTCAGCGACACCACGAGGCTGCTGGGCCGGTCCAGAATGATGACGAAACTGGCTTCACCCGCCGCTTCATCGATGACGAAGTCAATGACCGAGATGACCGGTGTGCCGGACGGTGCATCATTATCTATGATGGTGGCCGTGCCGATGTTCTTCGCCAGGGTAACATTGTTGCTGGGGCTGTAGAGCTCAAGAGTGAAGGCCTCATTGATTTCATCCAGGCTGTCATTCGTGATCGGGATACGGACGGTTTTAACGGTCTCACCCGGCGAGAAGGTCAGATATCCTAAAAGGTCGACGAAGTCGTTCGAGTT
>NZ_AWGC01000041.1 GCF_000495835.1 Asticcacaulis sp. AC402
GGCCCCGACCACGGCCGTCCCGACCGCATCCAGGGTCGTCGCATTGACCAGGCTGCTGATCACCAGGTTGAAGGCCTCCGAGCCCTCCGTCACCGTATCATTGATCAGCGGCACCTTGACCGTGTGTACCGTCTGGCCGGGCGCAAAGTTCAGGCTACCGCTGACCGCCACATAGTCCGACCCCGCCACCGCGCCACCGTTTTGCGTCGCATAGTTCAGCGACACCACCAGGCTGCTGGGCCGGTCCAGAATGATGACGAAACTGGCTTCACCCGCCGCTTCATCGATGACGAAGTCACTGACCGAGATGACCGGTGTGCCGGACGGCGCATCATTATCTATGATGGTGGCCGTGCCGATATTCTTCGCCAGCGTAACATTGTTGCTGGGGCTGTAGAGCTCAAGAGTGAAGGCCTCATTGACTTCATCCAGGCTGTCATTCGTGATAGGGATACGGACGGTTTTAACGGTCTCGCCCGGCGAGAAGGTCAGGGAGCCTAACAGGTCAGTGAAGTCATTGGAGTTCGCCGTCAGGTAGTTCGTACGCCAGTTCACAGTCACCGCTGCCGCACTGATCTCATTTAGCCGAATCGTGAAGTCTACATAGGCGGCGTCTTCGCCGACCACCACATCATCGACCGATATCAAAACCGCCATTTCAACCCCCCGGGGAACTCGCTCACAAAATATCGGAGGAGCAAATCCTAACAAGCGAAAAGGCGATATCTCGGAATTTGGCTAACCGATGTGCCTCATCTGCCACAATCTTGGACAAGGCACATCTCCGACAACCTGTTACCACACCATATGCGCCAGCACGTCCGCCTGGTTTGCCCCGATCACGGTGATGGTGTTGCTGGCGCTGAAGGTAATCACCACATTGCCGCCGACCTGGGCGACCAGCCCCGCATTGGCGACACCACCGGTGATCGCATTGACGTTGATCGTGTCGTTCTGCGCCGCCGAAAAGTCGGTGATGGTGTCCTTGCCGTTGCTGGCCTCGAACAGGAACACATCCGCCCCCAGGCCCCCGGTCAGGCTGTCCTTGCCGCCCTTGCCGTTCAGGATGTTGATGCCGTCATTACCGACCAGGGTGTTGGTCAGCGAGTTGCCGGTGGCGTTGAGGTTGTTGCTGCCCAACAGGTTAAGCGTCTCGGCATATCGGCCGTTGAGGCTGTAGTCGGCGTACGAAAAGATAACATCCGTCCCCTGCCCGCCCAGTTCGACGACATTGTCACCGGTGTTCTGGACATAGTAGCTGTCGTTACCCAACCCGCCGCTGAGGACATTGTTGCCGTTATTGCCGGTCAGCGTGTTGTTGCCCGCATTTCCGGTGCCGTTGATCGCCGCATTGCCAATAAGGGTTAGCGCCTCAACATCGCTGGAAAGCGTATAGGTGGCCATAGCGGTGACAAGATCGGCGCCGCCGCCCGCAATCTCGGTGATGACGTCACCGGCGTCATCGACACTGTAACTATCGTTGCCGCTGCCGCCGATCATAGTATCCGCGCCGGCATTGCCGTTCAGGCTGTCATGGCCTGCCCCGCTATCCAGCACATTGGTACCGGTATTGCCGATCAGCACATTGGCAAGCCCGTTGCCGGTAGCATTGAGATTGGCCGAGCCGGTCAGGCTCAGGTTTTCCGCCTGCTTGCCCGCCAGGCTATAGGTTACCGTCGAAATCACCGTGTCAACGCCGGCATTAGAAGCTTCGGAGACCTGGTCGGCCGCGTTCTGGATATAGTAAAAGTCGTCGCCCAGCCCGCCGGTCAGGGTGTTGTTGCCGGCATTGCCAGTCAGGACGTTATTCAGCCCGTTGCCGGTGCCATTGATATTGTCCGATCCGGTCAGGGTCAGCCGCTCGACCTCGGTGCCCAGCGTATAGGTGATGGCCGACTCGACCAGGTCCCAGCCTTCGCCGATCGTCTCGGTGACGGTGTCGCCGGAGGTGGTTATGACATAGGTGTCATCGCCCGCCCCGCCGATCAGGGTATCCGCTCCGCCGGCCCCGCCATCCAGCCGGTCGTTGCCGCCCAGCCCTGTCAGACTGTTGTTGCCCGTATTGCCGGTCAGAGTCTGAGCGAAGCTGTTGCCCGTCGCGTTGATGTTGGCGGCCCCCGTCAGGGTCAGGAACTCGATATAGCGACCGCTCAAAGAATAGGTGGCTGACGCCAATATGGTGTCGGTACCCTGGCCACTGGATTCAACGACATTATCGCTGCTGGCATTGACCAGGAAGCTGTCGTTCCCCAGCCCCCCGATCAGGGTGTCATTACCCAGGCCGCCGTCCAGGGAATCGTTGCCAAGGCCACCATTAATGCTGTTGACTCCGCTGGTGCCGACGACCGTGTCGTTGCCGTCGCCCATAAGGGCATTTTCAAAATTGATGAACGATTCCGGCGAATAGTTCGTCACGCCCGTCGCCAGGTTGACGCTGTAGCCGTCATCCCAACTCGTGGTATCCAGCAGGTCCGTTCCGGCCCCGCCATCCAGGGTCTCGTCGGTGCCGTTGTTGGCAAAAACAGTGTCATTCCCGTCCCCGCCGAGGAAAACGCCCTGTGCCGACGAGGTGATCAGATCGTCGCCTTCACCACCATCGACTGAGTCCTCGCCATCAAAATCAAGCACGGCCGTGATCGTATCATTACCTTCGCCCCCGGTAAGGGTGTCCGCTCCGCCGAAGCCGACGATCGAGTCGTCACCCGCATAACCAAATAGCTGGTTCTCCCCCGTCGTACCGATGAGGGTTTCCGAACCTTGCGTCCCCAGCACCCTTTCGAAGTTCAGAACCGTCTCAGACCCGGAACCATCGGTAAAGGTTCCGGCTGTCAGGTCGATGACAATGCCAGAATCGCCGAATATCCAACTGTAATCGATCGTATCGGTGCCATCACCGCCGTCATAGGTCGATCCGTAGAAGCCGGTCTCGGTCTGGATATAGTCGTCACCACCTTCGCCATACAGTTCGTTAACGCCGTCGCCGCCGTAAATGACGTCGTAGTTATCGCCGCCATAGATGGTGTCGTCGCCGCCGCCGCCATAAAGCGAATCCTCGCCGCCCAGACCATTCAGCATGTTCGCTGCGTCGGAACCCGTGATAACATCGGTTTGCTGGCCACCGATCACATTCTCGATCGAGATCAGGGTTTCTATGCCGTAGTCATCGACATAGGTCCCGGCCGCCAGATTTATGGTCTTGGTCGACACCAGCAGGGAAGCATCGAACATGTCGACGCCATCGCCGCCATCGAAGGTGCTGCCGTTGTCCGTCAAATTGGTGTAGGCGATGTAATCATCGCCTGAACCGCCGCTGATTGAGTTGACGCCACCGGCGTCGTCAAAGCGATCGTTGCCCGCACCGCCAATGAGGGTATCATCCCCTGCGCCACCGGTCAGCGTATCATTGCCGTCACTACCATCCACGGTATCGTTGCCATCGCCGGCACGAATGTCATTGGCGCCGGCCGTCCCGGTCAGCGTATCATTGCCGGTCCCCGAGACGATATTTTCCATCTGACTGAAGATCTCGCCGCCGGCGTTCAGCGTCAGGTTGATATTACGGTCGCCGGGGAACGAGGTGGCGTCAAGCGTATCGGTACCGTCGCCGCCGACGATCGAATCGCCGCCGAACACGGCATAGATATAGTCGTCGCCGGCGCCGCCGAATTGCGTGGAACTGCCGAACGCGTACAGCGTGTCGTTGCCCTCGCCGCCGGAAAGCGAAGTATCAAAGCCAGCCGTCAGGACATCGTTGCCGGCGCCGCCATCTATTGTGCCGGACCCGCCGCCGCCATTCAACAAGGTGTCATCACCATTCCCGCCATTCAACGTATTGACACCCGCGCCACCGGTTAACGAGTCGTTGCCGTCGTCCCCATTCAGCGTGTCATTGCCGTCACCACCGCTCGCCGTGTCGTTGCCGGCGCCGCCGAAAAACTGGTCGATCCCGACGCCGCCATTGAGCAGGTCGTTGCCGTCCTCGGCAAACCCGATCGAATGGGTATCTGTACTGCCATTGAGCGTGTCGTCGCCTGCGCCGCCCACGAGCGAATTCTGACCGGCACCGCCATTGATCAGGTCGTTGTCGCCCCCGCCCAGCAGCGTGTCATTGCCGGCACCGCCATTCAGCGTATCATTGCCGTCGCCGCCAGAGACGGTATCGTTGCCATCGCCGGCACTGATGACATTGGCGCCGGCCGTCCCGGTCAGCGTGTCGTTGCCAATGCCGGAGACAAGGTTCTCCATCTCCGTGAAGCTTTCACCGCCGAAGCTCGACAGTCCGGTCGTCAGGTCGACCCCATAGTTACCGGTATAGGACGTGGTGTCGAGCGTGTCGGTACCGTCGCCGCCGACAATCGAATCGCCGCCGAACACGGCAAAAATATAGTCGTCGCCGGCCCCGCCCAACTGCGTGTCGTTGCCGCCGCCGTCGCCATTGAGCGTATCGTTGCCGTCCCCACCCACGAGCGAGTCACTGCCACTCCCACCGTACAATGTATCGGCTGCACCGCCGCCTTCCAGCGTGTCATTGTCCGCGCCGCCCTCCAGAAAATCGAAAGACGCCCCGCCCACCAGGCTGTCATCGCCGGCCTCGCCCAGGATGCGGTTATAAAACTGGTCGGGCGGCAGTTGGGTGACGAGAGGGGTAAGATCCGTATTCGCCGCATACACAGTATCATTCCCCGCGCCAGCGCTCAGCAGCCGGATCTCGGCCGGCAGGGCGAACGTCGGCGAATACATGTTGAACGGCCGGAAGTCATAGCTGTCGGCGCCCCCGGTGCCGACAAACTGGGTCAGATAGTTGTCGATAGTTTCGATAGCCACGAACGGCAGGCTGGTCCCCAGTTGCAGCGTTCCCTGGATCAGGTCGACACTGTCGCTGCCGATGCCGCCGTCGACGATCCAACCGGCAATATTGGTGACCGCATTGAGATCGAAACCGTCATTCCCTGCCTCGCCATACAGGCTGTCGACGCCGGTACCGCCGATCAGCAGGTCGTCGCCGTCATAGCCTAAGACGACGTCGTTCCCCGCCCCGCCCCGTAGGGTATCGTTGCCCGTCCATCCATCCAGCGTATCGTTATCATCGCCGCCGTCGATACTGTCATTGCCGTCATTGCCGTAGAGGCTGTCATTGCCGGCCAGGCCGGTAATCGTATCGTTATCGACGGTGCCGTTGAGCGTGTTATTGCCTCCGTCACCGGGGATCACGGCACTGCCGGGGCCGCTGTTGACCGCTGCGCCAGGCGCCAGAACAGTGCTGGCGAGGCTTGGGTACAGGACATCATCATGGTCACGGGTCTTCATGGCGGCAGCTCCCTGGCGTCATGGATGGGCCTGCGGTCGCGGTGCCCGTCCATGGAAAATGAACAATGGGAAATAACGGCGGTACGAGGCCACCCTACCGCAGCTTCAGGAAAAGTTAACCCTAAATCGGCTTGGACAGCCAAATTTCTGGCCGTAAGACGCGACGGCCACCGCCGCCGCGTCGTTCACAAACTACCACACCATATGCGCCAGCACATCGGCCTGGTTCGCCCCGATCACGGTGATGGTGTTGCTGGCGCCCAGATTGACGATGACGTTCGCGCCTGCCTGCGTGACCAGGGCCACATTGGCGACACCCGCCGTATAGGCGTTGATGTTGATACTATCGTTCTGCTCTGCGCTGAAGTCGGTGATCGTATCCTTGCCGCTACCGGTTTCGAACAGGAAGATATCGCTGCCCAGGCCGCCGCTGAGGATGTCTTTTCCGCCCTTGCCGTTAAGCGTATTCATGCCGTCGTTGCCGACCAGAGTGTTGGCCAGCGAATTACCGGTAGCGTTGATGTTGGCAGTTCCGGTAAGGTTTATCACCTCGGCGTAGCGGCCATTCAGACTATAACTGACCGTCGAGAAGATCACATCCCACCCCCCGCCGCCCAGTTCGATGACCGTGTCGTTGGCGCTTTGAACGTAGTAGGTGTCGTCGCCCAGACCGCCGACCAGCTTATCGCCCCCCATACCGCCATCCAGCACATTGTTACCGATGGTGCCGGTGATAGTGTTGTTCAGCGAATTGCCGGTTCCGTTCAGGTTGCCTGACCCCGTCAAGGTCAGCACTTCCACCGCGCGGCCGAACATGGAGTAGCTGACCGAACTGATCACCGTATCCGTGCCTTCAAGGTGATTTTCACGCACGCTGTCCCCTGCGCTGTCAACATAGTAGGTGTCGTCGCCCAGACCGCCGATCAGGATGTCACCGCCACCGGCACCATCCAGCACATTGTTACCGCTGGTGCCAGTGATGGTATTGTTCAGCGAATTACCGGTGCCGTTCAGGTTACCAGCTCCAGTCAGGGTCAGCACCTCAACGGCGCGACCGAACATCGAAAAGCTGATCGAGCTGATAACCGTATCAGTACCTTCGAGGTGGTTTTCCCGCACGCTGTCGCCAATATTGTCGATGATGAAGGTGTCGTTACCCAGCCCACCCGTCATCACGTCAGCATTGGTGCCACCGTCCAAAGCGTCGTCGCCAGCCTGACCGGAAAGGTTGTCTTTACCACCGCCCCCAGTCAGAGCATTATTCCCGGCGTTGCCGACCAGAACGTCGCTTCCAGCGCTGCCCGTGGCGTTAACATTCGCATTGCCTGTCAGCACCAGGCTTTCTACGTTGACTGGAGTGGTAAGGGTAATCGAAGATAGAACGGTGTCAGATCCCTCGCCGGCGGCTTCGATGATCTGATCGAGCATGCTGTCGATAATATAGGAGTCGTCGCCGAGCCCACCTGTGAGCGTGTCGGCGCCGTGGCCGCCGTCTAGAACGTCGTTTCCCGTCCACGACGCCAGGGAGTCGTTACCACCTTCGCCACTTAAGAAAGCAGAGTTTCCGGTCTCACCGATGGAACGATTGTGCGAATAGACATTGAACCGGTTGGCGTCAGAGCTACCAATTAAGGTTGTTTCCAAGCTGACATAGACGGCGAAGCCGTTAGCATCGTAGTACCATTCAGATACAGATACATCCAGATCCGCGACATTCATTATGGTGTTGGCGCCCATCCCCATGTTGAAAGCGCCTGTTGTGAGGTTGATATAGACTGACTCCATTGGAACGGTTTCAGAAGCACCTTCACCCACATGCCTGTAGTCCAAGCCAAAGTGATTTCCACCCAAACCGCCGTCAATCGTGTTGCCAGAGAAGGTGAACGTCGATTGTCCGTCGGTGCCGTCGCTGCCGGCAATACCGGGGATGTCGTCGTCATCATTGATAAAAGGCCGCTTGCCCGCAGCTCCAGCACTGCCCCCGGCCCCCGCGTCTAGCTCCACGGACAGCCTTAGATTATCATAGGACTCAGTCCCCTTGATCGTATTGCCAGTGAAGACAATGGTCGCATCACCGCCATCACCGCCATCGCCTCCGTCACCGTTGATGCCATTATCGAATTCATCTGGTTGCGTGAGGAATTCACCACTATAAAAGATTGCGCCCTTACTCGTGTGACCACCTTGACCACCGCTCCCTGCATTTCCCCCATTAGCCAAAAGGTGTATTTGCGGATAGTTGCTGGTAAAAGTGTTGCCAACAATTGAAACCGCGGCATCGCCACCGTGGCCACCGTTACCACCGTTACCACCGTTACCACCGTGGGAGCCGCCGTACCCTTGGGGGCCTGCTAGGCTATTGCCACCATAGCCACCCAAAGACCCGTAACCGCCGGTGCTAATGAACTGGCCGCCGCTGAGGCTGCTTCCACCGACAGAAACGGCACTGTTTCCGCCATCGCCCCCGTCACCGCCATTGCCACTTTGGCCTCCGCTGGAGCCAGGAGCAGTATATCTATAAGTATAGAGTGGATAAGTGATGTGAGTCCCATAAAGATACTGGCCATAAGTGCCGGCCGTCCCGTCGCCACCATATCCTCCGCCTTGGCCAAACAGCCCGGTTGCAACAAGCTTCAGGCTGGTCGCACCAATGATACCAGTCGCGACGAGGTTAGCGCCCCCGCCATCTCCCCCATGACCACCGTTGCCACTGGCACCAATGGCGCCAGTTGCATCAGTAATTGAGGCAATTAAAGTCGGATTATGATAGGTGATGGCAACGCCGACTAACCAAGACTGCCCGGCGCGCCCGCCGCCCCCGCCGCCCCCGCCCAACCCTCCCGTTACCGTGACGTCGTTCAAACCTCCATCGATATCGATCTGACTCAGGGTATAGGTCAAGCTGCCGCCATCTTCGCCATCCATGCCGGCGCCGCCTGCTCCTGACGTTGTATAACCGTCCTCTGAATGGCCTCCGTTCTCGCCGGCAATGCCATATTCGCCGTCTTCGCCAAAAATATTCAAACTTGCCATGATAATTCCCCAGTTAGGCTGCCAATATCACCAAACCATTAGCCACTTCCCTAAAAGGCGACTTCCCCCAATTGACGGATAATGCCTAAGACTTTTCGTCTTTGATGCTCGGTAATCGCGCCAGCATCGCAATCAGTTGCGATTGTCTGTGGGTGTCTGTCTTTCGCAGCAGGGACGACAACTGAGTCCGCACCGTGCTGAGACGCACATCGCGCGCGATCGCGTAATCTTCCAGTTGCCCGCCCTTCAAAAGGGTTTCGGCCAGTCCAATTTCGGCAGCGCTCAACCCGTAGAACTGAGCCAAATGGGCGCCGACGGCGTTATAGTCGTTGGGTGGCTCCACGATGATCAAGGCTTGTTTCCGATCCGGCATGACTGATACAATAATCTTTCGCGATGCTCCGCCGTTCGGGCAGTGCAGTTGGACCACTCCGGTCCTCGCCGGTCGGCCCAGGGTGGCATTAAAAAGACCGTGACCCAAAGCCCGGTCGACATCGCTCGCCTTGGCCGACACCTTTCCGCGGAGAGATACCAGACCATCGCCTTGTCGCAGTATCTTGTCAGCAGCGGCATTGGTCGAAACGATCTGGCGGTCTGACTTAACGACCATAACCGCGAAGGCGAAACAATCCAGCGCGGCGTTTGCCATGTTCGATCGCATGTCGGCGTCTCTCAGCCTGGCCCGAATAAGATGCAACCGACGGATATGCGGAACCGTTTGCTGCAAAAGCAGGGCTTCGTCTTCCTCAAACGCACCGGGAGTGTGGGCGCGATGAATACCAATTATGATTGCCCCACTGTCTGAAGCGAGATTGGTGGCGATACAATGCATAGTATCGTCGCCATTGGAACGGAAAAACTCATTGTAAGTGCTGGTTTTCAGGAATTGGTCGAGGGACACAATCTCATCCATTGACCGGAACTTCCCTCTTGTTTGAGCCAGCCCGGCGTTAATCCAGATGTCATCCTTGTAATGGTGCTGAGCGTACTTAGCGTACATCTCAGGACCAAAATAACTTCCTGCAAAATCTATGTGCGTCCAGTCTTGATCGAAGAACTGAATGGTGGCGCTCCGTCCCCCCACCAACTCGGCAAAGGCAGCCGGCAATCGTGCAAAGGCGTCGTCATCAAACGCGGCGTCGTACATGAGATCGATTAGTTTGGTTGGTCCAATCCTCATCCCGCCCTCCCCTGAAACTATATTATGCTGTTGGAAAGAGCAGAGGGCAAGAAAACATCCCAAGGCTACGCCAAAACCTGGAATTTTTCGGGAACAATCACATGAAATTTGTAGGAGACCTTGTCTTTGTCTCATGCCATTGTGTGGGCAGTGTTACAAAAAAACTACGTTTATCGCAGCGGCAAACTCTGCGAACTTGGGGCAGAAATTGTTGAGCAACTCTGCTTCCTGCAATCAGCCCGACAATCGCTCAAGGCGTTGGGGTGCCCGGTTCTTTCTGTGTCCGCCTGCCCCCTCGGCGCGCTACAGCTTTTCTGCGTGCGCCTCGACCAGTTCGACAATATGGTCGATCATGCCGTCATTGGACAGCTTATGGTCCGGCTTTCCGCCCAGGTACACCATGCCCGACCCGGCCCCGCCGCCCGTAAAGCCGACATCGGTATACAGCGCTTCACCTGGCCCGTTGACAACGCAGCCGATGATCGACAGCGACATCGGCTTGGCGATATGCGCCAGGCGCTCTTCCAGCTTGGCCACCGTGTCGATGACATTGAAACCCTGACGGGCGCAGGACGGACAGGCGATGATGTTGACGCCACGGTGGCGCAGGCCCAGCGACTTCAGCAGGTCGAAACCGACCTTGATCTCCTCCACCGGATCGGCCGCCAGGCTGACCCGCACCGTGTCGCCGATCCCCGCCCACAGCAGGTTGCCCAGGCCGATCGCCGACTTGATCGTGCCATTACGCAGCGGCCCAGCCTCGGTCACGCCGATATGCAGCGGACAGTCGATGGCGTCGGCCAGGGCGGTGTAGGCGGCCACCGTCAGAAACACGTCCGATGCCTTGACCGAGATCTTGAACTCATGAAAGTCGTGGTCGCGCAGGATATTGGCGTGAAACAGGGCACTTTCGACCATGGCCTCGGGGCACGGCTCGCCGTACTTTTCCATCAGGTCTTTTTCGAGCGACCCGGCATTGACCCCGATACGCATGGAGCAGCCATAGTCCTTGGCAGCCTGGACGACTTCGCGAACGCGTGCCGCCGAGCCAATATTGCCGGGATTGATCCGCAGGCAGGCCGCACCGGCCTGGGCGGCCTCGATGGCGCGCTTGTAGTGGAAATGGATGTCGGCGACGATCGGAACATTGGACTGTGCGACGATGCTTTTAAGCGCCTGGGTCGACTCGACGTCGGGGCACGACACACGGACAATATCAGCGCCAGCCTCTTCCAGGGCGCGGATCTGCGCCATGGTGCCTTCGACGTCGTGGGTCTTGGTATTGGTCATCGACTGGACGGAAATCGGCGCATCGCCGCCAACGGCCACCTTGCCCACCATGATCTGACGGCTCTTGCGCCGCTGGATCATCCGCCAGGGACGGATGTGCCCAAGTTCAGAAGGGTTGTGGTCGGAAGGATGATGGCTGTCCATGGGAATTCCAGAATACGCGATACATCTGTTATATCAGGCCTGAGGCCGCCTGTAACAACCGACGGCAGGAAAATTTGTCGCATTCTTTCAGCTCATCCGCAGAATGCCGCCTCGCCTAAGCTCGGGCGGGCCGTCGCCCTTGCCAGGCGCCATGAGTCAGAGACATCGCTGCCTGGACTTACTGAGCCGTCGGCGACACGGGCGTGGTTGCCGACGCACTGGCCGGGGCGTCGGAACTGGCGGGCGGCGGCGGCACTTCGACCGGCACAGGCTCCGGTTTCGGGCGGACCGCCGGCAGATAGGGTATGGGGTCGGTCTGGCGCGGCGCCGCCTTGGGCGCCTCGGGCTTGGCGCTGACCTTGTAAACCACCGCAACCTGGCCGGCCTGGGCTTGGCGCGCATCCAGGACGGAGGCCATCTGGGCCGCCCGGCCGTTCAGCTTGCCGACCGTCGTCACCAGACTGTCCATCTGACCGGCATATTCGCCGTTATAATAGACCTCGATGAATCTGAGGTCGGACACCTGCACGCTCTTGTCCTGCCAGTCGACCGCCGGCAAGCGATAGGCTTCACCGGCATTGAGCTGGGTGGCGAACGAAATAACGCTGCCGGCACCGTCGCGGATGATCAGGTCGACGCTCTTGGTCGCCTGCAGCGTCACGTTCGACCGCTCCGGCGGCGCGCCGTAGATGGCGCCCTGGGGGTTGAAGGCCTTGCGCGCCTGCAAAACGTCCGTCACGGAGACCGGCGCCGTCGAACTGGCATTGGCGTCGGCCATGATCGAGGCAAACCCCTCTTCCAGCCCGGGCGTGACATAGGGGAGCGGCACGTCCTGATCCTGGGGTGCTGCTGCCGGCCGGGTCAGTTGGATCATGCCGTCACGCAGGTTGGGGACACCGAACTTCCACGGCGCGTTGTCGATCTGGGCATAGGCGTTGCGTTGGGCATGCGATGCCGGCCGATGCTGGACGACGTTCCAGATCACGACAGCCCCGACAACGCAGGCGGCGGCCGTAAGATAGGCGCGGTAGTTGGGCTTGGTGTCCTCGACCGAGGCACCGGACGGCGCGTGCAGACGCACAGCCGGTTCCGACACCTCGCGCTTGTACATGTCGGCCAGGCTTTCCTCATCCAGGCCGAGTGCCTTGGCATAGGCCTTGACATAACCGATGGCGAAGGCGCGCGGCGGCAGGACGTCGTAGGCGACCTGTTCGAAGGCTTCGAGATAGGCCCGGCGCACGCGGGTAATGTCGGACACCTCTTCCAGGGTGAGCCCCAGAAGCGCGCGGCGCGCCTTCAGCAGTTCCGCCAGATCGAAACGATCCGGCAGCCGGCCATCACTCTGCGCCATCTGCGGCTGGCTCTCGCCGCGATAGATCCCCTGATAGGGTTCGTCTTCGATGATGGGGGGATGGTCGCTGGTACTCATGAGATTCGCGGGCTACTCCGTGGCGACAGAAACATAATGGGCGCGAATAATCAATCGCTCCAAAGCGGTTCAGGCGAATTCCCCCGGCGTGGCCACGCGAATTTGACCACCTGTTGCGCAAGCTTCGAAGTCAGTTTATGACGGCCCCCTACCCGCCCTTTCAGCCCAGGACCTGCCATGCCCGCCGCCTTCGATGATCTCTGGATCGGTCAGGTCGCCTCCATCGGCGCCGGTGTCATTTCCGACGACGAACTGGCGAACTTCTGCAAGACCTACGCGCCGACGTGGAACCCGGCTGACGGCGTGCCCGATGCCCTGATTTTCACCCTGTGGTCGCGCCTGGAAACCGAAGCGGCGCTGCAATGGCCGCAGACCAAGCGCCTGGCGGTCGACGCCCTGCGCTGGTCGCGCAACCCGCCGCCGGGTGAACTGTTGCGCGGCCGCATGACGGTGATGGGCAAGGATGCGGTCGGCGATACCAAGGGCGTGGTCATCGCCCAGCACGACATGCTGGACGAAGCCGGCCGGCTGGTGTTTTCGTGCCTGACCCGGTCGGTGTTCCAGCGTAATCCAAAGGCGCCCAGCGCTTAGGGTCATTGGGAATTGCGGGACATTCCCGAACCCGCCATGCGGCGTCAACGCCGTTAGTTTTCACTACGCCCCCCCCCGATCAGACACGAACATCCAAGACAAAAGTTGTCCGCGCGATGGCTTCGGATTGAACGCTTGCGTTCGTGTGCGTTCGTGTGGTTCGTGGTCAAAATTACTCTATAGCGAGATGGCTTTTGGTAGAATCGCCATCTCGCTATAAGTTTTTGTTTTGTCGCGCAATTTGTCCGAAAAGTGCGTCACACTTTATCGGATTGCGCTCTAGAAAACAAAAGCCCCGGATCGCTCCGGGGCTTTCGCAATGCTCAAACCATAACCGTGTCTTAATTAACGGCGACAGGGTTCTGGTTGCGCTCGATGGTCAGGGCAATCAGCTTGTCCCAGGCCAGCAGCGAGTTGAGATGGGCATAGACGTGCGTAAGGGCGCCGTTGTCACGCAGTTCGGCCAGCTTTTCCGGCGACAGTTCGTTCAGGACCTTGTCGTCGACCGCGAAGTATTCGGCGATCTTTTGCGGCTCACCCGGCGTGCCGTCCGCGTTTTGCGGACGATACAGGGTTTCACGCGGCGCCAGCAGGTTCAGTTCGCGCAGCAGGCTGACGAAGCTTTCGGTGCGGCGGCGTTCGGTTTCGAAGTCCGAGCAGAACTGCATGGCGTTTTCGACGTAGGGCGTCGCCTTGCCGTTTTCGAAAAAGGGCACGTCCGGGTTGGAAGTCTTCACCATCGGTGCGCCGGTGTCGACGCACAGGATCATGCGCTCCTGGGATTCGTCATTGGCGAACACGAAGGGATAGCGGCGAGCAAAGGCCGGCAGGTAGCTGTCCGACTTGAAGATGCCGTCCGCCGACACGAACACGTTCTGGCCGGCCGACAGGCCCATGGCCGCCACCGGCATGAAGTTCTCACCGATGAAGACGATCGGGTAGCTCAGCGATGCGGCCGGGAATTCCGACACGGTCAGCGGCACCACATTGGTTTCGGCCACGAAGCTGTGCGGCGACGGGATCGCACTGATGCCCATGGAACCATGGACGTCTGGGTTCAGCGGTTCGGGCGATTTATAGAAAAGGACGTTTCCGGTCAGGGTGGCGTCGTTGTTTTGTTGTTCGGCCATGGGTACCAAGAAGGCTGGGTTGAAAAATGAGCCTCGCTTCTAGCCTAAGCCATTGCCATGAGCAAGTCGCGTAACAGAATAAGCGAACCCTTCGCAGATTTGTGTTTTTTGCCACGCGAAAGCTGTGCCGCAACGCGACATTTTCAGCTTGAACGCTGAACCGGGCTGCCAGGCCTTCAGAAGTTCCAGATCATCCCGACGCGCAGGCTGCGACCGGCGCCCACCACAATATCCTTTTGCACCGAGGTGTGTTCGCGAATCTCGGTGTCGGTGAGGTTGCGGACCTCGGCAAAGACAGAAGTGGCACCCGTCAGGTGGTAAGATGCAAACAGGTTGACGGCGGTGTAGCCGTCCGTCGGCAGTTCGAACGCCGCAAGGTCATTGGCGTCGGCGACGTGGCGCACCTCGGCATGGGCATCCCACTTCGGCGCCTCATAGCTCAAACGCGCGGCCAGGGCCGATGGCGCGATCCGGGCAATCGGACCCAGGTCGCTCTTGCCGTGGACATAGTCGTAGGTCAGATCAAGACGCAGGACCTGGCCGTGGCCGCTCCACAGATTGCCGCCGCCTTCCAGTTCGAAGCCATGGAAGTTCGCGCCCGTCTGGACGTAAGCGAAGACCGGCAGGCCGTCCTGCGCCTCGCCCGTCGGGCGCAAATCGATGAAGCCGTCGAAGTTGCTGGTGTACAGGTGCGCGTCCAGCGTAAAGGCCGAGTGTTCGTCCATCAGCCAGTGGCCGGTCAGTTCCAGGCTGTTGCCGACTTCGCTATCGAATGCGGCATTGCCGAGTTCATACGCCCCGGTTCCGGCATGGGGACCATCAGCCAGCAGTTCGACATCCGATGGCGCGCGTTCCGAGCGCGTCAGGCTGAGGCCGAAAAAGGCGTGGTCGGACGGACGCCAGAAACCGCCCAGCGACGCCGACAGGTTGTCGAAATCCCTGGAAAAGCCGGTGACGGCCTTAATTGCCTTGCGGTCCAGCCGCGCGCCGCCTTCCACGCCCCAGGTGCCGTTGTCGAGGCGATACTGGGTGAAGACTCCGACCTCGTCGGTGGTGGTCGACGGAACGAAGGCTTCATCGCCGATGGCCTCGAAATCGCGCTTCGACAGGTTGAAGCCCACGGTGCCGCTGAGCGCGCCCATCTGGCTGCGCAGCAGGCTGACGCGCAATTCGTGCCCGGTCGAGAAGAACTGGGTGCCGGTCTCATCGCCTTCGAACTCGGTATGTTCGTAGTCGCTGTAGCCGCCATCGGCCTGGAGCTTGTTGAAGCCGGCGAAGGCGAGGTTGAACTGCGAACGCACGTCGTAGCGCGTCTGTTTCAGCCCGATGGTGACGGGGCCTTCTTCCTCGCCATGGGCGTGGCCGGGGACGCCATAGTGCAGGTCGGTTGTCTTGGCGCTGAGGCCGATAAAGCCGAAGTCACCGATATAGGAAACCCCGGCGCCATAGTTTTCGAGGTCGACCGCCGTATTGTCCTGGTGGTCGCCGATATCGCGCGGCTCACCTTCGGAATCCGTCATATAGCGCGACTCCGGTCCAACCGGCGTATCATAGTCCTCGCTGGTACGACGCAAGGCGTCGAAGGTAAAGACCAGGGGACCTGTGCCGGTCTTGGCATTGAAGCCCAACTGCGTGCCTTTATCGACGCTCGACGCCTGGGCCGTGACGCGGCCCTCGACTCCCGGCCTGGCAACCGTCGTCGCGATGCGGTCGTCGATGATGTTGACGATGCCGCCGATGGCATTGCCACCATAGATCAGGGCCGACGGGCCTCGCAAAACTTCGATACGCCTGGCCTCCATCGGATCGGTCGACACCGCGTGGTCGGGTGACACCGCCGAGGCATCGACCGCGCCCATGCCATTGTTCAGAACCAGGACGCGGAAACCGTCCAGACCGCGGATTGAGGGGCGGCTGGCGCCTGGCGCAAAGGCCGACGACCGCACCCCTGGCAGAGTTGCCAGCATGGCGCCCAAGCCTTGCGACGGCTTACGGCTGATGTCGTCGCGGGTCAGGATGTCGACATTGCTCATCAGCGCGTCTTTCGACACGCCGTAGGCGGTCCCGGTGATCACCACCTCGACAGGCGCGTCTTCAACATCCTGAGCATGAACGGCGGTAACAAGCGCCGAGGAGAGCGCCAGAACGGACAGGCTGGTGACAAGACGGGTGCGACGGAACATGGCGGCCTCGTATGCTGCGATGCGCCTGTGTTATGTAATAACATTCGCCATGTCAAGCGCGTTTGTTATAATATTACACCTCGCGCAACTCGGGCGCCCCGCAAGCGTCTTTTGGCGCGCTTGCCAACCCGCGATGTGTCAGGAATTTCACGGGTTTGCATCAGTTACGGCCCTGACAGCACAGTCATGTAGCACGCGCCAAGGTATGGAAAAGCCTTCGGTTGCACAAACCGCCAACTCATCCTACCTTCTGAGCCATGAGCAACGCTTGCGCCCACCACGATCATCATCACGCCCTGGCAGCCGATACCAAGTCTCAGCGCCTGGCCGAAGCTGAGACCCTGTGTGCCCAGGCGGGCGAGCGCATGACGTCGTCGCGGCTTCGCACCTACGAACTGATCCTGGAAGCCAGCGGCCCCATCAAGGCGTATGATGTCATCGACCGTTTCCACCCGCAAGGCGCCGCCAAGCCGCCCACGGTCTATCGCGCACTCAGCTTCCTCGAGCAGATGGGCCTGATCCACCGCATCGAAAGCCTGAACGCCTTCGTCGCCTGCGACACGCGCGACCACCCCCATGCGGCCGGCTTCCTTTTGTGCGACTGCTGCGGCCAGAGCGTCGAGTTCGCCATCCCAAATGTGGCTGACATCGAAGTCAGCGCCACGAACTCGCACTTCCAGATCAAGCATATAACGCTTGAAGCGCGTGGCCTGTGCGGCGCCTGCCGCGGTCATGCCTGAAAACAGACTCTCGCCTAAGCTCTCCGAGGCGGATTGGTGAAAGTCAGACTTTTCCCCGGTAAACGTTTTCAATTGGACTTGCCACCATGTTGCACCGCACCTATAGCAAAGGGATAGAGTTCGGTTTGCTTCCGTGTTCGTGCATTTGTCCCCAACCCTTTTCAGTCACGCGCCCATGTCCGCAGCCACGCTTCAGATGCTCGACAAGACGTCGTTGCACAACATCCTGAACCTGCACGCCTGGTTCAAGATGGGCAAGGCGGGTGGCCGCCTGGCCAATCTCAGCTATATCGATCTCACCGACATGAAACTGGAAGGCGTCGACCTTGCAGACGCCAACCTGACCGGTGCGCGACTGTATGGCGCTTCCTTGCGCGACGCCATCTTCACCCGCGCCAATCTGTTTGGTTGCGACCTGCGAAATGCCGACCTGCGTTTTGCCCACCTGGATCGCGCCGACCTGCGCGGCGCCTGTCTGCGCGGGGCCAACCTGACCGCCGCCTCACTCATCGGCGCAGACCTGCGGGAGGGACAGATAGCCTTCAAGGACGAGGCCCGCGGCCTGCGTCTGATGAAACACGAACGCCGGCCGGGCGAACTCGACTATGCCATCCTGAGCGGCGCCGACCTTTCTGGGGCCCGCCTGAACGGCACCCAGGCCGTGGCGACCGATTTCCACAACGCCAATCTGGCCGGCGCCATCATGTCCCAGGCCAAGTTGCGTAACGCCAATCTCAACGGAGCTATCCTGAGCGGCGCGGACATGTCGTCGGCCGATGTTACGGGCGCAACCATGCGCGGCGCCATCATGGTCGAAACCAAGCTTTCCGGCGTCGATCTGAGGTCGGCCGACACCACGGGTGTGCTGCGCGTGCCGGTCAGTGTCTTTATCGACGACCAACCCCTGGACGAGGTGCTGGCGATCCACGAAACCTGGGTAAAGACCAGCGGCGCTTCCGGCAGCCGCCAGACGGTGGCCGGCGCCGACTTCCGCCTGGTGCGTGAGATGCGCCGACGCCACCTGACCACGCTCGATGCCGAAGGTGCGTGCTTTTACGGACTCGACATGGAAGGTATCCAGCTTCAGGGCGCCAACCTGATCCACGCCGATTTTCGCAGATGTAACTTGAAAGGTGCCGACCTGCGCGGCGCCCGGCTGATCGGGGCGCAACTGACCCATGCCTGCCTTGAGGGCGCGAAACTGGGGCCTCTGGACCTGGGCGGCGACCGGCTGATGCGGTCGGATCTGTCGCGGGCGGTCCTGACCTTTGCCGATTTGCGTGGCGCCGACCTGACCCGGGCCCGGATGCTGGAAGCCGACACAGATCATGTGATGGACAAGGGGGCCAATTACAGCCTTGTCGAGCGATAGAGCCTCAGACTGGCGCGTAGCGTCAAAACCGCATCACATCCTGATGAAACAAAGCCTAAAGCTTTTACAAAGTCTCACAGGAAGCTGTCATGCCATCAGAACCCGTCTACAGCCGCGCCGTTATCACGATAGACTCGCACAAGGCCCAGATCACGCGGCTCAACCACGATTCCCATCATTCCCACCTTATCAGGGCCAGCGGCAAATCCACGCCGCAACACAACAGCGATGTCCGCCATGTGCATGAGTTCTTCGCCGCCGTGTGCGATGACCTCACCGGCCTGGAGCAGGTGCTGGTGACCGGCGGTCACAGCGGCCTGAGCGAATTCAGGCACTACGTCACCAGCCACCGCCCGGCTCTGGTCAACCGCATTGTCGGCTATGAAACCGTCAATGATCCAACGGAAGGCCAACGCGTCGCCTTCGGCCGCGCCTATTTCGACAAGATCAGGGATGGCCTCGTCCCCTGATGTCCAGATCGCGGTCGCACGCGCCATAAACCGGGTCAAGATCAGCCACGATTTGACGGTCGTTTCAAGTGAGTCTGGCCGTCCCGATAATCGCGATTCCAAGTTTGAGCTTGACGGGAAAAATAGATTTAAGTATAAGCCTGTCATCGACTTTTGCTTGTCTGCTGATTTGTTTTGCGCTTTACACGCGCTTCTAGCGAACCTTCCATTCAAAATTTAATCGAGAGGTGGCTGTGCATGTGTGCAGTCACGTATAACACTACCATTGAAAAGGGTTCATTATGAGCACAGGTACAGTTAAGTGGTTTAATTCCACCAAGGGTTTTGGCTTCATCGAGCCGTCGGACGGCGGCCAGGACGTATTCGTTCACATCAGTGCCGTTGAACGCGCTGGCATGAACGGTCTCAATGAAGGCCAAAAGGTCTCCTACGAACTGCAACGCGATGCAAAGTCCGGCAAGATGTCGGCCGAGCAACTCGAAGCCGCATAAGTTACGGTCAAGAACCGTGATTTACGAAAGGCCGGCCCTCAGGGGTCGGCCTTTTTTGTTGCGCAATGAGCCCGACAGAACCCTACAACCGCGTCCAGCTCACCGTCTTGCACACCAGCCCGCCCAGGATGCAGCCCGAGGTGGTCATACCCGCATCCTTGACACGAATGGTCAGGCGGTAATTCAGATTGCGCTGCGGATCGAACGCCTTGCCTTTCCAGATGTCACCCTCAGCCTTGACCGACATGACCAGCACATCGCCAACCTTTTCGTCTTTTAAACCCGGCTTGATCCAGGTGTTGACGGCGCACAGGTCGGGACCGCATGGTGCGATGGTCACCGTGGCATTGCCGTCGCCGCGCGCCCAATCGCCTTGCGGCGATGCCTGAGCCACGGCCGGCGCTACGAACAGGCCAATACATGCTACAACGGTCAAAATCGAATGCTTCATAACGGACTCCAAAGTCTTGGCGAAAGTTGTTTACGTAACGGCGACGCCGGCGGATTAGTCGGCGCGATAAAAGTCCGCGGGCAGAACGTCCAGAGTGAACCGGCGTCTGACGCCCGGCGTACCATAACAAAATGGAGCAAAATATGGATATCCTTCCTCTGATTGCGATTGCTGTGGGCCTGAGCGTGCTGATGACGGTCGCATGGGCCATTCAGCGCGCGACTGGCTCCAGCGGCTGGATCGACGCCATCTGGTCGATCGCCGTCGGTCTGGGCGGTATTGCCGCCGCTGCGTGGCCTGAGGCCGGCGCCGTTGATGAGCGCCGCATGGCCGTCGGGGTCCTGGTGATGCTGTGGGCCTTGCGGCTGGCCGGCCACATCACAGCCCGCACCCACGGCGCGCAGGATGACCCGCGCTATGCCAAGCTGATGCAGGACTGGGGCCGGGATGGTCCGCGCAATTTGTTCGTGTTCCTGCAGATCCAGGCTGCGGCCGCGTTCGTCCTGGTTCTGGCCGTGCGTCTGGCCGCGGTCAATCCCCATGCGTTCCCCACCCTTACCGATGTGATCGGCGTGGTGCTGCTAATCATTGCCATCGCCGGCGAGACCGTCGCCGACTCCCAACTTCGGCGCTTCGGCAAGACCCACAAGGGAGCCGTCTGCGATACTGGGTTGTGGGCGTGGTCGCGCCACCCCAACTACTTTTTCGAGTGGCTGGGCTGGGTCGCCTGGGCTGTCGTGGCCTTCGATCCCGCCAATACGTGGAGCCTTCTCGCCCTCGCCGCCCCGGCCCTGATGTACTATCTGCTGGTCTATGCTTCGGGCATACCGCCGCTCGAAGCCCATATGCTGGCCACGCGGGGTGAGGCCTTCCGCGCCTATCAGCGTCGTGTCAGCCCCTTTTTCCCCTTACCTCCTAAAAAGCACGTCAAAGGAGCCACCTCATGAGCCTGCTGGCCGCCGCCGCTGAACGCGCTCCGATTCCCGACGCCATCACACTTGCTACCATTGATTGGCTGGTCGGCCAGACCCGGCGTCAGTTGGGGCGAGAAGCCATGGGCGAAGACGCATTCGCCGCAGCGATGAGCGACTACGCCATCGCCGAACACACCGCCGACGCCAACAGCCAGCACTATGAGTTGCCGCCGGAGTTCTTCGCGCTGATCCTGGGCGCACGGCGTAAATATTCCTGCTGTTACTATCCCTCCGACAGCACGACACTCGACGACGCCGAGGAGAATGCCCTGGCCCAAACTTGCGATCACGCCGACCTTCACGATGGTCAGGACGTCCTCGAACTGGGCTGCGGCTGGGGCTCACTGTCGCTGTATATGGCTCAGAAATATCCCGGATCGCGCTTTACGGCGGTGTCCAATTCCCATTCTCAGCGCCAGTTTATCCTGTCAGAAGCGAACCGGCTGGGCGTGAAAAATCTGAACGTCGTCACGGCCGACATGAATGACTTTGCCAGCCAGGATCGCTTTGATCGTATCGTCAGTGTCGAGATGTTCGAGCACATGTCCAACTGGCAGGCTCTGCTGGCGCGGGCGCGCAGCTGGCTGAACGATGACGGTCGCCTGTTCCTGCACGTCTTCACCCACCGCAAGCACTCCTATCGCTTCCGCAACGATGGCAGCGACTGGATCGGCAAGTATTTTTTCACCGGTGGCATCATGCCGGCGCAGGATCTGCCACACCGCTTCCCTGACCTGTTCGAAGTCGAAAACGAATGGCGCTGGTCGGGCGATCACTACCGCCGCACGGCCATGGACTGGCTGGACAATTTCGACGCCGAACAGGGGCGGATCCTGCCGATTTTGCGTGCGGTCTACGGCCGTCAGGCGGGGCTGTGGCGGCGGCGCTGGCGGTTGTTTTTCCTGGCGACGGCGGGTCTTTGGGGCCATGCCGGCGGCGCCGAATGGGGTGTCGGCCATTACCGCCTGAAGGCGGTGTCCTGACCGTCAGATCCACCGCCGCAGCTTGAAAACAAACAACAAAAATACGATAATACCACCCATGATCCCGCAGACGCCCCAGAAGGCCTCAGGACTGTGCAGGAACGGCATATGGTCGAAATTCATGCCATAGATCGAGGCGATCAGGGTCAGGGGCAGGAAGATCACTGAGGTGATCGAGATCAGCTTGATGATGGTGCTCTGTTCGATGTTGATCAGGCCCAGCGCCGCCTCCAGCAGGAAAGCGATATTGCTGGATACAGACATGGCATGGTCGGCCAGCGCGCCGACATCCTGAGCGGTGGTCGACAAGCGCTCGCGGAAACCCTGCAGGTGCGCGAGCGTGAGCCCGCCCACCCCCGCTTCCAGGTCCGACGCGAACGCAATCAAACGCTTCAGCGAGGCGAGTGAGTCGCGAATACGAGCATTGTTGTTCTGCGCTGCACCGAGTTGAATGATGACATTTTCCAGCCCTGCCCGCCTGCGCCGGACGAAGACGGACTTTGACAGGGCGTCCAGGCTTTCTGCGGAGGTTTCGATCAGGTCTGCGCTGCGCTGGATCAGCAGGTCGAGCAGGTTGAGAAATGTGGTCGGGCCATCGTGGCACAGGGCCGGCTGTTTGCTGATCTGGCCTGCGAAGACCTTGAATGTCGTCGGCTCGATATAGCGGATGGTGACCAGGCGCCCCCCGGTCAGAACAAAGGTGACGGGTCCCGATTGCAGTTGCTTTTCGCCACCGAAGCAGGCGATCTGAGCGGTCATGAAGGCGGCGCCATCTTCCATGTAGAGCCGCGACGACAGCTCGATTTCCGCCATGTCTTCGCGCGTCGGCAAGAGCACGCCCAGTTGCTGCTCCATGCGCAGTTCTTCATCGCGCGTCGGGTTTAACAGGTCGACCCACACGATATTGGCTGGCATGCCCCGATCATCAAGCGGCGCTTCGTGCAAAGAACAGGTGTGCAAGGTCAGCATGGAGGTCCCCGGCGTAATCCGAGAACACCTTCCATGAAAAAAGGCGGCGGCTCAAGTGAGAACCGCCGCCCTTCCTGGATTTCGCAGTGGCTTACGGACGGCTCGGGGCCTTGGCGGCAGGGGCGCCGCCAGCATTGGGGGGCGTGACCGCCGCAATGTCGGAAGGCGCCTTGTCGGCCCCAATGCGCGCCACAATGGCAGCAGCGTCCTTGCCCGTGACACGGGCCGCGACGGTATTGGCGCGGACATTCAGGAAGCCGCGGTCGTTGCTGGGGGTCAGGGCGGCCTTCAGATCGGCCGGCAGTTCCGGCGTCGGCGTGGAATCGGCGGCAGCAATCTGTTGATACTGTTGGGGCTCAGGTGGCAGGCCTTCCGATTCGGCGATGACCTTTTGGGCCTGGGCCTGGCCTTCGGCGGTATCCTGATAGATGAAACCGTTGGTGGCATAGACTGTGGTGCCAAAATCGTTCAGTGGGCCGTACCACACCTTGACCTTGGACCAGTCGCCCTTGGCCGACACGTCCATGACGTTGACGTCCTTTTCGACCTGGCCCCGGCGGCCGTTGATCGGCGACCAGTTGGCGTGGGTGATCTGAATATAACGGTCGGTGATGATCTGTGAGACCACGGCGACATGGCCGCGGTTCATCTTGCCCTGACGCGGGAAGACCATAACCGCGCCGGGCTGGGGCGCCCGGCCGGTATTGTACTTGGCATTGGCCTTGTCCCACCAGGTCCAGGCGTCACCGAAGATCTGCATGCCGGTCAGCGACCGGGCAAAAGTGACGCACTGCCAATACGGAGACCTGGCGGAACCGGAGGACAGACGCGAAGACGTCTTGATCGCCTTGGCCTTGCGTACCTTGGCGGAAACCTTGGCCGAGGACTTTACGGAAGACTTAATCTTGACGGTTTGAGTGGCGGCGGGTTTAGCCGTTGCCGCGGCCGCACTGGTAGCGTAAAACGCTGGTGCAGCGCACAAGGTGAAAGCGGCTATGACGAATGCCGACACGGTTTTCTTCACGCTGTTACTCCGTGAAAATTGAGCCCCGTGGTTTTGTTACAACAGAATAATAAAATTTCAACAAACTTTTCGGCCTATCACGTAAAATGTTAACCGAGTTACTCGCCTGGGGATAGGTGTTTTTCGCGTTTGCGAGACGACCAGCGCTCACCCCAACGAAGACCCAAGTCCCTGATAATGTTGCGGAAAGGTCGCTCGATCAGGTGGTGCGCCAGCATGCTCAACGGGATCAGCGCCATAAGGCCGGCCAGCCACCAGAAGAAGGGCAACGGGCCTTCGCTGCCCAGCAGCCTATGGACGCCCTTCAGGTAGACCCACGTCCACGGCACATAGATCATGTAGGTAGCGAAGCTGATTTCGCCGAGATAGACAAGCACCTTGCTCGACAGGATGCCGCCCGTCTCCGCACCGCCGGCATCGCGGCCAAAGCCTGCCAGGGACAGGACCAGAAGCCCCAGCGCCAGGACGGCGACTGTATCGGTACCGTTGAACGAGGTGGCGATGATGACGGTCAGGCTGGCGATCACGGCGCCGGCGACAGCCAGTTTCGGGTTGGCGACGGCGCCATTGCGCCAGGCCAAGTACAGGGCGGCACCGAACAGGAAGGTCGGGACGATTCGCAGCGCCCCCCACTCGAAGGTCGCCTTGGTCAGCGGGAAGCCCGCGATGGCGCCAAACGCGAGGTTCAAAGCTACCACGACAGCAGCGGCCAGGGCGACAGCGACGATCGGGCGTTCGCGCAGGCGCCACGCGCCCCAGGCGACGGCGGGGAAGCACAGATAGGCGAACCATTCGGCCGAGATCGACCAGGACGGATGGTTAAACGACGCGCTGGGCGCCAGGCCCCAGGCCTGGGTCAGGGTCAGGTGGGCGGGTAAGGCGGCCCAGTTGGCCGCATTGGCGTCGAGTTGCACGCCTTTAAGTGCCGCAGCACCGATCAGCAGGATGGTGAACAGCAGAGTGGCGGCGTGCAGCGGATAGACCCGCGCCAGCCGATGGTTGACGAAGGTACCATAGGAAAACCGCCCCTCGCCCACGCTGTCGAGATAGACGTGGGACAGTATGAAGCCCGACAGGATGAAGAATAAATCGACGCCGAGATAGCCATGCTCCATCAGCCCGAAACTGATCGGCGTATTGAGCTGATGGATATAGGTGTAGAGCACGACCCACACGGCGGCGAAGAACCGGAGCGAGGTCAGGGGTTTGAGATGGTCCTGCGGCATGGTGTTCGATCCTGGGGCACAGGGATTAAGATACCGCTGTGCAGTGCGTCAAAAACTATCCCGAAACGGGAATTTGACGGGAAGCGTGCAGGAAATGTGCCTGATGGCGTGCGCGCTAGGGTCTAATACCAAGCGTCATTCTTTATGAGGCTTATACCAATCCACGATGAGCTTGACTCATCGTGGATTGGCAAGGGCGACTGCCCGCCCGAGCTTCTGCGAGGAGCCATGCGGCGCTTGAGCTAAAAAAGCGAATACCAACCGCACCTTATCTTGCAAGATGTGTCAGTCTTTTCGTGGGTTGGTATTAGAGCGCAATCCGATAAAGTGGAAGCCACGTTTCGGACAAATTGCGCGACACAACAAAAACTTAGAGCGAGATGGCGATTCTACCTAAAGCCATCCCGCTCTAGTATAAGGGTTCATGACTGCGAACCCTTTGAACCCACGTCAGGTTGGACACCAGCCTTGCCTGCCTAGGGCGTCACGGACCCAGACGCCTGGATTCCGGGCGGCGTATAATGCACCTGCGCCCCTGGCCCAAGCGGCAGGTCGAAATGGACCCAGGCTGCCGTCATGCCGATGCCCACCACCATGAAACACAGCGCGTATGGCAGCATCAGCGCCAGCAGCGATCCTACGCCCATCGACTTGTCCCATCGTCGCGAAAAGGCGAGGATCAGCGGGAAATACGACATGAGTGGCGTCATAATGTTGGTATAGCTGTCGCCCATACGGTAGGCCGCCGTCGTCATTTCGGGGGAGATACCGACCAGCATGAACATCGGCACCACCACCGGCGCCAGGGCCGACCACTTGGCCGAGGCAGAACCGATAAACAGGTCAAGAACCGACGAGAACAACAAGACCGTCACCAGCAGGATGGGCGCGGGCAGGTCCAACGTCTTCAATACCTCAGCGCCGTTAATGGCGGTGATGGGGCCAAGCCGCGACCAGTTGAACATGGCAACAAAATGGGCCGCAAAAAAGACGAATACCAGATACGGCGCCAGCGAGCGTATGCCCTCGGCCATCATCTGGACGACGTCATTGTCGGACTTGATCGTGCCAGACGTCATGCCAAAGACGATACCGCTGCCGACAAACATCAGGAAAAAGCCGGCGATGAGGGCGCCATAAAACGGCTGCATCCGCGCCGGTCCGGTCGCCGCGTCGTTGATCAGCGGAGAATAGCCCGGCCACAAGGTGAGCGCAGCAAAACCGGCCACGACCACCAAAGCCACCAGACCGGCATAGCGCAGGCCGCGCTTTTCGGCAGGCGTCACCTCAGACTTGGCCAGGTCAGCGGCGATTTCGGTATCAGGGGTGCCCCCCCACCTGCCCAGGCGCGGCTCGATGATACGATCTGTGACGAACCAGGCCACCGGTGTAAACAAGGCGACAATGGCCAGGATGAAGTACCAGTTGCCTGCCGGATTCATCATCCAGCCGGGCTCGATGATGCGCGCGGCCTCCTGTGTAAAGCCGAACAGCAGGACGTCGATCTGACCTGGCGTTATATTGCCGGCGTAACCACCCGACACCGCGGCGAACGCTGCCGCCAGACCGACCAGCGGATGCCTGCCGACCGAAGCGTAGATGATAGCGGACAGAGGGATAAATACGACATAGGCGGCATCCGAAGCGTGGTGCGACACCATACCGATGATGATCACGAAAGGCGTCAATACGGCGCGCGGTGCGTTGCGTAAAGACGAGCGGATCAGGGCGCTGAACAGGCCTGACCGCTCGGCCACCGCCGCACCGTACATAATGACGACGACCACGCCCAACGGCGCAAATCCGGTAAGGGTCTTGGGCATATCGACCAGCAAGCGGCCAATATTTTCTGCCGTGAACAGACTCTCGGCGGAATAGGTCAGGATGCCGTTTTCCAATGTCGCCCAGTGCGGCGCCACCTCACCCGTGTAGGAAATCGAGGCTGACCATCCCAAATGCGCACCTATGGTCGACAATACCATCAATGCTACGATCAGCCAGACGAAGATCATGACCGGGTCGGGTAACAAATTGCCGATCCGTTCGACCAGCCCCAGAAAGCCTTTGGATCGACGCTGCGCGTCTTCGGATACTGGAATGTTCACCCTTGCCCTCACTACAAAGCCAAAACACGGACGTTAATGAATGAGGCGCGTGTGTAAACAAAAAAAGACGGTACCAAGACTGCGACAGCACAAACGGGAAACAAGCAGTCGGAGACAATTGCGGCGCTGACAGCGTCGGCGTGCTCCATCACCCGGCCCCTTCAGGTGTGTATTTGCATGGGCTCGCCTTTCGCTTGCTCATAAGTCCCTCGACCCAGGCGCTCGTGTCCTCGCCGTCGACGAAACCGGGCGGATTGGGGTAGATCAGTTGCAGCACGGTTCCGTTGGCCAGATCCCCGGATGCCACCGTCGGCGCCAGCGGATTTTCGACTTCCAGCGGATCGATAACCGCAATCTTCAGCCCCGGATCGCGCAGCTTCAGCCGTTCGACTATACCCAGGAAGCCCGCACTGTGAAAATTGCCGTTCAGGTGCAAAACCTTGCGCCCGGGATGGGCCTGGCGGGCCAGGATAATCGACTCCGCCATGGTATCGTCCCGCGCTACCTGCCCGGCCAGACTGCGTTCCGCCTTCAGCAGCGCCTCTGGTGACGTCGCGGCCCCGCCGCCATGGGCGACCGCGGTCGACTGGAACGCCATGTACTTGTCGCGATAGGCGCCGGTGGCGGGGTTGAGATCGCGCGCCACCCATCCGCGTTCCCGGGCTGTAAAGCGATCGAGAATACCAGTGCCCCACTGGCCGATGCAGACAACGGCCCAGACAGGCGCTTCGGCGGCAACCACCGGAATCTGGCGAGTGCCGGCATACTCCACCAGCGGACGGTAGGAGGTCGCATAGTTGTCCCAGGCGCGCCCCTGGCTTATCAGAGACATCTCGCCGACGCGGCCGGCCAGGTAGTCATCGACGACCGGCTGAACGTCACGCTCGAACTGTTCCAGTGACAGGATATAGTCGCCATCGCGCTCGACCAAGGCACGAAACAGCAACTGCTGCTGCAGATGTACGCCGGAATGACGATGGCTTTCCCCGAACACCACGACATCATAGCGCGACAGCAGGTCCGCCAGGGCCTCCGGCGAGAGGACGCGCGGCGCGCCTCCGCCCGGATCGGCCATGACAAAGGCCGTGTCATAAAGGTCGACGAGCGGCGCTTCGAGTTGGAATACCTCGCCCGACCGCTTCAGGGATGAAGGACTGCCAGCCCAGGCCAGACCCGACGAGGCCCCCAGCAGCAGCAGACATGCGCACGACCAACGAAGGCAGGTTGCTGCCATATCCTGACTCCTCAGATAAAGGAAAGAAGCTACCATGCTCCGGGGAACTCGGCCACACACCAAAAGCCGTGGCAGGGCCATGTACAGGCCCTGTCGCGAGGAGCTATACCAAGCCTCATAAAGAATGACGCTTGGTATTCGCATTTTTTCAGCTCAAGCGCCGGACCAGGCGCCCCCCGTGGCGCCTCGCATAAGCTCGGGCGGCCGAGAAGCGTACTTTGGCGCCCTTGACAATCCACGATGAGTCAAGGTCATCGTCGAGAGGCGATTTCGTTCTCTCAGGCTGAAGCGAACTTAACTGCGACGCCGCGCTTCTTGAAATAGGATTCCATAATCTTGCGGCCCTGGCGGTTGTTCTGCGCCAGGCGTGCCGGCTCGAACACGGCTTCCTTCAACCCTTCGGCGGCCAGGGCGACTTTCAGCACCTTGATGCGTTCGTCGATCTCGGCATTGTCGTTGCCAAGGGATTCGTAAATGCCTTCAAGGGCTTCAGCGACCGTGGTCACAATGGCGGCTCCAGTTTAAGATCAGCGGTGATTAACCGGTTTGATCGTGGCGGTCAACGCCGGCTTTCCGTTACCGTTGCGTTAATCAAGGCCTTAAAAAAACAGTGATTCACGCAGATTTCACGCTTTTTCTGTAAAGATTCGGCTATACTTAAACCACGTTCACGCCATCGCCAAAGGATGACATAGAGTATGGGTTTCTTCGCTTCCCTCAAGCGCGACGCCATCTTCATCAAACGTCTGATCCGCATCCTGCGATCGATCAGTGGCGTCAGTCCCGATTCGACCAATCTGGTGTGCGACGATTTCGAGAAGGTCGTCGACCGGCACAAGAATAACCTGGCCATCCTCTTCGAAGGCAAGACCCTTACCTATCAACAGCTCGACACCATGGCCAACCGCTTTGCCCACTGGGGCCGGGCCCGTGGCCTCAAGCCCGGTGACACGGTCGCCCTGTTCATGCCCAACCGGCTGGAATATCTCGCCATCTGGCTGGGCTTGAACAAGATTGGCGTCATAACCGCCCTGATCAATAACTCGCTGACGGGCCCGAGCCTGGCCCACTGCATCAATATCTCAATGGCGTCGCTGACCCTGGTCGATCGCACCACCATGCCCTGTTTCCGGGAGGTCGAAAAACAGATCGAACGCCACCAGGCCCTGTGGGTTCTGGACCTCGACCGCGACGAAGAGACCGAGAATTGCCGCAGCCTCGACCTGGCGCTGAAGGGCGTTTCGAGCGTGCGCCCGGAGGCGACGCCGCGCCTGGGCATGACGGCGCACGCGGTCGCCCTCTACATCTATACGTCCGGCACCACCGGCCTGCCCAAGGCGGCCAAGATCTCCAACGCCCGCGCCCAGATGTATATGAAGGCCTTTGCCGGCCTCAGCCACATGCGCGAGGACGACCGGGTCTACTGCGTCCTGCCGCTGTATCACGCTACAGGCGGGCTGTGCGGCGTTGGTGCAGCGCTGATGAACGGTGCCTGCGTTGTGCTGAAGCGCAAGTTCTCGGCGTCGCAGTTCTGGAACGACGTGCGCACGCAAGGCGTCACCCACCTTGTCTATATCGGTGAGTTGTGTCGCTACCTGGTCAATTCACCGCCGGCGCCAAACCCTGAGGACGAGCGTAAGCACAAGGTGCGCATGGCCTTTGGCAACGGCATGAGGCCGGAAGTGTGGACCAACTTCCAGAAACGCTTCAAGATCCCCCATATCGTCGAATTCTACGGTTCGACCGAAGGCAATGTCTCGTTGTTCAACCTGGACGGCCAGCCCGGCGCCATCGGGCGTGTGCCGCGCTTCCTGCGCAACCGCTTCAATGTCCGGCTGGTGCGTTTCGACGTCGAGTCGGAGATGCCCGAGCGTCGTCCCGACGGGCTGTGCTACGAATGCCGGCATGATGAGGTCGGCGAGGCCATCGGCCAGATCGCCAACGATGCCAAGCACGCCTATTCCGGCTATGCCGACAAGGCGGCGACGCAGAAGAAGATCCTGACCGACGTCTTCAAGAAGGGGGACGCCTGGTTCCGCACCGGCGACCTGATGCGCCAGGACAAGCAGGGCTATCTCTATTTCGTCGACCGCATCGGCGACACGTTCCGCTGGAAGGGCGAGAATGTTTCGACCTCCGAAGTCGCCGAACACTGTGCCTCGGCGCCCGGCGTCGAGGAGGCCATCATCTACGGCGTGCCGGTGCCCCACCACGACGGCAAGGCCGGGATGGCGGCGCTGATCACCCGCGACGGTTTTGACCTGAGGGCGTTCAAAGCCCATGTCGACGCCCACCTGCCGTCCTTTGCCCGGCCGCGCTTCGTCCGCCTCCTGCAGGAGGTCGAGACGACAGGGACCTTCAAATACAAGAAGATGGACCTGAGCAAGGATGGCTTCGACCCGGCAAAGGTGCACGACCCGATTTTCGTTCTGGTCGCCGACGAATTCCTGGCGATGAACCCGGCGATTCTGGCCGAGATCAACGCTGGCGGGATGCGGTTGTAACCGAAGACGATATTCCTACCAGACGATATGCGCTAGAACCTCGGCTTGGATGGCGTTGTTCACGGTAATGACGTTAAGGCTATCCAGGGTGATCAGCACGTTCAGCCCTGACTGGGTGACCAGTCCGGCATTGGCGACGCCTGCCGTGTAGGCATTGATGTTGATCGCATCGCTCTCGGCACTGTCGAAATCGTTGATGAAATCTTTGCCGCTGGCCAGTTGGAACAGGAAGATGTCACTGCCCAGGCCGCCCTCCAGAACATCATCGCCACCGCGGCCGTTCAGCGTATTGTTGGCGCTGTTACCGATGAGGGTATTGCCCAGGGAATTGCCGGTGGCATTGACGTTGGCTGTACCGGTAAGGGTCAATACCTCAATGTAACGGCCGCCCAGAGAATAGGTGGCTGTGCTGAAGATGACATCGGCCCCTTCACCATTGACCTCAACGACATTGTCGCTGGCGTTCTGAACATAGTAGGTGTCGTTGCCCAGTCCTCCGGTCAGGACGTTGATGCCGCTGTTACCGGTCAATACATTGTTCAGGCCGTTGCCGGTCGCGTTGATGGCCTCCGTACCCGTCAAGGTCAACGTCTCGATCCAGGCATCCAGGGCAAAGCTGACCGAAGCCTCGACCAGATCAAAGCCTTCGTGCTGGTTTTCGGTCACAACATCGCCGGCACTTTCGACGACATAGGTATCATTGCCGGTGCCGCCGATCAGGGTATCTGCCCCGCCGAAGCCGTCCATACGATCATGGCCAGCCAGTCCGGTCAGGATATTGGCGCCGTCGCCGCCGCGCAGCTCGTTGGCCTGGCTGTTGCCGGTGCCGTTGATACCGTCGGAATGAGACGTGAGCCAGAGGCGCTCGACATAGGTCCGCGCCAGGTCATAACTGACCGATGAAATGATCAGATCATTGCCCTCGCCGGCCACTTCGATAGCCTCGTCGCGGACATCGGAAAGGTAATAGGTGTCGTTGCCGCCCCGACCTTCCATATGGTCGCCGCCGCCCCAGCTCTGCAATTGATTGTTACCGGAATTGCCGATCATGATGTTGCGGATCGAGTTGCCGGTAATGCTGCTATCGCCGGTGCCCGTCAGCTCGACACGCTCGACATACTGACCGGCGATGGTCACAGAGGCGGTCGAATAGACGACATCGTAGCCTTCGCCGGCCTCCTCTTCGATAAAGTCAAAATTACCGTTCAGGTAGTAGGTATCGTTGCCGGCACCGCCCCGCAACACAGAACTGCCGGCATGGAAGCTCATCAGGATATTGCCCAGGGCATTGCCGGTGCCCTCCTGATGCCAGAGCGGATCTCCCATCAGGGTCAAGTTTTCGACATGGTCGCTCAGGGTCGTTTTACGAGCGGTCGTCTGGACCAGGTCGTAACCCTCGCTCTCCAGTTCAATGACGACGTCACTGTTGGCGGTGATGATATAGGTATCGTCACCTGCTCCGCCGACGGTGGTATCGGCCCCGGCCTCGCCCTGGAAAAGATTGTGGCCGGAATTTCCAACCAGGAGGTTGTTCAGCGAATTGCCCCAGACAACCAGATCGTCGCTGCCGGTCATGATGAAATTCTCGACCGCACGCCCAAACAGCGAATAACTGACCGAGGAATAGATGGTGTCTGTGCCCTCATAGTGGGCTTCTTCGACCATATCTCCGGAATTCTGGATATAGTAGGTATCGTCGCCCAGACCGCCGTACAGGTAGTTGACGGCCGTGTTGCTATACAGGACGTTGTTCATCGCATTGCCGCGGCCTGTAATTACCTCGTTGCCCGACAGCCAGAGGTTCTCGACATTGTCGGTCAACTGGTAAGAAATGAAGGCGAAGACGGTATCTGTGCCTTCGTTCGGATTTTCGGTCACGACATCGTCGGGGCTGTCGACGATGTAGGTGTCGTCGCCAGAACCACTATTTGGGCCACGATTGGGCGCCAGAATTGGCGCCGCCAGGGCGATCAAGGACGCCGGAGGAACCGCCAGGGCACCGCCCGTTACATCAGGTTCAAATCCCTCGCGCATGATCTACCCTCCCGCATATTGTTGTTCATCCCTGGAACGCGGGAAACTGCTGCGGGCAGGCCTACACCATTTCCCGGTTTGGGGAAGAGAAAAGGCGCATCGCGTGTTTACGCTTTCGTGACGGGATGGACCGGATGTCCAGTCCATCCGCAGTCCGAAAACCTACCACACCATATGGGCCAGAACGTCGGCCTGGATGGCGTTCTCGACGGTGATGACATTGCCCCCACCCAGGGTGATCAGGACATTGGCACCATTCTGGGTGACGATCCCAGCATTGGCCACCCCACCGGTATAGGCGTTGACATTGATGCTGTCGTTCTGAGAGGCTGAAAAATCCCGGATGAAATCGACGCCGCTGCCGGTCAGGAACAGGAAGGTATCCGCGCCCAAGTCGCCCTTGAACTTGTCTCGACCGGCTCCGGCTTCCAGGATGTTGTTACCGGTATTGCCGGTGATCTGGTTGTCCAGAGAATTGCCCGTGGCATTGAGATTGGCTGAGCCCGACAGGATCAGGATTTCGATCGCCCGGCCGAACAATGAATAGGTAATGCTTGAAACGACGGTATCGAAGCCTTCTCCATGGTTTTCAAGCACACGGTCGCCGACGGTCTGGATGTAATAGATATCGTCGCCCAGCCCACCGCTCAGGGTATTGATGCCGCCATTGCCGATCATCACATTGTTGAGCGCATTACCGGTGGCGTTGAGATGGCCGATACCGATCATGGTCAGGTTTTCGATATTGGCGCCCAGGGTCCAGTCGAGGGTCGAGATCACCACCTGGTCGGTGCCTTCTCCGGCTGCTTCGACCGTGGTGTCGCTGAGGCTCTGGACATAGTAGGTGTCGTTGCCGAGCCCACCGGTCAGCGTGTTGGTGCCGGCATTGCCGGTCAGACGGTTGTTGAGCGCGTTGCCCGTTGCGTTGATCGCCGCACTACCGGTCAGATACAGGTTCTCCAGATTGGCGCCGAGGGTGTAGGTCAGTGCTGTCTGGACGGTATCGACACCCTCGCCCGGGAGTTCTGTGACGACGTCGGTAAGGACGTCGACGACATAGAGATCGTCGCCGAGACCACCGGCCATGGTGTCGCTGCCCTGGCCGCCATCGAGAATATTGGCGCCGCTGTTGCCGGTCAGGCCGTTGGCCAGCGAATTTCCGGAGGCGTTCAAGGCGGCCGTCCCGGTCAGGGTCAGGTTTTCCGCCGCCCGGCCGTTCAGGGTGTAGGTCACCGACGAGATCACCGTGTCAGTACCTTGGCCGTGCTGCTCGACGACATTGTCCGCGACATTGTCGACATAGTAGGTGTCGTCACCCAACCCGCCGGTCATGGTGTCAATGCCGACGCCCGCGTCCAGAATGTTGCTGCCAGTGTTGCCGATCAGGATGTTGTTCAGGCTGTTGCCCGTGGCGTTCAGAGCGGCCGCGCCGGTCAGGGTCAGGTTTTCCGCCGCCCGGCCGTTCAGGCTATAGGTCACCGACGCTATAATCGTATCGGTGCCTTCCAGGTGCTGCTCCATGACATTGTCGGCGACATTGTCGACGTAATAGGTGTCGTTGCCCAGACCGCCCTTAAGGGTATCGATACCGGCGCCGCCATCCAGGACATTGTTGCCGCCGTTGCCGGTCAGGCTGTTACCGAGCGCATTGCCCGTGGCATTGATATTGCCATTGCCGGTCAGGGTGACGTTGTCGACCTCGGCGGCCGCCGTCACGGTGACGGAGCTGTTGATCAGGTCGACGCCCCCCCCGGCCAGTTCAGTAATGACATCCCCGGCATTGTCGACGCCATAGGTGTCGTTGCCAGCGCCGCCGACCAGGGTATCGGCTCCGGCCAGGCCGTCGATCAGGTTGGCGCCGGTATTGCCGGTGATCTGGTTGTTCAGCGCGTTGCCGGTGCCGTTATTGCCGACGCCAGCCAGCACCAGCTTTTCGAGATTGGCGCCCAGGGTATAGCTGATCTGGGACATGACATTGTCAATGCCGCCGGCCGCAGCCTCCGTGACCACATCGCCGGCGGAGTCGACGCCGTACGTGTCGTCGCCGGCACCGCCGCTCAAGGTATCCGTCCCGACACCGCCAACCAGCAGGTCGTTACCGTCGCCAGCAAGGATCGAGTCGTTGCCGTTGCCGCCTTCCAGCGAGTCGTCACCGATACCGCCGGTCAGTATATCGTTCTGGGTGCCGCCCTTGAAGGTATCGTTGCCGCCACCGCCCGCAAACAGGAGCCCGGAATTGGTAACGTTGGAAGCGTCAAGATAGTCGTTAAACGCGCTGCCGCGATATTCCTCGACGCTCGTGAAGTTGACGAAAATCCAACCGGGACCTCCGTTGGCAAGCGTCGCATCCATGATGTCGAACCCTGCGCCGCCCGTCAGGCCGATAACGCCTTCCCCGGTCAGTCGCGTGACCTGAATAACGTCGTCACCGGCGCCGCCATCCGCGCCGTCGCCACCCCAGATGGTCAGGGTGTCGTCGCCGGCGCCGCCGTTGAGCTGGTCCCTCCCGGGCCCTTCGCCACCGAACAGCATGTCATTGCCGTCGAGCCCGTTTATCGTATCGCTTCCCATCCCGCCGGCAAGGTTGCCGTTCGCGCTGGCGGCATCAGTTATGGCCTGGTCGAGGTAGTAGACGCGGTTGACCATACTGTTGCCGCTGCCGTCCTGGCCGTAGCTCTGCCAGGTGATGGCGATATTGCCGTCTTCGAGCAGCGCCATGACCGGTTCGATCTGATTGCCGGCGGTCGTGACATTGATGCGGGTTTCGCCGCCAACCTTGGCGCCGCCTGAGTCATAGCGCTGGAAGTAGCTGCCCCACTGGCTGCCGTCCTGGCCGTTGCTGTGCCAGGCAATGATGTAGCCGCCATCGTTGAGCGCCAGGATGTCGGGATTGCGCTGGCCCAGGGTGGTATAGGTATTGACCAGGGTCTCGTTGCCTACCTTAACGCCAGCTGCGGTAAACCGCTGCATCAGCGTATCGACCGTGTTGTCGGCGCGCCAGGTCGTCCATGACACGATGTAATCACCCCCGGTCAGGGTCGCAACATTGGCATTGGCCTGGTCAAAGACGGTCGTCGTATTGACCAGAGTTTCCGCACCTTGCGCCACGCCATTGGCGTCATACCGCTGCATGTAGACGCCATAGCCCGCCCCATCCTGACCATAGCTGATCCAGGTGATGACAAAGCCACCGCCATTCAGCAAAGAAATCTGGGTGCTGTCCTGCTGATTTGTTGTCGTGGTGTTGACGCGCGTGGCGGCGCCGACCGGATTGCCGTTGGCGTCGAAACGCTGAAAATAGACGTCGTAGGGGCCGTCGCCGCCCCCTACGCTCTGGTCCCAACCAACGATAAAGCCCCCGCCTGGCAGGCCGACAATGGATGAAGCATCGCTGTCACTGGTCGCCGGCTGACCGGTATTGACGGTGATCTGGCTGCCAAGCTTGACGCCCGCGCCGTCATAGCGCTGAACGAAGACATCATTGCCCTGGCCGTCAGCGCCGTTGAGCAGCGTCCAGGTAACGGCGAACCCGCCGCCGCTCAGCGCCGTCACACCAGGTATGATATTGTGACCCGCCTGAGTGCTGACTAGCTGTTCGGTACCAACCTTGGCGCCGTTGGCATCGAAACGCTGCAGGTAGATCTTGCCGCCGGTTTCGTTACCGGCATTGTTGTCGTCGTCGCTGAACCACACAATGACATAGCCGCCATCTTCGGTGGCGGCGATGTTTTCGCCCTTGTAGGAACTGTACTGGTCGTTCGTCGTCGTGGTATTGACGATAACCTCGGCGCCGGGGGTGTAGGTGTCTGCCATGGTCGTATCTCCTGCAATCTCATAGACTAAAGCGCGGTCTGGCCGGATTTCGGCTCAAGCGGATTACAAATACTTTATGATCACGCGCACCCCGACTGCGCGAGGTGCCAAAAATTTCCGAAACGTCGCACGCTGAGGCATTGGCGGCAAGGCGTTTTTCGTGCCCGTTGGACTCTGTAGAGTTAGAGCGCAATCCGATAAAGTGGACGCCACTTTTCGGAAAAATTGCGCGACAAAGCGAAAACCCAGAGCGGGGTTTTGCTTCTATCAAAACCCCGCTCTAGGGATTGTGGGGATTCACAGATGAATCGAATTGTGATTCATACTGTCTATGGACCGCAATATTCTGACTGATGCCCAGTGGGCGAAGATCGAGCCTCATTGTCTTGGTAAGTGAACTGATCCTGGACGTAGCGGCAGTGACAATAGTTGTTTTGTGGAGGCTGTGCTTTGGGTTGCGCGTACAGGCAGTCCTTGGCGCGACCTCCCAGCGCACTACAGCAACTGGAGTACAGCGTTTCGCCGCTTCAGTGATTGGCGCAAAGCCGATGTTTTTATACGGATATTTGACGCCTGCTCGGATGATCCGGATATGGAATACACCATGGTCGATGCGACGATAGTCAAGGTCCACCGTCATGGCCAGGGCGCTAAATGGGGACTCAAAGCCAGGCCATAGGCCGCTCAAAGGGCGGCATGACCACCAAAATCCTCGCCTCGACAGATGCTCTTGGCAATCTGGTGCGGTTTGAACTGTTGCCGGGCCATCGGTTCGATACGGTAGGCGTCGAACCGCTTCTGACCGGTGTCAGTTTCGGAGCCTTGTTGGCCGACAAGGCTTTTGACTGCAATTCGATTATCGATGATCTCAATGAACGCGGGGCAAAGATCCTCATTTCCCAACATCCACGGCGTTCAAAGCCTATGAATATCGACAAGGAAATTTATAAATGGCGACACCTGATAGAGAACTTTTTCTGCAAACTCAAAGAGTTCAAACGCATCGCCATTAGGCAGACAAAACCGACGACAGCTTCAAGGCCATGATCTACATCGCAGCCGAGTCATAAACTCAAAATGAATTCCCACAAACCCTAGGGCCTGTTGAGATTCAGGATTCCCAAATCGTCTAGAAAATGATTCAAGCTCCCAAAGGAGCGCTTATGGATCGTTTGAGTATCACAGATGAGCAATGGCTGAAGATCGAGCCTCATTGTCTTGGCAAGCCGA
>NZ_AWGC01000042.1 GCF_000495835.1 Asticcacaulis sp. AC402
AAACGCATCGCCATGCGCGCATGCAAGACCGATCAAAGCTTTGAAGCCATGATCCATCTCTGCGCGGGCATCATCAATGCAAGGTGAATCTCAACAGGCCCTAGTCCGGCGCTTGAGCTGAAAAAAAAAGCGAATACCAAGCGTCATTCTTTATGAGGCTTGGTATAAGCCGAGCCCTGATCAGGCCATATCCTCGGGGATTTCGTCACCGAAATGCAGGGCGTGATCATAACGGCCACGGCTGGATGACGGGCCGTACTTGTTGCCACCGCGAGTTCCGGCCAGGAAGCCGCATTCGATCAGCGCCCAAACCTGACCGAAAACCGGCACCAGCGCCGCAAGCAGCCACCAGCCCGACCGCCCGCGGTCGTGCCAGCGCTTGACCAGGACGCAGAACATCATCCAGGCCACCGGCACGGCGAGGACGAGACCGATCCAGGCAAACCGACCATAGATGTCGTCGCCCATGACCGGCGGCTGAAAGCCCCCCCTCTGGGCGCTAAACTCCGCCAGGGTCATCAGGCTGAAGCCGGCGACGACGGCGATGAACATTACCGCCAGCCACGCGCCCCAGAAACCAAGGCGGGTGATACGGCCATTGGGACTCAGCAGAATATCGGTGATACGCATGTTTGCCTCCCTTGTTTACACCTCATGCCATCCCCAAAGTGCCCAAGACGGCCAATGGCGTTTTGACGTGCGGCTGAATGGCGAGCCTTGAGCGACTCGTCCTTATGTCAGCATACTATCACAAGGCGACATTTTCTCGAATGCCGCGAACACGCCGTCAAGAACACTGTACTGTGATCGCCGGCAGCGGGATCAGAATACGCTGCTCTGATCATCTACACCCTTGGGCGATACGCCGTACCGGTTGCCGCCCTGGGTACCATCCAGAAAACCGCACTCGATCAAGGTCCAAACACCGCCAATTAGGGGTATGAATTTGATCAGATACATCCATCCTGACTTGTCCCGGTCATGCCAGCGCTTGGCGCCAAGGCAAACATTGGTCCAATAATATGGAATACCCAGGATTAGGATCATAAGATTAAACACGCCTTCGTTTTCTGCCCGAGTCAGACCAGCCACGCCCAAAACGCCCCCACCGAAGCCGCAGGCGAACACGTAGGCAATGAGTGTAACGATTCCCCACACCCAATAATCCCGACGCCTAATGCGCCCGCGAGCGCTGAAGAGCAACTGTTGTAAGTTCATCGAAGACGCCCTGTTTTGAATAGACTGTCTAGATTGACAGGATTGGGCGGATTCGTAAACATTAAGCTTCATTCTGCATATATCAGCTAACAAGGCGACGGTCGAAAGCGAAGTGTGCGTTTAATTGGTTCATTGAAGGAGAGCAGAGATGTCCGATAAGCCCGCCATCACCCAGGCCATGATCGATGCCTATGACGACTTCACCCACCGAAATCCGGATCGGCGCGCCTTTATGGAGCGACTGACCGCCCTGTGTGGGTCGGTGGCCGTGGCCGCCGCCGTGGCGCCAATGTTGGCCGCCAGTTCCGCCAAAGCCGCCATCGTGCCAGAAAATGATGCCCGCATCACTGGGGCGGATGTCACCTACGGCGAGATGAAGGGCTATTTGGCAAGGCCGGCGACGATATCAGCGGCACTGCCCGGCGTGATCGTTATCCATGAGAACCGCGGCCTGAACGCCCACACCAAAGATGTTGCCCGCCGGATAGCTTTGGAAGGGTTTGTCGCGCTGGCGCCGGATTTTCTGTCGCCCAAGGGCGGGACGCCGGCCAATGAAGACGAGGCACGCACACTGATCGGTCAACTGGATCCGGCGCAGAACGTCGCTAATGCCGAGGCCAGCCTGGAATGGCTGGAAAGCCAGGGGTTTGCGCGCCAGGCGACCGGCGCCGTCGGCTTCTGCTGGGGCGGCGGACTGGTCAACCGCTTCGCCACTAAATCGGCGAAACTGAAGGCCGGCGTGGCCTATTATGGGTCGCAGGCGCCCTTGGAAGACGTACCGAACATCAAGGCAGCGCTGTTGCTGCACTACGGCGGCCAGGATGAGCGCATCAATGCTGGCATCGAAGCCTATCGCGCGGCTTTGGCGGCGGGCGGCAAGACGTTCGAAGTTCACATTTACGAAGGCGCCCAGCATGCCTTCAACAACGATACGTCGGAAGCGCGCTACAACAAGGCCGCCGCCGACCTGGCCTGGGGCCGGACGGTAGCGTGGTTTAAGCGGTATCTGGTTTAGGTTCGGGGTTGCTTTACCGATGGTAAGGCCCCTCACCCGATCGCCCACGCTTCGCTCGGCTCTCGTCCTCTCCCCGTAAACGGGGAGAGGTAAAATGTTACCGTATCGCTCAAGCCTCAGCACCGCCAAAGCGTTGTGCCCATTCGGCCACTTTTTCGTCTTCGATCTTGCTGAACAGGATTTCACCGGCGGCCACCGTTTGGCCCGTAGCCAGCTTATCCAGTTCGGCGCGGATGTCGGTCGATGGCCAGGCCAGCGGCAGGCTGGCGCCGACGGTGGCAGCGATCTTTCCCGCCGAGAACGGCATGAAGGGCTGGGCCAGGACTGCGTTAAGTCGGACCAGGTTTAGCGCGTGACGAACGATGACGCCGGCGCGGGCCGGGTCGGTCTTGATCGCGGTCCAAGGCGCGGCCTCCTGAAGGTACTCGTTGCCCAACACCCAGATGCGGCGAACCGCCTGGGCGGCCTTGCGCATTTCCATGGTTTCCATGGCGTCTGTGGCTTCGGCCAGTTGTTCGGCGATATCGGCGTAGAGCTTTTCTTCGATCGGACCGGCCGCGCCGCTTTCCGGCACCACGCCGCCGAGCTTGCCTTCGGTGAACTTGGTGATGCGATTGACGAAGTTGCCCAGAACGTCGTTGAGGTCCTTGTTGATCGTCGCCTGAAACTGCTCCCAGGTGAAGGAACTGTCCGAGCTTTCCGGCGAGTTGGCGATCAGGTACCAGCGCCAGTAATCGGCCGGCAGCAGTTCCAGCGCCTGGTCCATGAAGACACCGCGGTTCATCGAGGTCGAGAACTTGCCGCCGTACCAGTTCAGCCAATTGAAGGCCTTGAGCGTATCGACCATCTTCCATGGCTCGCCGGAACCCAGGATGGTGGCCGGGAAACTTACGGTGTGGAAGGCGACATTGTCCTTGCCCATGAATTCGACATAGGTCACGTCATCGGCGCCCTGATCCAGACGCCACCAGGTCTGCCAGCCGTCGGGCTCACCCTTGGCGTCGAAAAATTCGCGCGTGGCGGCGATATACTCGATCGGCGCGTCGAACCAAACGTAAAAGACCTTGTTTTCGAAGCCCGGGCGCGGCGCGCCGTCCCTGGTCACCGGCACGCCCCAGGCGAGGTCGCGGGTTATGCCGCGGTCGATCAGGCCTTCGTCGAGGTGCTTGTTGGCGATGGATTTGGCGAGGTGCGGCCAGTTGTCGTGGCTTGCGATCCAGGTGCGCAAGCGGTCCTCGACCTTGGTCTGCAGCAGGTAGAGGTGGCGGGTGTCGCGCACCTCCAGATTGGTCGAACCCGAGACAGCGGAATAGGGGTTTTTCAGGTCGGTCGGGTCGAGTAGCCGGCCGCAGTTGTCGCACTGGTCGCCGCGGGCTTTTTCGTAGCTGCAGTGGGGACAGGTGCCTTCGACATAGCGGTCGGGCAGGAAGCGACCGTCGTCGATGGAAAAGACCATCTTGTCGACGCGCTCTTCGATCAGTCCGTTGCGGTCCAGCGCGTCGCAGAACATCTGGGTCAACTGGCGGTTCTGCGGCGAGGACGAACGGCCGAACCAGTCGTAGGACAGGCCGAACGCCTCACCGGCGCTTTTCTGGATCAGGTGTTGTTCGTCGCAATAGGTGCGGACGTCCTGGCCGGCCTTAGCGGCAGCCAGTTCGGCGGGAGTACCGTGTTCGTCGGTGGCGCAGATATAGAGCACCTCATGGCCGCGGGCGCGCATGAAGCGGGCATAGACGTCAGCGGGCAGCATCGACCCGGCAAGATTGCCGAGGTGCTTGATACCGTTGATGTAGGGGAGCGCGGAGGTAACTAGGATGCGGGACATGTCGCGGTCTCAATCTTTTCAAGATCGGGGTCAAGGGGGCCCTGGCCCCCCTGCTTTTAATCTTAACTTGGGCTGGGATGGCCCTGACCTCTATTTTCTTGGGCGGTTATGGGCAAGCTTTATTTGGGGAAATGGCAGTGGCCAACGCCGACGGATTCATCCGCGGTCTAAATCAAAACGCCATTATCCCTGCTTTGTGCCGCCGCCCGACATGATGTCCCGTTTCTTGCTCATCAGCTTTTCAAGATACCCCAGCAGCAGTGCGGAGATAACAAAGGCCATGTGCAGGATCACGACCCACTGCAGGGTTTCCGGACTGAACTTCTCGATATTCAGAAATATTTGGAGCATGTGAATCGAGGAGATAGCGACAATGGACGAAGCGACCTTAATTTTCAGCGATCCCGAATCCATCTTGCCGAGGAAACTCACCTGTGGCTTTGAATCGTCCTCATCGAAACGCGAAACGAAATTTTCATAGGACGAAATCATCACCATCACGATCAGTGAGGCAACCAAGGCTGCATCGATGAGGCCGAGCATGGCAAGAAGCATTTGGTTCTCGCTGTACTCAAAAACGTGAATCGCGACCTTGTAAAATTTCAACGCGAAAGACACAGCATAGACGGCGAGCGAGGCAGCGAGACCCAGGTAGAAAATTACCAGGATCCATCGGCTGCCCAGGATCATGCGTTCAATAAGCTTTTCCAAAGTGTTCATTACGAACCCACTTGACAGATTTCAAACCAAAACAGCGCTCTAGCGATGGTTCTTGGGCGTCAACACCCCGCGCAAGCATGCTGACCGTGAGCAAAAACCAGAGCAGGCCACTGGAATCGGACCCGTGACCTGATGTTTACAAAACGACCCATCGATCGTCTGAGCTATGCCGGCGAGACGTGAAATTTCACGAACCGCGCTTATGCCGAGCCTGCCCGCCAATGTCCAGAGCCCCAATACCCATTTTTTTTTGCTCATGACATTGTCGGGACATTATCTGGACCGTTTATCAAATGCTTAGAGCGGGGTGCGTTTTGATGGAAACAAAACCACGCTCCAATACCAAACCTCATAAAGAATGACGCTTGGTATTCGCATTTTTTCAGCTCAAACGCCGGACTAGGCGCCCCCCATGGCTCCTCGCAAAAGCTCGGGCGGCCAGTCGGCCTTGCCAACCCGCGATGAGTCAAGAATTTCGCGGTTTGGTATAAGTTTTTGTTTTGTCGCGCAACTTATCCGAAAGTGGGAGCGCCCGAGCGGTGGCTTCCACTTTATCGGATTGCGCTCCAGTGATGCGCGGCAAGCGGTATCGGTATCACGACCTGCAAGATTTGCTTCGATGCGTTTGGGGGCGTTGAACGGAACGGCGCGAGACAGGGCTACAGTGTCAAAGCGACTCTATGACGTCCTTCAACAGGGCCGTCACGGATGCGGCAACCTCGCCCAGGGCTGGATTCTCTACCGCCTTCATCGATGACAGGGGATCGACCGCCGAGACCTCGACCTGGCCATCGCCCTTATCCTGAAGGATCACGTTGCACGGAAGCATGACGCCGATCTTGTCCTCGGATTGCAGGGCCTTGTAGGCAAATTGTGGATTGCAGGCTCCGAGGATGGTGTAGGGGCGGAACTCAACGTCAAGCTTCTTCTTCAGGGTTGCCTGGACATCGATTGTCGTCAGAACGCCGAAGCCCTTGTCGGCGAGCGCCTTCGTCACGTGCGCGATGGCTTCGACGAAGGGCATCGTTAACGTCTTTGAAAAATGATAGGTCATAGCCAAGTTCTCCGCAGGCTCAGGCTGCCGTTGTCGTCTTTTGGGTGAACTGCTCAAACGCCGCCATGGCGTCGGCCGCATACATGAGCGAGGGACCGCCTCCCATGTAGATGGCCATGCCAAGGGTCTCTTCAAACTCTTCCCGGGTTACGCCCAGTCGGATAAGCGCTTCGGTGTGGAAACCGATGCAGCCATCGCAGCGGGTGCTGATGCCGATGGCGAGCGCAATCAGTTCCTTGGTCTTCTTTGACAAGGCGCCGTCTTTGGACGCGGCCTGGGCAAGAGCGGAAAATCCCTGCATGGTCTCGGGGATATCCTTGCGCAGGCCCTTGAGATTGGCGGAGATGGTGCGCGTGATTTCGATATAGTCCTTAGACATGGCTAGTCTCCCTTGCCGTAGATGTTGCAGAGCAGGTCGATGACCTGGCGGGCGGCGTCGTCGGCCAGGCGGTAATATATGGTCTGGGCATCACGGCGCGTGTCGACCAGCCCCTCGGAACGCATCTTCTGAAGATGTTGCGATGCCGCGCCCTGGCTCAGGCCGACCAGTTCGGTCAATTCGCCGGCGCTTTGCTCAGCTTCGCTCAACTTGCACAGGATCATGAGGCGCTGTTCGCTGGCCATCAGCTTGAGCAGACGGCTGGCCTTATGCGCGCTGGCGGCGAGCGCCATCGGTGTCGAGGGCATGGTCACGGAGTTACGCCTTTACTTGTTGAATCGCCACGCATGACAACATAGATGGCGGGTATCACCAGAACTGTCAAAAGCGTAGACGACAGAAGGCCAAAGAGGAGCGAGATGGCCAGGCCCTGGAAGATGGGGTCGGTGAGTATAACGCTGGCACCGATCATGGCGGCCAGTGCGGTCAGGAGGATAGGCTTGAACCGCGTCGCGCCGGCGTCCAGCAGAATCTCCTGAAGAGGCCGCTTGTTGCCATCGCCATCCCGTTTGTCGGCGTGGCGAATAAAGTCGACGAGCAGGATCGAGTTACGGACGATGATGCCGGCGAGCGCGATGAAGCCGATCATCGACGTCGCCGTAAACGGCGCCTGGAAAAGGACGTGCCCGACGACAATACCGATCAGTGTCAACGGCACCGGAGTCAGGATGACCAGGGGTAGCTTGAAGCTTTTGAACTGACCAACGACCAGCACGTAGATGCCCAGCAGAGCTACACCGAAGGCCGCCCCCATGTCGCGGAAGGTCACCCAGGTAATCTCCCATTCGCCATCCCACAGGACCGTCGCGCGGCTTTCGTCATCGGGCTGGCCATTCAGGCGGATAGCCGGTGTCGGCAGCTTGCCCCAGTCGGCGTTCTCGATGGCCTTGTTGACGGCAAGGATGCCATAGATCGGCGCTTCATACTGGCCGGCCATTTCGGCCATAATCATGTCGACATCGCGGCCATCGCGACGGAAGATGTGCGTCGAGGCGGTCGTCTGGGTCGCAGTCGTGACTTCGCCCAGCGAGACAAGACGCGTGCCCGCCGAACCGGTCGAGGTGGCCACCGGCATGGCCTGAAGGGCCTGATTGAAGGTCCGCTGCGATTGGGGCAAACGCAGGGATATTTCCAGGGGATCACGTCCGTCGCCGCGGTCTGAATAGCCGAGCACCTGCCCCGTCATCAAGGCATTGACCGAGGCATAAATCTGGCCGTCCATAACGTTGAACGCTTCCAGCCTTTGGCGGTCGGCGACGATGGAAAGCTTTGGCGCGGGCAATCCGTAGCTGTCGTCGACGTCGACGATGTAGGGGATGGACTTGTAGATCGCCTTGACCTTCTCGGCGACGGCGCGGCGCGTTTCGGCATCCGGACCGTAGACCTCGGCCAGAAGCGTCGCCATGACAGGTGGTCCCGGCGGCGCCTCGACCACTTTCAGCACACCGTTGGCGGGCAAAGAGATGGCCTTCAGGCGATTGCGCAGGTCGATGGCAATGGCATGGCTGGCCCGTGACCGCTTGTCCTTTGGCGCCAGCAGGACATTGAGATCGCCTTGTTCGGGGTTGGTACGGAAGTAGTAATGCCGCACCAGGCCGTTGAAGTTGAAAGGGGTGGCTGTCCCCGCATAGGAGTCTATCGCCTCGACCTCCTTCATCTGAGTCGTTATTTGAGCCGCCTGGTTAAGGATGCGCTGTGTGGCTTCGAGTGACGTGCCCTCGGGCAGGTCGGCAATGACCTGAAGCTCCGACTTGTTGTCGAACGGCAGCAGTTTTACGGTCACTGTTTTGGTGGCGAACATGGCGCAGGACACGAGCGTGGCGACTCCCACCGCGGCGAGGAAGCGGCCCGCGCTCTTTTTGTCCTTGATAATGCCAGACGCGACACGGCGATACATGGCGCCGATGAAGCCTTCGTGGTCGTGGGCGGCATGATCGCCGGCCTTCAGAGCTTTGCGGGCAAAGCGGATCATCAGCCACGGCGCCAGGATAACAGCGACGAAGAAGGAGAAGATCATGGCCGCGGAGGCATTGACCGGGATCGGCGCCATGTAGGGCCCCATCAGGCCGGAGACGAAGAGCATGGGCAGGAGAGCGGCCACGACGGTCAGGGTAGCGATGACGGTTGGATTTCCGACCTCGGCCACGGCGTCCACGGTTGCTGTAACCCTGGAGCGACCGTCATTCATTGCCCAGTGGCGCGAGATGTTCTCGATCATGACGATGGCGTCGTCGACAAGAATGCCGATCGAGAAGATCAGGGCGAACAGGCTGACGCGGTTGATGGTGTAGCCCATCAGGTTGGACGCAAACATGGTCAGCAAGATCGTCGTGGGGATGACCACGGCCGTGACGCCGGCTTCGCGCCAGCCAATGGTAAAGCCGATCAGGATGACGATGGAAACGGTGGCCAGGCCCAGGTGAAACAACAGTTCATTGGCCTTTTCGTTGGCGCTTTCGCCGTAGTCGCGCGTGACCGACACCTGAACATTGGCGGGGATGAGCGATCCTTTCAGACCGTCGATGCGTTCATGAACGGCATGTGAGAGTACAACCGCGTTGGCACCTTTGCGCTTGGCAATCGCCAGCGAAACGGCGGGGGTCTGCGTCCATGATCCGTTTGAGAGGCGCGAATAGCGAAAAACCTGCGATTGATCCTCGCGCGGGGCCTGAATGACGGTCGCGACATCACGAACAAGGACATTTTCACCGGTGACGGACGGTACTGTAATCAGACCGGCATCTGTCGCGGTTTGCACGGACTGCCCCGCGCCAACACTGACGGCCTGACCTTGCTGACGGATTGTGCCTGCGGGGAAGCGGGTGTTGGCGCCCTTGACGGCGTTCATCAGGGCGTCAAGGGCTACGCCGCGCGCGCTCATGGCGGCGGCATTGGGCTCAATGCGGATTTCTTCCGGGCGTCCTCCAACGATAAAGCTGAGGCCGACATTATCGACCTTGGACAACTCGGTTCTGAGTTTCGTCGTCATGTTGTAGAGCGCGGTATCGTTCAGGACATCACCTGAGCCCGGCTTGGGTGACAGGGTGATGATCATGGCCGGCACATCATTGATGCCGCGGGTCTGCACCAATGGCGCTGCGACGCCAACAGGCAGTCTGTCCATATTGGCGGATATCTTTTCATGGATTCGGATAGCCGCATTGTCCGGATCAACGCCGACCTTGAAGCGCGCTGTCACCAGCACGCGGTCGTCGTCGATGAAGCTATAGACGTGATCGACGTCATTGACGCTCTTGACGATGGTTTCCAGCGGCTTGGCGACCAGTTGTGCGGCGTCGACGGCTTTCATGCCGGGGGCACCCACGCTGATATCGATCATCGGGACGCTGATCTGGGGCTCTTCCTCCCGTGGGATCGACATAACGGCCAGCAGGCCGACCAGGATCGCTACAATCAGGAACAGAGGGGTGAGTGGCGAATTCAGGGTCGCCTTGGTCAAACGACCGGACAGGCCGAGGTTTTTGGCTTCCGGCACCTTATGAGATGGGCTCACTTCGCACCTCCGTAAGGAGCTACGGAATCGCCGGATGAAAGACCGCCGAGGATTTCAATTTGCTCCGGATCGCCGGTCGGCGCTGTCTGGACCATTGTTTCAAGAATCGTTCCGCTCTTTTGTACCAGGCGCACATAGTCGAGGCCATGTCTCGTCGCGACGAAGCGCCTTTGGAGGACAACCGCGTTGCGGCTACCGAGGTGAACATAGGCGACAATTTTTTGGCCGATCACCAGGGTCTCCAGGTCTGGCGCGGTGACATCCGCCACAACCTGACCCGCGGTAACGGACGGGTAGATTTCGGTGATGGCGCCCGTCGTCCGGATGCCATTGGCATCCAGTGTCAGGGATTGCCCAACCGTCAGAGCGCTGACCTGGCCCTCAGGCAGTTCGATACGAACGACGCGATTGCCGGCAGTAATGGTGGCGACCGATTGTCCGGCCATCACAACCGAACCCACAGGCACAGTGGCATGAATGACGCGACCAGCGGCCGGGGCGATGATGGCGCCCTGACGGGCACCTTCACCGCTGGCTGAGGCCTGAGCCCGTGCGGCACGGACATTGGCGTCTGCCGCGACGGCCGTCGCCTTGTCCTGGTCGAGCCTGGCCTGGGCATAGATACCCTTGTCAAACAGGGTCTGGGTGCGGGCAAGGGCTGCGTGGGCAAGCCCAGCCTGGGCTTCGGCCGCGGAGGTTGCCGCGTCATAGGCGCCGGTTTGAAGATTGATGCGCTGGTCCTGGACAAAGCCAATGACCTGACCCTGGGCGACCATGTCGCCTTCGCGCACTTTCAATGAGGTCAGAATGCCGGAGACGCGCGCCGTCGCTTCGCCCATCTGACGGGTGGTCAGTGTTGCGGCCACAGGCTTTACGTCGCTGATGGTCTGAATCGCGATCTGATAGGTTTCACCTCGGTAAGCTGCAACTGCGGGTGTTTCGTCCTTGTGGTCACAGGCGCTCAGCCCTGATCCGACCAGGACAAGGGACAGCACAAGGCGTGATAGTTTATGGCGCGTCATAGGTTGGGTCCTTGCAAGCTTTATCGCGTCGTCGGCAGGCCGGCGGCCTTCCAGGCGGCGATGCCGCCCGCGAGGTGATGGTCGACCTTCAGGCCACGTTTGCGACAAACCGCCACAGCCTTCGCCGAGCGAACGCCACCAGCACATTGCATCACAAGGGTCTTGCCGTCGGACTCCGGGAGGGAGGTGCCTGCAAGTCTGGAGAGGGGCAGGTTCACAGCCCCTTGAATACACTCAGCGTTGTGTTCGTCAGGTTCACGGACGTCGATGAGTATAATGTCATCGGCATCGAGGCCTTTCCTGACTTGCTCAGGAGAGAGATTTTTGACGGTGAACTGACTGAACATGAGAGCTGCCCTTGGGAGTCAAAAAAGATCATTTACATTTTCGATAATGCGAATATAAGATAACCCGAATAGAAGGTCAAGGCGCTATCCCTTGCCGTTGCAAACGCCGGTCAGGGAAGTCCAATACTGGAGGAGATTCTCGTGTCCAAGCAACTCAGGCCACGCATTGTCGTTCTTGGCGCAGGCCTTGGCGGTACCATCGCCGCCTTTGAAATCAAGGAAGCGGTCGGCGACAAGGCCGAAGTCGTCGTGGTCAACAAAGGTGACGTTTATCACTTTGTCCCGTCGAACCCCTGGGTAGCGGTGAGCTGGCGCACCAGAAAGGCGATCGAAGTCAAGCTGGCACCCGTGTTCAAGAAGAAGGGCATAGTGTTCCACAGCATGGGCGCCAAGAAGGCCGAGCCGTCGAAGAACCAGTTGATCCTGAATGACAACATGGAACTTGTTTACGACTACCTGGTCATCGCCACCGGCCCGGACCTTGCCTTTGATGAGATAGAAGGGCTTGGCCCCCGTGGCTTTACCTCGTCGGTCTGTCACGTCGATCATGCGGTTGAAACGGCAAAGGCCTTCGATGCCTTGGCCTTAACTCCGCAGCCGGTCGTGATCGGTGCCGTACAGGGGGCGTCCTGCTTCGGTCCCGCCTACGAATTTGCCATGATTGTCGATACCGAGTTGCGCAAGCGCAAGGTCCGCGACCGTGTGCCGATGACCTTCGTCACATCTGAGCCCTATATTGGTCACCTCGGGCTTGATGGCGTTGGCGATACGAAGGGACTCCTCGAATCCGAAATGCGCAACCGGCACATAAAGTGGATTACCAACGCCAGGGTCTCCAAGGTTGAACAAGGCAAGATGTTCGTCGAGGAACTGAGTGAGGATGGCGCACATAAGTCGGACCATGAAATTCCGTTCGGTTTCTCCATGATGCTTCCGGCGTTTCGGGGTGTCGAGGCCGTCAGAGACGTTCAGGGCCTCGTCAATCCGCGCGGCTTTATCCTGATCGACAAGCATCAGCAAAACCCAACCTTTCCCAACGTGTTCGGCCTTGGCGTTTGCGTGGCCATTCCCCCCATGGGCAAGACGGCCGTGCCGGTCGGTGTGCCAAAGACCGGTTTCATGATCGAGTCCATGTGCACGGCGATCGCCCATAACCTGAAGGACATCATCGCCGGCAAGCCTCCGGTTCATGAAGCCACGTGGAATGCCATCTGCCTCGCCGATTTCGGAGACGGTGGGGTTGCCTTCTTCGCCCAGCCTCAGATACCGCCGCGCAATATCAACTGGTCGGCTCACGGAAAGTGGGTCCACTTAGCGAAGGTGGCATTCGAGAGCTACTTCCTCGGCAAGGTCAGGGCCGGCAAGAGCGAAATGTTTTTCGAGAAGATGGCGCTCGACATGATCGGTGCGCACAAACTGAAAGAGGAGATAAAATCATGACTATTGAACGCGCAGTTTTTGCCTTTGCAGGATTTATGGTCCTGTTGAGCGTGGCCTTGACGCAATGGCTTAGCCCTTACTTCGTCTGGCTGACCGTATTTGTCGGCGCAAACCTGTTCCAGTTCGCCTTTACCAAAATCTGCCCGGCGGCCCTGGTCTTCAAGGCGCTGGGACTAAAGCCGGCCGGGCAAAGCTAAGCCCAAAGCCGGAGCCCGGCGAACGGTTGCGCAGGTTTGCAAACATTGTCGGGGCGCCGGATGCGATCTTTCTGAAAAAGGCGCCAGGAAGGCGTGTCGTCTGTGGAAGAGCATTCGTTGTGACCGTGCCGACGTCAAACGTCTTGTGGAGCAGGAGGGACGAATTGGTCGATCGAAGAGGCGACAGAGGCAACCCACTAAAGCCAAAGAGGCCATGTAACGGGAATGCACATAGGAAACTTACGTAAATCGGCGGCAAGTCACCTGGCGCCGAACGACGCAAACTCCCGAATTGGAAACAATCATGGCACACGATACAGACCTGAAACAAAACGTCCTCGACGAACTTAACTGGACTCCGAACGTGAACGGCGCCCATATCGGCGTCACGGCCCACGAGGGTGTCGTGACCCTGACGGGACACGTCGAGTCCTATAGCGAAAAACACGACGCTGAACTCGCCGTACGCCGCGTCAAGGGCGCCAAGGCCATCGCCAACGAGATCGAGATCAAACTCTCGAGCGGCGCGAAGCGAGACGATGAGGATATCGCCAGGGCGGCCCTCAATGTCCTGTCCTGGGACGGCAATGTCCCCACCGACGCTATCAAGGTTGCGGTCAGCAAGGGCTGGGTCACCCTGAGCGGCCAGGTCGAGTGGTACTTCCAGAAAGAAGCGGCCGCCCAGGACATTCGCCGCCTTATGGGCGTTATCGGGGTTTCCAACGAGGCGACGGTCAAGCCGAAGGTAGATACGGCGGTTATCGCCGAAAACATCGCCTTTGCCCTTAACCGTTCGTGGTTCGACACCAAGCGTATCAAGGTCACAGCCGACGGCGGCAAGGTAACACTGACAGGCACCGTCGATACGTGGAGCGACTGGCAGGAGGCGTCTGAAGTCGCCTGGGCTGCCAAAGGCGCCACGTCCGTCGAGAACGAAATCGTCATCGCTTAATTGCTTCAGGCTCATTGTGCGGGAACTGACCCAGAACAATGAGCCTGTCTGCAATTGCGCTTTAAGGTGGTCTGGGTTTGGCGGACAGCAGACGAACAACTCGACAGGAGGCGCGAAATTACATCATCTCCTGCAGCTATCATCAGGAACCATCCGGCATCCGCGTACTATGCCCTGGTCTTCGCCATCTCCTGGGGCGCTTTGCTGATCGCGGCAGGCCCCAGCGGGCTCTTCAGCTCCAGGGCCAACCCACTGGTACTGAGCCAGTTCATTTACCTGGCCGCCCTCGCAGGCCCCAGCCTGGCTGGCATCCTCATGACGGGCTTGATCCGTGGACGCGTGGGTCTTGGCGAATTGCTGTCGAGCGCGTTCCGGTGGCGGGCGGGTGTGCGATGGTACCTGGTCGCACTGCTGACCGCCCCGGTGTTGATGGGCGCGATTATCTTCGCCCTGTCGCTGATCTCGCCGACATTTCTCCCCGCCATCGTCACATCTGACGACAGGGTCGGCCTTGTCATGTCCGGCATTGTGTTGGGACTGGCGGTCAGCTTCTTCGAGGAACTCGGATGGACGGGTTTTGCCACGCCGCAATTGCGAAAGCGCTATGGCTTTCTACTCACCGGGCTGACGATGGGTCTGGTCTGGGGTTCCTGGCACTATCCCTTGTTTTCGGGCAGCGCCAGCGCATCGGGGGCGATCCCGCCGGCTCTCTACATCGCCGTTCTGCTTTTCAGCTTCCTCATCCCCTACAGAATTCTTATGGTTTGGCTCTACGATCGCACCAACAGCGTTCTTCTGGTCATGCTGATGCATGCGCCGCTCGCCGCCGGGCAGGTAATACTCCTGCCGGCGTCGATAACGGGGGTGCAAGCGGTTATCTTCGACCTCGTTTTCGCAGCCGCGCTTTGGCTCATCGTCGCAGGGATCTGTTTGGCCATGAGTCGTCAGGGACGTGGAAACCTCCGTTTTTCAGGTGCATCGTCCGAGCCGCAGCCATGACGCATAGCTGGCTACGCCGTTACCCGATGTTGTTCTATTTCGCGATGGCCTTCGGTATCAGTTGGAGCGGAATTTTGGTCATTGTCGAGACGACCGGCTTTACGATCGCGGCGCCAACGCCCTTGGCGACCGGCCTGTTTTTTGTGGCCATGCTGCTGGGGCCCAGCATAGGCGGGCTGGCGATTATCCGTTTGGTCGACGGGCGCGCGGGACTACTTGAGCTGAGGGCGCGGCTCTTCAATTGGCAGCTTGGCGCCGGCTGGTACGCCGTGGCTCTGCTGGCAGCCCCAATCTGCCTCGTTACTGTTCTGCTGCTTTTCAGCTTTTTTGTGTCGCCGACCTTCTTTCCCAAGTTCCAGTGGCCGCTCCTCGTAGTCGGGCTCATCGCCGGAAGTTTCGAGGAAATCGGCTGGACCGGCTTTGCGACGCCGCGACTGCTGGCGCGTCACGGCATTGGAAGGTCGGGTTTACAGCTTGGCCTTGTATGGGCGCTCTGGCACCTTCTGGTCGTCTATCTTTTCACCTTGGGTGCGATGGGCGAGGCCTGGATCTGGTCGTTCGCCATTGTCTATCTTGCGACCCTGACGCCCTATCGGATTCTGATGACGTGGGTCTATGCGCATACACGCAGCGTAATGCTGGCCGTGCTCATGCACGCCAGTTACACGGGATGGCTGCTGGTTGTTTTTCCCGCGACCTCGTCCTCGCAGAGCCTGGCCTGGCAGGCAGGCTTCGCCGCCACGCTTTGGATTGTGGCAGGCCTGGCTCTCCGCAAATCCGCGACTGCCGAACTCTATGAGAAAGCGACGAACCGATGAAAGCGACCGAGCCTGCGCAGAACGACCGACTTCCCGCCGCTGTCTACGACCTTGCCGTGCGACTTGGCGCCGACCCCAAATCTGGTGCGCGAGAGGTTCGTCTTACGCAAACCGGTCGCATGAAGACGAGTTTGGACGCCAGGTCCTGGATGGGATTCACCGCCACGCAAACCATCTCCACGCGCAACTGCGAATTCGACTGGCGGACACGGGCCGGACCGCTTGGGGTCATATCCGGGCGCGACGCACTGCAAGGCGGCGAAGGGCGGTTCGACATCATGGCCCTGGGGTTCATCCCGATCGCCCGCGCGGCGCATACCCCGGCGCTTGTGCGCGGCGAACTTCTGCGTTACCTGGCCGAACTCCCCTGGGCGCCTGACGCCATACTGCACAACAGCCGATTGCGCTGGCGCACGGACGGCCCGGACACACTCGCTGTCAGCGCCGGCTCTGGTGAGACGGCATGCGAAGTGGAGCTGAGCCTCGGTAATGACGGGCGGATCGCCAGCGGATTCGCCCCGGATCGACCGCGGTCGGCCTCTGCGCCCACCCTACCGACGCCGTGGCGCGGCCGGTTTTCCGATTACCGGAACCTCAACGGAACCTGGCTTCCGTTCGCCGCGGAAGTGGCCTGGGAAATCGGCGGGAAGGAGATCGTCTATTGGCAGGCGCGCCTTGATCAGTGGGCGTTGGACAGGGTGTCGTCATGATGGCCCAAGCAACAACCGCGGAACGACGTCAGGCGCTTCCTGGCGACAAACTGGTCTCCGACCCGGTGGGCGCGGTCATGCACGCCGTGACGATCAGGGTGGCGCCGGAAATCGTATGGCCTTGGCTGGTGCAGATGGGCGCCGGCCGTGCTGGCTGGTACAGCTATGACTGGATCGACAATGACGCAACGCCAAGCGCCACGACCCTCGTCCCGGCGTTACAACACCTGACCGTCGGCGACATTATGCCCTCGCTTCCGGGCGCAACGGCATCGTTCCGGGTGGCCGCGATCGCGCCGTTCCGCGATCTTGTCCTTACCGTGCCGTCAGCCACTGGAAGTATTCTGGCCAGTTGGGAATTCTGTCTTGAACCGACGGGAGACGGCCAGACGCGCCTTATGGTTCGTGGCCACGTCGGGTCGCTTTGGCCGGGCGGCCGCGAAACTCAACTGCCACAGTCGCCGCGTGAACATCTGAAAGTGCCACGGGGGTCATTTCCAGTGAAAACGGAACGAGTCGCTGCCGCCCCCCCCTAGCGCAACCCACAAAAAGACCGGATGCAGGCGTACATTTATGGACAAATAGGGACACAACGCTGCAGAAAATTCAGCATTTTCAATGGCTTTTCAACCAATTACGTACACCAATGGATGGGGTGGTGGTGCCGGCTACAGGAATCGCGAAACCACTGCAACCGTATATTTTTATTGATTATTTTGCGATGCAAAATCAAATCTGACCCCCACGGTGACCCCCAATAAATTCTTGGGTTCGGGTTCGGGTTCTGAAAACAAATGGCAGTCAAGCTCTAGCGGACCACCGAAGTCTTACCACGCCACCAAATATGTTAAAGCCAATAAACCCGGTGCGACGGAATTCGCAAAAAAAAATTGAGACCAAAGTTTTCCCCCTACGCGATTGTCGGGGATGTGGACGTTTTAACCCCTTACGGGAAAGGGGTTTGTGAAACTCAAAATGGCCGGGAGGGGGGTGGTGCCCTTGACGCAGGAATGGAGGGTTATGATCGCTTACGGATTTGCAAAAGGATCTTCGTATGCACACTGATAAGCCCCGTAATCAAAGCCACGCCGTAGCGTCTGACATAAAGCCCCTTGCCTACAATATACCCGGTTTCTGCCGCGCCATGGGCCTTGGTCGTTCGAAGACCTATGATCTCGTGCGCTCGGGCGTCATCAAAACCGTAAAGGTCGGCGGGCGGACGCTTATACCGGCCGAAGAGTTGATAAAGCTTTTGAACCAAGGCGGTCAGTAGTGAAGCTGGGCGCCATACTGCCCGCATCATTCCCGGCTGGTGCGCAAGTGACACACTACGGCGCATCCCCTGACGAGTGGGCCCACTTCGACCTAATGCTCGGCTTAACTAGCGATCTTCTGCCCGTGGTCAGCGACCCGACAGCCAGAATCAGTCCCACTTCCAAGATGGGGTCGATCGGCAAGACGCCGAGCCTCTTCAAACGCGACGGTACCGTCATCGGTTTCGCTCAGTGGACGAAGTACGTGGCCACGGGCCTGGACATGGAGCGCTGGTCGCAGGACAACAGGCTCGGCATCTGCATCCAGACCCGGCGCGTGCGAGGGCTCGACATCGACGTCGACGACCGCGGTTTGGCTGAGGCTATCGACCTGGCGTTCTGCCAGGTCCTTGGCCTGGAGCTCCCAGCCAGGTGCCGCAGCAACTCAGGCAAGCGCCTCCTCGCCTTCATCGTCGAGGGCGACCTGCCCAAGCGGCGCATGGTCGTCGACGGTGGCATCATCGAGCTCCTTGGAAACGGGCAGCAGTTCGTTTTTGCAGGCGAGCACGTAAGCGGGGTCCGCTACGAGTGGGCCGGTGGCCTGCCCTCGTCCATCCCGGTGATCACCATCGAGCAGCTGGACGCTGCCTGGGAGGCCCTGGCCGAGCTGTTCGCGACCGAGGCGCCGGTGACGGGCACGCTCACGGCCCGCAAGGGGATCGACTTCGAGACCACCGACCCTGTCGCCCAGTTTTTGGTGCGTGAGGACCTGGTCCTCGGCGCCGACAATAAAGAGCGCCGGCTTCATATCCTTTGCCCCTGGGACGAGGAGCACACCCCAGGTGGCGCCGTGTCATCGACCAGCTGGCTGGTCGGTGGGACTGACGGCTTCGAGCGCGGCCACTTCAAGTGCATGCACGCCCACTGTGCCGGGCGCGGCGACACCGACTTCCTGGACGCCATCGGCTACATGACCGACGGCTTCGAGGTCCTCCCCGAGCTCTCGCCGGCAGCTCCCTCCCGTCGGCGGTTCGAGGTGGTCCCTGCTCACGCCTTCGCGTCGGGCCCGCCGATGGAGTGGTTCATCAAGGGTGTGCTCCCCAGGGCAGGCCTGGGCGTGATCTACGGGGCCTCTACCGCCGGCAAGTCCTTCATCGCTCTGGACATGGTCGCATGCGTCGCCAGGGGCGTGGACTGGAAAGGCCACAAGACGAAGCCCGGAAAGGTGGTCTACGTGGCTGCCGAAGGTGCATCTGGGTTCAGGACCCGGCTCAACGCCCTGTCCGTTCACACCGGTGTGGCCCTGGAGGACCTCGGCGTCGGGGTTGTCGCCGACGCCCCTGATCTGTTCGGCGACGGCGACGCCGATGATCTGACGGAGGAGCTCTGCCTGGTGGAGGCAGACCTGGTCGTGATCGACACCCTGGCCCGCACCATGGTCGGCGGCGATGAGAACAGCGCCAAGGACATGAGCGTCCTCGTGGCCAGGTGTGAGAAGATCAGCAGGGCCACCGGCGCCATGGTCATCCTGGTCCACCACTCGGGCAAGGACGCGACCAAGGGTGCCCGGGGATCGAGCGCCCTGAAGGCAGCCGCCGACTTCGAGGCCGAGGTGTCGAGGGACGGTGACGCACGCCAGCTGAAGATCTCCAAGCTGAAGGACGGGGAAGACGGTTCGGTGTTCGATTTCCGTCTCAAGGTCATCGACCTGGGTGTCGACGAGGAGCTGGACAAGCTCACGAGCTGCGCCATCGAGTACGTGGACGCACCGAAGGCGGGGGGTTCGACACAGAGCAAGACGCCGGTCGGCAGCTGGCAGAAGGCGGTCTGGGGCGTCGCCCAGGACATGGCCGGTGTGTCGGATGCACCGATCGATGTGGAGGCTCTGATCGACGAGACCACTAAAATATTACCACCAACCCGCGACAGTAAGGGGCGCGATCGGCGACGGAATAACGTCGCACGTGCGGTCGACGCCTTGTGCCTTACTGGTAATTTTCTGCGAGTTGGGGGTGGAATAGCGCTGCAATGGTAACTTGTACTTTTTCACAAGTAGCGGCGGCCACACTGCCACACGCGCCACAATCCGCCACAATGTGGCAACTTGCGGCAGGCGATGCTGCCACATCCGCTGCCACATCGGCGGGGTATACAGAGTATAAACCCCGACGTGTGGCATGTGGCGCGAGCCGGGGGTTTTGGATCGACGAAAAAACAGGAGACCGGCGGGGATGCCAAACGAAAAACTTTTTGACGGCCGCGCGCCTCTCGGGCGCGGTTGGGACGTTATCGCAGAAAACGACGAGTGGTTTGTGTACGCAAAAAAATACGACCCGTCGGTGGAATGGCGAAACGTTAAACTCGTGGCGAAGACACGCCGACGCAAGGCGAACTACTCGATCGCACAGAACGGAGAGCGGTGGGCGGATAACCACGATAACGGTTTGCTCGGCAAGCGCGACCCGGATTTGCACTCGTGGATCGAAGGTCTACTCCTCTGCTACTGACGCACCATACGCCCAACCCGTAAAGAACTGCGGGTTGGCGAAATGAAGCGCTTCGTAGCTGTCAACGAGTTCGGCCGCATCATCGGCGAGGGCCACAAGGATGCCAAGCTGACGGACGCGGACGTGGACATGATCCGCGAGTTCCACGAGGCCGAAGGTTGGGGATATCGGCGCCTGGCCAAGACCTTCGATGTCTGCAAGTCGACAATTCGGAAAATTGTGAAATATGAAACCCGGGCCCAAACCCCTGACCGGTTCAAGACAGTCGTTGGTTGACCATCTTTCGTCCCTTTTTAGGGCGTCTTGTTTTTGTCGTCACCGACAATTCGCCGACAAGACCCCGCGCAGAATGACGGACCGCAGTCAGATCTTCCAGCGGTGCCCCTGAAGGCGCCAGCGTGCTGTATACTGGCCCCATGAAAGCGAACCCCGTTACCCTCTCCGCGTTTTGCGCGGCTCTATCCGAAACCTGCAATGTCGGGAAGGCCTGTGCTGCCGTCAAGATATGCCGTCAAACGGCCTACCGGTGGCGTGTCGAAATTCCTGGCTTTGACTTAGCGTGGGACCGCGCTTTGAAAATTGGGATATCTGCGCTCGAAGACGAAGTCCACCGTCGAGCTTTTGATGGGACCTTGGAGCCTGTGTACCACCTCGGCAAGACCGTCGGCGCGATCCGCAAGTACAGCGACACCCTGGCCATCTTCCTGCTCAAGGCCCACGCCCCCGAGAAATACCGCGAGCGCTCGTCCCTCGACCTGCAGGGCTCGCTCCAGGTCAGCAACATGACCGACGACGAGATCGCCGCCGAGATCGCCGCACTTATGGCCAGAAATCTCTTGCCGTCCCTGAAGAGTGACGCCTCAGACCTTACATGAAACGGGTCACGCGGCATGCCCTTCTGCTCCTCGCTTGGATCCTCGACGTGTCGAACCGCCGACTTCCTTAGGTGGCGCAGTTGAAAATGACGTTTTCGCAGATCAACGGCTGTGCCGGCGCGAATTCTCAAAAGGGACACGAGCAAGGTTGGCGGGTGGTGTGCGGTCGACATGGTTACCGCACACCAGCGCTAAGGACTGCTACACCCGTTTTTGAAAGTTCGGATCAAGTGCGGAAATTGCCCTCCCTATCCAACCTTCGCCGGAATAGTCGCCGTCCTTCGGACTGCCGTAGTTTACGGTCAGTTCGCCCTGTAAGCCGGCCTCAAAGTTCCAATAATCCCAGAAAAAGTCACCTTCATAGGTATAACCCTTGCCACGTATGGAAACTTTTTCACCTCTCTGCAAACGCCCGTAATTGAGTTTTGCAACATGGAGTTCAACAGACACGTCGCCGTCAGCCCAAGAAACACAGAACCGTGCGATGTGAATTGGGGAGCTCCTAGGTTTCAAATAGAAGTTCTTTACGGCTTCACGCACCTCCAACGCCGTCGAACAATAGTACTTTGTGTACCCGAAAGATGCTCCTGGCCCCCCTTCGAAAACCCCATGAAGATCTGCTGATGCTAACGCATCGACCTCACAAGTTAATTCGAAAAATCCTTCTCTATGGTCACCATCATCGCCTAAGCGTTCCTGAATAGCTGACCATTTTCGATTGAATTTTTCCAAGAGCGGGCCGTGTCTTGACTCACAGAAGTCCGTGTCAATCCACAGCAACAGATGTTCGCATTCATCAACGGACTCACAGTAAGGGCACTTCAAATCTTCTAAGTCCATTCCGCCGGCTGAATCGTCGTCGTCTTCGTCTTCGTCGTCTTCGGATTCGTCCTCATGGCTATCGAATTGTTGATCGGCGTCTAGTTCGTCGTCGGCAGCTTTTGCTTCGGTGTGGTCATCGCTCATGTCTTGCTCCTATATGTGTCTGATAAACTATTGAAAGATTGCAGCTTGTACCAAGTGGGGCGATTTTTCTGGTTCGCGTTCGCAACGCTCAAGTGGAGACGGTTCCGATAAACCAGAACTATAAAAACGCTTATCAGCCTCCCAGGGCAGTTCGATATCCGTCCTTCCGAAGTGGCCGTACGCCGCTGTCGGAAAATAGATCGGGCGCCTCAGATCCATAGCTTCAATAATGGCCTGGGGGCGCAGATCGAATTCCGCCAATAGGTCCTCAGCCAAATCCCGATCGGCATCCAAAGCGGTGCCGAACGTCTCAACGGCGAAGCTGACAGGCTCGGCGACGCCAATGGCATATGCCAGTTGCACAAGGGCCTTTTGTGCCCAACCGCGTCCGACCACCTGCTTGGCAAGAAACCGAGCCATATAGGCCGCGGACCGGTCGACCTTGGAGGGATCCTTGCCGGAAAATGCGCCACCGCCATGCGGCGCGGCTCCGCCATAGGTATCGACGATGATCTTTCGGCCCGTCAGGCCGGCGTCGCCTTTGGGCCCACCGATCACAAACCTTCCCGTCGGATTGATCAGGAAGCGGCAGTCCGACGACCTTAAAGCCTCCGGGATAACCGGATCGATGATATGACGCTGGACTTGGTCCCGAAGGTCTTCCAGTCCTATATCCTCATGGTGCTGAGTTGAGAGCACTACCGCCGTTATCTCGGTGGGGCGGCCATCGACATAGCGAAAGGTTACCTGGGATTTGGCATCGGGCCTAAGCCAAGGAAGGATGCCGCTCTTTCGCAACTCGGCCTGGCGTCGCACCAACTGATGGGCATAGACGACCGGCGCCGGCATCAATGCGGGCGTTTCATCGCAGGCGTAGCCAAACATCAGCCCCTGGTCCCCTGCCCCCAGCGTTCCATCCTGCTGATCGACGCCCTGGCTGATATCCGGTGACTGAAGATTGAAGCGAATTTGCACTTCGCAGCGTTCAGGATCTATTCCGGTGGTTTCATCGTTGTAGCCCGTTTCGCGGATAACCTGCCGGATCAATCCATCGGCAAGGGCATGAACGGCTTGGAAATCCTGCGCGCGACGGGTCTTGAATTCCCCGGCGACGATGACGCACTGGTCTGCCAGTAATGTCTCACAGGCGACGCGGGCATTGGGATCCCGCTCCAGGAAGGCGTCGAGTATCCGGTCAGATATTCGGTCGGCCAGTTTGTCGGGGTGGCCTTCGGAAACGGATTCCGAAGAGAAAAGTCCATTACGAATAAGCATAGTCAGGTCCTGTTTAGCCGTATTTGACAAAGCGTCGGGGCCGGCAATCTGGATCAAATCCCCCCACAAAAATGCGCTATCAATCGTCCGCCTATCGAAGCAGGATCAATCTCGGGATCGCCTCGAGGTCCATCCATACGATAGCGTCTTGCGAAAAAGCCTTGCCTAAAGACCGGGCCCGATCGAGCTCGATACCCAAGACCCAGAAGCCTGGCTCAGCGGGCCAGCCTTCACCGGAGCCCGAGGCCGGCAGGAACTTCAAACCATCTTCCCGAACGGCTTGCTCGAGCTTCTGGTTGGCGGCCGCATTGGCGTCATCGGCCTGCACCGCACCGAACGGATTGAAAGCCGTGATCAGCGCCGCCGAGGCAACGCCCTGCCGTTGAAAATACTCAGCCATGTCAACGGAGGGCTCGCCGATCGTCAGGTGAATAGTGTGATCATCGACCATGACGTCGTAGCGCGTGCCAAGGTAGGCATCGACCTTATCGGTAGGAATCTGAGAATTGGACATGTGCGTCGCCTGCATTCAAAAAAGCGGAGGGCCGACGTCACTCCCGGTTGGTTGCCTCAATGATGAGGCCGTATCCGCTTTCGCGTCCACCTTGCCCGGGGGGCAGGTTGGTAAGGGCGTCGGCCCTTGTCTTGATACATGGGTGGGTTTAGATCATAAGTTGTATCAAGGCAAGCCCAAACTTCGGTCCGCGGGCTTTTGGCTTCGCCAGTGCGGACAGCCCTCAACGTATTCCAATTTGGCTTCCAGGCATCCTGGATCAGCAATTAACGCGCGTAAATGTCCAAAATGCCTGTGAATTTCCTCTGCTAATCAGCGCTTTACACCATCAATAGCCATGCCCCCGCTTGGTCAGCAGGTTCGATGGACACCAGTTGGATGAGTGTCGTTTGACTCTCGAAAAAGTGTGTAGTAGGTATGACACATGAACTCTTTTGGATCGTATCTTCGGCATCGCCGCGAAGCCTTGCGAGTTAAGGATCGGAGTTACTCCGTGAGACAGGTTGCCAAGCGGGTTGGTCTGGAACCGGCGTACCTCAGCAAGATTGAACGAGATGAGGTTGCACCGCCTTCCGAGGAGGCCATCGGCCGACTTGCAGAAGCGCTTGGAGAAGATAGGGATGCCCTTCTTGCACTCGGCGGGAAGGTTTCCAGTGACTTGCTTGAGCTTATTCGGCGTCACCCTGTTGCGTTCGCTGAGTTGATACGTGGCCTGCGCGATGCGCCGCCGGCCGCTTTGCTAAGAGTAGTGCGGGAAGTCCGCGATGGCGACTGGTAAGGAGATCAGAACAATGATTACACTCGAAGACGACGTGCTAAATATTCGCTGCCCAAGTGTTCATATAGATGCGCACGTGGAATTGGAATTTCAACGAACGTTACGGATCCCAGATGATGACGGCATTTATAGTCTGCCGGCAGGACTTGGCCGCTTTCCTATTCGGCATGTCGAAGATTTTTCTGAGAGCCTCGGCAAGATAACGCTCCAACGTGGCGGCGTAATTATGCCAATGCACAGTTCGGAGGCGATGTGGATTAACTTCAGATCAGGCCATCAAAGATCTTCTGACAAGTCTTATCCATTTGCCATCAAAGTGGCCGCCGGGAAGATAAACGCATTGACTGGAGAGGCCTGGTCTCCTTTGCTTTCCGCAGATCCGCAAGATTACATCGTGATACCGGAACAGCCATGGATCGACGGCTTCGCTGTTTCCAAGGGCATTATTCGGCAGTTCGTAGCCGAGCAACTTGGCAAGGGGTTCTCAGTGGAGGAGCAGCTTACCGGAGAAGCCAAAGTCGGGGGGCTCCAGATCGTCGCCTATCCCATGAAGAGCAAGCGCTACCTTGCTCTCCGTCGTGCCCGCCAGCAAGAAGTGAGTTGCTGTATGATGGCGGAGATTTCATACGCATCGATGGGATTGGGAGGTGGAGGCAGAATGCGACAAGAAATATATGCCGACCCCTATGGCATCGGCGCGTGGGATCAACAGGCCGGCAGTCGCTGCTTTGTTCATTTGGTCGATGCAGGGCAATGGTCAGAGCTGACAGGATGTCCGCCTTTAACTCAGCCGCTGACAAAATGGGACTATGAGCAAAGCGGCCTGCCGTGGTTTGATTACTACGCTCCCGAGAAGTCTGCGATTTCAGGCTCAAAACGACTCGCCGGTCTGAAGAGCTGGGCAGCAAAGCACATTTGGGCCGGACGTCCTGATGGGCAAGTATCCGATCAACCAATTCAGTTGGGGACCGCCAGGCGCCACAAGGGCGTGGTCAGCGAAGGTATAAGTCTGGACTAGCATACGGCGGGCGATCAGGCTTGGTGCAATGCCCGCCGCCTAATTGCCTCGCCGCCCGGCGTCCATGAAAACTTAACGAAATTTGGGGCGGCGGACGCGTCAGATCATGCTGCAAATCGACTTAGGCAACTCGGCACGAGAAAGAATGCACTTTGCGCGATAGCGCGTCAAAGGTACAATAGATTAACTCACTCAGCGCCAAAAACAGGGGCGAAAAAATGACTCGACGTCTGAACTGGGATAAGGCCAAATCGGACAAACTTAAGGGCGGACCCACTCATGATAGCGGGGGTCGTGGGCCTGATGAAATGGTAAGCGAGCCAGAACATCAGGTATGGTGGGGTGACAAGACGGCCGAACAGCGTGCTGATTCCACGGAAGCGCTGACGAGAGAGATGGCTGAAGCGTTTGCCCGTGGCAGAGCTGAAACTAAGGCGAGGCAAAAGGGTTTTCGGGATGCATTAATATCTCCAGAAGTCAAAGCCCTGCTGAAACAGTCTGCGGCGCGAGCGCGACGGCGAGAACAGCTTAGCCAGGAACTTTTTTCCAAACCAAAGTTGAAAGCCAATAAGAAGAAACCAAGGCGTTAAAAATCCTTGTCCCGGATGACCCGGTCGCCACTGTCTTGCATGACACAATGACGTGCAAGCGCAATTATTCAAAGACCGACGCACGACGCGATAGGTTCGTAATTTGCTGACCGGAACTTATACCGAGATGCTCTTTTGGTGCGCTACGAGTTCGATATCGACGCTTTAGATGCAGTCGACCGATTTCATCTCACACTGGAAGAAGATCACGCAGAATTATCGTGAGCCAATCCGGGATCCGGGCCGTTCATTTTGAGATTCCGTCGCGGTTGACGTGATACAAGTGCGGAGGTCGAAAATATCAAACACCAAGGCAAGTGGCGATTTTTGCCAGCCGCCTCTGCCTGAAAAACCTTTTCCGAACTGTTTGCGTGACAGCTGGGCGCTCGTTATCACAATTTAAGATAGCGCTGCTTAGCCCGATCGCGTAGACCGCAAAGTGCGACATGTTTGCTCTTTCTTGGGTTGGAGTCGGCCCAATTGGTTCCTACCTCTGGACGATCTTCTTCATCAGCAGGTTCCCGTTTGAGCATTTTCATCGCAGGGCGTCAGCGTCTATGTATCTGCCAGTCAGCACGACTCATTTGACACACCAGCGCCAGTCTCTAAATCTTAGACAACCGCGCCCTCGCCCCCAATCGAGGTACGAAAAGGATCGACCACCTATGTCCCTTCAGAACAATTGCAAGCCCAGAGCCTCAGTCTTCGCCGCTGACCGGCGCGCTACGGTTTTGAGCTTGGATACCTTCCTGAAAGGACAGGTGCACGGCACAGATTTTTTCCGCGAAAACTACTTCACTGCCGGCATGGAGACCCTGGTTGACCGGTCTTTCCGTCACCTGTCCGGTACGGGCGCCGGGTCGTCGGTGTTCCTGCTTTCGCAAGCTATGGGCGGCGGCAAGACGCACAGCATGATCGCGCTCGGTCTGTTGGCGAAGGACCCCGAACTTCGAAACTCGGTGCTTGGCGATAAGAACCCCGCGCCCAAGCTCGGGCGCTGTCGGGTCGCTGGCTTTAACGGCCGCAGCACGGACGCAGCAGGCGGGATCTGGGGCTCTATCGCCGAGCAGCTTGGCAAGGCTCAGATGTTCGCAAGCTACGTCTCGCCGCTCCTGAGCGCTCCAGGACCTGAAGCATGGAAGCAACTTCTTGGTGGAGACCCTCTGGTGCTCTTCCTCGATGAGTTGCCGCCCTACCTTGAGTACGCCGTCGCGGTGCCCGTCGGGAACGCAGATCTGAGCGTTGTCACGACAGCCGCTCTGGCTAACCTGTTTGTCGCCGTGGCAGACATGGACAACGTGTGTCTCGTGCTCTCGGATTTGGCCGGCACGAATTTCAGCGTCGGTCAATCGAGCCTGCAAGCCGCCTTCAATAGAGCCATTCAAGGCATTACGTCTGAGTCAAAGCGGATCGCGGTCCCTATCACGCCGGTCAATCCGAACGGTGACGAGCTTTACCACATCCTGCGCAAGCGACTTTTCGAAACAGTTGCGCCCGACAACGAAATTAAGCGTATCGCCGAGGCATACCGCGAAGCCCTGCGCGAAGCTCAAAAAATGGGCCTGACTACCACGACACCGGAGTCGCTTTACACCCGTATCATCGACTCCTATCCCTTCCACCCGGATCTCCGTGAGTTGGTCGGGAAGTTCAAGGAAAACGATGGTTTCCAGCAGACCCGTGGCGTCATTCGCCTGATGCAGATGGTCGTCTCCAGCCTCTGGAATTCCAAGAAGGCGGATGGCATCGATCTGATCCACCCCTACGACATGAACCTGAACCTTGACGAGATTGCCTCTGAGGTTCGCACGATCAATCCCTCCCTCAGCGAGGCGATCGCACACGACGTCGCGCACGGTGGAGATGCCGAAGTCGAACAGATCGACCTTGCCAACGGAAACTCCGACGCGTCCGACGCGGCGCGGCTCATCCTCATTGCCTCGCTCTCGACGACACCGGGCGCCATCCATGGCCTGCGCGAATATCAGCTCGTCGACTGCCTGCAGCGGCCGGGGCGCGACCTCAGCACCTTCAAGGCCAACGTCCTCGACAAGCTGGCCACGCGAGCCTGGTATCTCCACAACTCCGCAGATGGCCGCCTGTTCTTCAAGAACCAGCAGAACCTGGCTGCCAAGCTGCGATCAACGGCTCTATCGCTGCACGCTGAGACCGTGGATCGTATGCTTCGCGAGCATCTTGAGGCCTACTTCTCTCCCTCAATGCGGGACTGCTACCAGGTCATCAAGGTCCTGCCGCCGTTGGACGAGGTCCAGGTGGAGCTTGACAAGACGACCCTCGTCATCGTCCGGCCTGGCGGCCAGGCCAACCAGTTGCCCATTTCGTCGGACTGGCAAAACTGGTGGGGCCAGCAGCAATACAAGAACCGTGTCCTGTTCCTGACCGGCTCACGCGACACCTTCCAGAAGGTCCTTGACTCCGCACGGCAGGCCCGCGCGCTCCAAAGCATTGAGGACGAACTCAGGAGCGAGAACACGCCTTCCGACGACCCGCAATGGCGCGCGCTTGATGCACTCCGGGATCGCGTCGGGCTTCAGTTCACGGCAGCCTTGAAAGAAGCTTTCGACCAGATCGTCTACCCCTCGATCAATTCCGCGCTGCGCACCACCGGCACCGATCTTTCGTTCGCCGGAAATCAAAACGGCGAAGCGACCATCCGCAACACCCTGGAGGGGGCGCAGAAATTCACGACTAAGATCGACGATGACAGCTTCCGATCCAGGGCCGAGGCACGGCTCTTCGGGTCTGAGGCAACTAAGACTGTCTTGTGGGCGGACTTCAAGCGTGCGGCGGCGGTCAACACCAACTGGCCTTTGCACAAGATCTCGGCCCTCGATGACCTCAAAGCTGAATGCATCCGTCGTGACCATTGGCGCGAAGAAGGCAACCACATCCGTCGCGGCCCCTTCCCGCCTCCGATGCCTGAAGTCGCGATACGCGAGCTCTCCGTTCAGGATGACGGCGACGGCATCACCTACCTGAAGATCGAGCCACTGCACGCGCCGACGGTTGTTTATGAGACTGGGAGCGCGGAACCGACCCCGGCGTCAACCAGCGTACCGACACCAACTCGCTTTGAAGCAACAGGCCTGCGCTATCGCTTCCTGGCGCACGATCCTGAGGACTTGGCACGCTGCAGCCCCATTAAGGATTGGACGGCGAAGCTCCGCCTGAAATACCAGATCCACGACCGCGGCGATCATTATGAGATCGAGCTGGTGGCACTGCCAAAGGCAAATGGCATCGTCATTCACTACACCACCGACGGGTCGGCCCCGACCAATGCTGGCCGCGCCACCTATGACGGCAAGTTCCGGGTGCCCGCCAGCTCTCGCGTCGTTTGCGCCATGGCCGTTTGCTCAGAGTATGAGCTCAACTCCGAGACAATAAGGATCGCGATCCCGCAACGTGGTGAGGAGGCCCGTCCGCTGATCGACGCCGCCAGGCCGGCGCGTTGGAAGCAGCAGACCAAGCTTGATGATCCCGGTGCAGTCTGGGACATCATTCAACGGTTGGAGACAGCGGGCTCCGTCCGCGCCTATGATATCAGCATAACAGCCGAGAGCGCCGACGGCGAGCAGAACGCCGACTACTCGGGAGCAATGCAGGCGGGTTATGACGCCGCTGCCGTAAAAGCATTGGCCGAAAGGCTGCAGGCGCTGGTCAGCGACGGCAGTGTCCGCATGACCATAGGCTCACTCGGATTTGCCACCGGGCAGGCCTTACTGGACTGGCTCAAATCGACAAACCAGCAGTTCAACGCTGCCATGGTCAGTCAGTAAAACATGGCCAGAACGCCCTCAATACCCACCAGGAAAGTGATCGGCCTCGGCTTCTTGCCTGACGAAGCCCGGCACGGCTTCCTGATCGACGTCCCCAAGGGCTCCGGCGGCAACGATCTGGTGTGCATCAGCGAGCATCGCGGCAATGACCTTGATGGCTTGGGCGTGCGAGACTGCGTAGCGACATCGCCTGGCGACCCTTCCCTGAGGGTCCTCATCGACAGGGCCCGGTGGTTGGCGCTGGCCCCCGGGTTCTGGGAAGAAACAAACCGGCGTCTGAGGGCGAATGGTCTGCCACCGGCAAAGTTTCAGAAGGCCCCGAGCAAGCCAATCCCGGTCCACCCCTCACTGGGCAAGGAACTCTGTATTCTTTGCTGGGCCGTCGAAGAAGCGACGCCGGACGATATCCCGAATGCGCTGCACAATTGGGAAGCGCTGGCCCCCGAAGAGCGCTGGTGGCTCTACACCATGACCGTCGCGACCACAGGCCAGGCCATGCAAAAGGGTATCGGCTGGCGCAAAGCGCTTCGGGCCGCCATCGCCGACAACACCTTTGTAAAGGGCGAAGGGATGTCTCCCCGAGCCCGCCGTGAGCTTCTGGGGCACTCCCAGCTCTCGTTGAAGCTTTGACTGGAGTACCGGACGTGCCCGCATTTATTGAAACCCAGTTCCCAATCGCGCGGCTGTCGGCGGAAGCCTACAAAGAGCGCAAGGCTGGTGCCAGCCAGACGCTTACAGGTCTAGGCAAGTGGTGGGGGCGCAAGCCTCTCATTCTGGTACGGGCGTCGATTCTGGGCATGCTTATGCCTGCGTCCAGCAATCCGAAGAAGGATCGGGAGATCTTTCTGAAGATACTGACCATGGACGATGCGGGCACCTGGGATCGTTGCAAGCCTGCAGTTCAGCGCAAGACGTCGCGAACAGCCTTCGATCGCTTGCCCTACGCCGAGCGTATTGCTGACTGCGAGCGCCCTGAAAATGTTGCGGGTCCATCGGTAGCTGCTTGGGCTGAGATTAACGCCCACTTAGATACCCGAGCTAATTCATTGCCTGAGTTAGTTGAACAACTTAGCCATCGTGCCTACGGCCGCACCCTCCGTGTAGGGGATAGTTTTTGCGGTGGCGGCTCCATTCCATTCGAGGCCGCCCGTATCGGCTGTGAAGCCTTTGGCTCTGATCTGAACCCCGTGGCGTGCCTGCTTACTTGGGCGAGTTTGAACCTGCTCGGCGGCGGCCAACCCGTACAGGAGGAAGTGCGAAAAGCGCAGGATTCAGTCTTCGCATCTGCCGAAAAAATTATCGCCCAATGGGGCATCGAAAATAACGCTCAGGGCGAGCGCGCTGAGGCGTTCTTGTACTGTAACGAAGTGAAACCAGAGGGCTGCGACTACTTCATTCCACTCGCACCGAGCTGGGTCATTGCGGAAAAGTACAGGATGGTTGCGACTTGGGAGAAGGTGGAGGGATCGGATCATTTGAAGCCTATGGTGCAGCCGGTTTCCGAGCTTGAGCTCAAACTCTATCAAGAAAAGAAGGGCGCTACGGTTGGCGACAGCCGGGTCATCGATCCCTTTGACGCTAGCCGCTCCTGGTCGTTGGAAGGCCTCCGCGGCCCGGAAGGCCTGCGCCGTTGGAGCAATAACGACGTCGTTCCCCGCCCGGGTGACGTCTTTCAGGAGCGGCTATACTGCATCCGTTGGATCAACGCTAAAGGCGAACGTCGCTACGCCGCTCCAGATGACGCTGATCTGGCACGTGAAGCCAAGGTGCTAGAACTGCTTCGTGAGCGTTTTGCAGATTGGCAGCGCGATGGATTTATACCGTCCAAAGAGATGCCGAAGGACGGCGACAAAACGGACGAGCCAATTCGTACTCGGGGCTGGACCCACTGGCATCATCTTTTTACGCCGAGGCAGTTGTTGATGCACGGGCTGTTCTTGCAGCTCTCATCCAACCTAGAAACGCAATCAACGGAATTTCGTGCCGCATGCTTGATCGGCATAGCGGCGTCTTCTGATTGGAGTTCAAAACTTTGCAGATGGACGCCGCAAATGGCCCGGAGCGGGGGCATTGGTGCTTCTGTCCAGACTTTTTATAATCAAGCGCTCAACCCTCTATTTACATGGGCAAATAGGTCTTTTGAGGGATTCAGGAACGTCGTGCAGATTTCGGTTAGCAATGACAGCGCAATAGAGAGCACGTCTGTCGTCCAGCCAAATGACGCCCGCGACCAAAGAGAGGAATGCGACTTCTGGATTACAGATCCACCATATGCCGACGCGGTGAACTACCATGAACTCGCCGACTTTTTTCTCGCGTGGTATGATAAGCAATTATCCAAAGTCTATACTGGTTGGACCCCCGATGCGCGCGCTGAACTCGCTGTGCGAGGTGATGGCGAAGACTTCCGCCGTTCGATGGTTGAAATCTACCGAAATCTTGCCCGGCACATGCCCGATAACGGCATGCAAATGGTTATGTTCACCCACCAAGACCCCGCAGTCTGGGCCGACCTAGGGATGATCCTTTGGGCGGCGGGACTCAAGGCAACAGCTGCATGGACAATCAGCACTGAGACGGAAGCTGCCGGCATCAAGAAGGGCAACTATGTTCAGGGAACAGTGTGCCTAGTTCTTCGCAAACGTGTCTCAAGCGAACCAGGCTTCCTGGACGAGGTGTATCCGCTCGTTGAGGATGAGGTGAAACGTCAGATTGCCTCTATGCAGGCCTTGGATGAGGGTGGCGAGCCCAATTTCAACGACGCGGACTACCAGCTTGCCGCCTACGCCGCCGCACTGAAGGTGCTTACTCAATATGGCAACCTTGACGGCCGTGACGTTGAACATGAGGTTTTTGCCGTCAGGACCAAGAACGAGAAGAGCGACTTCCAGACGGTCATCGAGCGAGCGCTCGGGATTGCCTGCGACACGCTCATTCCAAAAGGTCTAGATAATTCCTGGCGCGATCTATCGCTGGTGGAACGCTATTACCTTCGGGCCCTTGACATCGAGAGCCGGGGCGAGCGCCGCAAGGGTATGTACGAAGAGTTGGCGCGCGGCTTCGGTGTCACAGACATCAAGCCACTCTTGAAAAACGACAAGGCCAACGGCGCCCGGATGTTTACGCCGAGCGGGCTTTCGTCCAGCTTGATGGGGCAAATTCAGGGGTCTGAAGTAGATGCAGTGCTGCCCGGGCGGCGGGGGCGAGCCGCTTCGGGGGCACCACATCCCTTTGCCGCGTCGCCACTTCGCCACCTCATGTTTGCGCTTCGCGAGACCGCTGCCGCGGACAACAGTCCAGAGCCTGGCCGGCAGTACCTGCGGGACACCTTCGGGCAAGCTTACTGGGGCAAGCGCGAGGGCTTCGTGGCGCTGCTGGAGTGGTTTGCAGCGCTGGGCAATGCCGAAGGCATGACGGAGTGGCTGGAGGACTCTGAGGCTGCGCGCATTCTGGCCGGCCGCCTGCGTAACGATCACGCCTGATGCTGCTACGGCATTCCAGTCGACGAAAACGCCTTGACCACACGGTGCTCGCCAAGCGCCTGGAGGGGGCGGTATCTTATGACCGGATTGCCGGTTATTTCCGCTCGAGCCTGTTTGAGGTGGCTGGCGAGGCCATCAACAGCGTCGCTGGCCCCGTGCGAATTATTTGCAATTCGGACATTGATCCGCAGGATCTGATTACGGCCGCAGCGGCTCAGGCCGCCATCCGGCGGAGCTGGTGCTCCGGAAAGCCCGAAGATGCGCCGCCGATCGCCATGCATCGATATCGCGCACTGTACGACGCTCTCGTAAACAAGAGGATGGAAGTGCGGGTTCTCCCGGACTCCGCCTTCGGCCTGATCCATGGGAAGGCCGGCGTGTTGCGGCGCGCCGATGGCACGGCAACGGCTTTTCTGGGCAGCGTGAATGAAAGCGCGTCGGCCTGGAAAGTGAACTATGAACTGCTTTGGGAGGACGACTGTCCGGATACAGTTGCCTGGGTTCAGGAAGAGTTCGATGCGCTGTGGACCGACCCTCGTGCGGTTGACCTGTCGTGCTGCCCGTTCATCGCGCAGGACCTTCAGCGGATCATCAAGCGCAAGGTCATCGAGCCTGCTGAACTGAAGGCCATACCGGACCCGACAGCCGTTGCCGCGGCGGCGGCCGTGGAGACCCCCGTATATCGACGCGAACAAGGTCTGTGGCCTCACCAGAAGTACTTCGCCAGGCTGGCGCTGGAACGTCACAGGCTCGGCGGCGCCCGGCTCGTGCTGGCCGATCAGGTTGGTCTGGGAAAGACGATCCAACTCGCCATGGCTGCGCTTCTGATCGCTCTCGACGATCCGGATGGCGGGCCCATCCTCGTCTTGGCTCCCAAGCCGCTACTTCAGCAGTGGCAGGATGAGCTGATGGAGTTGTTGCAGTTGCCCTCGGCTCGTTGGAACGGGCGGGCATGGGTCGACGAAAACGATGCGGAGTATCCCTCGGACGGCGCCAAATCGCTTGGCAGATGCCCGCGGCGGATTGGCCTGGTGTCCCAGGGGCTTGTCGTTCGGGGTCAAACTGAAGCCATCAACCAGCTTCTCGGACGCAAGTACGCCTGCGTGATCGTCGATGAATCTCACCGAGCCCGGCGCCGCAATGTCCCTAAGGTCGATGCCAAGGCCGAGGAAATCGATGAGAAGGCTGAACCCAATAAGCTGATGGCTTTCCTGCGGCTGATTGGTCCCAGGACAAAGAGCATGCTGCTGGCTACGGCAACCCCGGTTCAGTTGCACCCTGTTGAAGCTTGGGACCTGCTTCACGTTTTGTCTCATGGCAACGATGGCGTGCTCGGCGGATGGACGCAGAGCAGCCCCTGGTTCCAGCCAAGCCATTGCCTGGACGTTTCCATGGGGGTCGAAACGGTCCCGACTGACGACGACCGTGCGGGCTGGCAATACGTCATGGACCCGCTCCCGTCCCGTTTCGAGGGTGCCGCGTTTGATAAGATCAGACGTAACCTCGATGCGGAAGATTCGCGTTGGCAGTTCCGGCCAGAGAGCCTCGACAAGCTCTCGCCGGCGATCCGCCGGGTCCAACTCCATAACGGCCTGCTGCCCGGGTACGGCGAGACCTACAACCCACTGCTCCGCTGCATCGTGCGCCGTACACGTGCCTACCTGGAAGCGACGATCAACCCCGCGACCGGCGGCTACTTCCTGCCGAAGGTAAGCGTGAAGCTGTTTGGCGAGAACGACGAAGACGCCCTGGCGCTCGGTGGTTACCTGCGCGAGGCCTACCAGGAGGCGGAGGAGTTTTCACGGCTGCTTCAGAAGCGGGTCAAAGGCGCCGGGTTCTTCAAAACCTTGCTTCTGCGCCGCCTCGGTAGCTCGATGGAGGCAGGCCGCCGTACAATCACAAAGTTGCTCGGCGCCAACCCGGATGTGCTGGACGACGACGAAGATGATGACGTCGAAGAGGAAGCGATCCTGCAGCCGGGTCGCCAGACGTCCAATGCAAGTGATTTCAAGAACTTTACCCCCGCCGAAATGACTTCGCTGCAGCGCTGTCTCAGCCTCTTGAAGGAGGGCGGAAACAACGACCCGAAGCTCGACGCCCTCGTTGGGTATCTGCGCGGTACCCAGCCAGGATCGCAGCTCGCTTGGCTGGATCTCGGCTGCATCCTGTTCTCGCAATACTACGATACCGTCCGCTGGGTCGGCGATGAGATGTCCAAGCGGGCCGAGTTCGAAGGCATCGACATCGGCCTCTACGCCGGCAGCAACCGCTCGGGGTTTTGGCGGGATGGAAAGTTCCAGCGCTGTGACCGCAATCTCCTGAAGGGCTGGGTCCGCTCTGGTGAAATGAAGCTCTTACTGGGGACCGATGCGGCGTCGGAAGGCCTCAACCTGCAACGCCTCGGAACACTCATAAACATCGACCTACCCTGGAACCCCACGAGACTGGAGCAGCGAAAAGGTCGTATTCAGCGGATCGGGCAGGCGCGGAGCGAAATCTGGATCGCCAACCTGCGTTACCGCGACTCCGTTGAGGACCGCGTGCATCAGGTTCTGGCTGACAGGCTGGAGGCCATTCACGGGCTGTTCGGTCAGATTCCAGATACCCTGGAAGATGTTTGGGTTCAGGTTGCCCTTGACGGCGAGCAAGCCGCCAAGCAGCTGATCGACAGCGCCGCAGCGACACGAAATCCGTTTGACGTGAAGTACAGCAAGGTCGAGGACGCCGACTGGGAGACATCGCCATTCGTATTGGATCCGATTTCAGTAAAAGAGCAGCTTTCACTTGGTTGGTAGTATTGCTGAAACCGAGTGTTGTGAAAGGCTTTCAAAGCCACGTCCGTACAGCTAAAGCTTCCACGCCCTTATCGCTAGCTAGCCATGGCTATGGCCTCAGCCATGCATTCCCGGATAAGGCTTCCGAACGTTTCAAATTCTGAAAGCGGCAGATCCGTATCAGGATGAAGATATAATGCGCGGTTCAATTCGACCATAACACTCTGGACCCTGTTGTCCTGATTGTACCGCGATTGCGGAACCAGTGTGCCGGAGAATGGATCGTTGACGGCTACTGACCAACCGGCATCCCGAAAGGACTGCTCAAATGCCTCGGCAAGTGCAACAGTTGTATGGAACGGGTCCGTGCCGATGCAAATATCCGGCCGGAGCTTCGACAGGTCCCGCTCCTCATAAGGCAAGGCGACCATTGGAAAGCTATGACAATCGACGATCAGACACCGTCCGAAGTGCGTAAGCTTTTCAGTGACCAGATTTTCAAGGTGTTGATGGTGCGGATAATAGTATCGATCCAGAAGCGCCTTGCGCTCGGCCGCCGTCAGGTCTCGCCGAAGCTGCGCCTTGTGCGACGTGCTCGTGTAGATCACCCCCATACCCTGCTTTGACATGGGCTCCTGGTCGTCATCGGGGAATCGCTCAACATCGACAACGAGCCGGTTCACCGGGGCACGGACAATATTGGCGCTTTCCGCCGCGCCTGCAAAAATCGAGAGTGTCAGATGATCCGTCATCCTTACGACCTCAACAGCGAGCGCTTCATCGTCCAACACGAATTGATTTCGCACATCGGCCGGGATGGCCGTCGCGTCATGCGGCACGTGCAGGATTACCCAGTCGGGATATGACATGACGACGGTCGCCTTTTGCTGAGCCGGCAAAGGTGTTGGTATCCTTGTAAGCTTTGCGCTCAGCCGGTCAACAATCAGCCAGTCCTTTTTAGCGCATCCAAATAGTCAGACCACCACTGCGCCATCTCGACGCGCTCCTGCCAGTGAGCGCCTCGATGGTAGACACCGCGCAGCTCGTTCGCATCCTTATGGGACAAAGCCCGCTCGATCGCGTCGGGCGACCATTTGCCCGATTCGTTCAACAGCGTACTCGCTGTGCTTCTGAAACCGTGGGCTGTCATCTCATCATGACCGTAACCCATTCTCCGAAGAGCTGCGTTCAATGTGTTTTCCGACATTGGCCGCTGCCAGGTTCGTACCGCCGGGAATACATACTTACTGTGCTCCTTCACCTCAGAAGCCTTCTCCAGGATGGCAAGCGCTTGACACGATAGTGGTACGGCATGTTCCGCGCGCATCTTCATTCGGCCCGCCGGGATGCGCCAGACCTTTCGTTCGAAGTCGAACTCCGACCATTCCGCATGACGCAATTCGCCAGGTCGGACAAAGACATGAGCCAAGAGCTGCAAGGCCAGCCCGGTGGTCACATGGCCATTATAACCTCCAATGGCACGAAGAAGGCCGCCAACCTTGTCAGGCTCAATTACGGCAGCATGGTGCTTCACCCTTGGTGCAACCAATGCTCCCGACAGGTCGGCAGCCGGATTGGATTTTGCACGGCCAGTGATGATGGCAAACTTAAACACCCTCGACGCCAAAGATCTCGCGCGGCCAGCCGACTCGTGACGCCCCTTTTTCTCAATCTCTTTCAGAATGGTCAGGATTTCATAGGGCTCGATCTCAGATAGTGGGCGCCGTCCAAGACGTGGGAGAAGCAGCCCCAATAGCCAGTCCGACTTTGCGATTGTCGGTGGGGCGACGCCTTCCAACTTGCGCTTCTCCAGAAATTCCAGAGCTATGGCTTCAAACGTCGTTTCCGCTGCTAAGGTCCTCGCGATCGCCTGGCGCTTTTTCTCGGCTCCCGGATCGATGCCCGAACCGATAGCCTTGCGCGCGTCGTCCCTGCGCTCTCGTGCCTCTTTCAAGCCAACCAAAGGGTAGGTGCCGATCGACAGCTGCTTTTCTTTGCCGTCCATGCGGTATTTCAATCGCCACAGCTTCGCACCACTCGGCCGCACGATCACAAACAGCCCTGCGCCGTCATGCAATTTATACTGTTTTTCCTGGGGTTTAGCGGATCTGATGGAGACATCTGAGAGTGCCACGGGGGTCATTTCCTGTGAAAACGGAACGCTTCGCTGCCGTGACCCCTAGCGTAACCCCCAAAAAGACCGGATGGAGGCGCACATTTATGGACAATTAGGGACACAACGCTGCAGAAACTACAGCATTTTCAAGGGCTTTTCAACCGATTACGTACACTTGTGGATGGGGTGGTGGTGCCGGCTACAGGAATCGAACCCGTGACCTGATGTTTACAAAACAACTGCTCTACCATCTGAGCTAAGCCGGCCAAGCGTGAAATTTCACGAACCGCGCTTATGCCGAGCCTGCCTGGCAATGTCCAGAGCTACAATTCGCCTTTTTTGGTTCACGACGCCAGATATCGGTTGGGGACATTGACCAGTTCCGGCATAGCCCGGCCCGACGCCGTCAGCAACTCGCGGATATTGCCGTAGATGTCGGCTTCATGGCGATGAACCTGAGGCAGTAGCCCCATCTGGGCGAAAGACACCGGCGTCACGTCGAAGAACAGTGTCTCCCAGTCGAAGCCCTTGCCCCACCACAGGCCTTGCAACTGTATGTCGGTACGGGCACCGTGCTCAAGCAGCAGACGCATGACGGCGGCCGAGCGGTTGCGGTTGGAGTTGACGGTATGGAAGATCGGCGTTTGGCCGTTACAGCCGAAAGCGTCCGTGTCGGCGCGGGCATTGGGATCGCAGCCCTGGTCAAGCAACCATGCTACGGCGCGGGAATGGCCGTACTCGGCGGCGAGATGAAGCAGTGTTGCACCTTTTAATGGGGCAAAGGCGCATGCGAGGTCGATCCGATGGTCAAGAAATTCGGGGTGCCTTGCTTTCGTTTCTTCCAGTCGCACCGGGTCGTCAAGCAGGACCGGCAGGATCAGCGGATCGGCAACGACCACGCCGTGGTCGAGAAGGATTTGAAGACACGCCGCAAAGGCGTCGGAACGGTAGTACATCTCAATGAGAATCATCACCGGAGACTTACCGTTAATCGGCGCATTTGGGTCGAAGCCTTCGCTGAGGACGGCCTGGATTTCCGCGGCCTTATGGGTTTCGAAGGCTGTCAGCAGTCGGGTTTCCAAGGTCATGTCTTGGCCTCCGGGCGTATAGACGAAAGACTGGGTTCCGTTAGCACGGCTTCTACCGCAAAGGCCATCGCAGACCCTTGTCACAAAAGCTTCAACAAGCGGTCCTACAGAGGGTGCCACAGTTCCCGGCCGGAAGTGCGCGATGATCACCGTCTTTTTCCGCAGCAACGACCGAATTGAACAGGCCTTCGTGCGGCCGGGCTACGCCATCGCTGACAACCCGGTATGGATAGACCTGAATAATCCGTCCTTTGACGAAGAACGCCGGATCAAAGCCTTACTGGGTATCGCCATTCCCAACCGCGAGGAGATCTGGCGCAACCACGTCACCAACCACATGTATACGGCCGGGGACGTCACCTATATGAATGCCGCTGTGCTGTACCGGGCCGAGGCGAGCCACCCCAGGACCAGCGCTATCACCTTCATCGTCGCGCCGACTTGCCTGGTGACGATCCGCTACATCTACCCGACCAGTTTCGAGCATTTTCAACGCCGCCTGATCCAGTCACCCGGTGACTTTCCGACGCCGCACCATATCCTGGCCGGGCTGCTGGAAGAGATGGTCGCCCGCGTCGCCTATCATGCCGAACTGACCGAGCAGGGGCTGGACGACCTGTCGCACAAGATTTTTGAAGATCATGCCTTCGAGAACAAGCAGGGCAATCCGTCGTTTATCCTGCGGCGCCTGTTGTCGAAACTGGGCGGATTGAACAAGCGCAACGCCAAGACCTATGAAAGCCTCAACTCCTACCTGCGCCTGCTCAGCTTTTACCGCGACGAAACCAGTCCCGGCCATGCGCTGATCCGACGGCGGCTGGAGGTGCTGCTGCACGAAACCCAAACCCTGGCCGACCAATCGACCTTCCTCAGCCAGCAGCTCGGCTTTCACCTCGACAGCGCGCTGGGCATGATCAATGTCGAGCAAAACCTGATCAGCAAGGTGTTCACCATCGCGGCCGTCTTTTTCCTGCCGCCGACCCTGATTTCCAGCATCTATGGTATGAATTTCGACCACATGCCGGAACTGCACTGGTGGTTCGGCTATCCCCTGGCCATTTTCCTGATGATCTGTGCTGCGCTGGGCACCTTCATCTATTTCAAACGCAAGGACTGGTTATAATGCCAGGGTCAAAGACGGATCACCGGTAGCATTCGCAAGCGCCCGGCACAAAAGCCGGATGCCCGCGCGCCTGGACCGGGCAAACATTTGGCGCTTCCCCCGCCCGCCAAATATGGACATTTTACGCACTTTGAAGGCATCAATGAGTCGAAGGAGACAACCATGTCCAAATATCTTTATCGCCTGATCGATAACAACACCGGTGAGGAGGTCTATGCGTCTGAAGGCTTTACCTTTTCCGCACCGCCTATACCGGAACACCGCATTCACGACGCGGAACTGCGGGAACGGTTTGGTGGCCCTTGCGTCGTCAACAAGGTCGAAGACGCTGATCTCGGCGACGGCACGATCGAAGTTCGTGTCTATGTCGACGGTGTCGAAGAACGTGAGAACGGTGACACCCAGGACAATAACTACCGGCCGACATAGGGCTTCAGGCGCTTTCGAACTCCCAGATACGGATCATTTTGCGTCCCAAGTGCCGCGCCCAGTCGGGATTGAGCCTGACGAGCTCTTCACCGCACACAATGTCGTGGTGCCGGCGCAGCCTAAGTCCCGCCGCGCCAGCCGTTGTCTGGATATCAGGCTCCCTGTGAGCAAAGCTGGTCAGGCGAACATGCTGGCCGTCAGTCGCAGTAAAATTCGCCTGTGTTCCCCCAGCTATGCGGTCGGGATGGATCTCCGACATGTAAAACCAGCCACCAGGTTTCAGCGCGGTTGCGACCCGGTGGAAAAAGACATCCAGATCCGCGATGTGTTCCAGTACCAGAGCGGTCAGGACGACATCAAACCGTCCCCAGTCGCCGCCGAGCAGAATGTCGGCCTCGAACAGACGGACGGTATCGAACCCCACCAGCTTGCTGCGCGCCACGTCGAGCATGCCGGGCGACAGGTCGAGCGCGGTCACGCGATTGCCCTGGGCGGCCAGCCGAAGCGTATGACGCCCGGTGCCGCAGCCGATTTCCAGCACGTCCAGGCCGCGTACGTCACGATAGACCGGCGGAAAAACCAGTTCGTCCGTCGCCACGGTCGAATTGACACAGGCGTCGTACAGTTGCGCCCAAAGGTTGTAGCCGGCGCGATTTTCGGTTGCGGGATCGGAGGTCATGCTACGTCTCCTTGAACGGCGCAAGCCTTGCGCATTGTTTGACGCCTCATGTTTATCCAAAAAGTGGCAACCACTTTTTGGATAAACATGAGGCTAAGGAGCGTATTGTTTTGGCGGCAGCGCCACTGCCCGAACCTCGATTTAACCAGACCCGCGGCGCAAATCAAGATGCTGGACGCACCCGCCACACTGCTTTGCCGACATCATCGGCGACCAGAATGGCGCCGGCGTTGTCAATCGCGACACCGACCGGACGCCCCATGGCCTTGCCGTCGCCCTTGACGAAACCGTCGAGCATGGTCTGGGGCTGCCCCAACGGATAGGCCGCCGCTGAACGGCACAAAGACGACGTCATAGCCGCTGTGCGGATTGCAGTTCAACAGCACCGCCGGCAAAGGCCGGTATTGCCGCGCCCGAGTAGAAGGCCAGCCCCAGTGGTCCAGAGATGGCGGCTTGAGCATTAAATGGCAATCAATGGATTCAGGTTAGGGTGACAGGACCATCGGGAGGCGTTTACATGATCAGGGTCTTTCATTTTCCGGCCGGAGGTAGCGGCAAGATCGCCGAAACCCAGATCGACGCCACCCACACTGTGCCCGACGAGCCCGTCTGGATCGACCTCGTCAATCCGACCGAAGAGGAAGAACGCAACCTGCCGCAGAACCTCAACATCGCCCTGCCTCGTCAGGACGAGATCTGGCGCAACCATGCCCTGAACCGCATGTATACACGTGACGGCATCTCCTACATGACCGCGGTCATGTTGTGCGATGTCGACAGCGGAACGCCGCGCACCAGTCCGGTGACCTTCATCCTGACGCCGGACTTTCTGATCACCATTCGGCGAATAGACCCGACATCCTTTCTGAGTTTCTCCGAGAACCTGCTGTTGCGTCCGAAACGCTACCCAACCAGCGCCGACGTGCTGGAAGGACTGCTCGAAGAGATCATCACCCGCGTCGCCACCCGCCACAAGGATGTCATCAAGGGACTCGACGTCCTGTCGCAGCGCATCTTCAACGATCAGGCCTTCGACAGCCGGCATGGCGATCCGTCAATCCTGATGCGCGGCGTTCTGAAACGGCTGGGCTACCTGGCCGATCTCAATTCCAAAATCAATGAGAGCGTCCACAGTCTGCAGAGGTTACTGGCCTATTTCAAGGACGATCATAATCATGGCAATCCGGTGCTGAACCGCGACGTCGAACGCATGATCAAAGATTGCCGTTCGCTGACCGAACAGTCGGGCTTCGCCAACAACCAGATCAGCTTCCACCTCGAAACCAGCCTGGGCATGATCAATGTCGAACAGAACCTGATCGCCAAGATATTTTCGGTCGTTGCCCTGATTTTCCTGCCGCCCTCCCTGGTGGTCGGCTATTTCGGCATGAACTTCCACAACATGCCGGAGTTCTCGCTGAGTTGGGGCCAGCCCCTGGCCATCGGGCTGATGTTGGTGTTCGCCGTGGTGCCTTATCTGTGGTTCAAGCGTAAGCGCTGGCTTTGATGACAGAATCTGGCAGCGAATCCTGCCAGAGTGTCGACATGTTGTATTTCGACCAGATGGACACGCCTTTCGGGCCGGCTGCCGCCTCCGTCGATGACGACGGCGCTGTCGTCGAATTTACCTTCCTGAACGGCGTCATGGCCAATCTATGGTCGCACGACACCAAAGCCGTGCCGGAACCCGGCCGGCTGTCACATGTGTTCGAACAGGTCCACGCCTTTTTCGCCGGAAAGCGGCGCGATTTCGAGCTGGTGTTGCGGCCACGTGGTACACCGTTCCAGCAACGCGTATGGCTGGCCCTGTGCGATATCCCTTTCGGAACCACCATCCCCTATCAGGAATTGGCGCGACGCACTGGCGACGAGAAGGCCATGCGCGCGGTCGGCGCCGCCAACGGCAAGAACCCGATCGCTCTGATCATTCCGTGCCATCGTGTCATCGGCAAGAACGGTTCGCTGACCGGTTATGGTGGCGGTCTGCCGCTGAAACGCGCCCTGCTCGATTTCGAGATGCCGAAACTCCAGCTGGACCTCCTGTGACAGGATTTTTGACGCGGGCACCTCTTCGGACGGGGAAATGACTGCCTGTGGCCTGTGTTCTGCGCCCGGTCGTGCGGTTGAATGGCATTATCTGCGCGATGTCGACGACGTCGCCCGCGACAGCGACCAGGCCTGCGACACATTTGTCATCCGCAATGCCTCCTGGCACCGATTTCCTTGTCGCCAAAATCGCAAGACTCCCCTAGAACTTGGTGCTTCCATGGGGTCTGGTAATGAAACAATTGGTGGTTTTCGGTCTGGCGGTTCTGGCCCTGGGGGCATGCGAGCGCACGGCCGACAATGACGACGGCGTCGTGGTCGAACTGGCTCAGCCGGTCGACTATACGGCGGAGGAAAAGGCGGCCTTTCTGGCGGCCATGCCGGCGCCGTTCAGTGCCGCCGATCTGGCGGACGGCGAAAAGCAGTTCGCCAAATGCCGCGCCTGTCATACCATCACCGCCGAAAAAATGAACCTCACGGGCCCGCACCTGTACGGCGTCTTCGGTCGCAAGGCGGGCTCCGAAGCCGGCTATACCTATAGTGACGCCATGACGGGCCACAATGTCGTCTGGGATTTCGAGAGCCTGAACACCTTCGTCGAATCGCCGCAGACGACGGTGAAGGGCACCAAGATGGCCTTCGCCGGCATCCAGGACGCCGACCAGCGCCGTAACCTGATCGCCTATCTGAAGATCGAAACCACCCCGCCGGCCACGCCCGAAACTGCGGCGTCGGAGCGTGGATCACCGTCGGTGCAATAATACCAATCCACGATGAACTTGACTCATCGTGGATTGGCAAGGGCGACTGCCCGCCCGAGCTTACGCGAGGAGCCATGCGGCGCTTGAGCTGAAAAAATGCGAATACCGAGCGTCATTCTTTATGAGGCTTAGTATAACGTGTTGTACCACGACCAAACACGAACTTCAGGATAGGTCGGAAGAACCGCGAAGCGGTGAGAAACGAAAAACCGCTTCGCGGCGGGAGCCGGTCACATCGTAAAGTTCGTGCCCGGTCGTGTCGTTCGTGGTCGCATCTAGACGAACCTCGCCGCGGACTCACTGCTTCAGATAAACCGCAAGCTACTTATCATACCCGGGGTTTTCGCGCTTTAGCTTGCGGATCAGGCCTGGCCAGGTCAGCACGCCAACAAACCCCACCCCCATCGACAAAGGCGCCACCTTGTCCTGGACGTCCTGCCCGACCAGAACAAGGTTCTCCCGACCGGCGCTCAGCGCCGCGATCTGCTGGCGGCAGGCCTGTTCCAGAAAATACATGATCGTAAGAGCTTCCCCAGCCGTCGCACCCCAGGTCAGGGTCCCATGGTTGCGCAGGATAAGCACGCGTTTGCTGCCGATATCGGAAATGATCCGGCCACGCTCCTCCAGGTCCAGCGCGACACCTTCGTAGTCGTGATAGGCGATCTGCGGCCGCAGCAACAGGGCGTTCTGGCTTATTGGCAACAAGCCCTCCCTTTGCGCCGACACCCCGGTCATGGCATCGGTATGCAGGTGCAGGACAAAGTGGGCGTCTGCCAGGGCGGAATGGATCGCGCTGTGGATGGTAAAGCCGGCCGGGTTGATCATCGCCTTGTTGTCGCCGACGGCATTGCCGTCGATGTCGATCTTGACCAGGTCCGACGCCGTCATCTCGTCGAAGAAGGTGCCATAGGGATTAATCAGGAAGTGATCGACTTCAGATGGCCCATAGGAGCCATCCACTTGCTTGACCAGCGACTCCTTGGCCGGGACGCGCGTAGAGATATGGGTGAAGATCAGGTCGTCCCAGCCGAACAGCGCAACCAGTCGGTACAGGGCGGCCAGATCGCAGCGCTTTTGCCATTCAGCGTCAGACATATGGGCGTGCGTGTGAATTTGGTCGTCGTGCGGCATGGTGGCGTTTCCCTGTGATTATGGCCATATTGGAGCGGCGATTTCACGATTTGGCAAGCGCAAACCCCATGACAGGAAGACAAGGCTAGACAGCCGGCCTGACGTACAGGCGACCCTCATGGATGCGCTCGATCACCACGCGATCCTTATTCTTGAGTTTGACCTCACCGGAGTCCTCTTCGAGTACAGCAGGCCATTCGACGCCGTCAAAGTTCACCCGACCGGTGCGCTCCCCGCCGGCGACCGTGGCAAAGCCGCTCAAAACCTCGGCCTCCTTCCCCAGCATCCGGACATGGGGATCGTTCACGTCGGGCCCCTCACCCGGCACCTTAAGGAACTTCTTCGTCAGTAACGCCCCGGCCACGCTGAGGACGGCGAAGACTATGACCTGGGTGACCAGGCCGAAGGGTAGCGATGTCAGACAGATGACCGCCACCAGACCGGCCGCCGCCGCCGACCACAACAGCCACTGGGTTCCGGCAAAAACCTCAATGCCCAGCAACAGGATGCCGAAGGTCAGCCAGATCCAGAAGGCCTGCATGCCCATCGGCGGGATGAGAAAAACGTCAACCATGCCCCTTCCCCCTTACGCGCGAACAGGTGGTTTTGCCGGAGGATTGCCGGCCGCCTTAATCAGTTCGGTGACGCCAGCGATACTGCCGGCCAGACTACCCAACTCTGCGGGAACGATTAACACCTTCTGGTTTGGCGAATCGGCGAACTTGCCAAAGGCCTCGACGTATTTTTGGGCGACAAAGTAGTTGATGGCATTGACATCACCCTTGGCGATGGCCTGGGACACCATGTCGGTAGCCCGGGCCTCAGCCTCGGCGGAGCGTTCGCGCGCCTCGGCGTCACGGAAGGCCGCTTCCTTGCGGCCCTCGGATTCCAGCACCGCCGCCTGCTTCTTGCCTTCGGCCCGGGTAATGGCAGCCTGTTTCTCGCCCTCGGCTTCAATGATGACGGCGCGGCGTTCGCGCTCGGCTTTCATCTGGCGCGCCATCGAATCGGTGATGTCGTGCGGCGGGCGGAGATCCTTGATTTCAATACGATTGACCTTCATGCCCCAGGGCGAGGTAGCGTGATCGATGACATTCAGGAGGCGCGAATTGATCGAATCGCGCTGCGACAGGACCTCGTCCAACTCCATCGAACCGACGACAGTGCGCAGATTGGTCATCGACAGTTGGGTGATGGCATTGTCGAGATTGTCGACGCGGTAGGCGGCAAGGGAGGCGTCCATCACCTGGGTGAAGACGATGCCATCGACCTTTACGACCACATTGTCCTTGGTGATAACCTCTTGCTGCGGGACATCGACGACGCGCTCCATCATGTTGACACGGCGGCCCACGGCTTCGACGAACGGCGTCAAAAAGGAGATGCCAGGCTTGAGTGTACGCGTGTAGCGGCCGAACCTTTCGACCGTGAACTCATAGCCCTGCGGCACGATTTTGACGATGCTGAAGACGGTGACGATCGCCAATACGAACAGGACGAGCGTAAAGATCCCAAAGATTGAAAAAGCTTCCACAGTACATGCCCCCGTAAGGCCCGGAGATTCGGACCTTCTTGTATATGGCCCCGGCCACAGAAGAGCGCAATCGGTGAAACGTCACTTCGCCGTGACATGGGAAATGCCTTGTCCTGAACCGAAAGTACCAAGAAACGTTTTCGCGCCACGTACTGGCATGAATCTTAGGCTGAAGCACGCTCGACGTCTGCCTCGTCTTCGTCGGCCAGGTGCAGCAGACGGCTCACGGTCTCGATGAGGGTATCCATGACGATTGGCTTGGCGATATGGGCGTCCATGCCGGCAGCGTGGCAAGCGGCGATCTGGTCATGCATGGCGTCGGCGGTCAAGGCGATGATCGGAAGATGGCGGCCAGGGGCTTCGGTCGCACGGAACAGTCGGGTAGCTTCGAGCCCGCCCATGCGCGGCATGTTCAGGTCCATCAATACCAGGTCAAAACGCGACATGTCGATATCCAGCGCTTCCTGACCGTCGGCGGCCTCGGTAATGTGAAAGCCGAATGGTTCCAGGAAAAGTCGGGCGACCTTGCGGTTGACCGGGTGATCGTCGACCAGCAGGATCTTCGTACCGGGCAGGGACTCGTCGTCCTCAGCGAGCAGCGACGCCGAAATCGTCTCGGCCCTGGGGGTTTCGGTTACAACGCCGGCGTGGAAGGTCAGGACGAACGTCGAGCCACGGCCTTCGTCGCTGGTAACACTGAGTGTGCCGCCCATCAACTCGGCCAGGCGACGACTGATGCTTAAGCCCAGACCCGAGCCGCCGTATTTGCGAACGGTCAAGGCATCGGCCTGGCTGTAGGCCTCGAAAAGCTTGTCAAGCGTCGCACGGCTCATGCCGATGCCAGTATCCCTGACTTCGCAGCGGACCGAGTAACCGCCTTCGTCTTCGGTGGCCGAGACGTTGATGCGGACAGAGCCGAGTTCGGTGAACTTGATGGCGTTGGAGACGAGGTTCGACAGGCACTGGTAGACGCGCAGGACATCGAACGTCATGATCCGACCGGCACCTTCGTCGAGATGGTAGCTGAGAACGACATCCTTGGCGCCCAGCAGCGGTTGGTAGGTATTGATCACGCGATCGACCATGTCCTTCATGGTGGCCGGCGTCGGCGCCAGTTCAACCTTGCCGGCCTCGATGCGCGACATGTCGAGCACGTCATTCAACAGGGCCAGAAGCATCTCGCCGGAATCGACCATGATGTCGACCTGTTCGCGCTGTGCCGGGTTCAGTTCACCCTTTGTCAGGGTCTGGGCCATGCCCAGCATGCCGTTCAGCGGCGTGCGAAGTTCGTGGCTCATCACGGCCAGGAAACGCGACTTGGCGGCATTGGCCGCTTCAGCATGGTCATGGGCTTCGTTGAGGTTGCGGTGGAGACGACGCATGCGCAGGACCCAGAAGAAACCACCAACGCTCATGATCGTCAGCAGAAGCGCAATTAGGCCCGCCGCGCCCAGAAGCAGGTTCTGCATCTGGACCTGCCTGACCAATAGCCGGCTTTCCTGGGTCTTGCTGTCAAGCTCCTTGCGCAGAATTCTGTACATGTCCTGCACCGAAGCGACACGGTACCTTTCCGTAGTTTTGGCATAGGCGTCGGCATAGGTGTTCATGTCATTGAACGCGTTTGCGTAATCGCCTTTCGCTGCTGCAAGCTGCGCATCGAGGTAGGCTTCCAGAAGTGGATCCATGGGAGATATAGCCGCTGGAACCGCCTTAAGCCGCCGATAGTAAAACTGCGCCTGGTCGGATTTACCAAGCCGTGCATACGCGTGAGTAAGGCGAAGCAAGTGATAGGCACCATCAGGTGTCTCCGCGACCCCTTTCTCTGCCGGACTCCCTTCCAGACATGCAATAACGCGTCGAAAATCATCCGCTCGCTCGGCTACCCAGGCGCAAAGGTCCATATCACGAGCTTTTAACTGGACGACATCAAACTTTCTGACGTTGTCGGCGTGATGCTTTTGCAACTTTGTAGCCAGCGGTATCTCGTTTATTTGAACAGCGATCAAAGCGAGGTCGTTGACCATGTCCATTTTTTGGAAAAAGAAAGTGCTGTTCTTTGCGGAGCGCGTTGCGGCAAGGGTTTGGTCAGCGAAGGCATCATAGTCCCCAACCCGGATCATGTTGTAGGCGTGGAATTTATGGGCAAAAGCCAGCAAGGCCTCTGCAGGCGGACCTTCTGACTCGAGTCTGATGATTAGAGCTTCACTATTGTCGATGGCTTCGGCCCAGTGCCCCAAGCCCTGAGCCTGACGGACCTTTTCCAATGCGGCGATGTTCCTGAGCGCAGTATCTGGCGCTGACAGGTAGACCTCCCAGTCGCGGTCTGTAAATTTTTCAAAACCTTCAGATTCATTTTGATAGGCTTGGTGCATAAATCTCGCGAACAGATCGAGCCCGCTATCACCATCTTGCAGGGCGCGCTTGGCGATACGTTTTTGCCATGCTTGGAAAGCTTGACTGTCACCACTCACTCTAAGAGCCGCCAGAACTCGCCACAAGCCATATAGCCTGCCGTTACCAGTGAGTTGCAATGCGGACTCGCCGTACCGATCAATTTCGCCAGTTTTGTAAATGAAGGGCGTTAGGGCAATTTGATCAAAAGCGAGTTGCAGCTTGTCCTGGTAGGACCCATCCGGCGAACGTAATGCCTTGCTTTCAACACCCGCCCCTACAGAGGGCACCACAACGCAGCCAAGCGCCACTATCAAGAGCATGGCGCGAGCACTTGCATATCCCGGGTTGCGGAAATTTGTACTGACGCTCCCCATACCGGCTCCAAAATTCACTGCCAGTCAGAAGAGCACGAAGACCTTAGTATTAATTTAAATTCAATGAGAAGCCGCAAAGATCAGCGTTAAAAACAGAACGAGCGGTACGCAAGGCATACCGCTCGTATGGCAGGCAATTCTAAACTGGCCAGCAACCGGTCGTCTTCTTGCAAACGGTCGAGTTTGCAGAAGCAGCGGGGACAACAAGGGTAGCGCCGGCAACCGCAGCGAGTGCGGCAACGGCCATGATCAACTTCTTCATAGGGGTACTCCTCAAAAGACTAACGAAAATCATCACGTTCGGCGTTTTTACTGCCGACAGATCCTCACGCCGGATAGGGTAAGAATTTACCGCGAGCGGCGAGAGCTTCGTGGAGTTACCCCCAGCCAATACGCGCCGTTAATTTTTTATTAATTGTTTTTTAACGCCTTGGCAACTATTCGCGCGCCGCGCGAAAAAATAAAACGCCGTTCGCTGCCGTTCTGCCACAGTGTGACGGTAACCGGAGTGGCCGTTGAGACGCCTTCGCGCGGTGGGCCTTACCTAACCAAAGGCCTTGAGCAAAACGTCGCGAAGGTCCGGCTGCACAACGGTTTGCAGAGCTTCTGCCAAGGGCATGAAGCATGCTTCTTCGGCATCGTCGCCGGGCCGGGGGTCGCCGGACAACCAGTCGGCCGCGTAATCGATCAAAATGTAGTGAAATTCGGAATCGATGATTTCGTAAACTTCAACCAGGTGGGTAATTGTGGCGCGCACGCCGGTCTCTTCGTACAATTCGCGCAGGGCAGCATCAAACAGGTTTTCACCAGGCCTCACTTTCCCGCCGGGAATCGACCATTCGCCCTGACGCGGCGGTTGCCCCCGACGGATCAGCAATACCTCGTCGCCGCGGCGGCAGACCACACCCACTGCCGGCACAGGGTGTAAGGCTTCCGGGTTTAAGGTGGGCTGACCGTCTCGATTAGGTTTTGTGGCTTGCACTTGCTGAGTCTCTCGCTTAACGCAGCGCCATAGTCCACCAAGGTCATGCCGATGTCCACGCCCGCCCCTGCGCTTGAAATGCCCGTCGTCGCACCTGAGGTGTTGGAACGCATCAAGGCCGTGGTTGGCGATGCCGGCTGGAGCGACGATGCCGCGCGGGTTGATCCCAAGCTGACCGAGTGGCGCGGCAAATGGAAAGGCCACACCCCCCTCCTCGTCCTGCCAAAAACCACGCAGGAGGTCGCCGCGGTTGTGAAAATCTGTTTTGACGCCGGCGTCGCCATCACCCCCCAGGGCGGAAATACCGGCCTGGTTGGCGGCCAGATCCCGTTCGGAGAGGTCCTGATTTCGCTGGAGCGCATGAAGGTGGTGCGCGACGTCGCGCCGACCGACGACACCATGGTGCTGGAAAGCGGGATTACCCTTCTGGAGGCGCAACAGATCGCCGAAGGCGCCGGGCGCTACTTCCCGCTGTCGCTGGCGGCCGAAGGCACGGCAACCGTCGGCGGGGTGATATCGACCAATGCCGGCGGTACGGCGGTCCTGCGCTATGGTGTGACACGCGACCTGGTGTCCGGCCTGGAGGTGGTGCTGCCGAACGGTGACATCTTTCACGGCCTGAAGCGGCTGCGTAAGGACAATACCGGCTATGACCTCAAGCAGTTGTTCATCGGTGCCGAAGGCACGCTGGGCATCATCACCGCGGCCTCTTTGAAGCTGTTCCCGATCATGACGTCGCGCGCAACCGCTATTGTCGCCTTCGAGTCGGCGCAAAAGGCGATCGCCCTGCTGGCCCGCGCCAAACAAGAAACCGGCGGCCAGGTCGAAGCGTTCGAACTGATGGGCCGGTATGGCCTGTCGCTGGTGCTGAAACACATCCCGGACACGCGCGAACCGCTGGAGGCGGAATATCCCTGGTACGCCCTGATCGAGGTGGCGTCGGGCGACCCCGATGGCGCGGCAGCCAGTATGGAACGCGTCCTGGGCGCGGCCTTCGAAGAAGAGCTGATCCTGGACGGCGTCATTGCCCAGAACGAGACCCAGGCAGCCGAGTTCTGGCGGCTGCGCGAAGACCATTCGGCGGCCGAAAAGGCCGAGGGGCCGGCGTGGAAACACGACATTTCCGTGCCGTTGTCACGCATGGCCGACTATATCGTCGAAGGCGACAAGGCGGTTCAGGCCTTTTTGCCGGGTGCGCAGCTGGTGGCGTTCGGTCATGTCGGCGACGGCAATGTCCACTTCAACGTCATCGCCCCGCAAGGCATGGACGCGAGCGAATTCAACGCCTTGCGCGATGCCGGCGCCAAGGTCGTCCACGACCTGGTGCACGCCTATGAGGGCTCCATCTCGGCCGAACACGGCCTGGGCCGGATGAAAACCGGTGAAGCCCTGCTGTACAAGGACCCGGTAGCGGTGGCGGCCATGCGGGCGGTTCGCGTCGCGCTGGACCCCAAGCGGATTATGAACCCGCACGTCCTGTTCTAAAATTCTCCCCACTCGCGTTGGTCGTGGGTCGAGCAAGCAGGGTCGTAGACAGAATTTCCAACTCAGAGCACGAAAGGCGCACTTCGAATTTATACAATTGATATCATATCGCTGTGTGTCTCAACCGCCCCCTGCTTCCGGTGTTCGGCCGGCTATGCTAACAAAGGCCCGGTGAGACTTGACTGTTCAAGGAGGCGACTTTGAAGACACCTAACCTGTCTCGCCGTTCATTTCTGGAAGCGGGCAGTGCGACCGCGGCTTCGCTCGCTATGGCACAGGGCGCCAGCGCCGCGACTGAGCCCAGGGTGAGTGTCCCGCGCGCCATTGGGCAACCGATGCGCTCGAATGTACAGCTACCGACGACCCCGCCGCTTCCGCGTAGAGCAGACAGTGTGGGCTTCGCGATCATCGGCTTGGGTGGCTATGCGCTCAACCAAATGATGCCGCGCTTTGCGCTCGCGCAGCGCAGCCACATTGCCGCTATCGTTTCCGGAAACCCGGAAAAGCTCAAGCAAGTAGGTGATGCCTATGGCGTCCCGCCGGACGCGCGCTACACCTATGACAGCTTCGACGCGATCGCCGACGACAAGCGCGTGGAGGCAGTCTACATCGTCTTGCCGAGCGGCCTGCACGCGGCGTGGACCGAAAAAGCGTTCGCCGCTGGCAAGCACGTCTTGTGCGAAAAACCAATGGCCTTGTCGAGCGAAGAATGCGCGCGCATGATTGCCGCCGCAGAGCGGGCCAAGCGTAAGCTGATGATCGCCTATCGCAGCTATTTTGAACCCCACAACCGTCTCGCCATGGCGTTAATGGCGCAGAAGGCGCTGGGACCTCTGCGCCTTCTGCGCGCCGATCATTCGTATCGGATGGGGCCGGTCACGCCCGCGCAGAACTGGCGGCTAGACAGAGCGCTGGCTGGGGGCGGCCCTCTGGAGGATTTAGGCATATACGGACTTCAGGCGGCACTCTACCTCACCCAGGAAGTGCCCGAACTCATCACCGCATCTACCTACCAGCCAGAGGGCGATGCGCGCTTCACGCAGATCTTTGCCCATGTTGGCGCCCAATTGCGCTTTCCCTCCGGCGCGGTGGCGCAGTTATCGACCTCATACGACGCCGCGGGGGCGAATACGGTTTCCGCCCGTGGCGCAACCGGCGTGCTCACCATGGACCCCGCCACCTCCTATTCAGGTCAAAAAATGCGGCTGGAGCAGGCCGGTCAGGCCGGCCGCGACCTCACGCCGGGCGATCCGGACGTGCAGTTCGCGGGTCAGCTTGATCATTTTGCCGATGCCATCCGCGACGGTGGTCAGATCAAGACGCCTGGCCAGATGGGGCTTCGCGACGTGCGGCTAATGGAGGCGATCTACGCCTCGGCCAGGACGGGCCGCTACGTCCGGCTCAATCCTGACGGTACAATGCTCGATTAATCGCAACGTCGCGCGTCAGGTCAACGTACGACATATGTAAAACGCCAGAAATAACATATGTTTGAATATAGGTTGTAGCTTGCGCTCCTTGCGTCGGGTACCTTCGATGGGGTCTTGATGGCGTGCGGATCATGAACCCGCACGTCCTGTTTTTGCGGCAGCCACGCCAGGGTGTAGGACGTGCGGGTGGGATGATAAATGCCTACCCCGAGGCCTTCATGCCTTTGCCTTCCCAAACGCCTTGTTGGCCAGCACACGAAACAGCCAGAACAGCATAGCGGCCAGAACCAGCAGGGCCGGCAGGGAAAGAAGTGCGGTCGCGCGCACCGCCTCGGGGAAGACCTGGGCCTGACCTTCAAAAAAGGACGACGCGGCAATGTAGAGTGCCAGGCACATGCGCCACAGATGCCGCGCTATGCGATGGTGGCCAAAGGCACCACGCCTCACCATGACGCTGACATCGAGACTGGCCGCCAGGAAGCTCATGCCGCCCCAAAAAAAGTAAACGCCGGCGGGTATCGCGTAATCCTTGGCATATTCCTGCATCTGGCCGTTGGCCACCTTCAGGCCGATGACGAGCGCGGCCACTGCCACCCATGCTGCGACCAGGGCAGCGACCACGTCGAACAGGCCGACAAAGGGCGTCTTGCGCTTGACCGTGACCCAGGCCGTGGCGACCAGGTAAAAGGTCAAAACGCCGACAATGACCGTCATCATGTTCGGCATATGCCAGGCGATCCAGGTCCCGCTGGCCGAGATGCACAACATGGCTATGACGAAGGCCGTGCCGGCGGCGCGATGTCCGGGGCCGCCTTTGGGCATCATCAGGGCGACCGCCCCGCAAACCAGACCGACGGCGCCGGCGGTGATGTGACATAGAAGTACGGGGGAGAGAGTCATTTGGTTAGCGTTCCGTCAAAGAGTTGCAGGCTGAAAGTTGCAGGGAGGCGCGGCAGGTGATCGCGCGAAATCGCCTTACAATCCTGCCCTGCCGCGTCGCATCTATCTTCCTGACCTGTGGGTTCGGACGCTCTTTTTTAGACTTTGTGCGCTATAGCTAGCCGAACGTTTCAATGCCT
>NZ_AWGC01000043.1 GCF_000495835.1 Asticcacaulis sp. AC402
ATGACCCTCAGTGAGCCTTATGCTCGCCCTTGTCCTTCATCTCCATTGCCTTCATTTCGTCTTTCGAGACCATGTTGTCATGGTTGGTATCGGCTTCGGCGAACATCTTTTCGGCAGCGATGCGATGGTCTTCCGCGCTGATCACCTTGCCCTTGTTCGAAGCCATCATCTTGTTCTGCTCCATGTCGTCACCGACGAACCGGAGCAAGATTTCGGCATCCGCTATGTTACGATCCAGATCGAAACCGGTAGGCATCCGTGTGGCCTTGCCCCCGATGACGTGGTACAGTTCGCAGACTGTACAACTCTTCATGTTTCGTGAATTGACGTTGACGTCCGCGTAAGGTTATCTGTCGACATGACCCTCGAACAATTCACCGATAAACTGGCGCACTATCCTACCCAATGGGCGCGCCATGCCGACCTCATCGTCCATATCGTTGGACTGGCCCTGGCCTTGTTCGGCGGTGGCGTCGCCCTCGGCCTGGCGGTTAGCCATGGCCTGATGGGGCTGGTCGCAGCGGTGACGGTCTATGCCGTCGGTTTCATCGCCATGCTGGCCTTTTCGATGGCCTACAATTTCGCCAAGCCGTCATGGCAGCCGTTTTTGCGCCGCCTGGACCATGCCGGCATCTTTCTGATGATCGCCGCCAGCTATACGCCCTTCACCACCCAGGCGCTCGAAGGCGGCTGGGCGCTGTGGATGAGCGTGGCCGTATGGACCCTGGCGGCCCTGGGTATCCTGGGCAAGCTGTTCCTGCCGGGCCTGGGCAAGACTTTCTGGATCGCCTTGTATCTGATCCTGGGCTGGCTGATCGTTGTCGCCATTGTTCCCATGGCGAAGAATGTCCCCCTGGCTGCCATGATCCTGCTGGCCTTGGGCGGGGTCGCCTACACGGTCGGGACTGTCTTCTATATGCGCAAGTCGCTGAAGTTCCGCCGCGCCATCTGGCACGGCCATGTTCTGACAGGCGCGACCCTCCATTACGTCGCCGTCCTGGTCGGCGTTGTGATGGTCGGCGCGAACTGAACGCCTCCCGTTTGACAGCTTCGGGTTTTCGCCCATAATGTTGTCTGAAGCCAAAGGGGGAACACCATGCGCGCTTTGTCGTTGGGATGTTTGCTGGCCGGACTCATGACGGGCGCCGGAGCTGGGGCCGCTGAGCCTTGGAGCCTGACCTCGCAGGGGGCGGGACCTTTGCGCATCGGAATGTCCCTGTCGCAAGCGTCCCTGGCCCTGGGGCAGCCGCTTAGCATTGACGCTTCCGATTCAGATGCCGTGGCCTGTTCCGAAATTGACCTGCCGGGCGTGGATCATGCCTGGGTAATGTTCGAGAACCGGCGCATGACCCGCATCAGTATCAATACAGGTAGTTCTATTCGTACTGCGCGGGGCATCGGCATCGGCGCGACAGAAGCGGAGATTGCCGGGGCCTATCAACCTCTCGATATCAAGCCGCGCGACTATGTCGGATTACCGGCAAAGGATATCACCTGGTGGTCGGTGCCAGGCAACAGCGGCATCCGATTCAAGACTGATGACGCCGGCAGAGTGGACATGATCCATGCCGGTGGTCCTTCGATCGAATATATGGAAGGCTGTGCCTGATCCACTGTGGGCGCATGCGCACACTTTGTTAGAAAACAGACAAAAAAAGCCCGGGACAAGCCCGGGCCAGTTTACAGGGAGGAAACGCCCAAGAAGGGCTACGACGTCGAAACGTCGACAAAGTGAATATATGCTGCGGCGCACACAGATACAAGGCCGATAGCATTCGATATCTTCAACTGTCGTTACAATCCGCAAAACAAAAGTTACAGTTTCGTGGTCGCGGGTGCGAGACGGCGAGGGTTCAGCGTTGGCTTTGACTTTTGACCCCCGACACTATATCGCCACCGCCATGGCCCATACCCCGCAAACCGAAGCCAAGCGTCGCCGGACGTTTGCCATCATCTCCCACCCCGACGCCGGTAAGACCACCCTGACCGAGCATCTGCTTCTGGCCGGGGGATCGATCCGCGCCGCCGGTCAGGTCCGGGCGCGCGGTGAAAACCGCCGCACCCGCTCCGACTGGATGAAGATCGAACGCGAACGCGGCATCTCGGTGTCGTCCTCGGTGATGACCTTCGAGCACGCCGACCTGATGTTCAACCTGCTCGATACGCCGGGCCACGAAGACTTTTCCGAAGACACCTATCGCACCCTGACCGCCGCCGACGCTGCCGTCATGGTGCTGGACGCCGCCAAGGGCATCGAGCCGCAAACCCTGAAACTGTTCGAGGTCTGCCGCCTGCGCGATATCCCGATCATCACCTTCATCAACAAGATGGACCGTGAAGCCGAGGATCCGCTGGCCCTGTTGGACGAGGTGGCGTCGAAGCTGCAACTGGATCCGTCGCCCCTGTACTGGCCGGCCGGGTCAGGCAACCGTTTCCGCGGGATGGTCGAACTGATGACGGGCCTGTTCTACCCCTTCACCAAACGCGAGTCGGGTGCCGACTATGATCAGGGCCATGAAGATCCCGTGCCGCTCGATGAGGCGGTGACAGCGGGTTTGCTTGACGCTACCGAACTGGCCGAGGTCAAGGAGACCGCCGAACTGGTCGCCGGCGGGTTCCGCGCCTTCGATGTTCAAAGCTTCCTGGAAGGCCATATGACACCGGTCATCTTCGGTTCGGCGCTGCGCCACTACGGCGTCAACCAACTGCTGGCAGCCCTGGGCGCCTATGCCCCGCCGCCCAAACACGTCAAGGCGGAGAAGGCTGGCGTCGATACCGCCATCGATCCGGGCGACCAGGAAGTCACCGGCTTCGTGTTCAAGGTCCAGGCCAATATGGACCCGAACCACCGCGACCGCATCGCCATGCTGAAACTGACCTCCGGTCGCTTCCAGCGCGGCATGAAGCTGAAGGTCCAGAACACCGGCAAGCAGTTATCGGTCAATGCGCCGATCATGTTCTTTGCTTCGGACCGTGAACTGGCCGAAGAAGCCTTCGGCGGCGACGTCATCGGCATACCCAACCACGGCGTCTTGCGGGTCGGCGACAGCCTGTCGGAAAGCGGCATTATCCGCTTCCAGGGCCTGCCCAACTTCGCACCGGAAATCCTGCAAAGAGTCCGTGTCAAGGACCCGCTCAAGGCCAAGCACCTGAAGAAGGCTCTGGAATCCCTGGCCGAAGAAGGCGTTACCCAGCTGTTTCGTCCGTCGATCGGCTCGGACTTCATTGTCGGCGCTGTGGGCCAGCTGCAGTTCGAAGTCATGGCCGACCGCCTCGCCAACGAATATGGCCTCGAATGTATCTTCGAGCCGTCGCCGTTTTCCGAAGCGCGCTGGCTGGGCGGCACGCCCGACAAGATCGAAGACTTCGCCGGCAAATACCGTTCGGCCATGGGGACAGACCTGGACGAGGCACCGGTCTTTCTGGGCAAATCGGCCTGGGAGATCAACTATGTCGCTGAACGCTTCCCCGACGTCCAGTTCCAGCGCACAAAAGAACGCGGATAAGAAAAAGGCCCGGCGGGTTGGCACGCCGGGCCAGTCAGCAGAGACGGTTCACCTTAGGAAAAGGTCAGCCGTAGAGCCCGGCCAGGCCGCGGACGATCAGGCCGCCGAGGACCAGCCAGGACACCGAGAACACCGAAAAACGCAGCAGGATATTGTTGAATGTCGCCTGGATCAGCGAATGCACGACCCGCAATCCGACATAGGTCCAGGCCAGCGCCGTATTGAGGGCGTCGTCCTGTTTGAGCAGTACCAGGACGATGACAACCGCATAGAAGACCGTCGGCGCCTCGGCCAGGTGGTTGTAGTTGTCGGCGACATTGCGCGCCCAGTCCGGCAAGGTGTCGCGCACGCCGGGCTTGGCCAGGCGGCGGGCGCTGATCTTCATGTGAATCATGGCGGGGATGCGCGTCGCATATAGCGCCACCCACATGATCAGATGCAGCGCCGCCAGGGCGAGGACCGTGCCCAGCACGGATCAGGCCTTCGCGCGCGTATTGCAGACTTGGATTTCGGCTGCGCTGAGCGTCTTGCCGCGCCAGGTAAAGGCGGTTACGGCACCGGTTTCAGCCACCACGCGCTTGCAAGAGCGCAGGGCCGGCATGTCGTCAACAAAGCTGGATTTGCAATCAGCGCCGGAGCAGGTCCACGCCGCGCCATCGATGACGAATTCCGCCTTCGCTGCCGGCGTCGCCAGGGTCAGGGTAGCGCCTTCCGCTGCGGGTTGACGCGCAGACGCAAAAGACGGAACAATAAGCGCCGCGCATGCGGCGGCGAGAACGATAATTTTGTGTGCGGACATGGCAGTCTCCATTTGGCTTTTCCCTAGGCGCCTCGTGTCTTCCAAAAATTGGCAGCCACTTTTTGGCAGGAGGCTCTAGATTTTTGTATCGTTTCGCACAATATACATCTGAGTCAAGGATTTTATGCAGCATGGTACAAAAAGACGCAGAGACTGTGGCCAAAACACGCGGGCGTCCGCGCACCTTCAATCCTGTCAAGGCGCTCCACGCCATGCGCGAAGTGTTCTGGCACAAGGGCTATGCTGCAACCTCGCTGGACGATCTGTGCGCGGCAGCGGGCATGAACCGCCCCAGCCTGTACAATGCCTTCAGGGAGAAGGCGGAGGTCTTCAAGGCTGTACTCGACGACTATGTCGCCGAGGTCAAACCCTTGTACGAAAAAGCTTTCCTGGCACCGGTGGGTTACAAGAAGGCCCTGCTCCTGGTCTATGAAACGGCGTTCAACATCTATCTCGTTCACAACCGGGGCCTGGGCTGTTTCTTGATCGGCGCTGCCCTGACCGACTCGACGCGCGATGACCAGGTCGCGGCGATGATTCTGGAGCAACTGCGCAAGATGGATCGCGGCTTCTTCAGGCTGGCCCAGGTAGCCGAGCGCCGTGGCGAGTTGAAACCTGGGGTCACACCGGAGCAGGCGGCCATCCTGTGCGCCTCGATTCACAACGCCATTTCGGTGCGAATGCGCGCAGGCGAACCGGTCGACGACCTGCGCTGCTATGTCCGCCAGGCGATCGGCATCATCTGCTTTTAACGCCTGCTGGCTGACGGTTTGCAAAGACCCATCTGAACGAAAGCGGGGCGTGTCGTCCTGACACGCTTTTCGTCTTTCACGATGGATCGGGCAATGTTTGAATTCGGCCGTGAATTGAGGCGCATCTTCCGTAACCAGGGGCGGGTCGATACCGACTCAAGCCTGTACGAGCTGCTGAATCTCAAACTGCTGATCACCCAGGGCCGCAATCTCGACATCGAAGGCGGCCGGGTCTCGACCAAGGACCGCTTTACCCCCTATCTCGAGGCCGCCGAGATCTGGCGCGAATATGCCCGCCGCACGGGCGATCGCGTTGCCCTGCGCCGCGCCGCCGCCGCCGCCGAAAGCGCTGGCAAGGAAGCCAGGACCGCCAACCAGGCTGCCCTCGCGGTGCTGGAACAGGCCCAGACCTGCATTCTGGGCGTCGACCTGTTCGAAACCCGCGAACTGCTGAGCTCGGCCGAGGACCTGCTGGCCGGTGGCCGCGCCGCCATTCAGAACGACGAAGCCTTGCGCGCCAGGTTCAACCGCGTCGAAGCCCGCCTGGCCGCCCGCCTGGCCATCCGTCAGGGTATCAGCGGCGACCTGGAACTGGCCCTTTTGGCCATGTCGCATATCGACCGCGCTATCGAACGCGCCGACCAGCAGGTCCGCCAGACCGGCGCTGCCGGTGACAAGATCGCGGCCGCCCAGGCGCGTTTCGAGCGTGGCGACCTGCTGATGCTGGTGGGCACGGACCGCTGCGACTCGTCGCTGATGACGGCAGTAATCAAGGATTTCGAAGCGCTGCAGGCGCGCCTCGACGCGGCCTATGAACCGGTGACCCATGCCCGGATCACCCTGCGCCTGGCCCTGGCCTATATCTGGAAAGGCGAGATCGAAGGCAAGCCGGAGGTTATAAGCGAAGGCATCGCTCTCTTGTCCACCGAAGAGGAACTGGTCGACTACGAACATTCGCCGCTTGACTGGGTCGAACACAAGCAGGCCCTGGCCATGGGGTTGCAGGCCCTGGCGGAGCTGACGCTCAACGAGGAAATCTACCAGAAGGCAATGCAGATTTATGACCTGGCGCTGAAGCGTCCGCTGCAAAAGGGCCTGGCCCTGCGGGCGCAACTGGCCAACAATCGCGCCACTTGCCTTGCCAAACGTGCCGAGTTGAAAGGGGACCTTGGCTCGCTGGAAGCGGCGGAAAACGCCTTCAAGGCGGAACTTCGTGGCGTCAAGGCCCAGGATGATCCGATCAGCTGGGCCATCCTGCAGACCAACCTGGCGAGACTGTATGTGGCGCGCGGCGACATCACCGGCTTCATGCTGGAACGCGCCGAAGCGGCCTATGCCCTGGAGGCCGCGCTGGAGATCTTCGGTGAGCATGGCCTTAAGGCCCTGGCCGCCACGGCCCAGGAACACCTGGATCGGGTGCGGGAGCAGGTGTGATCTGACAAGGACTCACTTGAGTGTCATTAATCCAAAACGTGACACATGGGTGCTTTTATCACTAGGGCTCAATCCGATAAAGTGGACGCCACCGCACGGGCGTCCCCGTTTTCGGAAAAATTGGGCGACAAAACAAAAACTTAGAGCGGGTTTTTGATTCCATCAAAACTCATCCCGCTCTATTCATCAGACCAACCTGACGATGGCCGGCCAATGGCCGCGTGGTTATTCCGGCGAATCTGCGAACCGAACTCGGGTTGCAAGACGGCAGGCGCTTGATTGCACATCTGGTTGACAGGGCCGTGGTTCTGGAGCCTGTCGATTCCGCGGTGCGCCGGGCTCAGGCCTTGGCAGTCAGATTTGTTCCGCAGGCAGCGCTGCCGGATGTTTGTATCTCGACCGTAAACATTACCGAAGTTATCGCAAAACTCTGTGAACGCGGCATGCCGTCCGCCGAAGCTCAGGCGGCCGTTAAGGCCCTGGGGGGAGATTGTCGACTTCGAATGGATTGAGGCCGGTGCCAGCGGCGATTTGCGCGTGCCGACACGCGCCCTGGGTTTGTCACTCGGAGACCGGGCCTGCCTCGCCGTAGCACAGCGGCGCACTATCCCCGCCATGACAACGGACAAAACTTGGCAAACAATCCACGTCGTCAAGGTTGTCCTGATTCGTTGATCCCGATTTGATAATCGGCTGGACGCGCAAAACAAAACTTCCACATTGTGTCTTGATAGCGGGATGATGATTTTGTGCAGCACCTCTTTCAAAGGTGGAGCATCGTCATGCCAAATAGCCAGGCCCCCAATCCGCGCCATGGCGCCGGCGATAGCGCCAGACCTACCTACGAGGTCGACAAACTGGTTCTGACGCCCGGCGATATCGACCTGTCGAAATCACCCCTCCGCGGCCATTTCCAGCAGGAAACCTACGTTCTGGGCGCCTTCAATCCTGGCCTGGTGCGGCTTCCGAACGGCAATCTGCTGATGATGGTGCGCATTGCCGAGGCCCTGCGGCAGCCGATCTTCGACGGCCATGTCCATGCCATCCGCTGGGACGAGGGCCGCTATGTCCTGGACGCCTGGCCGCTGGACCTGGTCAATACCGCCGACCCGCGCAAGATCCTGCTGCCGGGCGGCGGCTGTAAGATCATGGCCCTGACCTCCCTGTCGTGGCTGCTGCCGGTCGAACTGACGCCCGACGGCCTGGAGGTGGTGGCCTTGCATTACGACAAGGCTGTGGCACCGCAGAATAGCCTGCAAGGCTACGGCGTCGAGGATGCCCGGTGTTCCAGAATCGGCGACCGCTGGTTGATGACCACCTGTTCGGTCAGCCCGGAGCGCCAATGCACCACGCTCTACAGTTCCGAAAACGGCTTGGACTGGACCTTCGAGGACATCGTTCTTGATCACCAGAACAAGGACATGCTGATTTTCGAAGGCCTGATCGGTGGTGAATACTGGGCCCAGACCCGACCGCTGGGCGACCTCTATTTCGCCTACCCGCCAGGCAGCGAATGGCGCTCCGGGCCGTCGATCAACCTGGCGACGTCGAAGGATAGCCTGTATTGGAAGCCGTCCGCAAAGCCGGGCATTCGCCCGCATTCCGGCACAGTGGCGACGGCGCGAATGGGAGGCGGCACGCCGCCGATCCTGACCGACGAAGGCTGGCTGACCCTGTGGCACGGTGTAGAACCTAACGAGATCGTCGGAATCTACCGCACCTACTGGTCGATCCTGGACAAGGATGACCCTAGCATCACCCGGCGCAACGGCCATGTTGCACTGCTGGAAGCCAATCCCGAGTTGACCCGGCCGATCGAAGACCTGATGTATCTGCGCGATGTCGTGTTTACGACCGGCATTGCCGATGGCGGCGGCCACTACGTCGTCGCATCGGGCGAGGCCGACCTGGCCTGTCGCATCACCCACATTCCGAAGTCTCTGTTTACTTGATCAGAGACGTCTGCACCTGCCAGATGCCGTTTTGAATCGGCAGCGGTTTGACACCCGACAGCGGCGACGGATGCGAGACCGAGGGCGGGTTCGAGGCGTCCGGCACCGGCAGGGCAGGGGCTGACTCCGGTGCCGTCGTCGCCGTTTCCGGTGTCAGGGTCACAGGTGTTACGGGAGGCGTTACTGGAGGCGTTACTGGGGGCGTTACTGGCGACGTCACCGTTGGTGTGACCGGAGGCGCCACCACGGGCGGAGTCACTGGAGGCGGGGTCACTGGGGGCGGCGGAGGCGGAGGCGGAATAATGCAGTCCCGAGTGACATCGGCTGTCGCCGGCTGGGCGATCAGCAATTTGACGCCATTGACGACCCGCTTGCGTTGCGCTTCGACGACGGATGCATTGGAACGCTGGTTCTTGATTGCGCCGTTGTTCAGCACATCGCACAGGTTCCTCGCGGTTTTCGGCAGGGTTAGAACGTAACCACTGACGTTTTCCAGGTCGATTGCGATCAGGGCGACGGCCTTGCGCTCGCCGGGAGACCAGGCAGGGTAGGCCTTGTCGACGCGCGCGCTCCATTGCGTCACCGCCTTCTGCAGGAAGTCGGTATGGGACTCGATCAGGGTCTGCTTGGCTTCCTCGCGCGACAGTTCGGCATTGGCCAGCGGACCGTCTTCATCGTACCACCGGTTCAGCGTGCCAATATCCCAGGTACGGATCGGGCGGCGATAGCCGTAACCGTGTTCATAACGGCCGACCGTCGTCGGCAGCAAGACCTTGACGAGTTGTTTGGCCTGATCATTGGACGTGCCAAAATCGAGCTGACGGATGCCGGTGCTGACGCCGGAGTTCTGGTAACCGGCGTCACCGACGCGGAAGGCGTCCTTTGACAGGAGAATACCTGGTGGCGGAGCCTCGTTCAGCTCTATCAGTCGCGAGGCCAGGCAGACCAGATTTTCGTTCGCCTCGTCGCACAGGCTGCCGACCCGTGCCTGCATGGCTGTAGCCAGTTCCGACCGCGTCGGGCGGCGTCCTTGTGGCCAGCCGCTGTTCAGGCTCGACAGTCGGTATTGACGCATGGCCAGGTTCAGGAAGGCCTCGGCAATCCAGCGCCGCTTCGCCGACCCCTTCGGTGCGGCCTGGAACTTGGCATTGTAAGCCGTGGTCAGGACCCACGGCCGGGTGACCTGGCTGCGGCCGTAGAGGCGCGGGAATATCCAGAAGAACTGCTTCGATGGATCGGCATCACGCACCCAGGCGCGGTTCAGCGCCTTGGGATCGAATTCCAGACTGAAGCGGCCATTCTCGACACTGGCACGCATCCGACCGCCTTCCAACTCTTCCAGCTTGGGTTTGTAGACGAAGGGTTGGATAGCGTTGCAGTGCGTCTTCGCGTCGAAGCCCGGCGTGTTTTCGAAACGGATGCCCAGGACCGGAACACTTTTGGTATAGTGACCCGTAAGTCCCACAAGCGAGTCGACGTCCTTCGACAAGTCGATTAGCAGGGTCTGCGCATTCAACTGGGAATTGGCGATGTTGGCACCCAGTTGCCCCGGCGCAGCCAGCGGGTTCAGCAGTTCGGACTGGGCAGCGATCATCTGAGCTGCCGAACCGAGGGTGCCGGCGGCGGAGGTATCAAGCGGTGGGGGTTCGGGTTGGTTGTCAATGGCGCCTCGGGCGGTATTGCAGCCGGCCTGGGCGAGACCTGGCGCGGCAAGGCTGGTCACGGCCAGAAGCATGCATAGGGAAGCCGAAGAGCGTAAGGGTTTCACGAAGGGTCTCCGCATGAGTCTGGGCACCAGAGCGCAATCCGATAACGCATTTAACACCCGCACGGGCGCTCCCGTTTTCGGATAAACTGCGCGTTAAAACAAAAACTTAGAGCGCCGATCCGATTCTGCCGGATCGATGTGCGCTTTATCCCCGGCTGTAACGCGCCGGAAACAGTTCGAACTTGCGGGAAGTTTCCCCCCCCTGACGACAGTGTCAAAAGGCAAAGGACCTGTCACGGCCAAACGCCAAAGGTGGTTAATTTTTGTTAAGGGCGCGGCTTTCATGTGACGCACGCGGACTAGCCGGGGACGGATAACTGGGTTAGGCTGCGGAAAAATTAAGCTCTGCGGGAGGGCACAATGCAGGCGCACCGATCGATCTTTTCGCTGCTTGGCGGCAACATGAAGGCCTATACCCTCAGTTGGATAGCGACCTTCTTTGCTTCGCTGGTCAATTCGGTATGGACGACCTATGTCTTCCGCTACGACTTTGTCTCGAACATCGACGGCGCCCTGGCGAGCCAGATCGGCGTGATAATGCTGAACCTGCTATATCTGCTGTGGTCGGTGATCCTCAGTCGAAAATACCTGTTCGGCATCGGCGCACCGGTCAATGTGCTGTGGATTCTGCTGAACGCGGCCTTTATCTGCCTGCTGATCTATGCGCCGATGATGGCGTTCAAGCTCTTCGCTACCTTTAACGGCGCCGAAATCAGCGGGGGTGGCGCGCCGCTGTACGACATGATCGGCAGCTACTCGGACCGACTGGGCCGGCTGTTCATTGACTCGTCGGGCGTAGATGTGGCGGCGCTGCGCGAACAGTACGGCAATGTGATCGAACGCGGCCTGGGAATTTTCAGCGCCCTGATCGCCCTGTTGTATCTTCGGTCATTCTTTTCGGGCCGGAAAGCCTGATTTATCCATGGCATATCGAAATCCGGCCCTGATCCTGGGTGGCCTGTTGAGTCTGGGCGCGGCTCTGATGCACCTGGCCGTCGTCGTCATCGGGCCGGAAGCCTATCGTTTTTTCGGTGCGGGCGAGGCCATGGCCACCATGGCGGCGCGCGGCGATCCGCAGGCGGCGATCATCACTGTCGGCATAGCGGCGGTACTGACCGTGTGGGCGCTGTATGCCTTCAGCGTGGCGACCGGAAAGTTTCATCTCCCGCTGCGCTGGCCGGGCCTGATCGCGGCAACCGCGATCTACCTTACGCGCGGCATCGGTGGTTTTTTCTTTTTGGATAAGGGGTTGGAGCAAGGGCCGATGTTCTGGATGGTATCCAGCGCCGTCTGTCTGCTGTTTGGCCTGGTCCACCTCGTCGGCGTGGTCCTGGCCTGGAGGCATCTCCGCAAGGCGTGAGTTCCGCGCTGATCAGTGCTGTCAGTTTTCCGGGTCCAAAGGGCTGAGCGCAATCCGATAAGGTGTGACGCCCCCACACGGGCGCTCCCGTTTTCGGAAAAACCGCGCGACAAAACAAAAACCCAGAGCGGGGTTTTGAGTCCATCAAAACTCCGCTCTAATACCAAGCCTCATATAGAATGACGCTTGGTATTCGCATTTTCTTCAGCTCAAACGCCGCATGGCTCCTCGCAAAAGCTCGGGCGCGCCGTCGCGCTTTCCAACCCGCGATGAGTCAATGTCATCGAGGATTGGTATAATCCCTGGTTAGGCTGCTTTCCCTTCCGCCCGGCGCATGCGCCAGAAGCGGATAGTGCGCATGGCGGTTTCCTGCGGCAGGTCCATGTATAGCTTGCCGTATTCCGCGGCCTTGCCCATGGCGTTTTCCGAATCCGACAGCATGATCATGGCGCAGGTCAGGAACAAAGCCTTGTCGAGGCCGGCCGCCTTGCACGCAATCGCCAGGGCGTCGATTTCGCGCTTTTCAATCAGGTGGCGGGCGGTCAGGAAATCGATATCGGCCATCTGGGCCAGGGCGCAATAGAACCAGGTCGGGTTCGGGTCGCGCATGTATTTAGCGAGCAGGGAAGGGTTCAGTCGCTCGTTGCGGCGCAGGATCTCGATGTCGGCATTGATCTTCTCATAATCGTCCGGCACGTCCCCGTAGGCAATAGCGATGCGGTTGCGGCCCTTGGACAGGGCCTGTTCGACCAGGGCCGGGTCCAGCTTGGCATTTTCGGCGATGATACGTTCGCGCAGGCGGGTTTCGACAACGAAATACATGTCATTCATCAGATCGGGCGGCAGGTCCGCGCGGTTGACGACGACCTCGTGCAGAGCGGGATTGGACTGAGCGCGCTGGACGACCTCCTCCGATGAGGTGCGCGACAAGCGGGCGCCGTCGTTGCTGAGCAGGGTGTGCAGTGTGGTGTCATCGCCGCGGCGGACGATGACGCCGGAGACGGCCTCAGGCACGCTTTCGCGCCGGGAGACGGCGCGCATGTGCTCCTGGCCCTTGGTTGAGACCACGTGGATCAGGTCGGTTTCGGTGAGCGCCTTGGAGCGCGTCAGGATCGGCTCGGCGACCTCGATCTCATCGACCGCCAGCTTGCGCAAGAGCCCAAGGGGTGCCGTGCGTGCGCCGGCGACAGTCTGGGCAATTTCCGCGCGAACGATGATTTCCATGTCGGTGGTGAGCTGGGTCATCACCTGGTCGTAGAGCTCCATCTCCGTTGCGTTGACGGTGTCCGGGTCGCTCATGAAAATGTCTGTCACGGTGCGCAGGAGTTCGCGGCGTTTGGAACTCGAGGGTTCCTTGGCCAGTTCGATCAGGTCGACGAGGGACGAGGTCGGTGTTCGGGACATGTGTGGCCTTACGGAGTCGTGCCGGAGGATTCGTTCGAGGAATCTGGTGACCCGTCGTCGCCCTCGTCTTCGGATTCGAGCGCGTCGAACCGGGTTTCGAGGATGGCGCCGGTGGGGTTCGGATCGACCTGGATGCGGTCGGGCTGCATGCCGTACTGGCGATGCAGGCTGTAGCGACGCGGTTCCTGGGTCATTGCGTCGGTGATCCGCTCGCCCGGAATGAAGACATTGTCGGTTTCTTGCGAGGCCAGGCTTTGGGATACGACGGGCGCGCGGGGGGCGGTGGCGGCCTGGGCCGGACTGCTGGGCTGCGGCGGCTCTTGTGCGCCGGACGAAGGAATCGGCGCCATGGACTGTTGCTGCGCCTGGGCCGCACGGGCGGCGGCGATACGGGCGGCATACTTGCTGCTGGTCGGAATCTTGTAACCAGAGTCTGCGGCAGGAGGCGCCAGGACCGAGGCCACCGCTGGACGTGGTGCCTGCGTTTGCGGCGGCGGCGGCTCGGGTTGCGTTTCGGGACGCAGGACAGGCGTGCGGGGCGCGATTTCCGGCTCGTCGGGATCGTCGAAAGCGGGCTGGGGCGTCGGCGCCGGTCGCATGGAGGGCTGTGGTGCCGGCGCAACGGCTACCGGTTGCGGGCGCGGCGCCGGACGCGGCACGGCCACCGAAACAGCCGGTGGCGGTGTGGACATGGTCGGTTGCGGCAGTGGCTCGATCGAGGCCGTCGTGGCCGCCGGCTGTTGTTTGGTCGGCCAGGTCAGGACTTGCCGGTACGGGTTTCCGACCTGGCCATAGGGCGAGGCCGGGATGCCGTAACGCACGCTGGTCTGGTTTTGTGACGCCTGGGCGGCCGGCTGCGCCGGTGCGGCAGCGGCGGCGCGTTGGGCCTTGCTTTCCCAACTCAGATAACGTTCGGGGGTGTTGGCATGTGCTGCGCCCGCGGCCGTAAGAACGGTCGCTGCGATCAGAAAGCGGGCGGTCGGCGGCACGGTCATGAGGGGTCTTCGGGTTGCAACCGTTCGACCTTAGGAGAGCGAGTTTAAATAATGCCTAATAACCCAACGGATTTGCAGTCCGAAGTTGCGGGAAACGCGGCAAAGTCCCCTCTCCCCGTTTCGTCTGCCGGCGAGAGAGTCAGGGTCAGGGGGAGGCGCTCTTTGTGAAAGTGCCTCAGATCGCTGTCCGCGCCGTTCGCCTACCCCGCCAGCGCCGTCTTCCGATCCTCCAGCTCCAGCCATTCGGTCTCACCGACATCGAGATCGTGGCGGAGCTTTTCCAGCCGCTTCATCGTAGTATCAAAGGCCTTGGGGTCGCGGCTGTACAGAGCCGGGTCCTCCAGCACTTTTTCCAGCTTCGCGACCTCCGCATGCCATTGTGGCATCAGTTTTTCGAGGTCTTCGAGGCGCTTCTGGTCCTTGTAGCTCAACTTTTTCGGCGCTGCCTTCGCTGGAGTTGCGGCCGCCGCCCTGGTCGCCGCGATCTCCTTTGGCGTCGCGCCGCGGGCAAAGAAGTCCGGAGTCTGGCGGATGAAATCCTGCCAACCGCCGGGGGTTTCCGCCGTTCGGCCGTTGCCATCGAGTGCCAGGGTCGAGGTCGCCAGCCGGTCGATGAAGTCGCGATCGTGGGACACCAGGATCAACGTGCCGTCATAATCCGCCAGCATGTCCTCCAGCAGGTCCAGTGTATCCATGTCGAGATCGTTGGTCGGTTCATCCAGTACCAGCAGGTTGGTCGCCTTGGCGAGCGCCCGAGCCAGTTGCAGGCGGTTGCGCTCCCCGCCCGACAAAGACTTGACCGGCTGGCGAAGTTGCTTCTCGCGGAACAGAAAGTCCTTGGCATAGGCGGCGACGTGACGCGGTTCGCCGCGCACCATGATCGAGTCCGAACCCGAATTGGCCAGGACGTCCCACAGGGTCTCGTCGCCCTTCAAGGCGTCGCGGCCCTGGTCGAGATAGGCGACGTCGAGTTTGGTGCCGAGGCGGATTTCGCCGGAATCGGCAGGAATCTGGCCCAGCAGCAGCTTGACCAGAGTCGATTTTCCGGCGCCGTTGGGACCGACAATGGCCAACCGGTCGCCGCGCAGGATGCGCGTCGACAGGTCTTTGATCAGGGTGCGGCCGCCGAAGCCCTTGGCGACATGCCTCAGCTCCGCCACCAGCTTGCCGGACACGCCGCCGGAATCGAGCACCATGTCCATCGGCTTGTCCATGGCCTTCATGCGCGAAGCCAGGTCAATGCGCATGGCACCCAGCCGGGCGGCGCGGCCCTCGTTGCGGGTGCGCTGGGCGGTGATCGAGCGATAAAAGGTGTAGGTCTCGCGCTCGATCGCCTTTTCCAGTCGGCGCAGGGATTCGGCGGTCTCAGCCTCGACCTTGTCGCGCCATTCGTCAAAGCCCGTGTAGTTGGCGTCCAGGCGCATCATCCGGCGATCGTACAGCCAGTAGCAGCGCTGGGTAACGCGCTCAAGAAAGGTGCGGTCGTGGGACACGACGAGGGCGGCGCCACGAAAACTCTTGAGACGGTCTTCCAGGGTCTGGATGGCGAAGATGTCGAGGTGGTTGGTCGGTTCGTCGAGGAAGATCAGGTCGGGATCTTCGGCAAAGGCCTTGGCCAGGGCGGCGCGGCGCTTCTCGCCGCCGGACATGGAGGTGGTCGGACCCTGGGGGTCGATGCCGAAGGCGTAGAGCTCGGCCTCGGCATTGTAGGATTCCGCTCCGCCGGATGTCACCCAGTCGAGAATGGTAATGCCCACCGGTTCGGGCTCCTGCAGCACGAAAGCGAAACGCGTGCCCTGGGAAACGTAGCGCTCGCCGGAGTCGGCCTCGATCAGCCCGGCCAGCAGGCGCATGAGGGTCGACTTGCCGGCGCCATTGCGGCCGACCAGGCAGGCGCGGACGCCGCGATCCAGCGCGATGTCGACACCGTCGAACAACGGCGTCTGGCCATCCATCAGTCGGATGTCTTTCAGGGCGAGGAGGGGGGCTTTGCCGGAAGGTTTCAAACTCATGGGGCGGATGTAGTGTCACCGGCCGCGTAAGGCAAAGGGAAATTGCCGCAATCAGGCCGGGTTATGCGTTTCCAGGAAGCCGACGACGCGTTTAATCATGTCGATGCGGGCCGATTCGATGGTTTCCCAGTGATCCTGGCCGTCATAAGAAATCAGCTCGACCGGTTTACCAGCGGCGCGCAAGGCCTTTTCCATGCGGACGCTGTGTTCGTATTCGACCACCGTGTCGTCGCGGCCATGGATTAGCAGGACCGGCACCGAAACCTTTGCGGCTTGCCGTACGGGTGAAATCTCATCCAGTGGGGTCGTGCCGAAGTATCGCCGCCAATACAGCACACTGTCGGAGTAGCGCGTATTGCTGCGGGTCTTCGTGCGCTGCTGCATGTAGTCGAGGTCGGCAACTCCGGCGATCGAAACGGCGCAACGATAGATGCCGTCCTGAAGCGTTACCCCGGCCAATGCCGCGTAACCGCCATAGGACGCGCCGCAGATCGCGACACGCTTCGGGTCCACGATCCCTTGCGCCGCCAGGTGCCGGACGCCGTCGGACAGGTCGGTTTGCATCTTGCGGCCGAATTCGCCGTATCCGGCCCGGGTGAAGGCCAGGTTGTAACCGGATGAACCGCGGAAATTGGGCTGTAAAACGCAATAGCCACGCGACGCCAGAGCCTGGGCCTGCCAGTCGAAGCCAGCGCCGTCATGCGATTCTGGCCCACCATGCGGCAGGACCACCAGCGGCAGGTTCTTTGCCTGTCGGTGCGGCGGCAGGGTCAGGAAGGCCGGGATATCCAGCCCATCACCGGCCTTGTAACGGATGGCCTGCCGCCGGGCCAGCCAGTCGGCGGGCAGACCGGGGTAGTCTTCGCCAAGAAGCTCGTTGGCCCCGCCGGCCAGGTCCAGGAAGTAGTAGCCACCGGCCTCGTCCTCGCCCTCGACATGGACGATCATCTGGCGCGGGTCTTCGGCAAAACTGACAATGCGCGTGCGATAGCCTTCACCCATGGCTTGCGGCAGCGATTTGGCGACGGTCTTCAGCACCGGGTCGGTGTATTCGTAGTCGACGTCGTCGCCATAACGCAGGAAGCCGACGAACCGTCCGGTAACCGGATGGAACAGCGGGGTGCGTGGCAAACCATCCGTCGATGTGTCGAGCGAAGGACCCACCTTGCCGTCGGGACCCAGTTTATGGAAGGTCCAGCCATCGTCGAAAAGGCCAACAACCACCGCCTGGCCGTCTGCGCTCAGACCCGAGAGTTGTGGCGCCTCGACCGAATAGTCGGTGCGCCAGACCTCTTTCATGAAGGGGCGGGCCGAGGTCGAAGCGTTCCATTGCAAGGCCCAGGTCTTGGTGACGCCGCGTCCGCCCTCGAAACTCATAACGCCGGCGGCGACGATGCGGCCATCTGGCGCCAGCAGCACGTCCTGGTTCTGGTACGGCAGGCAAGGCAGGGACTGAATCTTGTAGGCAGTGCCCAGGTCATTGGCGCGCTGCGGCGCGTCGACATCGGGCGAGAAGGCGGCGACGCAATAGGCGTCGAAACCCACGAAACTGCCGGCCGTGACCTGATACCCCGCGGCGGTCTTTACGCGCTTGAGATTACCGGCGACGACCGGATTGGCGATGGCCGCCTCCTTGTCCCACAGCAATTTCGTCTTCCCCGTCGCCGGGTCGACGATGAAGGCCTGCGACAGCTCGGTTTCGAAACCGCCATATTGGGGCAGCGTGCCTTTGACCGAGGTAACCACGGTCACGCGGCTGTTATCGGCCCAGAAGATGTCGCGGACCTTGACGGCCCCCAGGGTGGCCGAATGCGGCGAGGCGGCGCGCCGGTCCAGCGTCTTCAGGATCTGTTCATTGCCCTGGCGCGTGACGATGGCCACCGTATTGGCGTCGGGCGACAGGTCGATATGTTCGATAAAGGGCGAGCGGGCAAAGACTTCGAGCGGAGGCGGCGCCAATGTCTGGGCCATCGTCTGAGCCCTGGCGGCGCCGGCCAGGGCAAGCCCGGTCGCTGCGGCGCCCGACAGCAGGATTTGGCGGCGATGAAGTTGCGTCGGCATGACAATCCCCCCGTGTCGTTTACGTCGGTCCGATGTACACGCGAAACGGCTACGACGCCAGCAGCAGGAAGGCTGGATTAGCCGGCCGGAACGTGTTTTAAACAGTCGCATGATATTCAGACCTATCTTTGCGGCCCTGTTGCTCGTGGCTGTGCCCGCCGCGGCTCAGACAGAGGCCGATCTACGGCAGAAGAAGACCGACGCCGTCGAGTTCAAGCACCGGCTGTTCCGCCTGCTGCAAAGCCACGACCGCCGCCAGGCCAATGCCGCCGATATCGAGTCGGCCATGGGGGGTGGCTTCGGCACAGACCCAATCCTGGCGACCGATGGCATGCCGGCCGCGCCGACCAAGCGTGTGGCACAGGGTTTTCGCGCCATGGGCGGGGTGCAATATGTCGTGCCCCTGGCCGACCTGGGGCAGGGCAGCCTGCCCATCGAATTGCGGACCGCCACCCTGTATGGCTTCGAAATCAAGGAATTCGCCGGCTATGGCGACAACTGCCTGACGCTTGACGATGTCCGCTACAATTTTCGCGGCGCCTACGGCTGGTCACCGGTCGGCTCAGACGGCGCTCCGACTGGCATCCGCGGCGAGCGCGACGGCGCCACCGTGATCGCCTTTGTCGCCGAGACATTTCCGATGAACGCGAAGGATCAGGCGCAACTCGACCGGCTGGCGGCCCAGGAGAAGAACCTCGACCGCGTCGAGCGCCAGCGCTTCGAGATGCTGAAAAGCAAGGTCAATGGCTGCGTGATCAGTCTGGACCTTTTCTGAGCCAGACTTTTCTGAGCCGGTCTTTTCTGAGCCAGTCTTTTCTGAGCCAGACTTTTCTTATCGGGGCTTTTGTCTATACAGGCGCAATGACCAAGGCATTTTTCTGGGAAACCAAAACCCTCGAACAGATGAACGAGCAGGAATGGGAAAGCCTGTGCGACGGCTGCGGTCTGTGCTGCCTGATCCGGTTCGAAGACGAGGAGACCCTGGAGGTTATTCCGACGCGGGTTCACTGCAGGCTGTTCGATCCCGAAAAGTGCCAGTGTTCCGACTATACCAACCGCAAGAAATACGTCCCTGATTGCATCAAGCTGAAACCCGGCAATATCGAGGAACTGTTGTGGATGCCGCACTCGTGCGCCTATCGCCGTCTGCATGAGGGCAAGCCCTTGCCGATGTGGCATCACCTGATCACCGGTGACCGCGAAAGCGTCCACCGCGCCGGCGTATCGATACGCGGCCAGACCATCAATGAGAAAGAACTGGCCGACCCAGAGGACGCGCTTGACTATGCGGCCTGGGACCTGAACGAGGACCGGTCGGACTGGGACGAGTTCCAGGACTAGACCGCAATCCGATAAAGTGGACGCCGCCGCACGGGCGCTTCCGTTTTCGGAAAAAGTGCGCGACAAAGCAAAAACTTAGAACCGGGCTTTGATTCCATCAAAACGCATCCCGCTCTGGCTTGCATTTATCCATCTGAACCGGCTATGGATTCATCGATACTGACAGCGACGGATGCCGCAGACATGCGCGTTGATCTCTCCAGGGAGCCCTTCCATGACAACTCGACGCCATCTTCTTGCCGGTGCGGCTGCGCTTTTTCTGACACCGGTGTCAGCGCTTGCCGCGCCGAAACGTGTGAAACGTAAGGCTATTCTCTCGACCATGAAGCGGGCGACGCGCTTCATGGTCGAAAAAATGGCCTACAGAGGCGGCTATGTCTGGGCCTATGCCGCCGATGGTTCGCGACGCTGGGGCGAGATGGAAGCCTTTGCGACCATGATCTGGATCCAGCCTCCCGGCACAGCGACCATGGGGCACCTGTTCCTGGATGCCTATTACGCCACGGGCGACGATTACTACTACCAGGTGGCCACACAGGTCGCTGACGGCCTGATGGCAGCCCAGCACCCGGCCGGCGGCTGGCATTATTTCCACGATTTCGGTGGGGCGCAGTCGCGGAAAAAATGGTACGACACCATCGGGAAAAATGCCTGGCGGCTGGAAGAGTTCCAGTATGACTGGGGCAATGCCACCTTCGACGATGCCGGAACTTCGGAATCGATGCAGTTCCTGCTGCGTCTCTATGTCGAGAAAAAGGACGAACGATTCCGGCCGGCCCTGGACAAGGCGCTGAACTTCGTTCTGGAAAGCCAGTACCCGATCGGCGGGTGGCCGCAACGCTATCCGGCCAATCCGGTCTCCCTGCACGGCCACGACGACTATACCGGCGATATCACCTTCAATGATGATGTGGCGGGGGAGAATATCCGCTTCCTGATCATGTATCACCAGACCCTGGGCGATCCGCGCATTCCGGACGCCATCACCCGCGCCATGTCGGTCTATCTGGTTACGCAGCAGGGGGAGCCGCAACCGGGTTGGGGGTTGCAGCATAGCCTTGACCTGAAGCCGGCCGGCGCCCGGACCTATGAGCCCCAGGCTCTGGCCACGCACACCACCTATGCGAACATTCGCCAGCTTATGGACTTTTACAGGCTGACCGGGGAAAGCAAGTACCTGGCGCGCATTCCGCAAGCTCTGGACTGGCTGGACAGCGTGCGCCTCCCCGATGCCGACGGCAAGACCAACCGCCATCCGACCTTTATCGAACTTGGCACCAACAAGGGCTTGTTCATCCACCGTCGTGGCTCGAACATCGTCAACGGTCAATACTATTACGACTACGACCCGACGTTTACGCTGGGCCACTACAGTTCGTTTCGCATACTGGACGTAGCAAAACTGCGCGCGGAGTACGAGAAGCTGAAGGCGACCCCGCCGGAAGTGGCCACCCAGACCTCGCCGTTGAGAGTGAAGACGCCACTCGACCGCTACTTCGTCGCCCAGATGAATGCCGGCTCGGACCTGAATGCGCCCGACAAGGCTTTGGACGTCGCCGGTATAGTCAGGGGGTTGAACAAGAAGGGCTACTGGCCGACCCTGCTCAAGGCGACCAGCCATCCCTACGGCGGCGACGGCATTTCGACGCCGGCGCCGGGCGATTTCCGCACGACGCGCGTTGGCGACAAGACGGACACCTCGCCGTTCATCGCCGAAAAGCCGGTGATGGGAATTTCGACCAGCGCCTATATCGACAATATGGCGAAGCTGATTTCCGCGCTTGGGGCGAAGTAGGCTTTTTCCCTCTCTTCGGCTTGCCGGCCAGAATGGCATAGCCGTTCAGCAACAGTCGCAACAACGCGCCCGTTACCCCAGGCATATCTGCGGCCATACGCCGGACATCCGCAACATCCACCATGGCTTTCTTGTGCCACGGCTGCGGCAAACTTGCCTCTTGAATCAATTGCGTCTAGGACACACCTCTTCGGCAGGAGGTGTATAACAGCGTGGCAGGTGATCCCTATACCGAACTGGGCGTCAAGCGTGACTCCAGCGACGCCGACATCCAGAAAGCGTTCCGCAAACTGGCCAAGGAACTGCATCCGGATAAGAACCAGGACAACAAGGTGGCCGAGGAGCGCTTCAAGCGCATAACAGCGGCCTATGACTTCCTGAAGGATGCCGACAAGCGCAAGCGTTTTGACCGTGGCGAGATCGATGCCGACGGCCGCGAAATCTATCGTGGCTTCAATGGCGGCGGTGGCGGCGGTCCCGCCGGTGGCGCGCCCTTCGGCGCCGGCGCTGGCGGCCGTTTCGAAGGCATGGACCTCGACGACATCATGGAGATGTTTGGCGGCGGCAGCCGCAAGACCGGAGGCGGGTTTAGCGGCCAGACGGCACCCCAACGCGGCAGTGACCTGAAGATCCGTCTCGAAATCGACCTGCTCGACACCATTGTCGGCAATACGCGCCGCGTCATGTTCTCCGACGGCCGCACGGTCGACGTTAACATCCCCAAGGGCTCCAGGGATGGCCAAACCCTGCGCCTGAAAGGGCAGGGCGCGCCGTCACCGTCCGGCCGCGGTTCCCATGGCGACGCCCTGGTCGAATTGAACTTGAAAGCCCATCCGATCTTCCGCATCGATGGCAACGACCTGCATATGGACCTGTTCGTCGCCCTGCCGGACGCCCTTTTGGGCGGCAAGGTCCAGGCGCCGACCCCCGACGGCCCGGTGACGGTCAACCTGGCGAAAAACTCCAATTCCGGCACCGTGCTGCGCCTGAAGGGCCGCGGCGCCTACGACGGCAAGGACGGCTCGCGCGGCGACCTTTTCGCCCACGTCGTCCTGGCCCTGCCGGACAAGGGCCTCGACGGCGTGCCCGAACCCTTGCGCAGCGACATCGTTACCCTGATGGAGCGGTGGCGCGCCAATGCCGGCTTTACCCCCAGCATGCCAGCCAGAGGACGAAAGTAGACGACACGCATCACAGGCGCAGATGGCAGTCTTGAAAAGCCGGTAGCCTGCGGCGCAATTTTTGCTAAAGACTGCAACCTGTTCAGCTAAGGTTCAGGTGGCTGATCCTACAACGGTATCATGAAAAAGATTTGGCCTCTTCTCTGTGCTGCCATGATCGCCCTGTCTGTCGGAGGCGAAGCGCATGCCGCCATGTTCCAGAACCGGGACGGCCATGACCCGCGCGGCCGGGAACGCGGGGGCGCTCGCGGGAGCGGCAATGACCGTGGAGATGCTCGCGGCGGTAACCGGGGCAATGAAAATCGTCATGACGATCGCATCAACCGCGCCATCCAGATCGCCTCCTCCGGTGGCCGCGGCCGCGTGCTTGACGCCGGCCAGCAAAGCGGTTCAATCTTCTGGGTACGTGTCGCCACCGATCGTGGCCGGGTCGATCTGCTGATCGACACCGATTCCGGACGCATCATCGGAGAGCGGTAGTTGCGAATTCTCTTAGCCGAAGACGATCCGGACCTGTCACGTCAACTCAAGGCCTCCCTGAGCGACGCCGGCTACGTGGTCGATCACGCCCCCGACGGCGAGGAAGCCCACTTCCTTGGCGATACCGAACCTTATGATTGCATCATCCTGGATCTGGGCCTGCCCAAGATCGACGGCGTATCCGTGTTGGAACGCTGGCGCCGCGAAGGCAAGCTGACGCCAGTCCTGATACTGACAGCGCGCGGGGCCTGGAGCGACAAGGTTTCGGGCTTTGACGCCGGCGCCGACGACTATCTGACCAAGCCATTCCATACCGAGGAGCTATTGGCCCGTCTGCGCGCCCTGGTGCGGCGCGCGGCCGGCCACGCCCAGCCCTTGCTGGTCTGTGGCGGCTTGCGACTGGACCCGCGGGCGGCGCGCGCCAGCGTCAGTGGCGAGCCCTTGCGGCTGACCTCGCTGGAATACCGGTTGCTGCACTATCTGATGATGCATCAGAGCCGGGTGATCTCGCGTACCGAGTTGGTAGAACACCTCTACGATCAGGATTTCGACCGCGATTCCAACACGATCGAAGTGTTCATGGGGCGGCTGCGCAAGAAGATCGGCAATGAACGGATCGAGACTGTGCGCGGCTTGGGGTATCGCCTGAAACCGCTGCACGATGAGGTCGGCGAGTTGTGAGCAAGACCTCCCTTGTACCTCCCTGCGCTCGTCGCGTGGGCAGGGGGACCGTGAGCGAAGCGCAACCCAGTGAAGCGCGGCGAAACAGGGGTGGGGCGACGTGCTGTCGGGTTAGCGGTCTTCGGTGTTTCCGAACGAGAGTCGTCCCACCAACACCCTTCGCCTTGTGCGTGCCGGACCTGTACTCCGGCCGCGGTCACCCGGCCTCCCTATACGTGGGGAGATATAGGTGAGCGAAGCTCCCCTCGAACCGCCCAGGCGCGGCCCTGCTGACAATCTCCAGCGCATCTGGAGTCGCCTGACCGCCAACTCCCTGGTCGGCCGGCTGATCCGGCTGGCAGCGGTGTGGTTTATCTTCGCCTTGTTCGTGACCGGCATCGGCCTGACCGCCTATTTCTACCGCGTGACCATGCATCGTTTCGAAGCCGGGGTCGGCCAGTTCGCCGACAACCTGTTCTCGGTAACCAATATCGAAGACGGCGTGGTCGACACCACCCGCTTTGTCGACGCCCGCTCGGGCATCTTCCATTCCGGCCTCTACTGGCAGGTCGCCCGTATCGATGACAAGGGCGACGTCGTCACGCCGGCCACGTCGCGTTCCTTGTGGAACGCCCGTCTGCTGTTGCCATCCCGGGTCCTCGCCGAGGCCCGGACCAAGGCGGCGACCAGCGTTTTTTACGATGGCATGGGGCCGGGGGGCGAGCCACTGAGAGTCGCCGTCATCTATTCCAAGGTCGACTCCGAAGACTATGTCTTCATGGCGGCCGAAGATTCCAGCCCGGTCAACCGTGATGTCCGTACCTTCGGCCTGCTGACGGGCGCGGCCCTGCTCCTCCTGGCCCTGGGGTCGCTGGGTGCCATCTATGTCCAGGTCCGCATCGGCCTGCGCCCTCTGTTCGATCTCACCGACGAAATCGCCAGCGTCCAGAAGGGTCAGCAATTGCGTCTGACCAAGACCTATCCGGCCGAAATCACGCCGGTAGCGCACCAGTTGAACGGCTTTCTCGACTATGCCCAGGAGGTGGTCGAGCGCCAACGCATGCATGTCGGCAATCTGGCCCACGCCCTGAAAACGCCGCTGTCGGTCTTGCTGACCTCCGCCGGCGATGGCGAGGGCCTCCTGCCGGAAACCGTGCGTAAGCAGACCGAGACCATGCGCGCCCAGGTCGACCACCACCTGCGCCGGGCCCGTGCGGCCGCGCGCTCGACCGCCATGGGTGAGCGCACCCCGGTCGAACCGGTGTTCGACGAACTGGCGATCATGCTGGAGCAGGTCTTCCAGGACAAGGGCGTGGTCATCGACTGGCGCGCTCCCGAAAACCTGGCTTTCCGCGGAGAAAAGCAGGACCTGCAGGAGATAGCCGGTAACCTTCTTGAAAACGCCTGTATCTGGTGCAAGCGCAAGGTCCGCATCCTGGCAGAGTTCGATCCCGACGCCCAGATCCTGATCATGGCCATCGAGGACGACGGACCGGGCCTCGATGAAGCGCGTTTCGATGAAGTTTTGAAACGCGGTGCGCGGCTCGATGAAAGCGTGCCGGGTTCAGGCCTGGGCCTGTCGATCGTCGATGAACTGGTGCGCGCCTATGGCGGCCGGCTGCTGTTCGAGACGGCGTCGCTGGGCGGCTTGAGGGTAAGGGTCTCACTGCCCGGGAATCTCGAAACCTGAACACCTGCATCCGCTTTGCCCAAAGCGCTGCGGCAAAGGGGCGCGACAGTGGTTACGAATTACCCGTCAGACAAAATTAACCAGAAAATCCTAGACTTGCTTTCGAGTCCGTCGGCGGCAGGATGCGAACGGGAATACGATTTTATGGGCGTTATTGCGGACAAGCGTCTGAGTCTGATCCGAGGCCTGATCAAGGCCCTGCCGCAGCATAGTCTGCGCTCACTGGAACTCGCCCTGGGCCTGACCCACGACGAGCCCCTGGTCGAGGTCCGCAATCTGATCAGCATCGAACTCGAATTCCGTTACGTCAAGGAGGCTGTGTTTGCCCCTTTCCTACCGCTGTTTCGGGGGCGCGCCGATGGTCTGGAGGGTGTCCGCTTCCCGGCCTGGGTGCTTGACAACATCTGGAGCGCGCTGGAGATACGCGAACCCGAACTGTATGTGCAATCGCGCTACGCCCTGCGCGGCCTGCGCACCGAGGATCCGACCCCGGTGGTCTTCTTCCGGCTGGTGACGGCGGCAGCGCAGATCTGTCGGGACAATCCCCACGACATCCTGCCGGCCAAACCGGATGCCACCGATGGCAAGGCGGTCGCCGAGTTTGCCAGTTATCTCGATCTGCACCGCATTTCGCGCGCGCTCATGTCGAAACTGCCCGATCTTCTGGGGCGCATTGATGCCGACCGGGCCACAGTGCTGCGGCTGATGTTCAAGGACGCATGCGCCATCGATCCGGGAGGCGGTTTCCGCCTGTTGGAAATTCTGTTCGCCAATCTCGACGAGGGGCCGCAGATCATCAAGTTCGTCGCCACGGTGTCTGATCGCGCCAGCGAACGTTTTCTCGCCTCTTCGGAACTGGCTGTTTTCGGCGAGCGCATTCTCAGCGTTATCGAGGCGCGGCTGGCCGACCTCAAGGCCTATATTGGCGGACGCGGGAAGGTCTGTGAAGATCTC
>NZ_AWGC01000044.1 GCF_000495835.1 Asticcacaulis sp. AC402
GCCTCAGCCTGATGCAGAGTTTCGAAAGCTTCATCGAGTTGCAGCGTGATGGCCCCTGGGGCAAGCGCATGGCGGCTGGCCACAAGGTTATCGCCGAACTGGTCGAGGGTCAGTTGAAGGGGGCTGAGCGCGTTCTGGAAAATGCCCTGCCCATGAAATCGGAACGCATCTATGGCCGGGTCCGCAAGGAAACGCCCCATGTCGAGCGCTTCCCAAGCCCGGAGGAGGTGGTCCGCGCCGTCCAGACCCTGGCTTTCGTCAGGAGTCTGCGCAATGTCGCCCATTCTGGCGGTTTTGCGGCCTTGCATACCAAGACGGCTCAGGCGCTCGAAAGCGCGATGGACACCTACTTCGAGGAATTGCTGGGCATTGCGAATGGCGACGAGGCGCTCGATCCCGAAGTGGTGATGAGTTTCTTTGAACTGGTCACCGACCTGATGGAAGCCTTGTGCGGTGAGGAGAAGGCCCTGGTCGGCCGGCGCCGCGTCGCCTCATCCGACCTGTTCAAGCCCAGGAAGGTGGCATAGTTTCAGTCTCTCCCCTCGAGGGCACAGACGGGAGTCTGACAGCGCCCAAATGCCGCAGCCGGTTTTGCGCTCGACATTTGTTTTTGGTTTCGCCGTCAAATCATCTAAAGAAGCAGCATGATTTTGCTCACCTTGATCTGCGCGCTGATCAGCGTTGCGGTAGTTGCTGTTGCGGCATCCTGGCATCGGTTTGCGCCGGCGCACGGGGCAATCGCGCATGAAAAGTCGCTCTACGCCGGATTTATGGCTGATGTTGACCGGCGGCTGGCAGCAGGCGACATAGATAACGATGCTGCCCACGAGGAAAGGGTCGAGGCCGCCCGCGCCCTGTTGAAAGCCGGGGACGGCCAAACCACCCAAACCGCCCAAACCGCTGGTATGCCCCACAGCGTCATGATTTCGGCCGTCACGGCGGCGGCGGCCTTCGGACTCTATATGGTCATCGGACACCCCGGCATGCCGGACCAGCCGTACAAGGAAAGACAGGCACGCTGGACGCGCATGGCCCAGGAGTCCCCCGAATCGGTGCCGCCTCAGGTCATGGTTGCCGTCCTGCGTCAGGGCGAGGCGGAATTCGGCCAGCAGCCCGACTACTGGCTGTGGCTGGGACGGCTCCAGGTCGCGACGAATAACGCTTATGAGGGTATGAAGGCCTACAAACGCGCCAGAAGCTTGTCGCCGCAGACCTTCGTTGAATGGTCGGCCCTGGGCGAGGCCGTCACCCTGACGGCCGGTGGGACCAGCAATGCTGAAGCCCTTCAGGCCTTCGGTGAAGCCATCAAGCGCAACCCGAACGATCCCCGCGCCCTCTACTATCTGGGCCTCCATCAGGTGAAAACCAGCCAGTTCGATGCGGCGCGCGCCAGTTTCCGCAGCGCTATGGACAACCTTCCGCCAGACACGACCTGGCGGTCGATGGTCGCGGCCGAACTGCAGGCCGTCGACATCGCCCAGGCCACCGAGGCCGCCACCAGGACACGCATCGCCGGCATGGTCGCGGGTCTGCAAACGTCACTCGATGCCGATCCTGAAAACGCCGATGGCTGGGCGCGCCTCCTGCGCTCCTACAATGTGTTGGGCGACGCCGGCGCGCATGCAAAGGCGCTTGCCAAAATGCAGGCCCATTATCTTGCGCGTCCGCAGGTGGCCCAGGCTATCCTGGCCAAGTCGCAACAGGCCGTAGGTGCGGAGGCAACGCAATGAACCTTTGGCCCAGGTCTGTTAAAGCGCGCCCGCGCTCAAGGAGCGTACGGGGCCGTCCGACGGCGTTAGCGCAACGAATCATGCGGCGCGCGGAGGCCGTGCAATGAGTTGGTGGCCCAGGTCTGTTAAAGCGCGCCCGCGCTCAAGGAGCGTACGGGGCCGTCCGACGGCGTTAGCGCAACGAATCATGCGGCGCGCGGAGGCCGTGCAATGAACCTTTGGCCTAAGTCGGTTAAAGCGCGCCGCAGATTGACGATCTTCCTGGTGGCTGCTCCGGCACTGGCCCTGGCTGTGGGCCTTAGCCTCTATGCCTTGCGTGGTACGGTGGTTTATTTTTACACACCGGCGCAGCTGCTGGAGGCGCAGGTTTCGGTTGGCGACACGGTTCGCCTGGGCGGCCTGGTCAAGCCGGGCACCGTGGTGCGTTCCGGTGATGGCGCCATCAGCTTTACCGTCCAGGACAAGCTCAAAGAGGTTGCCGTCAGCTACAAGGGCGAACTGCCCGACCTGTTCCGCGAAGGGCAGGGCGTGGTGTGTGAAGGCAAGGTCACCGGCGCGGCGTCGCTGCGGGCCACCGAGGTCCTGGCCAAGCACGACGAGGAATACATGCCAAAGAATGTTCAGGACGAGTTGAAGAAGCAAGGCGAGTGGCGTCCCGAGGCCGGCATGAGTACATCCGTCCAACCGCCAAGGCCGTTTGGATCATGACCGCAGAAATCGGCAACTTCTGCCTTGTCCTGGCCTTCATGCTCAGCATCGCCCAGGCCGCGGTGGTCGCCACCGGGCTGCGCCGGCCCGGGCTGGAACGCTACAGCGAAGGCCTGTCCCTGGCGGCCGCCGTGGCCATCATCGGCGCCTTTGCCATGCTCGTCACCGCTTTCGTCCGTTCAGATTTTTCCGTAGTGAACGTCTATCAGCATTCGCATACCGACAAGCCGCTGCTGTATAAAATAACTGGCGCCTGGGGTTCGCATGAAGGCTCGATGCTGCTGTGGTGTCTGATCCTGCTGGTCTACGGCGCCATGATCACCCTGCGCGGCGGCGGCCTGTCGGCTGGCCTCAAGCACAAGGCCCTGGGTGTCCAGGGTCTTCTGGGGGCGGCCTTTACCGGTTTCACCCTGTTCAGCTCCAATCCGTTGTGGCGCCTGGCCGAGGACCCAAATCGCGTCTGGATGCTGGAAGCCGCTCCCCTGCAGGGCCTGTCGCTGAATCCGGCGCTGCAGGACCCGGGCCTGGCCTTCCACCCGCCCATGCTCTATCTCGGCTATGTCGGCTTCTCGGTGGTATTTTCGTTCGCCGTCGCTGCCCTGATCGAAGGCCGGCTTGATCGCGCCTGGGCGCGCTGGATCCGGCCGTGGGTTCTGGTGGCGTGGAGCTTCCTGACCGCCGGCATCACGGTTGGTGCCTTCTGGGCCTATTACGAACTGGGCTGGGGCGGCTGGTGGGCGTGGGATCCGGTCGAGAACGCCTCCTTCATGCCGTGGCTGGCGGCGACGGCCCTGCTGCACTCAGCCATCGTCATGGAAAAGCGTGACGCGCTGAAGGCCTGGACGGTGTTCCTGGGACTGCTGGCATTTACCTTCTCGATGCTGGGCGCCTTCCTGGTGCGCTCGGGCCTGCTGACCTCGGTCCACGCCTTCGCCGTTGATCCGCAGCGCGGCATCCTGTTGCTGGCGATCTTGCTGGTGACCGCGGGCGCGGGCTTTGCCCTGTTTGCGGTGCGTGCGCCGGATCTTAAGCCCGGCGGTCTGTTTGCCCCTGTCTCGCGCGAAACCGCCCTGGTGTTGAACAACCTGCTACTGTCGGCCGCCCTCTGCTCCGTGTTCCTGGGCACCCTGTATCCGATCCTGATGCAGGCCGTGTTCAACAAGACCATGTCGGTCGGCGAACCCTATTACCTGGCCGTTTTCGCGCCGATCATGATCGTAGCCTTGCTGCTGATCCCGATCTCGACCCTGATGGCGTGGCGGCGTGCCGACCTGAAGGGCGTGTTGCAGCGCCTTGGATTGACCTTCGGCTTCGCGGCCCTGGCGGCTGCGGTCGGGCTCGTGCTGTATCGCGGTGCGTCGTGGTGGTCGCAGGCGCAATATCTGATTGGCCTGCTGGCCGGTTTCTGGCTGATCTTCGGTTCGTTCAAATTTCTTTGGGACCGTACCGAAGGCAAACTTAAGCGGGCTACGGGCCTGCCCCTGTCGACCTGGGGCATGCTGCTGGCCCATATCGGTCTAGGCGTCTTTGTGTTGGGTGCGGTGGTTGAAACCCATGCTAAACAGGGCGCAACCCAGGTCATGGCGGTCGGCGACACCCTCAAGACCGGACGGTACAACCTGACTTTTGACGACACTTTTGCCGCCACGGCCAGCAATTACGACGCCCAGGGCGGTGTATTCAGCGTCCGCGACGACAACAAGCGGGTGTGCGAAGCGCGACCGCAGTGGCGCTACTACGGGGCATCAGGTTCGTCGCAGAGCGAGGTCTGGCTATGTTTCACCCCTTTGTCGGACCTGTATATCGTCATGGCTCAGCCCCAGACCCTGCCCGATGGCCGGGCCGCGTGGCACGTCCGCTTCTTCTATAATCCGTGGGTCCGGCTGATCTTCCTCGGGCCGCTGCTGATGGCCCTTGGCGGGCTGGTATCCCTCGCCGACCGGCGCCTGCGTCTGGGTGTGCCCACCAAAGCGAAGCCGCGTCCGTCCGAAGACACGTCGGCCGGAAAGGTGGAAACGTGATGGTCAGAGGTTTGGAACCGCGAATGAACGCAGATAAGCGCGAGTATTTCGGCTTACTCCGACGCCCGCGTGCCGTTGGAAGCGCGATGCTGGCGGCCCTTCGGTCGATGTGCGTTTATTCGCGTTCATTCGTGGTTCCAATCTGCCTTCTTCTGGCAACGACGCCAGCCCTGGCCGATCCGGCCCAGGACGAAGCCCGGGCTGAAGCCCTGTTTCGTGAGGTCCGTTGCATCCAGTGCCAGAGCGAGAGTATTGCCGACTCCACTGCCCCGATCGCCGCTGACATGCGCCGCCTGATCCGTGAGGATATCGCTGCCGGCAAGGACGACGTCCGGATCCGCGAGGAACTGCGGGCGCGTTACACCGATTATGTCCTGTTTCGCCCGCGATTCGCCGCGTCCAACCTTCTGCTGTGGGTCCTGCCGCCGCTTATTGTCCTGCTGGGTGCGGGTCTGCTCTTTTGGCTAGGCAAAAAGCAAAAAACCTCAAGGACTTACGAATTGAGCCCGGAAGAAACCGAAAAACTTCGCGAAATCATGAAAGCTGACGATTGATGTCACGATTTTGCCTCAGCGGTTTGTTTAAGCTGCGCGGGTGGTAAATTTATTCGCCTGGATGGTTGTCATCCGGCCGCGAAGCGCTCAGATAGTCTGAAGCACATATATGCCGCAGGGAATTAGGTAGTACCCATGGGGATTCGCAATAGTTTGGGCAACATGAATCTGAAATCGTTACTCAAGAACAAGTCTTTCCTCGGCGGAACCGCCTTGGGTCTGGTCCTGGCCGCCGGCATGTCGGCCGCAGCCATGACCGGTCTGAATCACGCACCGGGCGGTTATGACGGCGCCCAGTTGCTCAAGGCCGCCGACCTGACCCCCGTCAAGCCGCCCAATGGCGCCCCCATGTCCTTCGCCGACATGATCGAGCGCGTGTCGCCGGCCGTGGTCTCGATCGAGACCAAGGGCAAGGTCAAGGTCGATGCCGGAATTCCGTCTCTCCCGGGTTTCAGCTTTCCGGGTCAGGATCCCGAAGGCGGCCGCGAACAGGAAGTGCGCGGCGCCGGTTCAGGATTCTTTATTTCGGCCGACGGTTATGTCGTCACCAATAATCACGTCGTCGAAGGCGCCAGCGAGATTATCGTCAAGCTGACCAACGACAAGGAACTGAAGGCGACCGTCATCGGCCGCGACCCCGCGACGGATCTGGCCGTGCTCAAGGTCGAGGGCAAGGACTTCCCGTTCGTGCGCTGGGAGCTGGATCGCAAGCCCCGCGTCGGCGACTGGGTCGTCGCCGTCGGAAATCCCTTCAACTTCTCCAACACTGCGACGGCTGGTATCGTGTCTGCCTATGGCCGCGACCTGCGTGAAAGCGGCACCAGCTATATCGACTACCTGCAGATCGACGCCGCCATCAACCGGGGCAACTCGGGCGGACCGACCTTTGACCTGTATGGCAAGGTGATCGGCGTCAACACCGCCATCGTCACCCCTTCGGGCGCCAATGCTGGTGTCGGCTTCGCCATTCCGGCCGAGACAGCGAACAAGATTACCAAGCAACTGATGACGGGGGCCTCCATCGCCCGCGGCTATATCGGAGTGTCGATCCTGCCGGTCAGCAAGGAAATCTCGGAAGCGCTGAATATCACGGACACGACCGGCGCCTATGTCGCTGAAACGACCCGCGGCGGCCCCGCCGAAAAGGCCGGCCTGCAGGTCGGCGACATCGTCAAGACGGTCAACGGCGCGCCGGTGAAGAGCCCGACCGACCTGACTCGCCGCATCGCCGACATCAAGGCCGGTGAAAAGGTCACGGTGGACGTCCTGCGTAGCGGCAAGATCGTCAAGGTCACAGTTACGGCTGCCCTGCGTCCGTCCGAATCGGATCTGGCCCGTGGCCTCAACGGTGGCGGCAGCGACAGTTCGTCTTCGTCCAGCAACGAAGGCGGCGCTGCCCCGGTGATCGGCCTGAGCGTCAAGGCGCTGTCGCCGGAGGTCCGCAAGGCGTTCGGCGTTAGTGCCGATGTCAACGGCATTGTTATCACCGATCTGGAAGAGACCTCGGACGGCGCTGAAAAGGGCCTGCGTCCGGGAGATGTCATTGTCCTGGCCAACAACGAAGCGGTCGCGTCGGAAACGCAGTTCAAGTCGATCGTCGGCGACCTGCAAAAGGCCGGCCGCCCCAGCATCCTGTTGCTGGTCAACCGCGACGGCCGCAATATTCCTTTGCCGCTGTCTCTAAAGCCCAAGGCGCCGGCGGAAACGCCAAAGCCGTAAGCTCACCATTGCCCATTGGATCAAAGCCCTCCGTTCGCGGAGGGCTTTTTTCTTGGTCCAGCCTGTCCAATTTTTAACGGGCTTCCCGCTAAGACTCGCGCTAATAGCTGGTTGAATTACCAATCATGGGGCAGATGGATGAAGGTCTTGATCGTCGAGGACGACAACGAAGCGGCAACCAACATGCAGCGCGGCCTGAAAGAAGCCGGCATCGAGGCGCGCCTGGCCGGCGATGGTCAGCAGGGCCTTGAGGCCATCAAGGCCGAAATGCCCGACGTCATCATTCTGGACCGCATGATGCCGGTGATGGACGGCGTCACCATGTTGCAGCACTTGCGCAGCGAAGGCACCGATGTGCCGGTGCTGTTCCTGTCAGCTCTGGGCGAGCTGGAGGACCGGGTGTCGGGCCTGCGCGCCGGCGCCGATGACTATCTTGTCAAGCCCTATGCCCTGACCGAACTGGTCGCCCGCGTTGAGGCTCTGGCGCGTCGCAAGGACAAGGACTCAGTCGACACCGTTTTGCGTGTTGGCGACCTGGAAATGAACCTGATTTCGCGCGTGGTGAAGCGTCAGAACAAGGTCATAGATTTACAGCCGCGCGAGTTCCAGCTGCTGGAATTCCTGATGCGTCATGTCGGCCAGAGCGTGACCCGCACCATGTTGCTGGAAAAGGTCTGGGCCTATCATTTCGACCCGCAGACCAATGTCATCGACGTCCACATCTCGCGCCTGCGCTCCAAGCTGGACAAGGACTTCGACCGGCCGATGCTGCACACCGTGCGCGGCGAAGGCTATCAGTTGAAGGCGTGATGCCGGTCTATACCTCCCCACGCGAAGAGCGCGGGGAGGTATAAAAGGGCGAAACTGACGGATACACAACTTGGCAGAGGAGCCCGCCCATGCCTGATCCCATTTCGGACCTGCGCCAGCGTGTTTCGGCCCTGGGCCGGGTTGACCTGTTCAGCCTCAACATCTTCAAGCCCAACTTCTTCCGCCAGACGCCGTTCCGCCTGACCCTGGTCTTTCTGAGCGTCTACGTCTTCGTTGCCGTTCTGGTGTTCGGCTACATCTATCTCGCAACGTCAACGGAATCGCGCGCCTGGGGCAACAGTTCTATCGAAGCCCGCATGAAGGTTCTACGGGAGGTTCAGGCCGCCGAGGGTCAGGCGGCCGTGGTCGGCCGTATCCTGGCCGACGACGCCGTCGAATGGGTCTTCGCCAAGGGGGCTTTCGACGGTTCCGGCCAGGTCCTGGCCCAGAACCCGCGCGCCCGCATGGAAGGCCGCGACCTGCCCGACTACATGATTGCCGCGGGGCTCAACATGCTCAGTTCCGGCGGGACTGAGGCCTCGGTCAACGTCTTCAGCCGCTCACCCAACGACGCCGAATGTTGCCGTTACCAGGGCCGCATCGTCAAAATGGGCGACGATTTCCTGGTCTATGTCGCCATGGATATGAGCTTTGCCGACCATAACTTCCAGCAAGAGGTCAAGGCTGCTGTCGGTGGCGGTATCCTGGTCATCATCCTGGGCCTGTTTGCAGGCACCTTGATCAACCAGGAGGTTTCGCGCTCGGTCCACCGCGTGACGACGGTACTGGAACGCGTTCAGGAAGGCGACCTGAAGGCGCGGATTCCGGTGCGCGACACCGGCGACGAATTCGACGCGCTCGGAATCCGCATCAACCAGACCCTGGCGCGCATGGAAAAGACCATGGGCAACCTCAAATATGCCGGCGACGCCATTGCCCACGACCTGCGTTCGCCCCTGTCCCGGCTGCGCTCCAAGCTGGAAGTGTCGTTGATCGATGTCGAGAAAGACCCGTCTCAGGCGCGTGAGGCCCTGGCCAAGGCGCTTGAAGAAACCGACCAGCTGCTCCGCACCTTCCAGACGGTGTTCGCCATATCGCGACTTCAGGCCGCGGGCGGCGCGCCAGAGCAGGTGCCGTTCGACGCCACCGCCCTGGCCGACGATATGGCCGAGTTGTACGAACTGGTCGCCGCCGATCGCGGGCTGGAATTCGCAGCGGAGATTGAGCGCGGCGTCAAGGCCGTGGGCAATCGCGACTTCCTGGCGCAGGCCCTGGCCAATCTGTTGGACAATGCCGTGAAATACACCCCGGAGGGCGGGATTACGCTGCGTCTGCGCCGAACGTCCCAGCGCGAGGTAGAGTTTTCGATTACCGATACGGGGCCGGGCGTGCCGGAAAAGGACAGGTCGCGGATTGCCGAGCGCTTCGTGCGGCTGGAAAATTCGCGCAGTCTGCCGGGCGTGGGCCTTGGCCTGGCCATGGTCGAGGCGGTGGCGGTCGCGCATAAGGGCCGGCTGGTCATCGACGAGGGGCCGGGGGTCTATAAGAACCAGGGGCCGGGCCTGCGCACCGCACTGGTCTTGCCGGCGGTATAGGGGTTTGACTGAACCTGCCGCGTAGCGGCCACCTTTTTGCATGATGAGCCGCTGCTCGGCGGTTCACAGGTGCTGTGAAATGGGTCGTTTCCCAAAACGAAATCCAAGAAACGGTTTCGCTTAACTTGTTTTTGCATTACTCAGCAACGACGGCGCAGGCGACTGCGGCGGGAACCAGGAGAGGCTTTACCAGGCTACCATGGCGGATGTGTTGTTTTCAGCGCTGGTCGACCGGCTGCACCCTTGCGGTCCGGTGCTTAACGAATCCGGTTCGGCCTACGTCATGGAGACGCTGCAGGAGGTCGCCCGCGCTGAAGGCTGGGCCGACGTCCTGAAAACGGCCGAACCCGCTCTGCTGCCCATTGTCGCCGCTTCGCCCTATCTCGCCAGCCTGATGCGCCGCGACCCCCAGCGCCTGCGCGAAACCTTGATCACCGCGCCCGAAGCGCGCCTCAAAGCCATCCTGCTGGCCACGGAGGCGGTCGAGCAGCAGGCCATGACCATGGGCACGCTGGACATTCCAGCCGCCAAGAAGATTCTGCGCCACCTCAAGGCCGACACCCATCTCCTGACCGCCCTGGCCGATCTCGGTGACGTCTGGAATCTCGACCATGTCACCGCCGCCCTGACCCGCTTCGCCGACGCCGTTACCTGTGCCGCCCTGGCCCTGGTGGTGCGCGACGAAACCGATAAGGGCCGCCTGGTGCCCTCCGAGCGTGGCGAACGCGGGATATTGCCGGGACTGTTCGTCCTGGCCATGGGCAAGCACGGCGCTGGCGAGCTCAACTATTCGTCCGACATCGACATCACTTTTTTCTGCGACCTGGCCAAGCTACCGATCAATACCCAGGTTGATGCCCAGACGTTCGCCGACCGGGTGGCGCGTGCCGTCTCGACCCTGCTCAGTGAACGCACCGGGGACGGCTACGTCTTCCGCGTCGATTTGCGCCTGCGTCCGGACCCGTCGTCGACGCCAACGGTGGTCAGCGTGCCGTTTGCGCTCCACTATTACGAATCGGTCGGCCAGAACTGGGAACGCGCCGCCTTCATCAAGGCCCGGGCGATCGCTGGCGACATGACAGAGGCGCGCCAGTTCCTGACCGACCTCACGCCGTTCATCTGGCGCCGCAGCCTTGACTATCCGGCGATTGCCGACGTCCATTCGATCAAGCGCCAGATCCACGTCCACCATGTCGACGAACGCCTGGATCCGGCCGGCGCCAACCTCAAGCTGGGCGCTGGCGGCATCCGTGAGATCGAGTTCTTCGCCCAGACCCAGCAACTGATACTGGGTGGCCGAGACCCGTCGCTGCGGTCGCGCCGCACGCTCGATGCCCTGGACGCCCTGCGCCGCGCTGGTCATCTGGTGCCCGCTGTCGCCAAGGAGTTGAAACAGGCCTATTGCCGCCTGCGCGACTGGGAACACCGCGTCCAGATGATCCACGACGAGCAGACTCACGAACTGCCGCAAGCCGACGAAGGCCGCCTGCCGGTCGCGGTGTTGTCAGGTTTTTCCAACCTGTCGCGCTTCGACCTGGCCGTGTCACGCACACTGCGCCTGGTCAATGCCCACTATGGCGAACTGTTCAGCGAGTCCGAACCCCTGTCGTCCAGCTTCGGCTCGCTGGTCTTTACCGGCGTCGAGGACGACCCCGAGACCCTCAAGACCCTGCATCGGATGGGCTTTGATCATCCGGAACAGGTATCGGCGACCATCCGCTCCTGGCACCATGGCCGCATCCCGGCGACGCGGTCGGAGCGCGGCCGCGAACTGTTCACCCGCCTGGTGCCGCGCCTTCTGGAAGCGCTGAACGAGACCGGCACGCCGTCGATCGCCTTTACCCGCTTCTCGCGCTTCTTTGTCACCCTGAACGCCGGGGTCCAGATCCAGTCGCTGTTCCTGGCCAATCCGAAACTGTTCCGGTCGATCGTTGAGATCATGGGCTTTTCGCCGCGCCTGGCCCAGATGCTGGCGCGCCACCCGACCTCGTTCGACGCCATGCTGGACGCCGGCTTCTTCGACCCCCTGGGCGAGGAACTGGACGCCATTGTGGCGCGTGAGGTGGCCAGAGAAGTCGAACGCGTGCCCGACGATCTCGAGGCCGTGATGAATGCGCTTCGCCGGGTCTGTCGCGAACAGCAGTTCCGCATCGGCATGCAGATCCTGTCCGGTCGGTTGGAGACCGAAGCCGCCGGTGGCGCCTATGCCCGTCTTGCCGATGCCTGCATCAACCATCTGGCGCCCCTTTGCGTCGAAGATATAAAGCGCCAGGCCGGCCGGCTGGATGGCCAGGTCGCCATCCTGGCGCTCGGCAAGCTGGGTTCGCAGGAAATGACCGCCACCTCGGACCTGGACCTGATGGCGGTCTATCTGCCCGAGGACCCCTCAGGTGTCTCCAGCGTCAAAAGCTGGGCGCCGGAAACCTGGTTCGCCCGTTTCACCCAGCGCCTGATTTCCGCCTTGTCAGCGCCGACCCACGAAGGCGCGCTGTACGAGATCGACATGAAGTTGCGGCCGACCGGCGCCAAGGGGCCGGTGGCGGTGTCTTTGGCGGCGTTCGAAAACTATTACACCCGTGGCGCCGATACCTGGGAGTTCCAGGCCCTGACCCGGGGGCGTGTGGTGTGGTCGTCGTCGGCCGACTTTGCTGATCTGGTGCGGCTGAAAATTGAGACCATCCTGCGCCGCCAGCGGCCCAGGGGTGAAACGGCGCTGGAGGTGCTCAACATGCGGGCCCTGATGGAGCGCGAACGGCCGGCCAAGGGCTTCTGGGATTTCAAGCTTGTCGTCGGTGGTCAGGTTGATTGCGAATTCGCCGCCCAGTACCTGCAGCTGATCCACGCTGCCGACGGCGGTCCCCTGCGCGTTGGAACCTTGCAGGCCCTGTCGGCCATGCAGCGCGCCGGTCTGGCCCCGGCCGAAGAGATCGAGGCCCTGGCCGCGGCCTGGCGGGTTCAGCAGTCCCTGGCGCAGGTCATGCGCGTGTCGCTGACGGAAACCGACGACCCGCACAACGAGCCCGAAGCCTTCCAGCGCAAGCTGGCGCGCGCCGTCCATACGCGCCGGCTCGATACCCTGGAAAAGAAGCTTAAGGACCTGCGCAAGCGCGCGCGGGCGGCGTTCGAGAAGATCGTTCGTGCGTAATTATACCTCCCCGCGCGCTTCGCGTGATGGGGTGGTGGTGGGGCGACTTTCGTTCGGACAGTCATGCCGCATAATTTCTTTCCCGCCAGCTTTCGACGGAAACACGGTTATGCTCCGTACAAGTACAAGATCGAAAATGGGTTCGGTGCTTGGACTTAAGTTAACGCAATGCCGTTTACGCTCGTTCTCCAGAAACAACTTCCCAGATTTGGTCATCGTGACCCAGGCTTGCCTGTGTTAAGGATATAAGGCCGATGCCCGTGAACCTACGTATAAGTCTGCCGCCCATTGACCGGCGCGAGGCCGGGCGCCCGGTTTCCGTGCTGGGCGGGGAGACCACGCGTGTGAACAGCGATCCGGACGAAACCCTGCTTGAGCGCATCGGTCGCGGTGATACCGCCGCCGTGTCGGTGCTGGTGACGCGCAAGCTGCCGCGGCTGTTGTCGCTGGCGCGGCGCATGCTCGGCGATCCGGTCGAAGCCGAGGACGTTGCCCAGGAAACCCTGGTGCGGACCTGGAAACAGGCGCGCGACTGGGTGCCGGGCAGGGCGCGGATCGATACCTGGATGCACCGGGTGGCGCTCAACCTGTGTTACGATCGCTTGCGCCGCCGCCGCGATCAGGTCTCGACCGACGACGTCGAAATCGTCGACAGTGCACCCGGCGCCGTTGCGGTCATCGAACAGGCTCAGAATGCCGCGGCGTTGCAAACCGCGTTAAAGGCCTTGCCGGAACGCCAGCGCGTTGCGATAACCCTGTGTTATTATCAGGAACTGTCCAATATCGAAGCCGCAGCCCTGATGGAGGTCAGTGTCGAGGCCCTGGAGAGTTTGCTGTCGCGAGCGCGGCGCACCCTGCGGTCGCGGCTCAATCCCGTTGAAGAAAAATCCGGCAGTGTCGCCGGATCTGATGTTTACCCCAAGCCTGTGCCCAAGCCTGGACCAAAGTTTTTGGATGCCAGGCAGGAAGGTGAGTGATGCGTAACGAAGTCATGGCGGCCCGGCGATTCCGGGACATTCTCGAGGCCTATGGCGCCAATTCTGCACGGTGGCCGGACGGCGAGCGTCAGGACGCCCAAGCCCTTGCCGGATCCAACCCGGAGGCGGCGCAATGGCTGGCCGATGCTAAGGCGCTCGATGACATGTTGAGCGTGGTCGACGAGGTCGCTGTTACCGAACGCCTGCATTTCCAGACCGTGGCGAAGATGATCGCCGCCAATGATGTGACCGGCATCATGCCGGCAAGACCTCGGCGTCAAGCCGTCTTCTGGGCCGGTGCAGGCCTGGCCGCCTGCCTGGCCGGCGCGGTCCTGGGCATCAATGTCAGCCTGCGCAGCCTGGACGAACTGCGCGCTCAGACCGTGTTGGAACAGGCCCAGATGATCGAACTCGGCGACGAGATGGAGAACGGGTAGGATGGCGTCCGGCAAGATAAAGTGGGCCCTGGGCGCGTCCGTTGTCCTCAACCTCTTCCTGCTGGCGGCGATGGGCGGCAGCGCCTATGTCGTCAAGGAGCATTGCAAGTCCAGGGCGCGGCCGCCGATGGCCTCGACCTGGGACAAGGCCACCAAGGACATGCCGCCGGAAACAAAGGCGCGGATCAAGGGTTTGATCAAGCAGTCGGCCTTGAGCGGTGAACAGGACATGGCCAAGGCACGCGACCTGCGCGCCGAAGCGGCCCGCCTGGCGGCGACCGATCCCTATGAACCGGCGCGTATCGCCGCCCTGTCGGAAGAGGCGCGCAGCTACGAAGACCAGGCCCGCGCCAAGGTCGAACGCGCCCTGATCGAAGGTATGGCGGCTTTGTCGGCAGATGAACGCAGGCTGGTGGCCGATCACCTGCTGAAAGCCAGTTTCCGGTTCCGCTATTACCTGATGAAGCCGGCGGACGTGAAGCCAGCACCAGCATCCGCTGCCGCGAGTTAGCAAGTTTAATCGGCGGGGTGATGGCCGAGGTCGCAGACTCTCACCCCAGTAGCGTGGGCCGAAGCCAAGACAAGAGCCGGCATCGAAAGACGATAGCCTGAAATTATTTGAACATTTGACAACCTGCCCCCGAAATCTTGCCCCCGAAATCTAATCTCGGAAGCAAGTGAAAACTATCGCCGCAAGCCGTTGCGATTTTTGCTCCGGGTCACCTGCGTCGCTTGCATCTCTCCAGCGTACGTGCGCACGGTTTGAAGAAAATGGAGCACACTATGAAGGGGCTGATTGTCGGTCTGGCAAACGAGAACTCTCTGGCCTGGGGCTGCGCACAGGCGTTCCACGCCATGGGATGCGACCTGGCAATCACCTACCAGAATGAAAAAACCTTCAAATTCATTGAACCCCTGGTGGACAGGTTGGGCGCGTCTATCGTCCTGCCCCTGGACGTGACTTCGGCTGATGAGATGGACCAGGTGTTTGCGATGATCGCGGAACGTTGGGGCAGGCTCGACTTTATCCTGCATTCGATCGCGTTTGCCCCGAAAGCCGACCTGCAGGGCCGACTTACGGACTGTTCCGCCGAAGGTTTCGCCATGGCGATGGATGTGTCCTGCCATTCGCTGATGCGGCTGGCCAGGCGGGCAGAACCGCTGATGGTCGACGGGGGATCCATCCTGACCATGAGTTTTTACGGCGCCGAAAAGGTCGTTCCCAACTACAATCTGATGGGGCCGGTCAAGGCCGCCCTGGAGGCGTCCGTGCGCTATCTGGCGCATGATCTCGGACCGTCCAACATTCGCGTCAACGCCCTGTCGACCGGACCGGTCCGAACCCGAGCGGCGTCGGGACTGAGCCACCTCGATGAGCTATTAGCCACGGCGGCGGAGAAATCACCGTTGCAGCGCCTGGTGACACTTCAGCAGATTGGCCAAACGGCGGCGTTTCTGGTCACCGACAAGGCGTCGGGCATCAGCGGCCAGGTGATCTATGTCGATGCCGGCTATAACACGAACGGATGAGGTCCGACATCGTGAGGTTCAGCCTCTAGTGTGATCAGTTTACGCAGTTTTGCGTGGGAGATTTCGCTGACACGATATGAGCTGCTCTCTTGTCTTTGACGTGACAAACTTTCCATGGGGAGGCTGCAATAGCCTGGATAGCGCGAACGATCATCCCAGGTGTAGCGCACCGCGTAACGCAACGCGGCAATCGCCGCTTAACATGTTCACTGAAAACTCGTGAGCTCCTTTAGCGTGATTCCTATCGTATCGCGCCCTACGGTGCCGCGTCCTGCTCTTCGATATCGCTTTTGTCCGATGTGTTCGGCGTTATGATGAAAAAGACAAGCGCAGATGTGCCGATACCCGCGAGCGTCGCGAGCATGTCGTGGATGTCAAAGACGAACCGCTGACTCGTCCTTTGAACGAGTTCCCAGCCGATCAGTCCAAGGCCGCTGATCGCTGCACAGACCAGAAATCGACTCCTCATATAGGTGACGTTGGTGTCGCGCCTGTGACTTGCCCAGATGCTCAGCAGAACGAAACATATGGCGATCGCCGCAGCAAAGTTCGGTGTCACCCCGGCGAGATATGCGCCGAAAGGATCCAGACTCATCGGCTGATCCCGAAGCCATTGCACGGCTGACAACAGTATCAATCCACCAATGCCGGCGAGACCGTAACGCATCGACAATTGCATCGGCACCTCCCAAAACCGTTGTTCTTTTGATTAACATGCGGCTGGGAATGTGAGCAAGGGCGTCGTGCTGCATCGTCTTTAAGGCGGACTGAGGGGATTACAGGGGAAAGTTTCAGCTTTGAATGGCCTCGATTTTTCGGGTTGGGGGGGGCTGCAATCTCGTTCCTCCTGGATAAAAGACGGCCGCTGCCGAAACAGAGGGGGGCGACGTGTCCAAAAATTTCAATAGGACGCGATGGTAACGTTTTCATATGTGAGCAAAAAATTGAAAATAGGTGCCAATGTGAGTCGCGCAAAAAAACCAGGCAAATGGCAACGTTTTCTTATCGAGAAATATCACGTAATGACTCATTCATCAGGCATTTTACCAATGCTGATAAGAGATTTGCGGAGAAAACGTGTAAAAATTGACAACGTTACCATTTTACGGATATAGGTTGGTCGCTTCCCAACTTTCTGGGGCCGCCGAAAAAAATTCGAGGCGGCCCCGATTTTTGGAAGCCATTAACGGCAACGCTTTGAGCTGTGCCGCCAATTTTAAGAGAAGCTGACGGCCCCATCCTAACGGGGCAAGTCAAAAGCTTCAGAGTGAGGGACGCAAGCGCAAGGAGAAACAGCCTCCGCGCACACGGATATCCGGTCACGCTTTTGAGCGCCCGGAATGAGCTGCCCCCGCGCGTATCAATGCTGAAAAACAGGCCGCAAAAGCGATCGGGAGCAGGAGAGTGTTTTCATCAACATGGGAGAAGAAAAAATGAACGATGTAATTTCGAATCAACGGGTTCGAGGGCTTGTGCGCAAAGCAGTTCTTTGCAGCGTCTCCGCCTTGGCCTTGGGTGCAATGACGGCCCCGGCATTCGCCCAGACAACGGAACCAGCAGACAACACGGTCGTAGTTGTCACTGGTGTTCGCGGTGCGTTGCAACGCTCGATGAACATCAAAAAGAACGCCGTCGGCGTCGTCGAAGCCATTTCGGCTGAAGACATCGGCAAGTATCCTGACACCAACCTGGCCGAATCGGTTCAGCGCATCCCGGGTGTCTCGATCGACCGTGTCAACGGTGAGGGCTCGAAGGTTACGGTCCGCGGCTTCGGCCCTGGCTTCAACCTGGTGACTCTGAACAGCCGCGTTATGCCGACCGCCAGCATCGACCTGATCGGTACAGGCAATCCCTATGCCGGTGGCGGTTCGCGCAACTTCGACTTCTCGAACATCGCCTCGGACAGCGTCAGCGGCTTTGAAGTCTACAAGACTGGCAAAGCAGACATCGCTTCGGGCGGTATCGGTGCCACGCTGAATATCAAGACTCTGCGCCCGCTAAACGGAAAGCCAGGCAGTCGCGGCACACTCGGCGCCAAGGCACTTCACGGCGACAATATGGTCGACGGAAAAGCATGGACACCGGAACTGACCGGCACCTACAACTGGGCCAACGACGCTAAGTCATTTGGTATCAGCCTGTTCGGGCAATACACCGAAAAGGACGTTGCGACGCGTCAAACCACAGAGAACAACTGGAACCTGGACCCTGTCGCACAGTTCTACTCCCCAAGCAGTGGTCGGCTCCGTTATGCGTCGAACCAAACAACTCTGCTGACGCAGATTACCAACGCGCCTCCAGCGGGTTCTTATGTGGCCTATCCCAATGACGGCCGCTACGCCCTGTCGCAAACGCATAACAAGCGCACAAACGTCGGTGCGACGATGCAGTTCCGACCCATTGAGTCCTTGCTGATCACCGCAGATGCACTCTACGTCAGCAATGAAGGCTCCGAGCAACGCGCCGAGCAAACAAACTGGTTTAATCGCCCGTTCGACCAGATCATATTTGAAAAAGGCGAATCCGGCATTTATAATGCAGTCTACCTGCAGGAAAACTTAAATGGCGTAAAGGACATTGCTTTTGAACAGCAATTGAATGCGCAAAAAAGCACGCTGCAGTCGTTCGGCGTCAATGCCAAGTGGGACATCAATGACAGGGCGAGTCTGACCGTCGACGCTCACAGTTCGAAGGGGGAAGCTTCACCGAACAATCCAAATGGCACAAGCTCTGTGCAGATTGCTCTTGGCGCGCCCGTGGTCTCAGAACAGTCCGTAGATTTCCGGTCGGGCGTACCGGTGGTGAAATATACGGTCAACGACGCCCTCCGGGGCAACAACAACGGCAAGTTGGACCTTGCCGACGTTGGCACGCAGGTTGGCCGCACCGCGACGAACAGCCAGACACATCAGGTCGACGAATTCAAGGCGGAGTTTGCCTATGATTTCGATGGCGACAGCCGATTCAATGCTGGCATTGATTTAATCAAGTCGACGATGAGCACGACGACGGGCAGCACCTATCAACCTCTCGGTGATTGGGGTATTTCGAATCCAGGCGACGTCGCCCAGTACGCATCAGGCTTGGTAACAACCTATGACCTGGGCTCACTTTTCCAGGACTTCGATCCGGGCCAGTCCAATATCGCCTTCCGTGGCAACGCGCTCGATATTTACCAGGCTCTGGCGAGCTCGGCACTTTACGATACGCAGATCCCGAACGCATCGGTTACAGCCAACACTATCGAGGAAGACATCAAGGCGGTCTACGGCCAGTTCCAAATGAAGGGCAGCTTCCTCGGCCAACCCGCTAGCGTCGTCGCCGGCTTGCGCTATGAAAAAACCGACGTCAAGGCATCGGCGCTGCAAAGTGTCCCGACAGCTATTCTTTGGACGGCAGACAACGACTTCACAACATCCTTTGGAACGGGCGTTGCTACAGTCTCGGGCGCGTCGAGCTACTCCAATTGGTTGCCGAACCTCGATGTCACCTGGAACTTCCGTGAAGACATGATCGCCCGCGCTTCATTCTCGAAGACCATCGCGCGTCCATCCTACGGCAATATGTACGCCACGACGACGGTAAACACTCCGCCGCGTCCGACGGCCAATGGCACGAACCCGACGGCCAGCTCCGGCAACCCCGCCCTGCTGCCGCTGGAGTCCAGCAATATCGACTTCTCGGTGGAGTGGTATTATGGTAAGGACTCCTACGTTTCACTCGGTTTCTACAACAAGGACGTGGCGAACTTCGTTGGCACTGGCCGCGTCTCGACGAGTCAATTCGGCCTGCGTGACCCATCTTCCGGTGCCTCAGGTTCCCGTTCGGGCACTGCAAAAACCGCTCTCAGCGGCATAAGCCAAAGTGCGACCGACGTGAACCTGTTCACGATGACCGCTCTTATTGTAAAGAATAGCGGTAACGTAGCTGCCGCAACGGCTGAGTACCAATCACACCTTGTTGGTGGGAACCTGGATCAGACCTTCGTCGACACTACCCTGGCGGCCTACGACATCACGGCTGACGCCAACGATCCGCTGTTTGTGTTCGACACCAATATTCCGGTAAACAACAAGACGGCCAATCTGCACGGTGTGGAATTTGCCTTCCAGCACTTCTTCTCGGATACTGGCTTCGGCGTTTCGGGCAGTCTGACGACAGTCAAGGGCGATATCGGCTTCAACAACTCGGCCCCTCCGGGTACGCAGCAGTTTCCGCTGCTGGGCCTGTCGAATACATATAATGTAACAGCCATCTACGATAAGGGGGCGCTCTCGGGCCGCATCTCTTATAACTGGCGAGATCAATTCATCAGTGCTACCAACCTCGGCGCCCAGGGTGACCCCCTTTATACCGAGCCGTTCGGCACGATTGATGCATCGGTCAATTATCAGCTGACCTCAGCCCTCCAACTTACGCTGGAAGGTCTGAACTTGAACAAAGCGCATATCCGCCAATTTGGTCGCGACTCAACCAACATGTACTTTGGTCAGGAACTTGATACGCGTTACCAACTCGGTATTCGCTACAAGTTTTAATGGCGCCAGCGCCTAATAACGTCACAGCAAAAGGAAAGGGCCGCGCGTGATCGTGGCCCTTTCTCTCTTGAAGTAGCTTACGGAAATACACGCATGGCCCAGCCCGTTCCGCTCGACAATTTCGAACATCGCGATCTGAAGATCATCACGCGCCACGCAGCCGAACTTGGCGACATTATCAACCAGGCGCTGGTTGTGCCGACCGAGTACGGCGACCTGCAGCGCGAATACCCGATATTTTTCCGCCTGAACAGTGAAGGCGGATTCGAGTCCTTTGTCCTTCTCGGCCTTGATAAAGACGAAAACCTTTATTTGGACGAGGACCGCTGGAATGCACGTTACGTCCCCGCCATCCTGACGCGCGGCCCTTTCCTTATCGGCTTTGGCCCCGACGAAGGCGGCGGCGAGTCGCGGCGCGATCTGGTCGTTAATGTCGATCTCGATCACCCGAGGATCAGCCGCAGCGAAGGCGAACCTCTGTTCCTTACCCATGGTGGCAATGCTCCTGCGCTCGAACGAGCCACTCAAGCCCTCCGTGTTATTCACGCAGGCGCCGAGATGAGCGGCAGTATGTTCGATGCCTTCTACGCGGCCGGCTTGATTGCTCCCGTCGAAATCGACATCAGGATCGATGACTCTATGCATTACAAGCTGCCCGAACTATTTTCTATCAGCGCTGATGCCCTGGCCGGGATGGACGCCGCCACACTGAAGACACTGCACGAAAAGGGCTATCTGGCCCTGGCTCTCCACGTCGTTAGTTCGATGGGAAATCTGAGGCATATGATCAATTTGAAAGCACGCCGGCGCGCGGACCGTGGGCATGGCCATCCGCACGCTTGAGTGCGTGTCTCAGGTTTAGAGCGGGGCGCGTTCATACGGAGTAAAATCTTGAAACGTGCGGCGGGTATAAACGAAAAAATTCGACAGGTTTATGTTCTTCTGAACGTCTCCATCTGCACAAAGGCCATTCTATTTTAGAAGCGAGTAACGTAAGATTTAAAGTGGTCAGAGTCATTAAAAGCAAATGTACTTACCCAAAATCTCGCAGAAAAGCCCCGGAACGCTCCGCCGCATCAGTATAAAGACTTGTGTCGGAGTCAATTACAGATGAACGCCCAGGGACAACATAACACGAGACGCCAACCCCGTGAACGCCGTCGATCCTGCGGCAATGGCGCAAGGACCATCGCGACACGCGGTACGAATAGCGGTGGCCACTTGCCTGTCACCTCAGGAGGGTCTAGCTTCCGCCTGCCTTAAAGGGGATTCCATGTATCGTGCTTTCCTGACCACAGTATTGTCCGCGGTACTCCTATCTTTGGCCCCCGGCGTCCAGGCGCAGATCCAGCCGGAGAACATCTGCCCCTCGCCGATGCAAAAGCTGGATGAGAAAGGCTTCGTGCAGATCGGCGGCATACCGCAGTGGGTGACCATCAAGGGTGATCGCTGCGATAACCCGATCGTCCTGATCGTCCACGGCGGGCCGGGCAATCCGATGAGCCCTTTCTCCGACGCCATCTATGGTGGCTGGGAGACGGACTACACCGTCGTGCAATGGGACCAGCGCGGCGCCGGCATGACCTGGGGCAAGAACCGGCCGTCAGAAGACACACCCTTGACCATCGCGCAGATGCGCGATGACGGCATCGAAGTCGCGCGCTATCTGACTCAACGCGTCGGCAAGCGTAAGGTCATCCTGGTGGGCGGGTCGTGGAGTTCCATCCTCGCCATCCACATGATCAAGGCCGAACCCGAGCTGTTTGCCGCCTATCTCGGTTCGGCGCAGATGGTGAGTTATCGCGACAATCCGGCGGCCACCTATGCCTTCCTGCTGGATCGGGCGCGCGTGTCAGATGACCAGGACAGCCTGACCAAACTGGAGAAAATCGGACCTCCGCCGTGGAGCGATCCGCGCAGCTTCGGCATCCTGCGCCGTATCGACCGCAAGTACGAAGCCCAGGCGACCGATCCGGCGCCGGCCGATTGGTGGCAACCCGCAGCGGACTACGCGACGCCTCAGGCGCAGGACGATTACACGGCCGGCGAAGACTATTCCTATATCCAGTTCGTCGGCTGGAAAGGCGACGGCATGTTCTCTAAGGTGGACCTGCCGGCCTTGGGCACGGAGTTTAAGGTGCCGATCTTCCTGCTACAGGGCGAAGCGGATTATCTGACCCTGCCGGACATTTCGCGTCGCTATTTCGACAGCCTGACCGCGCCGCAAAAGGCGTTCGTCATCTTGCCGCGCACGGGCCATGATCCCAATGCCCTCCTGGTCGACGCCCAGCTGAAGCTGCTGAATGAAAGTATCCGCCCGTTAGCGCAATAGCCGGGGGCCTTCGTCATGCCGATCGACGGCCGTCTGCGGCGGGCCGGGTCACGCGTGCTGATAGGGCTGAGCCCTGGTTCGGCAAGGTGCTGGACATCGATCACGGCGGCGGTGTGGTGACGCGCTACAATGATCTCGGCGATTTCGAGGTGAAGATCGGCGACACTGTCGCTGTTGCGCAGGAGGGTGCTAAAACCAACCCTCGACGACCTTGACTCATCGTGGGTTGGCAAGCGCGCCAAAGAACGTTCTGGCGCGCCCGCGCTTGTGCGAGGAGCCATGGGGGGCGCCTAGTCCGGCGCTTGAGCTGAAAAAATGCGAATACCAAGCGTCATTCTTTATGACGCTTGGTATAATACCTATCAACGAAAAGATTGACACATCGACAGTAGGTAGACCCCTCCGCCTCGACGCGCTTCGCCCTTTGGGCTCGCTTGCTCGGCACCTCCCCATTTGAAATGGGGAGGAGAAGAAACCATTGAACATATTCTTTTTTCTCCTCCCCATCCCTTTTGATGGGGAGCGGGGTGGCCCGTGCCATGGCGAGCAAGCGGAGATCGAAGATCGTAGCGCTGCCTGCCGGCGAGGCTCGAGACGGAGGGGTCCCCTTGCGGAAAGAATGTCAAAGTCAAAGTGGG
>NZ_AWGC01000045.1 GCF_000495835.1 Asticcacaulis sp. AC402
AGTGGGTCAGAGTCAATTACGGACCTTACAACAGCCGCGCCTGATGATCCACCTTGACCTCTTCCTCCTGTTTCTTGCGCGGCCTTCCCCTCACCGGCCGCTCGACCCGACGTCCAAGCGCGGCTTCGATCTGCCGGCGGAACCGATCGCTGCCCGCGACCCAGCCGCGTTGGGCGGAATCGCGCAGAAGCGTGATTATCTCCTCGCCTAGCCCCTCGTCAAATAGCGCCCTGTACCGCGCCTGACGCGCATCTTGCGTCGCGCCAAGCTCGGAATAGACCTGATGCGGAGTGATCAGCGAATTTGCCAATCCATGCCCATTCGCGCCAAAACTTGACCAGGGATAGTCGGTTGCTTGCGCCACCATGTGCGCGCGCACCGGATTGGCTTCGATATAGTGATAGCAGGCCATGACGTAGTCTTCAGCATCGACGATTGTCGATTTGAACCGGCCTTCCCACAGCGTGCCGGTCCGGCCGTAGCTGCGATTGATGTAACCAACGTAGCGACGCCCCAACGACTGCATAAGCTGACCGACAGCGTCGTCCTGCCCCGGCGTGAGAAGCAGGTGAATATGGTTGGTCATCAGGACATAGGCGTGCAGAGCACAACCATAACGGGCTAGCCCATCCCTGAGGTCGGCCAGAAACATTTGCCGGTCCGCGTCACAGAAGAATATGGCCTGTTTGTTGTTGCCGCGCTGGATCACATGGTGAGCCTCCCCGGCAAGCGTCAGGCGCGGCGCACGCGGCATGATATAATCTCCATGGCAAAGTGGTTTGCCCCAGCTTAGGCCACCAAGCTCAAATGTCAATAAATGAGTCTGACCCCTTTTTGGTGGCAGCCTCTTGGCTAACTCAGACACTCACACGTATCGCTAACGGATGGCCAAACAGCGACATCGACGCGCTCATGCCATGGAATTACAAAGCCTAACGGCCAAAGCTGGACGCTGACGCCATAAATGCAACATTATAAAATTGATCAAAATTTTAAAATTGATCAAAATTTTACGTCTACAAATTCTGAAACCAAAACAATATTAGGTGAAAAATGCAACACCTCATCATTTGAGCAAATTTGCGCAGGGATTACGACTCTAAATTTAAGTGGAACCCCTACGGGAGCTAATCCTTGATATTGCCCTGCATACTTTAGGGTTATCTCCGTAACCGAGTTTGGTGCCCACCGTTGAATAGTTTCATCTTCCTTGAAAAAAGCATCCACATTTTCATATTCGATTACATTCCCTTCAGCAGTTATTAGGTCAGACACAATGAGTCTCGAGGGCCCTCCACGATATACTTCTGATGTCACGCAATAATGGTTAATAGAATTATTTTGTACGGCAACGTTTACGTCCCCTATGCCTTGGCCAGCGTACGAAATCGATAAAATTTCAATCTGGTGATTTTCTGGCAGATTCCACCCCGGTTGCCGCGAAGAGTTTGCAACACAACCCTGTTGTAAAAACGCCATAAGCGTTAGAGCTGCGATTTTTATGGCTACTATTTTCATGGTCCCGCACAATTTCCCATAAAGCACTGAAAGTTGCCGTTATTAATCTTAGCTACAGCAGGAGCATTTGAGCCCAGCCAAAGCGCCGCGCAAATACCATACGCCACAGCACCAAGGGAGGAATAAAGGGGTTAGAGACAATTACGGACCTTACAACAGCGGCGCCTGATGATCCACCTTGACCTCTTCCTCCTGTTTCTTGCGCGGCCTTCCCCTCACCGGCCGCTCGACCCGACGTCCAAGCGCGGCTTCGATCTGCCGGCGGAACCGATCGCTGCCCGCGACCCAGCCGCGTTCCCGGCATTACGGTGCCATGATTTAGAATACTAAATTCAGGCCAGACTGTCTCGCGCGATCGTTCGCGCCTCTGCCTTCAGGCCTGAGTGGTGACGGCTAACGGCTGGCTGTCGCGCCATATAGCTCTGTCAACTTGTCCATGATGCCACCGTTATAGGCTTCGAGGTCGAACTGCGGCACCGTCACCTGGATATCGCCCGTGATGATCCCCGTCAGGCGCGAAGCCAGGCTGCCCGGATTGGCGACAACGAAATGCTCGCCGTGGACACCCTTCTCGACCTTTTCTGCCATGCCGCCGACGTTCGACACCAGAGCCGGCACGCCCGACAGGCGCGCCTCCTGCAGCACAACCGGGGCATTTTCCCACCATACCGATGGCATGACGATCCAGTCGCAGTCGCGCATCAGACCGACCACGTCCTCGCTCTTGTAACCGCCGTTTAAGGTCACCGTCGGGAACAGGTCTTTAATCGTCTCGGACTGAGACGCGAAATAATCCAGATTGGCCTGGCCGTGGGCCGTGCCGTACAACACCACCCGAATTTTCTCCAGCGTTGTTTCGGGCAACAGTTTCATGGCCCTCAGCACCACGTCCACACCCTTGAACGGGGTGAACTGGCCGAAATAGCCCAGCACGAGCGGCCGCTCTTCGCTATAGGCCGCAACCAGGGGCTTCCCTTCGACGCTCTCGCCGGCATAGCGCATCGATACCAGGTTCTCGACCACGTGCAGGCGGTGGGCATCGACGCCGAACTCAGTGTAGCGCTTGGCCAGGAAGGCGCTGGGCGAGATGATGCCGTCCAGCGAATTCAATGCCCGCAGAATGCGTTCGCGGCGCAAGAAGAAGAAGCCCGAGGGGGTACCCGGGAAGCACTTGGCGCATTCCGACGGCGACGACGCGTGGCACAGCTCGTTGCTGGTCTTGATCATCTGGCCGTAGTGGTGGCAGATGCCGCCATATTCGTGCAGAGTCAGGAAAACCTTGACGCCCTTGGTTTGCTTGATCTCCTGGATCACGTCCAGGCCAATGCCGAAATAGTGGTGGAAGTGGATCAGGTCGGGTTTGAAATCCCCGATCATCTCGTCCATGTCCTTCATCACCTGGTGGAAGTTGCGCGCGGTCAGGCGGAAGTCGTCGAACTCAGCCCCCACCCACAGCAGTTCATCCTCACGGCCGCGGAAGGCACCAAAACGGCCGTCATGACCGATATTGCCATGCGGAGTCAGGGCGACGAACAGGCAGTCATGCCCCTGCGCCTTCAAGGCTTGAAAGTGCGCCATGGCTGCGTTCTCGGCCCCCCCCTTGGTGATATCAGGGTGGGAATGGGCGACAACGATGAGTCTCACAGCAGGTCTCCGCGGCTGGCCAGGAAGTCTTCCCATCGGTGGGAAAACAGCTTGCTGTTCTTAAGGGTAAAGAAGGCGCGCGCGCCACCGCCCATCAGGCCGATCGACTGGCGCTCCAGGTGGTAGACGCCCGGTCCGTCGACCAGCAGGACCTCATGGCCGTCCTTCAGCCGCTGCAGGCACAGGTCGACGTCTTCGAAGTCGCCGTTGATGAACGAGGAGTCGAAATATTCGATGCCGGTACCCGCCTGCTTGTCCACCAGCATCATCGCCCCGGTCACCGCTGTCACCGGCCGCACCTTGATGCCGTCATGGCGGTAGTGCAGGCCCTTGCGGATATGGTCGGCCAGAACCAGGCCGGCATAGCTGTCGCTCTTGAGGAACTGTATGCCCAGATGCTGGATGGTGTTGTCTTCGAACAGCAGCGTGAAACCTATCACCGAACCGGGTTTTTCGCGCAACACCTCGACGCCGCGCACGAGCGTTGCGTAGTCCCGGACGTAGGCATCCGAGTTCATGAACAGGATCTTGTTGCCATCGCCATAGTGGGCGCCGACATTGCTGGCCGTGGCGAAACCGGACTCGCCCATGGTCTGGACCAGCTTGACAGGCTTGGTCAGCTTGCGGGCATGATGGGTCAGGAACCTCTTCATCGACGAAAACAGCGAACGGTCGTCGCACACAACCACCCACTGGAAGTTCTGCGGCGAGCGCTGCTGCATTTCGACGATGTCGAGCAGGAAGAAATCCGTACCGTAGAATGGCACGACAATCGACACTTCTGTCTTTTCGGTCGCCGGCACCAGGTCGTAGATGACGGCCTTTTCGATGGCCTGCTGGATATCCTTGCGCTGACGCAACGGCGAGTCGGTGGCATCGAAGAACCAGGCGAGGTCGTCCGGACGCTCTTCGCAGATCTGGCGCACGACGTGGCCGGCCAGGTCCAGGCCCAGCGCACTGGTATTGCCGCGCCCTTCCAGGTTCAGCGGCGTGGCGAACACGCCATCGGGACCATCTGCGATGACAACGTAGTTGCCGCTCATCTCGTTAAGACGCGTCCAGGCGATAAAGCCATGGGTATTGGTCTTGAGCGACAGTCCCAGCGCCTTCAGGTGGGTCGAGACGTCCGGCCGGGGCTTGGCATAGACCGTCAACTCATGGAGACTGAAATCGTCGAGATTGCACAGGGACAGCTTCTGCAGGCTGACGTCGGGACACCAGCCGTCGATAATCGTCATAACGCCGTCGAAAAGGCCGACGGCATCGAGGTGGATGGAGGCAGGACCGCTGTGCAGTTCGCCACCGGCCATGGCCTTGAGCAGGAACTGTTCCAGTGGGGAGGTCGCCATCAGGCTGCCGATCTGTTCGGCCACCAAACGGTGAAACGGGAGCTCATTGACCTTCTTTCGGTCCAGTTTTTGGACCTCGACCTCGAAGGTGCTGTCACTGCCGTCAATCGCGACACGGCCGCGGCTGAAGCCCGAGGTCGGACGCAGGTCGTCGCCGAACGTGATGCTGCAGCGGGCGACAAAACCGCGTGCGTCCGGCGACAGGCCGAAGCCCAGCAGATAATCGACGACGTCCTCGCGGTCGTGGTAGGCGATACCGTCCAGCTTTAAGGTCGCGCCGGTTTCCGTGAAGCGCAGGACGGAAAAGGGCAACTCGTCCAACGTTGTCCAGCCGGTGACGAAGACATAGGCCTCCTCGTCAAAAACGGTGTAGATTTTTTCTAGATTGTAGTCTGAAATCATGTCCCTGCTCGCGACCGCCAATCCGGCAGTGAGGACGCCCCGAACGAAAACGTCCGGGGCGCTTTATGCCTTACTCTGCGGCAATCTTTCGCACGTGTTCGACCGGCTCCAGGCCGTTGTTGCGCAGGAAGGTGACGTAGTTTTGCGCCCGTTCACGGCGGTCGGCGTCATAGGCGTCGCCGTCGAACTTAATCAGCTTCTTCAGATTGCTGCGCGTCAGGTGCTTGTCGGCCAGTTCGCCCTTGGTCAAAACGGGTACGCCGGTCTGGCGGCACATTTCCTCGGTGCGCGAGTCAATGGCGACGACGCAGCCCATCTTGCCGGCCTGGATCGCCAACTGGGTACCGTGATAGCGCGGCCCTATGGTCAGGTCGTAGCGGGTCAACGAGTCCATCCATGCCGGGATATCGTAGAACGACCGGGCGTAGGTGCGACACCAGGACTTGAACTCGTCCATCGTGTAGTGCGGCACGGTGTGCTGGCGGATCTTGTCCAGCGTGCTCTGATCCATGTCGTCGAACAGGCCACGCGAAATCTTGATCATCTCTGTCATCGACTGGACGACGTACTGACCAAACGCTGTCGGATCCATCATCAGGGCGATCAGTTGCTGCTCGATCGGACGGATGTCGGTCCACGACTGGTGGCCACCGCAAACCGAAACCGAACGCGGTACCGGGATGGAATCCCAGTCGGCCTGGATGGTTTTGCCCAGGTTGACGTCTTTCGAAATGAAGTGGGTCGGGCAGCCGCCGACTATGGTGTCGTCGACGCCGAAACGCGCCAGCTGCTGTGACGTGAAGGGGCCGCGGGTATAGATGTTGGACGTCGAACCGAAGCGCTTCTTGGTCAGGGCCCGGACCCAGGCCACTGTGCCCTCCTTGGGGTTGACCTCGGCCTCCATGTTGTCGGCCTGGGCGCCCAGACCTATGGCGATAACCGGCTTGTCGACGGCTTCGATGATGGCGGCGGCGCCGGTCAGGTCGGTGTGCTTGCCGAACTGGTTGGCGCAGGGAATGACGATGGCGTCGTACTTGTTCAGGTCTTCGGCCTTGGTTGCCCACGACGTCCAGTGGAAGTCGGCATCGATCTGATGCGAGATGGCATAAACGAAGGCCAGGTTGCCGTTGTTGTGACCGATAGCGGTGTTAAGGAAGTCAAATGGCTGGTTGGAATAGAGCCCCAGATCTTCAATTTTCCACAGAAACGCAATTTTCTTCCTCAAAATCAGCTCCTTAGCGATAGCCTGCTTAAACGATGCCGGGCACCATATAAAAGCCACCCCTGCGAGTCTAGGGGAAATCGGCGCAGGATTGTGCATGCGCGAACGGACTTGTCATATTACGCGCTCTGATATATCGGACCTGAACCGGCGGCGCAGTCCGCTCGCAAGTCATATTACTCGGGCCTTTGACGCATGTCTGAATTCTGGATCGACCAGTTGACCGTCGAAAAGGTCGTCTTGACCGGATTGCGCGCCGACTCTGCTGTTCTGGAAGGCGGAGTCGATCTGTTTGTTGATGAGGCCCCGTGGGCGCGCCTGTTTCCGCTGGCCCACGCCCACGCCGTCCAGGAGGTTGGCGGCGTCCTCTCGATCGACATACAGCTGCCCTACCGCCTTGGCGAGGGCTTCGACCGTCCCCGCCTGCGGCTGGTCATGGCCGCGACGGGTGAGCCTATCGGTCATTCGGCCTCGCGCCCCCTGCCCCGCAAACGCAAGGCACGGGCCCTGGTGTTGATTCCGGCCGGACACCGTTACGATCACGACAAGGTGCGTATGCACGACTGGCCGGTGTCCCAGATCATCGACACCTATTCCAATATCGGCGACCTGATGGTCTACGATTCGACGCTGAAATTGCTTGATTTCGATGAGATCGAGGTCGCCAATATCGTCGATTTCAACGATCACGACGTCGATCGCTACAATACCGAGTTCGACTTCGCCTTCCTGCGTGGCTCGAACTTCATTCACGAATACATGGACTGGGCACGGGCAGGCGACCTGATCGAACGCCTGGATATCCCTGTCTTCGCCATCGGCGTCGGCGCCCAGGCCGAAACCCGTCGCCCGATCAACCTGCCGCCGGAAGGCCAGCGCGTGTGGGCCGCCATTGCTGACAAATGCGGCTCGATCGGTGTGCGCGGCATCTATTCGGCCGAGGTCCTGGCGCACAACGGCATTAAGAACGTCGAGGTCGTCGGCTGCCCGTCGCTGTTTCGCCGCCGCGACCGCAATCTGACTCTGGACCTGAAACACCAGGCCGATATCCGTCGCATCGCCTTCAGCCTGCGCCGTGAAACCGGCGGCAACTACTGCCGCGACCTGGAAACCTATCTCGGACTGCAACGCGCCTTTATGCTGCGCCTTGACCAGGAAAGCCAGATGACGGTCACCCTGCACGGAGAGCGCGAGGAGAAGGCCTACTTCTTCCGCGACCGCGACCGCGAACTCCAGGCACGTGAAACCCTCTTCGAAGAAGACTGGTTCCAGGAATCCACTATTTTCCAGATGGAAGACATTTATCGCACGCGGATGTTCTTCAACACCACCGTGGCGCAGTATGACGACTTTATTGTCACCCAGGACTTCGCCATCGGTTACCGCGTCCACGGCATCCTGCCGGCCCTGGCCAACGGCATACCTGCCATGCTGGTTGATTACGACGAGCGCAGCGCCGAGCTGGCGCAAACGCTCAACATTCCGCTGATCCCCGAAAGCGAATTGAAGAACGCCTCGTGGCGTGATTTCTACAAGCGTGAGGCCTGGAGCCGCTTTGCCGCGAGCTTCACGGAAAAATACGACACCATGCGCAAGTATTTGACAAAAAACGGTGTCCCCCATAGGCTTTAAACCAGGCTTTGCCGCCCATGCTCAAAATGGCCTGGCGGCAGGCTTTTCCCCACGACAGCGCCCGATTATCTGCTCACCGGCGAAAACTTTCAGGATGATTTATGAAAAAGAAGATTGCTCTGCTTTGGGAATCAAAGGACCTCGGTCTCTATTCAAATAAGAAGTTCGATAAACTCTACGCGGGGATCGGCCATAACAATGGCAATCTGGCGTTTGTCTATGCCATTGCCAACCAGATCGATGCCCGGATCGTCTACGAGCCGTGGCACGCCAAGGCCGAGAAGCTGAATACCTACGATGCCGTTGTCATCCCCAGCGCCAACCAGTTCGGCAAGCACACAGATCTCGGTGGCCTGGCCGAAAGCTTCGAAAAGATCGAAGTGCCGATCCTGTCGATCGGTCTGGGCGCCCAGGCCGACAGCATGGAGCACGACGTCACGCCGACCGAAGGCACGGTCAACTGGGTGAAAGCCATCAACGCCCGCCGCTTCGGTTCGACCTCCAATATCTATACCCGTGGCCCCTTTACCTCGCGCCAACTCGCTCGCTTCGGCTTCGAGGATACGGTCGTCGGCGGCTGCCCGACCCATTTCATCTCCCCCAATGTCAAGCTGGGCAAGGCTATCGAAAGCGCCTGGAAGAAGATCAAGATTCCACGCTCCCTGTCGGTTTGTGCCGGCCACCAGTCGTGGGGCAAGGTTCGCCTGGTCGAGCAGCAGCTCATCTCACTGATGATGGATTCAGCCGCCATTGGGCAGTACGTCGTCCAGTCAATGAGCGACATGATCAAGATCTCGCGCGCCCTGTTCGAAGAGGTCGATCCGGTCATCCTGGACCGTATCCGCGTCCACACGGTGCCGCACTATACCCTGGACGAGTTCAAAGCCTGGTGTCGCACCTATGCCCGCTCCTTCTACGACGTGCCGGCATGGATGGATTCGCTGACGCGCTATGATCTGACGATCGGGCCGCGCTACCACGGCACCCAACTGGCCATCCAGGCCGAAAAAATGGGTTGCGTCGTCGCCATCGATTCGCGCACCGAGGAAATGTGCCGCCAGACAGGTGTACCCGTTTTGACCCTGGCTGAGCTGGAAAAGGAACCGATTACCCGCACCAGCCTCAAAAAGCTGATCCGGTTCGACGGCGAGGCCTATGATACGTTCCGCGCCGAACGCGCCCGCAACTATGTCACCTTCCTCGAGAACAACGGCCTCCAGGCCAAGCCCTTCCTGCTCAAGATCGCCAGCGCCTGACCAAAGGATTTTTCTGCGAAACGGCCGCGTTTTTCCGACGCGGCCGTTGTTGTTTCCGGGGCATCAATTCCTGGTGGTTTCGGGCTGCGTCACCGCGGCAACACTTGGCAACACCATTGTGCATTGCGGCATCATTTTCGTTGATTTGACTGCGAAAATGGATTGAATTGGGACGTCACCGCTAACTTCGCATTTTCAACCCACTCTTTGAGTTTCTTCCCATGATAAGAGGCGCTATTGACAGCATTCACCCCGACAAGATCGGGGGCTGGATCTACAGCGAAATCGGTAGTCTTCGCGGCCGACGCGTTCTGGCCTTTGTCGGCAATCAATGTATCGGTTCGGGTGAAATCGGCCTTTTTCGCCAGGATTTGGCCGATGCCGGCCTCGATGAAGGCTTTGTCGGTTTTCATTTCGACATCAGCCTCCCCAGCCGGGACAGGTTACCCAGCGTGGTTGTCAGCCTGGAAAACAGCGATCTGTTCCTGAAACAGCCGGACTCCGTCGTTGGCACGCTCTCGACGATAACCGCCCTGCCGGCTGCCGGCACGGCCCTTCCCGGTCAAAGACGCACCTTCTGAACCGTCTTCGCTGCGGTCTCTTCGCGCAGGCATTGTCAAATTCCACTGGCTGCGCTTATAGTTAGGTCGGGGCCGCGTCGGAACGGTCATAGTTCGTTTCTCCTTTGCGTAGCGCGACATCATTTTTGTTGATCTCGCCGCCAATTTGGATTGTATGGCGCCCCATCAGTGAGCTTGCATCTTCCACCCTGCTATTTCCGAGAAAAAAGACCGCAATGATCAGAGGCGCAATCGACAATGTTCACCCCGACAAGATCGGGGGATGGATTTACAGCGAACAGGGCAGCCTTAAGGGCAAGCGCGTGCTGGCCTTTGTCGCCGGCCAGTGCGTCGGCGCCGGTGAGGTCGGCCTGTTCCGTCAGGACCTGGCCGATGCCGGCATGGACGAAGGCTTCGTCGGCTTCAACTTCGACATCAGCCTGCCCAATCGCGATGCCCTGCCCAGCGTAATTGTCAGCCTCGAAAACAGCGATCTGTTCCTGAAACAGGGCAATTCCGTCGTCGTCGACGCGGTCGCGGCCTATGGCGCCTCCGCGCCGTCCGGTTCTGCCGACGCGCCCGCCGCCGGTCACTCGCCGGCCTCGATCGACTGGATGCTGTCTACCGGCTGGCTGTCCAAGGCCGATGCCGACTTCCTGAAATATGTGGCCAGCGTCGGTTTCTTCACCCGTTCGCTGCGCCGGGGCAAGACCGAGATAATCCCGGCCGAGGCCGAGGCCGAACGGCTGTTTTCGATCTATAGCACCCGTGCCACCAAGGTAACGACGCGGACCATAAACCTCAGCGAACTGGCCGCCAAGCGCGGTGAACTGCTGGCGGAGTTGGAGGTGCCCTTCGTCGCCATCTCCTCGGCCTCTGGTATTGTCCGGGTGGCTGAAGGCTCGAACCAGGCCGACTACGCCCGCGGTTCCGAGAACCTGGCCGAACTGCCGGCCAACAAGTGCAGCCTGGACATGCTGATCTTCCTCGACCTGCGCACGGAATTCGTGTGCGAGGGCGGCCGTGCGGCCCGCCTGTTCGTGGTGTCCGCGGCCTGACGCCCGGAAGGATCGGCCTGCTCTACAACAGGCCGATTACCTCCGGACGTTCAAAAATCTCGGTGACCAGGGCCTTGTCGCCTTCGGCTTGGTCTTGGCGGAAGCGGTCGATACAGCGCTTGTATTGCCCGGCGGAATCGGGCAGCGGCGTCAGTTCGCGGCGAATCGTGGTGCCGGGAATAGCCGCATCGGCCGCATGGACAGCCCTCAGCCAGTTGGCGTCCGGCGTTCGCTTGTCCAACCCCTGTTCGAGATTGACGACGGCACCATGTTCGCCGTGAAGGGCGTAGAAGACCCTGGTCGCTTCGGCGCCACGCGTATTGACGATCTTGCAGCCCAGCGTGACGAAGCGAACATCACGATAGCGGAGGCTTTCGTTTTCATACCCCTTAAAGGTCAAAAGCGTGCTCTCGGCCCGGTCCGTGTAGATGGCGACCCCCGAGGTCGTGTTTATGGCAATCGCCGCAACCATGGCCACGAGCCCGATCGCCAGCAGACCCTCGGCCCAATAGCGCAAACGTTCGCGCCACTGGGTGCGGCTCAACACAAAGAGAAACAGATTGAAGCCGATCAGCCCGAACATCACCACCTGGGTTCGCACCGGCCACCAGAACAGGGGTGGCGGATCGCGCAGTGTATGGAACAGATACTGGCTCTCCCAACCGGGGATTTCGAAACAAATTCCGTAGATGATGACCAAGATGGCAAAGGTGAAATGCATGGTGTTGCGCCCAAGCAAGAACCCCTTGATGCGAGATAGCATGATACCTGTCCCTGCCGCGCGGCCGCGAAGGCGGCGCCCTGCATGCGGCTCCCGCTCAGTGCCAGAGGCTCCTGCGTATGGCAATCCTGTTTCTGGTGCTCTGAGAGTCTGGATCGGCCGCATTTTTCGGACCAAAGGTCGGTAAAAGGCTGGCGAGTCTGCGAATAACCCATGCTGCACGGCACAATAACGATGGTCCTTGCCTTGTGGCAAAGAAAATTGTCTATTATAAACCGAAGTTTGCTAGGCGATCAGCCAGCCGGGGGGCGGCGCCGTTTACGCATTTTGATCCAAATGACATTTGACACGAGTTGGACATGAATTCTCCTGCGACGCCGGAAAACGAGTACGAGCCAGAGATCTTTTATGAAAACAACTCCATTGCCGGCATCCTGACGCCGAAGGTGGAAACGCCGCTGGTCGAGGCTCCCGTTGAGAGCCAGGTCGACGCCCCAATCGAGCCCGAGGTCGAAACGCCCAAACCTGACATTGTGCGGTATGAAGGCCGCGTCGATTACTTCGACCTCAACAGTACGATCAATGGCTGGGCACTGAACCTCAATGACTCCGACGCGCCGGTCGTCCTGGAATTCTGGGCCGACTCGATGTTGCTTGGGACCTGCGAGACGAGCCTGCCACGTCCTGATGTCCTCAATGCCTTCAAATGTTCCGGTCTGCCCGGCTACGCTTTCGAGGGCGAGACCCTTGCCAAGGCGCGCAGTTATCAGGAAATCAATCCGGAGGTCGTCTTTGCCGTCCGTCCGGAAAACTCCGGCTTTACGCTCAAATTCACCAATTCCACCCAACCTGCCGAAACGCCCGAAACCTTTCAGGAGGAACCGGAAACCGGCGCCGATCTGGCCCTGATGGGCCGGCTCTCAGCCCTCGAGGGCGAGGCTCATAGCCTGTACGGTATCCCCGTGCGTGCCGATTCGTGCGTCGGTTTCATTGAGGCCATTGCGCGCGACGAAAACAACCTGATCTGGGTCATTGGCTGGATGCAGCGTGACGACTTGGTTGACCGCCCGGTCATCATTCAGGACGACGCCAAATACGCCGCAGGTCTTGCCTACACCCTGTTTACCCGTCCTGACCTGCCTCCCGAAGCCGCGGGTTTCGTTGGCGTGCTGCAGACCGACTGGCAGCCCTCGACCGATACAGCGCCGATATTTTTTATCCAGATCGGCACCGGCCGCCACCTGCGCGCCGTCAACCCTATCAATATCGTTCCCAAGACAACCCTGATCTCTTACGCCCGGCCCCACTGGCAAAGCGCCAAGTCGAAACACAACCTGGGGCTACAGCACCTCGTCGCCAACTCGCAATCCTGGGACATTTTACCGGAAGACTACAGCCCCGAGCGCATGGCAGTCGAAGACGTTCAGGTCATTGCGAAATTCGGCTGTTTCGTCACCGGCTGGGCGGTCAGCCCGACCAAGAAGCTCGACACTCTGCATTTACGCGCCGGGCAGACAGTCATGTCGTGCGATCCGGCGGTTATTACCTTCAAGCCGCGCCCCGACCTGTCGAGTGTCCTGCCCAATGGCGATGATGTCCTGCAACGGGCCGGGTTCTCGGCCTTTTTCGAGGGCGATATCGAAGATACCGATATCAACGACCTGCGTCTGAAGATCGTCTACAACGACCGAACGGCGCTGAACTTCCAGATTAGCCCCAAGCAGGTCCGCAAGATCAGCCATTCTGGTGGCGCTACCCGGCTGCAGACCATCTATCCGACCATCATGGCCGAACCGTTTTTCCCGCGCATGGCCAAGGCCCTGCGCCGGCTTGATAAGCAGAGGGCGCGCACCATCACGGTGCTTCAGGCCCAGACGGCGGCCCACGCCGTCGTCTTCGCCACCCCGCGAAGCCAGTCGGATATCTTCCTGATGTTTGCCGGCATTCGCGAGCACGTGAACAGTCTGCCGAACGACACCGGCATCGTTATCCTCGCCAGTTCGGACGAATTTCGGGCAACGGCGGTCTTCCACTTTAACGAACTAAAGCGCTGCACCGATCATCCGGTCAGCCTGGTTTTTGTCGAGGATGTTCGGCTGGCGTCCTACGCTGTCCCGGCCGTGCTCGAAAAGCACGTTCAGGCCAAGACCTTCGCCTATGTCGCCAGCGGCACCCATCTGTCGGCCGCCGGGTGGCGTGCCGTCAGTCAGGCGCGCGAGGGCCTGACCTTTTTCGACGTTGGCAACCCCGTCCAACCGACAGCGGCGGGCGAGGCGAGCTTTAGCTGTTTTGCGTGGAATGTCGTCGGCATTAAGGCCTATCTCGACCGGACCGATACCCCGGCGGGGGGACTGGAAAGCCTGCCTCCGGCCAGCAAACTACTGACCCTGGCCAGGCGCGTTCCCGGCGCCGCCAGCGCTTTGTTCTTCCCGTCACCCTCCCCACTTCTGCATGCCATCAACAGCCGGTTCGAGAGCTAATCGTGAAAAAGCCCAAGTCCACCGCCAAATTCACCAGCCAGACCGTCCCGAATTCGGCCGTCGCCAAACCGGCCGTCACCAACCTGCCGATTTCCGTACAGACTGCCCCAGTTCAGATTGAGACAGCGCAGATTGAGCCAGTGCAGATTGAGCCAGTGCAGATTGAGCCAGTGCAGATTGAGCCAGTGCAGACGGGACCAGCTTCGCCGGTCACCGTCCACAGCGGTCCAGTTATGACTGCACCGGATGCCCCGGCCACCGAGCCCAGACCTAAACCAAAGGCCTCGCAACGTATTGCTGTCGTCAGCCACAGCCATCCCTCGATCAGCAAGGGCGGGGCTGAAATTGCCGCCTACACCCTTTTTCATGGCCTGCGCCGCCTGGGATATGACGCTGTTTTCATCGGGGCCTGCCAGCAAAGCCAGCGCGGCAAGATCGAATTAGGGCCCAACGAATATGCCCTGTATTACGATCCCCACATCTACGACCACTTCTATCATCTGGCGTCGGGCGAAGTCGGCATTCAACTGATGACCCTGATCCGTGAGCTGGACATCGACCTGCTCAACTTCCACCACTTTTTCAATATGGGTCTGGCGGCCTTCAAAGAGGCAGCCCAGGAAGCCAGCGTCGTCTTTACCATCCACGAATTCCTGTCCATCTGCCATAATCACGGCCAGATGATCACCCGGCCAGCCCAGATCCTGTGCAGCGCCAGTTCGCCTAATGCCTGCGGCGCCTGCTTCCCCGAGTACAGCTCGCAGCAGTTCGCCCTCCGCAAGCAGAACTTCCTCGACAGCCTGACTTTGGCAGACGCCTTCGTCTCTCCCAGTCACTTCCTGGCCGACCGTTTCGTCGCGTGGGGGCTTGAGCGCGACCGCATGAACGTCATCGAGAACGGGCTGATGCACCTGCATCCCCCCCACCTCGCAAGCCACGCCGAAAACCACATCTGGAAGTTCGGCTTCTTTGGCCAGATTAACCCGTTCAAGGGCGTCGACATCATCCTCCAGGCCTGCGAACTGATCTCGAAAAAGCCCGATCTGGCGGCCGGGATCCGCATATTGATTCATGGCAACCTGATCGGCCAGTCGGACAGCTTCGTGAAAAAGTTCGAAGACGCGCTCGAAGCCTATGACTTCCTGTCGTATCTCGGCGCCTACAACAACAGTTCCGTCAACAGCCTGATGGAGAACTGCGACTACATCCTGATGCCCAGTCGTTGGTGGGAAAACTCCCCCGTCGTCATCCAGGAAGCCTATGCCGTCAAGCGCCCGCTGATCTGCACCGGCATCGGCGGCATGGCCGAGAAGGTCATCAACAATGTCAGCGGCCTGCATTTCGCCTTCAACGATCCCGCCGATCTGATGGCGGTGATCGAGAAAGGCGCCTCGGCAAGCGTGCACAGCGCCCTGGTCAACGGCATCCCTGCCGTCCTCACCGCCGACGACATGGCCCGGGAATATCTGAACGTCTTCAAGCATATCGGGGCCTCTGTGGCGGCCGCTGAAACGGATGCCGTACCGGCGGAGTAACCCGCCAGCTTTGCTTCGGGTTTTCATATTGCAACTGCGAAGAAAACCTGAAACTAATGAAACCGCAGCTTGGGCCGTGGCTTGCGCCGGTGGCTTTTTGCTGTAGAAGCAGTTCACGTCCCGCAGCGTTTCGGCGGGCACAGGCCGTGCAATTTTTGCGGCCCGTCACGCAGCAAGTGGTTAGACATACGAATGAACAAGACTTTTACCGACCTGCGTAAGGGACTTGGCCTCTACCGGGTCTGGTTCTATCAAGCCTATCACGAACTCACCGCCAGATACCGCCGGACCTTCATGGGGCCGTTTTGGATCTCTGGAGGAATGGTTGTGACCTCGATCTGTCTGGCGCTGGTGTTCGGCGAGATGATGGGTCAGGACCTGAAGGAAGTCCTGCCCTATATCATGGGCGGTATACTGTGCTTCGGACTGGTCAGCTTCATCCTGATCGACGGCACCGAAATTTTCCTTCGACACGGCGGCGACATCAAGAACCATGCCTATCCGTTCACTTATTACATGCTCGAGACGATGGCGAAGGAAGTCTTTCTTTTCCTGAACAACGTTGTGGTCTTCTATGTGGTTATGGTGATGATCGGCGCAGCCGTAGTTCCGCACTGGAGCGTAATCCTGGGCTTTCCGGTCGTGATTATGACCGGCCTGACCTGGGGCTCCGTCTTCGGCATCGTCGCGTCGCGTTTCCGTGACCTGCGTTTCATGCTGCCCTATGTCAACCAGCTTCTGTTTTTCCTCACGCCGATCTTTTGGCGGCCCGACTCCCTGCGTGGCAGCAGCATCCTGACGCAGGTTAACCCCTATTACGGCTTGCTGGAAATCATGCGCGCCCCGTTGCTGGGTGAGACGGCTTCGCCGCACATGTGGTATCTGGCCCTGGGTTCCATGGTCAGTGGGATCATCGTCTGGCTGATCGTGTTCAGCCTGTTCCGCCGCCGTATCCCCTTCTGGGTTTAGAGTAAAGTCAAGGATCGACCATGTCCGATATTGTCGAAGTCAGCGGCGTCGAGCTTAGCTATCCGATCTATTCCATCCGCGCCAATTCGCTGCGCAATACCCTGGCCAATCTGGTCATCGGCGGCAAACTGCTGAAGAACGGCCAGGACATTATCCATGTCCAGGCCCTGCACAATATCAGCTTCACCCTGGGCGAAGGCGACCGCCTCGGCGTCATGGGTCACAATGGCGCCGGCAAGTCGACCCTGCTGAAAGTCATTGCCGGAATTTATGAGCCCGATCGCGGTACGGTGAACGTCAAGGGCGACATTTCGTGCATGATCGATATCGGCCTGGGGCTTGACGCGGCCCACACCGGCCGTGAGAACATTTTCAACATGGGACGGATGCGCGGTATCGGCCGCAAGGAAATCGAAAAGAACATGGAGGAGATCATCGAGTTTTCGGAACTGGGCGCCTTCATCGATCTGCCGGTCCAGACCTACAGCGCCGGTATGCGCACCCGACTGGTGTTCAGCGTGGCGACGACCCTGAAACCTGACGTGCTGCTGCTGGACGAATGGATCGGCGCCGGCGACGCTGCCTTCCACGACAAGGCGGCCGACCGGATGAACAGCCTGCTGGAAAATTCGCGCGCCATGGTCCTGGCCACCCACAGCCACGGCCTTGTGACCAAGGTTTGCAACAAGCTGCTGGTGCTGGATCAGGGGAGACAGGCCTATTATGGCTCCGTAGCCGGCTATGATCCGTCGGCGCTGATGCAGTAGCTGTTGTCAACCGCCGCATGAAAGCCCGTCCATGACCAGCGGCTACAGCTTTACAACCCTGGAATCGATCATCGCTGACGGCGCCCACGACGAAGCGTCGCTGGGGGGACGGAATTTCCTGAACCGCGATCGCCGCGTATCCTTCCGCTGCGTCGCTGACAATCCGCCACCTTCCGACAATGTCGGTGCCTTACTGCCGATCGACGGCTATGCGCGCCTGGAAACCAGCTACCGCCACGCCATGCGCACGCCAGGCTATCTCGCCAACGGCATCTTCACCTTCGAGGACTACGGCTTTTTCGAAGCCTGCGCCCAGCCCATAGACATTGCTCGCCGCGAAGCCCTGATGGGCGAACCCATCTGCTGGGGCGTCGATTTCGCCGACTGGCACGCCCGAACGCACAACCTGGCTGATATTCTTGACAAATCGTCGGGCTATCTCGACCAGTTACTGCAAAAAGTGCGCAACCAGACAGTTTCCGGGTCCGCCATCGTCCTGTCGGCGCCGGGCCAGGAGATATACGGCCACTGGATCTTGGATGTCGTGCCGCGTCTGTGGACCTTGAATCAGGCCGGACACACCACAGAACCGATCCTGTTCCAGGTCCTGCCCGGGTGGGCAAGCTACTTCCTCGACATGTTCGACATAGATCCAGCCCGAATCCGCCGCCATCCAGCCAGCCTGTTCCGCGTTGAACAGGCTCTGATACCGTCGGCGTCCAAATCCGGTTTTCGGCTGGGGACGACCTCGCTGAGCGCTGCCCTTGCTCAGGTGATGACGGCTTGCAGGCCGGTCGAAATACCGCCCAACCTGATCGGCGAGAAGATCTTCTTTAGCCGTCGCCAGCTAGGCCACAGTTCACGGCGCAGCGTCGTGAATATTTACGCCATCGAAGCCGAGGCGGCGCGGCGCGGCTATCGTATTGTGGCGCCGGAAACCCTGACTGTCGCCCAACAGATTTGCCTAATGAAGACGGCCCGGATTGTGGTCGGTGAAGATGGCAGCGCTTTGCATAACATTGTCTTTGCGCCTAAGGGTGCGCGCCTGGGCGTACTGAACCTGCCCGAACGCGACAATCTCTGGCACCTGGGCCTGTGCCAGATGCTGGGTCACAACCTTGCCTATCTCGATGTGCCTGCCGATCCGGAATGGCCGCTCGATCTCGGGCGCTTCAACCAACTTCTTGACGCCCTGGAAGCTTAATACGGCCGGATGGTCTGCCAGTTGGCGGCAGACTCGATCAGCGTCTTCAGGTCGCTGTACTTCGGCGTCCAGTCCAGTGTCGCCTTGATCTTGCTGACGTCTGCCACCAGGATTTCCGGATCGCCGTCACGGCGCGGCCCGAGGCTGTAGGGGACCGGACGGCCAAGCGCCTCTTCTGCCGCCTTGATCACCTCCATCACCGTCAGTCCCTCGCCGGTGCCGACATTGAAGGCATCGCTGCCGCCGCCGGCCATCAGTCGCTCGATCGCCGCAACGTGGGCGGTAGCCAGGTCGATGACGTGAATATAGTCGCGGATACAGGTACCGTCCTTGGTGTCGTAGTCGGTCCCGAACACGGTCAGTGGTGGTGATTTGCCGAGCGCCGCCTTGCAGATCAACGGGATCAGGTGCGTTTCAGGCTCATGGCTTTCGCCAACCTCGCCGTCGAGATCGGCACCGGCAGCGTTGAAATAGCGCAGGACGATAGTGTTCAGCCCATGCGCCTGGCCCATCCAGTGCAGGGCCTGTTCGAAGGCCAGCTTGCTGGCGCCGTAGGGGTTGATCGGGTTCTTCGGGTGGTCTTCGGCGATCAGCCGGGTCTGCGGCATGCCATAGGTCGCCGCCGTTGACGAAAACACCATCGACTTGACGCCGCCCTCGACCAGGGTCCCAGCGAAGTCGGTCGCCGCTGAGACATTGTTGTCATAGTATTTGGCCGGGTTACGTGTGCTTTCGCCGACCAGGCTGTAGGCGGCAAAGTGGATCGCCGCCTGGATGTCGTACTGCTTAATGGTATCGAGAATGACGGCGCGGTCGCGTAAGCTCGCCTGGACGAGCGGCCCCCACTTGACGGCCTGGGCATAGCCGGTGGCCAGGTTGTCGAGTGTTACCGGCAGATACCCCGCCTGATGCAGTACCTTGCAGGTCTGGGATCCGATGTAACCGGCGCCGCCCGCGACCAGAATGGCTTTCGTCATAAATTCTGCCCCTGAAACAAGTTCGGCCTTCGCCAATGCGAACAGAGTTCTGCCCCAGCGCCCCCGCCGCTGTCAAAACCTAAAGCATGACAAAGGCCGTAATTTTAAACCGGCAGGGCCTGGTCAGTGTCACGTCGCAAGATTGACGGATAAAACACCGAGGTGCGTGCTGCCTCCGGGTGGCGAGAAACGTAGGCACGAAGCTCGGCCTGGCGGCGCTGGCGTTCCGCAGGGTCATCGTCGCGGCGGCGGCTCTGGCCTTCCTTGTGCAGCAGGGTTGCTTGCGGCGCGTAGATGATTTTTAAGCCCTGTTCGCGCACGCGCAGACACAGGTCGACATCGTTCAGGGTCACGGCGAAGGCTTCTTCATCAAAGCCGCCGACGGCATCGAAAATCGTCTTGCGGATCATCAGGCAAGCGCCGGTCACAGCATCGACCTCGCCGGGTTGCGCCAGGAAAGGATGGCCTTGCCAGACCTCGGGCGACGCACCGCGCCAGGGATGACCAGGCCCGGGCACCAGGTTAGACGCCACCCCGGCATGCTGCAAGGTGCGGTCGGCATAGAGCAGCCGTGCCCCGACCGCGCCAACGTCCGACCGCGCAGCATAGCTGCGCAGGGCCGCCAGCCAGTCACCGTCCAGGGCTTCGATGTCGTCATTGAGAAACAGCAGCAGCGGATGGCGCGCCAGGGCGGCGCCGGCATTGCACAGGCGCGAGAAGTTGAAATCGCCGTCGTCGCGGATCAGGCGCACATCCGGCCGAACCGACAGTTCGGTCAGCAGGGCAATCATGGCGTCGCCGTCGGCGCCATTGTCGACAATGATGATCTCGGCAGCGACCGTCCGGTTCAGCGCCAGGGAGTCGACACAGGCGCGTAACATCTCCGCCCGTATCTTGGTCGGGATGACTATGGATACTGCAGCCGACGCCAGGGCCCTATCGGGTGGCGCAAGGTCCGGCGCGGGCCGGGGCGGCAACTGGGATTGCCCCGCCACGTTCCCCACCGCCATGCCGGTGATGCCGCCTTCCGCACGACGGTTCAGCCGTGCCACAACCACATTCGTCAGCCGGCCGCTTTGGATCAAACTAACTGTCTTGGCCGCATAGGCTCCGATCCGCTCCAACAGTCCCAGCCGCGTCAGGGCGACCTTCGTTGCCGAACTGCGCAAGCACATCCGGTACGTCCCCGGCGGCACGGTGATATGGAGGTCGCGGCCGTCATGGGCGTAAACGACACTGCGTTCGCCGGTCGCGATATCGGTGATTTCGACTTCAGCCGATCCGCCCGCCGCACGCAACCGATACTGGCCAGCCATTACCAGGCTGCGCCCATCGTTCAGGGCCAACAGGTCGAAAATTGCGTCTGACGTCATTGTTCTATAGTAGCGAAGGTGCACGGCTTGGCGAGACTATTTCTATGGCGATTCTGAAACGCGTACTGGCCGGCCTGCACCGCACGGCGTTCGGCCTGCGTTACGCCGCCCGGTCAAGCGCCTGGCACGTGGCCGATTCGCGCCGACGGCCTCCGCTCGACAAAGTTCTGATCTCCGGGTTTTTCCAAGAGGCCCTCGGCATAGGCCGCGCCGGCGCCCTGGTGGCCAATGGCCTGGAAGCCAGGGGCATCACCGTCTTCCGCGAGGACCTGCGTCCGTTCGATCGCGGCCTGCTGACGCGCGGGCCGTCCCCCTTGCCCTCCGATGCCCCGGTCTGGCTTGTCCATGCCAACCCGCCGGAAGCCCGAATCGCCCTGTTCACACATGACGGCTGGCAGGACCGATACCGCATCGGTTACTGGGCGTGGGAATCAAGCCGCGCCCCTGAGGCTTGGGCCCAAACGGCAGCCTGGTTCCACGAAATCTGGGTGCCAAGCGGTTTTGCGCGTGAAGCGGTTGCTGCCATTTTGCCTCCCAACGAGGCCGCCAAGCTGAAGGTCGTACCGACACCCGTTCGCGTGCCGGCGGTTGCCGAACGTACCGCCGGCGCGGTCACCGCCCTGACCCTGTTCGACCCGCGCAGCAGCTTCGCCCGCAAGAACCCGGCAGGTGCCATCCAGGCCTGGATGAGGGCCATCCCCACACCCGGTGATGCCCGGCTGATCATCAAGACCTTGAGCCGCGCGGAAATCCATCCTCAGTTCCAGGCCCTTCAGGCGCTGGCCGGTGGCCGCGGCGATATCGTCTTTATGGCGCAGACCCTGGATAGCGATGCGACGGCTCAACTGATCGCCGACTGCGATATCCTGATTTCGCTCCATCGCGGCGAAGGTTATGGCCTGCCGCTGGCCGAAGCCATGGCCGCCGGCAAAGCGGTTCTGGCCACCGGCTGGTCGGGCAATCTCGAATTCATGACGCCGGATAATTCGGTGCTGGTGCCGTATCGCCTGGTTCCGGCGGCCTCCGGCTATAACGGCCCGAAGGCACAGTGGGCCGATCCCGACATCGACGCTGCGGCGGACGCTCTCCGCAACCTGATCGATGATACCAACCTGCGGTATCGGCTTGGCAATCAAGCTCGTAACGACGCTACGAAATTACGTGACGGTTGGCTCAGCGTGTAAGGGTTTGGAACCGCGAATGAACACGAATGAACGCAAACAAGAGGGGCGCAAAAACGCTGCAAGACGGTTCCACCAAAGCGATGATCGAAACACGCCCTTAAATTCGCGTTTGTTCGTGTTCATTCGCGGTTCAAAACCTCTAAAGCGCAATCCGCTAAAGTGGAGACCACTTTTCGGAAAAACTGCGCGACAAAACATAAACTTAGAGCGAGATGAGTTTTGATCCCATCTAAACTCATCTCGCTCTCGCCCAAAGACCGGCTGCGCCGCGGGCGCCGGAAACAACACCTTCCAAATATTTGCCAGTTCGCTGGTTTCGGACTCGGTCTTTGTCCTCTAAGGGTCTATTTGCTTGTTTTTGCCGCAAATGCCGCCGGATTTTTCGCAGCGCAGCGTTTAGCCCGAAGACTCATTTGAGGCCCCGATGTACAAAACTGTATCCCGCCTGTTACCCCTGATTGCCCTGAGTGCTTTGTGCCTGACGGCGTGTGGCAAGAAGGCTGATGACACCAAGGGGGCGCGCGGGCCGGCCAGTGTCGGTTTCATGATCGTCGAACAACGCCCGATCAGCCTGACCCAGGACCTGGCCGGCCGGACCTCGGCATGGCTGGTCTCCGACGTCCGCCCCCAGGTCAGCGGCATCGTCAAGGCGCGCCAGTTCACCGAAGGCGCCATCGTGTCGGCGGGCCAGTCGCTCTACCTGATAGATCCGGCCACCTACCAGGCCGCCTACGGCTCGGCCCAGGCTAATCTGCAACAGGCCGAAGCCACCCTGGAAGCTGCCCGCGGCCGGGCTGACCGTGCCGCCCAGTTGGTCACCATCAAGGCGATCAGCCAGCAGGAGCATGACGATACCATCACGGCCGTGAAACAGGCCGAGGCCAGCGTGGCGCAGCAACGCGCCGCCCTGCAAAGCGCCGGCATCAACCTCACCTACACCAAGGTCGGTGCCCCGATTTCAGGCCGCATCGGCAAGTCGTCGGTGACGCCCGGCGCTCTGGTCACTGCCAGCCAGGCGACGCCGCTCGCCACCATTCAGGACACGTCCAGGGTCTATGTCGACATCACCCAGTCCTCGACTGAGGTACTGAAGCTGAAAAAGGCCATAGCCGGCGGTAAGGTCGGCGCCATCGACCAGGCCGATGTCCAGTTGCTGCTTGATGATGGTTCGACCTATCCGATTACCGGCAAGCTTCAGTTCTCCGATGTCTCGGTCAATCCGGCCACCGGCGCGGTCACCCTTCGCGCCGTCTTCGCCAATCCCGACGGTCTGTTGCTGCCTGGCATGTTCGTCCGCACGCGCCTGGTCACCGGTACAGTGCCCGATGCCGTCCTGGTGCCGCAGAACGCCGTGGCGCTGGATCCGCGCGGCAGCGCCAGCGTCCTGTTGGTCGGCGCCGATGGCAAGGCTAAAAAACAGCCCGTCGCTCTGGCCGAGATGATCGGCAAGGAATGGCGCGTCACCTCGGGGCTCAAACCCGGCGACAAGGTCATTGTCGACGGCGGCCAGAACCTGAAGGACGGCGCCCCCGTCAAGCCGGAACCGGTCAAGGCTGGAAGCGGAGCCGAAAAGTAAGATGTTGTCGCGTTTTTTCATCGACCGGCCGATCTTCGCCTGGGTCATCGCCATCGTCATCATGCTGGCCGGTGCCCTGAGCATCCTGCGCCTCCCGGTCGAGCAATATCCCGACATCGCCCTGCCCCAGGTTCGGGTCCAGGCCAACTATCCCGGTGCCTCGGCAAAAACAGTCGAAGACTCGGTCACCCAGATCATCGAACAGGGAATGACCGGACTCGACAGGCTGAAATACATGACAGCCCAGTCGTCAGACAATGGCGGGGCCAACGTCACCCTGGTCTTTGAGGCCGGCACCGATATCGACGTCGCCCAGGTCCAGGTGCAGAACCAGATCCAGTCGGTCATCAACCGCTTGCCCCAGGACGTTCAGGCCCAGGGCGTTCGGGTGAACAAGGCGTCGAACAATATTCTTCTGGTGTTCTCGCTGTATTCGACTGACGGCACGCTCACGAATGCCGACCTTGGCGACTACCTGGTGTCGAACGTCCAGGACACACTGGCGCGGGTTGACGGCGTTGGCGAAACCAATGTCTTCGGCTCCGGATACGCCATGCGCATCTGGCTGGATCCGGACAAGCTGGCCAGTGTCAACCTGACCCCGGCCGATGTAATAACGGCCATTCGCGCCCAGAACGCTCAGGTCTCGGCCGGCCAACTGGCGGCGCAACCCGCGACCGACGACGTCGCACTGAACGCCACCATCACCTCGCAGTCGCGCCTGACCACAGCCGGCGAGTTCGCCAGTATCATCGTCAAGAGCGATAGTTCGGGCGCGACGGTCTATCTGCGCGACGTCGCCCGCGTCGAACTTGGGCAGCAGAATTACGAATCCTTCAGCAACCTGAACGGCAAACCGGCTACCGGCATCGCCATCAGTCTGGCCACGGGTGCCAACGCGTTAAAGACAGCGGAACTCGTCAAGGCCAGGATGGAGGAATTGTCCGAAAGCTTCCCGTCCAATATCGAATACGCCATCCCCAATGACTCGACGGACTTCATCAAGCTGTCGATCAAGGAGGTTATCAAAACCCTGATCGAGGCCATCGTCCTGGTCTTCGTCGTGATGTACCTGTTCCTGCAGAGCTGGCGCGCCACCCTGATCCCGACGATTGCCGTGCCGATCGTGCTGCTGGGCACCATGGGCGTTCTCGCAGCTTTCGGCTTCTCGATCAACCTTCTGACCATGTTCGGCCTCGTCCTGGCCATTGGCCTGCTTGTCGATGACGCCATCGTCGTGGTTGAAAACGTCGAGCGCGTAATGCATGAAGAGGGGCTGTCGCCCAAAGAGGCGACGCGCAAGTCGATGAACGAGATCACCGGTGCCTTGATCGGTATCGGTCTGGTCCTGGCCGCCATGTTCGTTCCCATGGCCTTTTTCGGCGGCACCCAGGGCATCATCTATCGCCAGTTCTCGATCACCATCGTGTCGGCCATGGCCCTCTCCGTGCTGGTCGCCCTGGTGCTGACGCCGCCCCTGTGCGCGACACTGCTCAAGCCCGTCGACCACGAGAAGCGCAGCCAGCGCCAGAACCTGTTCGACCGCTTCTTTAGCGGCTTCAATCGCAACTTCGACCGTGCCAGCCGCGGCTACCGCGCTGGCGTCGGGGCCATGATTGCAAAGCCTGCGCGCTACCTGGCCATCTATGTCACCGTAATCGTCGCCTGCGGTCTGATGTTCAAGATCCTGCCGACGTCCTTTCTGCCGGAAGAAGACCAGGGCTTCATGCAGACCATCGTCCAGATGCCGCCCGGGACCACGACCAAGGTGACCCAGGGTGTGGTCGACAAGGTCGCCGCCTATCTCATCAAGGACCCGACGGCGCGCTATGTCTTTTCCCGCACCAATGGCCAGAACCAGGGCCAGGTCAATATTCGCATGAAGTCGTTCGAGGAACGCAAAGGGGAAGATATGCGCGTGCCCGCCGTCATCGAGCGCGCCCGACAGGAGTTTTCCAAACCGGAATACCGCAGCGCCCGCATCATTCCAACACAGCCGCCGGTGGTGCGCAGCCTAGGGGATGCGTCGGGTTTCTCCTTCGTCGTCAAGGATGTCGGCGGCGTCGGGCCCCAGGCCCTGCTGGAGGCGCGCAACGACTTCATCCGCCGCGCCGGCGACGATCCGCGCTTCGGCTCGGTGCGATCCGGTGGTCAGGATTTCACTCCCCAGCTCAAGATAGACATCGACAAGACCGCCGCCGGCGCCATGGGGGTCAACGTCTCCGACATCAATGCGATGCTAAGCTCGGCCTGGGGTGGATCCTACGTCAATGACTTCATCGACCGCGGCCGGGTCAAACGTGTCTATGTCCAGGCCGATAGTCCCTTCCGCATGCGGCCGGATGACCTGAACCGCTGGTATGTCCGCAACCGTGATGGCGCCATGGTGGGTTTCTCGGCCTTCGGGTCCTCGCGCTGGACTACCGGCACGCCGTCGCTGGAACGCTATCAGGGTTCGCCCTCGACCGGCGTCCAGGGCATGCCGGCGGAAGGCCAGTCGTCAGGCGCCGCCATGCAGGCCGTCGAGGAACTGGCGCGCGACCTGCCCCAGGGCACGGCGATCGAATGGACCGGCATCTCTTTGCAGGAACGCGAGTCAGGCGCCCAGGCGCCTGCGCTTTACGCGTTGTCGATTCTGGTGGTCTTTCTGTTGCTGGCAGCGCTGTACGAAAGCTGGACGATTCCGTTCGCCGTCGTCCTGGTCATTCCGTTGAGCATCCTGGGCGCCTTGCTGGCCACTTGGCTGCGCGGGCTGGACAACGACATCTACTTCCAGGTCGGGCTGCTGACCACGATCGGCCTGTCGTCGAAGAACGCCATCCTGATCGTCGAATATGCCAGATTATTGCAGCAGGAAAAGGGCATGACCCTGCTCGATGCGACGTTGGAAGCTGCCCGGATTCGATTGCGCCCGATCCTGATGACGTCGTTCGCCTTTACGTTCGGGGTGTTACCCCTGGCATTGGCGACGGGGGCCGGTTCGGGGGCCCAGCGCGCCATCGGGACGGGTCTGATCGGCGGGGTTCTGACAGCGACTTTCCTTGCCATCTTCTTCGTGCCGATGTTCTTCATGCTGGTACAGAAGCTGTTCAAGCACGACAACCTGCCACAAGATGTCGCCGCCAAGGGGGGCAAAGCGTGAAGAAGGTGATCGACAAAAAATTACCTCTCCCCGTTTACGGGGAGAGGACGAGAGCGGAACGAAGTGAACGCGATCGGGTGAGGGGCCTATTGGCGCTGCTGCTTCCGGCGATTGCGCTCTCCGCCTGCACCCTTGCGCCGAAGTACGAACAGCCTCCCCTGCCGGTCGCCACCCAATGGTCGGCGCCGGCACCTCAGGCATCGAATGCCCAGGTTACCTGGCGCGACCTGTTTCTGGATCCGCAACTCAAGAAGACGATCGACCTGGCACTGGAGAACAACCGCGACCTGCGCATTGCCGCGCTCAATGTCCAGCAGGCCCGCGCCGTCTACGGGATCGAACGCGCGAACCTGCTGCCGTCGGCCGATGCGTTCGGTTCCGGCACCCGGTCGCACACCGATGTCGAAGGCGATCGCGAGTCGTATAACGCCAATCTTGGCCTTGCCTGGGAACTGGACCTCTTTGGCCGCATCCGCAGCCTGAAGAACGCCGCCCTTCAGGACTTCTTCGCCAGCGAAGCCAATCGCGATGCCGTCGAAATTTCGCTTATCGCCTCGGTCGCCGACGCCTGGCTGACCCTGGCCGCCGACAAGGACGCCCTGCGCCTCAGCCGCGAGACCTATGCCAGCCGACAGGAAGATTACCGCATTGCCGAGAGCCGCGCCCGCATCGGCGTCATCGGTGACCTGGATCTCAGCCAGCAGAAGACCCAGCTGGAGCAGGCCCGCGCCGAAGTCGCTGCACTGGAAACCGCCGTCGCCCAAGGCACTTCCGTCCTGACCTTGCTGGCCGGCGAGGCCGTTCCCGACCGCCTGCTCCCGCGAGGCCTGCCCGACAACGCTCTCGCCGAGGTTCCGGTAGGCCTGCCATCGGAAGTTCTGCTGGCCCGGCCCGACATCATGGCTGCCGAACACAATCTTCGGGCCGCCAATGCCGATATCGGCGCGGCGCGTGCCGCCATGTTCCCGTCGATCTCCCTGACCGGATCGACCGGCTTTGCCAGCAATGACCTGGGCTCACTTTTCGATGCGGGCAACGGCAAATGGTCCTACGGCGTCGGCATCTCCATGCCGGTCTTCGCTGGCGGCGGGCCGATCAACGCTCTGCGCGGCGCCACGGCACGGCAGGAGGTCGCGGTCGCCCAGTACGAGCGTGCCATCCAGTCAGCGTTCAACGACGTCAACCAGGCGCTGGCCGTGCGCGCCCGCATCGATGAACGCCTCGAGGCGCAGTCGGCGGCGACGGCGGCGGCCCAGCGTACCTTCGACCTCTCGAGCGCGCGCTACGCAGCCGGCAGCGACAGCTACCTGACTCTGCTCGACGCCCGGCGAACCCTGTATGTTTCGCAACGGTCACTAATCGGCCTGCAGTATGTCCGCGCGGCCAATCTGGTCGCCCTCTATCGCGCCCTGGGGAACGATGCTTCCCTGAAAAAACGCAGTATGCTGTTATCTGCCTTCAAAAAGCCTGCCCAGCCGTGATAGTGAGATCTTAACCGGGGCTGGTTAGGACTTTCGCCGCATTCATCTGTTGGCGCGTGTGGTGAGCGTGCCGGCTTTGCGCCGTTTACAAGGGTCGGATCATGCCTGCCTCACCTGTCTTCGCTATCTCTGCGCGATCCGTGCCGTCGTGAGAATTATCGTTTCCGGCGCGACCGGTTTTTTGGGCGGTCATCTCTGCCGCCACCTCCACCGCCTCGGACATGAGGTTATCGGGCTCGGCCGCGACACCGCCAAGGGCGCCGCGCTTCGTCTCGACGGCATAGCCTTTCACAGTTTCAACCTCGCTGCGTCCGGCATCAATCCAGCCCTGCCGGCGGCCGACGCTTTTGTCCACGCCGCCGCCTTGTCATCGAACTGGGGGCCGCGATCAAGCTTCCAGGCCGCCAACGTCTCTGGCACATGCAACGCGCTCGACCTGGCCGAAAAGCTGGGCGCCGGGCGCTTTGTTTTCGTCAGTTCACCCTCGGTGGCGTTTCGTTTTCGCGACCAGTTTGAGCAGAAAGAAAACGATGCCCTGCCGCCGCCGGTCAATGCCTATGCTGAGTCCAAGCAGCAGGCCGAGGCCCTGGTCCGCGTCCGCCCTAATACCGTGATCCTGCGGCCACGCGGGCTGTATGGCCGCGGCGATACCAGCCTGCTGCCGCGCCTGATCCGCGCTGCCAAAGACGGCGCCCTGCCCTTGCTGCGCCATGGCGAAGCGGTAACCGATCTGACACATGTCGACGACGTCGTGGGCGGTATCACCTGCGCTTTGATGAGCCGCGCTACCGGAACCTACAATATTTCGAGCGGCGAACCGCTTTCCATAAAATCCATCATTGAAAGCGCCTGCCGGCATGCCGGTATCACGCCGCGGTTTACCGGTATTCCCGTTGGACTGGCCCTGTTGGCCGCCCGGAGCGCCGAACTTGTGGCACGGCTGACACCCGGCCAGCCCGAGCCGATCTTCACCGCCTACAGCGTTGGCGTCATGGCCTACAGCCAGACCCTGGACCTGAGCGCGGCCAGGCGGGACCTGGGCTATGCTCCGCAAATTTCATTCGTCGACGGTTTGGGGAGGACGTTCTCATGAAGCCGGTCTTCGCCAATAGCGCCACTGTCACCGTCCCTGAACGCCTGGTCCTGAAAAACGGGCGCTGGGACGGCGTGACACTTGGCGTCCGTTTTGGCGTCTGGGTCCATCCGAAGCACGGTCCGGTTCTGATCGATACGGGTTATGGTCCCGAAGTCACGTCCGGGCGCCGCAGCCTGCCGCTTAGGCTCTACGCTGCCGCCATCCGGCCCCGGTTGGCCGACCAGCCGGAAACGGTGCTGGCGCGGCTGGGCTTCTCGGCCGAGGATGTCCGCACCGTCTTCATCACCCATTTCCACGCCGACCATATCAGCGGCCTGAAGCGTTTCCCAAAGGCGCGGTTTATCGCTGCCGGTTGGCCGCAATTGCAGTCCCAATCCCGCTGGCATCGGGTCCGTCACGGAGTCTTCACTGAACTTTTGCCAGAGGACTTCAGCCAGCGCCTGAGGCCGCTGGAGGTCGTGGATCGCGATATCTTCGGCGACGGTTCCCTGATCGCGCTGGACCTGCCCGGCCATGCCATTGGCCATACAGGTCTGATCTGGCCGGAACACAAGCTGGTCTATGCCGCCGACGCTCAATGGTTGACACAGGCTGTTGTCGAAGATCGACCACCATCAGGACCGGCCCGTCTGGTCTATCACAACGAGGCTGCGATGCAGGCCTCGCTGGCCAGGTTGCGCGAATTGAACGACCATGAGATCGTGTTTTGTCATGATCCCGTTCCCTTGCAACGCGTGGAATCAGATTGCTAAAGGGTTTGAACAAGCTGTTGAGAACCTGCTTCTTTAGCGCGATCCGATAAGGTAGACACCACTTTTCGGAACAATTGCGCGACAAAACAAAAACTTAGAGCGGGATCTTGAGTCCATCAAAACACATCCCGGTCCAGAGGCAAAATGCATAAGGCACAGGGTGAATCCGCCGGGTCCAGGTCCCAACCGACCTTGGAACAGTCATTGACAGACAAAAGAAACTATCCTCACTCTGCTGAGTTGATAAACCCCGGGGAAGGTCATGAGCCTGTTTCGTCTCAAGCCGCTCGACGCGCATACACATAACCTCGAAAACGCGCTGCCCAAGACCCTGAGTTGGCCACACCTGATCGCCCTAGGTATTGGTGCCATCATTGGCATGGGCATCTTCACCCTCACCGGTCTTGGCGCCGCCCTGGCCGGCCCCGGCGTGATCTTGTCCTTCGCCATTGCCGGCGCGGTCTGCGCCCTGGCAGCACTGGCCTATGCCGAGGTCGCCACCCTGATTCCGGCCGCCGGTAGCGCCTATACCTATACCTATTCGGTTCTGGGTGAGATGTTCGGCTGGATGATCGGCTGGGCCCTGATCCTGGAGTACGGCCTCGGCTGTTCCGCCGTCGCCGTCGGTTGGGCCGCCCACGTCAACGGCTTCCTCGAAGGCGCCCTGCATATTAAATTGCCGGCCACCTTGCTCGCCGGTCCCATGGAGGGCGGAGTCGTCAACATTCTGGCGGTCGTGATTGTCCTGCTGGTCACCGGATTGCTGGTCCTGGGGGCGCGCGAAAGCGCTGTCGTCAACATGGTCCTGGTCGCCATCAAGCTGCTCGCACTCGGCGCCTTTATCATCGTCGCGGCGCCTGCCATCGACACCGGCAACTACCATCCCTTTATGCCGTTCGGCTTTTTATCGCGCGAGGTCGGTGGTGAAAAGGTCGGGGTCATGGCAGCCGCCGCCATCATGTTCTTTGCCTTCTATGGCTTCGACGCCGTGTCGACCTCGGCCGAAGAGACCAAGAACCCCGGCCGTGACCTCACCATTGGCATTGTTGGTTCGATGGTTATCTGCACCCTGTTTTACATGTTGGTCGCCGCCTGCGTGGTCGGCGTCCTGCCCTTTACCGAAGTCGCCAAGAGCGGCGGCGAGCCCCTGCCCTATATTCTGCGCCTTATGGACCACCCTTTGCTGGCCTCCCTGGTCGGCGGTGCTGCGATCCTCGCCCTGCCGTCTGTCCTGCTCGTCTTTATGTACGGCCAGAGTCGCATCCTGTTCGTCATGGCCCGCGACGGCCTGATTCCGGCGCGGCTCAGTCGGTTGGATAAGCGCGGCGTTCCTGTCGTCATGACCCTGCTGACCGGCGCTTTCATCGCCGTCTTTGCCGGCCTGGTACCGCTGAAACAGATCACCGAGATGGCCAATACCGGGACGCTGGCGGCCTTTATTGCCGTGTCGCTGGCCATGATCATTCTGCGCATCAAGCGCCCGGACCTGAAACGCGCCTTCAAGACGCCGCTCTACTGGCTGGTCGGCCCCCTGGCGATTCTTGGCTGTTGCTTCCTGTTCACCAGTCTGACGACCTTTACCATGAAGGCCTTTGTCGTCTGGGCGGCGATTGGGCTGGTGGTCTATTTCAGCTATGGATTCTGGCATAGTCGCTTGCGTCATGAGACGCCGGCTTGACAGTTGTACCGATATAGGTCGTCCCGCGAGTTGGTCTGACATGCAGGTAATCAAGATCAAACGATCGCCGTTTGTAGCCACTTGCCGAATTGTCGGCAGCGCAATTCAAATCCTGCACTTTCGCCATACCTCGCGGCGAGGCTGATCACTTCTCTTCGTCCGGATAAGGCCCCACACCACCGTTGGCAATAAAGTGGTCAATGTGGGCGCTCATTACCGGCAGGGGCACGCTACCCAGTTCCAGCACCTGGTCATGGAAGGCGCGGACATTGAACTTCGGCCCCAGCGCAGTCTCCGCCTTACGACGCGCCTCCTGAATCGCCATCTGGCCGATATAGTAGCTCAGCGCCTGCCCCGGCCAGGAGATGTAACGATCGATCTCGGTCGTGACCTCATGCTCCGACAGGGCGGTATTGTCACGCAGGAAGGCCTGCGCCTGTTCGCGCGTCCAGCCCTTTGCGTGAATGCCGGTGTCGACCACCAGGCGCGACGCCCGCCACATCTGGTAGCTCAGCATGCCGAAGTGGTCATAGGGCGTGTCATAGACCCCCATCTCGACCCCCAACCGTTCGGCATAAAGCGCCCAGCCCTCGCCATAGGCCGAGATATAGGTCTTTTGGCGGAATTCCGGCAGCGCCTTGTTTTCCAGCGCCAGCGGCATCTGGAAGGCATGGCCCGGCGCACTTTCGTGCAGAGTCAGGGCGGTCAACTGGAACAATGGTCGTGATTTCAGGTCGTAGGTGTTGACGAGGTAGACGCCAGGTCCACCCCGGCCCGTGGTGTAATAAGGGGCGATATCCGGCGGCACGGGGATGACGCCAAACCTTTGTCGCGGCAGTCGGCCGATCCAGTTGCCGATCTTGCCGTCCACCGTCTTGGAAATCCAAGCCGCCCGGTCGAGCAAAGCCTGCGGCGTTTCGGCGTAGAATTTCGGATCGCTGCGTAGCCAGGCCAGGAAGGCCGGCAGGTCACCTTCGAAGTCAGCCTCCCGCATAGTGGCCATCATCTCGGCGCGGATCTTGGCGACTTCCTTCAGGCCGGTCTGGTGGATCTGGTCCGGCGTCAGGTCGAGCGTGGTATATTCGCGGATCTTGGAACGGTAATAAGCTTCGCCGTCCGGCAGTTCGCTGGCGCCTAAGGTGGTGCGCGCGTGGGGGAAGTATTCGGTCTGCAGGAACTTCAACAACTTGCGGTGGGCTGGAATGACGGCCGCCTCGATGGCCTTTACACCCCGGGCTCGCAGTTCGGCCTGGAGCGTGGGCGGCATATTGGCCGGCATGGTCAGGAACGGCCTGTAGTAAACGCTGTCCTCGGGGCTGGCGACAGTGATGATCGAGACAACCGACTGGTCACGTCCGGTCAAAGTGACATTCGGCGGCGTAAATCCGCGCTTCAGGCCGCTCTTCATGTTGGCGGTCGCCTGGTCGAAATAACGCGGCATCTCCGACAACTGACTGATATAGTTTCGGTAATCCTGCTCAGTGCGGAAGTCGAAATCGGTCGTATAGACCAGATCGCTCCAGAAGGCGCTGTCGGAATTGACCGGCATCTCATAGTCGCGGAAGGCCTGGGTAGCGACCAGTGCATCAATCTGGGCCTTGTAGACGGCGTAATTGACTTGATTGTCCGGCGTCAGTCCTGCCGGGTCTATCGCTGCCAGTTGCGCACTTATGGCCCGCCAATAGGTCAGGCGCTCGCTCTGGGCCTGGGCGCTGATGTCGGGCAGATGCGCAGCGATTTTGTTGCTGGCGGCACCCTCGCTGCTGGTCAGCAGGCTATGCCGCCACGCCCACTCACCACTGTAAAGCGCCGTAAAGCGGTCGTCCGCTTCGCCAGCCCAGGCGGGCGACGAAATGACCAGGCAGACCGCCGCCAGGCTCCAGGCCAGATGTCGCAATGTCACCTCCTCAGCTAGCTGCAAGCTAGCAGCTTAACCCGCAAGGAGGAAAGCGCTTTCAAATTTCCGAATCTGTGATCTAGTTCGCCAAAACCATAATACTACCGGGGACATTTACAGATGCCGGCGCGTACCCTGAGCCTGCTCGACCTCGCCGTCTTCGGCCTCTATATCGTCGGCATCATTATCTATGGGCTTATCGACCGCCACCGCGCACTAAAGGCGCGCGAGCACTTCCTGGGCGGGCAGTCAGCAAGCTGGCCGAAGGTTGGCCTGTCGTTGTACGCTTCCACGATATCAGCCACCACCCTGGTCGGCCTGACGGGCACGGCCTATGCCCATGGCATCAGCGTTTTCAACTACGAATGGATGGCAGCGGTGGTGCTGACCATCTTCTGCGCCTTCGTCCTGCCGACCTATATCAAGTCTCAGGTCTTTACTGTGCCTGAGTTCCTGGAGTTGCGCTACGGCAAGTTCGTGCGCACCTATGTCTCTGGCCTGGCCTGTCTGCTCGGCATTTTTCTGGACGCCGCCGGCGGACTGTTCGCCGGCGCCATTCTCTTCCAGATCATGGTGCCAGACTGGCCGCTTTGGCAGGTCTGCAGCCTGCTGGCCTTGCTGGCCGGCGGGTTCCTGATCGCCGGGGGTTTGCGCGCGGTGATGAGCTTTGAGTCGGTCCAGGGCCTGGTGATGGTCTTCACGGTTGCCGCGCTGGCCTGGTTTACTTTCTCGGCGGTCGGCGGTTCCCCACTGGAAGGCTGGAATCGAATGATGACCGAAGTGCCGCCCGAGAAACTGTCGCTGATCCGCCCGCTCGACGATCCGGCAGTACCGTGGTCGGGGCTGCTGACCGGCATTCCGCTGATCGGTTTCTACTTCTGGTGCACGTCACAGATGATGGTCCAGCGCGTGCTGGCTGCCCGGTCGCTCGACGATGGCCGGCTGGGGTCGCTGCTGGGTGCGGCGCTGAAACTGACCAGCCTCTTCCTGGTCTGCCTGCCCGGGGCAGCCATGCTGCTGCTGGCGCCGGGCCTGCCGCAATCGGACCAGGTGTTTTCGCACATCGTGTTCGACGTCCTGCCCGACGGCCTGCGCGGCCTGATCATCGCCGCCTGCCTGATCTCGATTGTCTCGGGCCTGGCCGGGATCTACAACTCGACCTCGACCCTGATCACTATGGACTTCATCCGCCGTTTCCGGCCTGGCCTGACCGAAAAGGGCCTGGTGCAAACCGGCCAGATCGTCACCGTTGTGATCATGGCAGTGTCGATCGTCTGGGCGCCGCAGATCATCCTGTTCAAGGATACCCTGTGGCAGTACCTGCAATCGCTGCTGTGCTACTTCGTGCCGCCGATCGCCGCCGTGTTCATCGCTGGCCTCTTCCTGCGCCGCGCCAACAAGGCCGGTGCCGGGGCGGGCCTGATTGCCGGCACGACCGCCAGCCTGATCATGTTCGTCGACTCGGTGGCCTTCCACGTTATTCCCATCCACTATCTCGACGCCGCCATGGTCATATTCATTGTTGCCATGGCCGCCATCGTGATCGCCAGCCGCTTCGCCCCCGCCCCTGACCCCGTGAAGATCGGGCCGCTGATGTTCTCGAAAGCCGTCTGGCAGGCCGAGACCGAGCACCTGAAAACCGTCAAGTGGTTCAAGAACTACCGCTACCTTTCGATCGGCCTGCTGACCGTGACGGCGGCGATCGTCATCTGGTTCCGTTGACCCGCCTCTGCCTTCTTTTTCTGTAGTCAATCCGTCACAAAACCCCTAAAGTCGGAACAACGACCGGAAACCGGCGCCTTGCCAAACAAAAAACCGATCCCTGTTTTTGCCGGAGCAAGACTCGTGAACCCTGTCTCATTTTCAAAATTTCTGTCCGTCCTTGTCGCGCTGTCCGCAGCCACCCTGGCGGCCTGCGGCGGAGGTGGAGGCGGCAACTCCAGCGGTGGCGGATCGTCGTCATCCTCATCAACGTCCAGCAGCACGGCGTCGGGCCCTGGCGTTACCGCCATAGACGAAGCCGGAGGACTGCCCTCCGGCTATGTTCTGGCCTGGTCGGATGAGTTCAGCACCGACGGCCTTCCCGATCCGACGCTCTGGGGCTACGACACTTTTCGCAATTCAGCGGGCTGGTACAATAACGAGAAGCAATACTATTCGGCTAACCGCCTGGAAAACGCTCGTGTTGAAGGCGGCAAGCTGCTGATCGAGGCGCGCAAGGAAGCTCTGACCACCCTGCCGGACTATGGCGGGCAGCAGTACAGCTCTGCCCGCATTGTGTCGAAAAAAACCTATACCTACGGCTATGTCGAGGTCCGCGCCCTGGTGCCGTGCGCCCGCGGCGGCTGGCCAGCCATCTGGCAACTGCCTGCTGCGCCCTACACCAACTGGCCGGATGACGGCGAGATCGACATTATGGAGTATGTTGGCTGGAACGCCGGCAAGATCTATCAGAGCGTCCATACCAAGGCCTATTACCACGTCCTGAACAACCAGAAGAGCGTCATCTCCAATGTCGCCGACGCCTGTTCAGCCTGGCACACCTATCAACTGACCTGGACCGCCGACAGGATCACCATGGGTTTCGACGGCCGCAACTATTTCAGCTACCGCAACGACGGCTCCGGCAACTACAACGAATGGCCTTTCTTCCGGCCTCAGTTCCTGATCCTGAACGTGGCTGTCGGCGGCGATTTCGGCGGCGTCAGCGGTGTCGACGATGCCGCCTTCCCCTATTCCATGCAGATCGACTATGTCCGTGTCTATCAGAAGCCCTGACAAGACTTCTGACAACAGGACACAAGGCGCTAGCCACTTGCAATAAATCCCCAATAATTCAACATTTTACGCTGATTTGCCACTGTCGTATCTGTCCTGCTCTGGCTTGCCCTGCTGTCTTGACCGTGTTACAGCGTGTGACAACGGCAACATAAAGACCGATGTGACATCTCATGACCACACCGCGCAAAGTCTTGATTGCGGGCGGCGGCACCGCCGGATGGCTGACCGCGGCCTACCTGGCGCGCGTCCTGGGCCACGGCAAGCCGAACTCGCCCGAAATCACCCTGATCGAGTCACCCGAAATCGGCACCATCGGTGTCGGCGAAGGCAGTTTCGCTACCATCCGCACCACGCTCCAGACCCTGGGCCTGGACGAGGAGACCTTCCTGCGCGAAGCCACGGCCACCTTCAAGCAGGGCATTCGCTTTGCCGACTGGGAGAAGACCGGTGACTGGTATTTTCACCCCTTCGATGCGCCCTATCCGGTCGAAGGCGCCGGCCTCCTGCCGTACTGGCTGCTCCAGGACCAAGCCACGCGCGTGCCATTCGCCCAAGCCGTTGCGCTGCAGAAAAAGGTTGCCGAGAACCGCCGGGCGCCGAAGCGTCTCTATGAAAACCGCTTCGGCGGCGCGCTAAACTACGCCTACCATTTCGATGCCGGCAAGTTTGCCAAGCTGCTATCACGCCATTCTGTATCGATGGGCGTCACTCACCTGCAAGGCCGCATTACCGATGTGCGTTTGGCGACAGACGGCAGCATCGCCGGAGTAACCTCGGACAGCCATGGCGAACTGAGCGCCGACCTCTATATCGACTGCACCGGTTTCGCTGCCGTGCTGATCGGCAAGGCCCTGGGTTCACCGTACAGGTCGGTGCGCAAACACCTGCTGACCGACCGCGCCATCGCCTGCCAGGTGCCCTATGCCACGCCGGACGCGCCCATCGAAAGCTACACCGTTTCGACCGGCCATGAAGCCGGCTGGACCTGGGATATCGGGCTCGATGTCCGCCGCGGCGTTGGCTATGTCTATAGTTCGGACCACACCCGTGACGACCGTGCGGAAGAGGTCCTGCGCGCCCATGTCGGCCCCACCGCCACCGAATTCTCGACCCGCGTCATCAAGTTCGACACCGGCTACCGCGAACAGCAATGGATCAAGAACTGCGTCGCCATCGGCCTGTCGGGCGGTTTCTTCGAGCCGCTGGAAGCCACCGGCATCATGCTGATCGAAGTCGCTATCGGCATGCTGACCGATTACTTCCCGCACGCTGGTCCGATTGACGCCAATGCGGCGATTTTCAACCGTCTGATGACCCTGCGCAACGAGAAGCTCGTCAATTTCCTGAAGCTTCATTACTGCGTCAGCAAGCGACCCGAATCCTTCTGGCGTGAGAACTGCGACCCCGCAACCATTCCCGACGAGTTGAACGAACTTCTTGAAATGTGGAAATATCGCATGCCATCGCGCTTCGACGTTTTGGACGACATCGATACCTTCGCCTTCTTCAACTATCAGTACATTCTGTACGGTATGGGCTTTAAGACCAACCTGTCGGCCCAGCGTGACAGCCACCCCAAGGGTGCCGAGGCCAGGGCCATTTTCGACAAGGTCGCGCTGATTGGCGACCAGGCAGCGCGCGACCTGCCGACGCACCGGGCGCTGATCGACCAGGTCTACAACCACGGCTACGCCGAACCACCCGCCCAACGTTTCATGTCCGTTAAACGCTAGAGAAGATTTTTGGACCGCAGACCGACCATCATCGACGTTGCCGAAAAGGCCGGGGTTTCCATCAAGACCGTGTCGCGCGTTATCAACAACGAAAAGCACGTCTCGGCCGAGATGCGCGGCCGGGTACGCCGCGCCGTCGCCGACCTGGGCTTCGAAGCCAATGCCTCGGCGCGTGGCATGCGCACGCTCAATCCGGAGCGCTCCTACGTCGTCGCCCAGTTGTATGGCGACCCCGGCGGCGCCTATACCTCGGACATTCAACTGGGCCTGCTGTCGCGCTGCCGCTATTTCGGCTATCATTTGGTCATTGAGGAACTGGACTACCAAAGCCCCGACGTCGAGCGCCGGGCTCGCGATCTGGTCAGGCGCTTGAAGCTGGACGGGGCAGTTTTGACCGCGCCGCTGACCGACAACGATATTGTCCTGGGTGTGCTCCGCGATGCCGGTATTCCCTATGTCCGCGTGACGCCGTTGTACGAGTCGCACACTGTGCCGTCGGTGCGGATTGACGAAAAGCGCGCTGCCTATCAATTGACCCAGCACCTGATCAGTTTTGGCCATCGCCGCATCGGCTTTGTTCGCGGCCTGCCCAATCACGCCGCCAGCCAGATGCGGTATGCCGGTTTTGAGCAGGCGCTGAAGGAGGCCGGGGTGGAGGTCGATCCCACCCTGGTCGAAAACGGCGACTTCCGTTACTTCGCGGCCATTCCCTGCGCCCACCGCCTGCTGAACAGGCCGGATCGTCCGACCGCCGTCTTTGCTTCCAATGACGAGATGGCGGCGGCGGTGATAAAGGTTGCGCACGAGTTCAACATCAAGCTGCCGGATGACCTCAGCGTCGTCGGTTTCGACGATATTCCGACGGCGGAGATGCTCTGGCCGTCTTTGACAACGGTACGCCAGCCTGTCGCTCGGTTGGGCGCAGCGGCCGGGGATTTGTTGTTTACACGATTGTCGGGCACTGGCGAATGGCCATCACCGGCCCCTCAGCAGATCCTGCAGCATGATATCGTGCTGCGTTCCTCGACGGCGCCGTTGCGGGATGCCAAGATGATGGCTGGCGCCGTCGGACGGTAAGGAAGACGTCAAGAGCACAGACGTCAAGGCATGCGTCGGAAGATGAGACTGGCTACGTGTCTCCAGAGCGCAATCCGACAAAGTGTGCGGCAACCTTTCGGATAAATTGCTCTACAAAACAAAAGCTTAGATCGGTGACTTGATTCCATCACAACACATCCCGCGCTGGCCTTCGCGGCCGGCGTAGCGCAACAAGATATCACGGAGCAGGCCGGGATCGAACGGCTTGGGGATAAAGCCGTTCATCCCCGCCGCAATGCACAGGTTCTTGTCCTTGTCGAGAACATGGGCGGTCATGGCGACGATAGGAGTCGGAGACTTGTGCTGCTCGGCCTCGTGGTCGCGGATCAGCCGCGTACTTTCAAATCCATCCATGCCCGGCATCTGGATATCCATCAGGATGACGTCGAACGTGCCGCGCTCAGCCTTGCGTAGCGCCTCGATGCCGTTCTGGGCGACGTCGAAACTGTAGCCCAGGTGCTCGATCATCGTCGTCGCCACCAGGGTGTTGGGTTCATAGTCTTCGACCACCAGCACATTACGGTGCTCGCGTTCCAGAACTTCGCTCCGCTGCGTCAACAGCGACTGGCGCGCCGGATTCTTGAAGGTCAGCTCAACCGTAAAGGTCGAGCCAATACCCGGGCGGCTGACCACCGAAATGGCACCCTCCATGGCGCGGGCAAGCGCGCGACAGATTGACAGGCCCAGGCCCGCGCCACCGTATTTGCGCGTCATCGAAACGTCAGCCTGGGTGAAGTTGTCGACGATCAATCCCGCCTTGTCCTCAGCGATGCCGATGCCGGTGTCTGTCACGTCGAACGCCAGAACCGTATCGTTCAGCCGCTCAGTCTTGATACGGACGGCGATATCGATCTGACCTTCGTCAGTAAACTTGACGGCATTGGCCAGCAGATTGGTCAGGATCTGCTGCAGCCGCGCCGGATCGCCCAGGTAGCGGTCCTTGAGGTTACGGTCGTAGGTGACCTTGATCGGCAAGCCCTTGTCCTGGGCCTTGACCCGCATCAGCATCGCCGAAGTCTCCACGACATCGGCCGCATCGAACGCGACGACGTCGAGTTCGAGCGCATCGGCCTCCAGCCGTGAAAAGTCGAGCAGATTGTTGATCAGACTCAGCAGGTTGTCACCGCTTTGCTTGAGCATCGAGACACACTGCTGCTCCTTGGAGTTCAGGTTCCCGGACATGCCGAGGATATGGGCCAGGCCGATGACGGCATTTATTGGCGTGCGCAGTTCGTGCGACATGTTGGCCAGGAACTCATCCTTGCGCCGGCTGCTTTCGCGCAGGGCACCTTCGATGCGTTTGGTCTCGGTGATCGGGCGCGCTACCTTGGTTGCTCCCATCACCCTTCCATGGCGGTCCTGGAGCGGCGAAACGGTAACCGACAGTTCGATCAGGTCGCCGTTCTTGGCCCGGCGCAGGGTCTCGAATTGCTCGACCTTCTCGCTGGCCTTGATCTTGCCCAGGATGGCGTATTGTTCATCGATCCGGTTGGGCGGAATGATCAGGCCGATTTGCTGGCCGATGGCCTCTTCCGGAGTATAGCCGAAGATGCGCCTGGCCGCCGGGTTCCAAGAGGTAATGACACCGTCCAGGGTCTTGCCGATTATGGCGTCATCGGACGATTCGACGATGGCGGCCAGATAGCTGCTCAACGTTGCATCGTTATCATCCGTCGTAATCATAACTGTCGCTTCCCGCGCACTTACCGCGCGGAGTGTTACTAATTGTGCACAATTCCCTGAGGGACAGAGCCAAAATGCCCGGAAAAAAAATAAGAGTGCCATATGGAATAAGGCCCATACGTCGTGTTACGCACTGTAATAATTCAACCTTTTGGAGTTGAATGACACAGTTCGCGAAGGTTCAGGCGGTAATTTCTTCGCCCGGACGACCGACGCAGATATAGCGGAAGCCGTGGCGTGCGACTTCATCCCTGCGATAGATATTGCGCAAATCCACCAGCAACGGCGTTTTGACCGCAACCTTGATGCGCTTGAGATCCAGTGCCCGGAACTCGTTCCACTCCGTAACAATGACCACCGCATCAGCGCCTTCGGCTGCCTGGTAGGGGCCGTCACAATAGGTGATCGGGGGCAGGACCGCACGGGCATTCTCCATGCCTTCCGGGTCGTAGCCGCGGATCGTCGCCCCGGCCTTGACCAGCTCTTCGATGATGACGATGGCCGGTGAGTCGCGCATGTCGTCGGTTTCGGGCTTGAAGGTCAGGCCAAGGACGGTGATGGTTTTTCCGGCGACCGAGCCGCCAGCGGCCTTGATTACCTTTGTTGCCATCTTGGCCTTGCGGGCTTCGTTGACCGCGACAGTGGCCTCGACCAGTTGCGTGGGCGCGTCGTAATCCTGGGCGGTCTTGACCAGGGCCAGGGTGTCCTTGGGAAAGCATGATCCGCCATAGCCCGGACCGGCGTGCAGGAACTTGGTCCCGATGCGGTTGTCGAGCCCGATGCCACGCGCCACCTCCTGGACATTGGCGCCGACGGCCTCGCACAGGTCGGCCATTTCGTTGATATAGGTGATCTTCATCGCCAGGAAGGCATTGGCGGCGTACTTGATCAACTCCGAGGTTCGGCGTGTGGTGATCATCAGCGGCGCCTGGTTGATGAACAAGGGGCGATAGACCTCGGTCATCACCGGTCGCGCGCGCTGATCCTCCAGCCCGACAACGATGCGGTTGGGGATCATGAAATCCTTGATAGCTGCGCCTTCGCGCAGGAATTCCGGATTGGACACCACAGCGACGTCGGCCTTTGGGTTGGTCCGGGCGATAATCCTCTCAACCTCGTCGCCGGTGCCGACCGGAACGGTCGACTTGGTAACGACGACGGTAAAGTCCTTGACGTGACGGGCAATTTCCTCGGCGACAGCATAGACGTATTTCAGGTCGGCATGCCCGGTTTCCTTGTTTGTCGGCGTACCAACACCGATAAACACGACCTCGCTGTCGGGAACGCAATCAGCCATGTCCGTCGAGAAGGTCAGGCGGCCGGCCTTGACGTTATCACGGACCATCTCTTCCAGGCCGGGCTCGAAGATCGGCATCTTGCCGGCACGCAGGCCCTCGATCTTGGCGACGTCCTTGTCCATGCACACGATATCGTGACCGTATTCCGCCAGGCAGACACCCGAAACCAGGCCAACATACCCCGAACCAATCATCGTAATCTTCATCGAACTGAACCTTGAACACCCGCCTGCCTAAAGGCGCCACCCAAGGCAAAAACCATTGCAAAGGCAAGCAAAAAATCCTGGACGGCGGTGTTTTCACCGTGGCCGATTGCCGCTTGGCAAAACCGCCGGACCGTTCTAGCGTGAAGCACGGCGATTTCATCGGGGGCTTTCATGCATCTTGACTTCAGCGCACCTTTCGCACGGTTCTTCGACCTGTTGGGCAAGAACCTTGGGCTTTTCCTCGGCCTGGGCCTGATCGGCGTGATCCTGCCGGCCCTGGCGATCAGCTACGGCCTGTTTTTCCAGACCGGATTTGGCATCTATGACTGGACCGAAAATGCCGCCTCGATCGCCACCGCCGACTGGTGGTGGCTGGCCGGCGGGTCGATCCTCATTTGGTTTCTCAAGCTGGTCAACCTGTCCATGGTGACCGAGGTCGCCATTCTGCGCGCAGTCGGCAAGAAGGCGGACCTTGGCGCCGCCTTCGGCAGTGCGATGCGCAACATCGTCCCCATCCTTCTGATTTCCATTCTGGTGGGGCTTATTGTCATGGGTGGCATTCTTCTCCTGATCGTACCGGGCATTATGTGGGCCCTCGCAACCTGTGTCGCCGTGCCCGCCTATGTCGGGGAACGAGGGATCGGCATAATGGGCGCCGTCCACCGGTCGTTCGAGTTGACGCGCAATAATCGTTGGATGCTGTTTGCCATCTTCCTTGTCCTGTTTCTGGGTCTGGGTATAGTCGGCGGCGTGATCGGCGGTGCCGGCGCGGTAGCCTTGCTCAGCACGGGCGGCACGGAGGCCCTGACCTCCAGCGACAACATGACGGTTTTGCAGATCGTCAACATGATATTCGAAGCCAGCCTCGACATGCTGGGCAATATCTTTATCGCCGGCCTCTATGTCTGCCTGCGTGAAGTCCCCGGCAAGCAGAACCCCAGCCAGGCCGCCTCGGTTTTTGAGTAGGCGATGAGGGTCGTCCTCGCCCCATCGCCCCTGCGCGTGCTTGACAGGACCCTCGATACCCTGAACCAGGACTGGGGCCGACCGCTGGCAGCGTTGGGGCTCTTCTTCCTTGTCCCTTACGTGGCGGGCTATTTTGCCCTCTATGCGCCCCTGATCGATGCCGGCCAGTCCTACGAGGGCTCGCAGACCCTGGCCTATGCCCGCTACTACGCATTCATCGCCTGGTATTTTCTGCTGCGCGCCGCCGCCCTGTGCACCGCCGGCCGGCTAATCCACGAAAAGCTGAAGGGCAATAACCTGCCCTTCGCCCAGATGCTTCGCGAGGCGCCATGGCTGTGGCTGCGCAGCCTGCCAGTCTACCTGGTCCTGTCGGTGGCGGTCTATCTCGGCCAGTATGCCTGGGTTGTGCCGGGCATGTTGGCATCCTTTGTTGCGGCCTTCGTCCTGCCGCCCCTGGTGCTGGAGCGACAGTCGCTGATCGGCGCCATCCGGACCGGTTGGACGTTGTGCCGTGGGCGGTTTCTCATCCTGGCCGTTAACATTGCGTTGGTGACCGGCTTTGCCCTCGCCGCCCAATGGGCCATTGGTCAGGCCAATACCCGCTTTTCATCGGGCATGTCCTTCGTGGCCGCGTCGATCCTGTTGCAGGCGGCACTGGCGGTGGTGCAGTTGCTTCAGACAGCGCTTTCGCTCAGCCTTTATGCCTGCGCCCGCGACGATTCCCCGCCGCCCCAGACAGTGGCCAAGGTATTCGATTGACTACGCGGTCTGAATTTGCAGTGTCGATCGTATAGATCGAGAATTTTATCCTTTAGATGCCGCGCGTACGCCTCTATAGTTAAGCGGGTCCACAAATTACACAGTTTAATTTAGGCAAAGGCCTGTATCAAATATAAGAAATCTGTATAGTCTGCATACCTACTCATACCAAGCCTCATAAAGAATGACGCTTGGTATTCGCATTTTTTCAGCTCAAGCGCCGCATGGCTCCTCGCATAAGCTCGGGCGCGCAGTCGCGCTTGCCAGTCCGCGATGAGTCAAGGTCATCGCTGGCTGGCATTACTTTCGAACAATGCTTCTGCGCGGCGGCTTTCTGGTTGGCGCCGTCCACAGGTCAGGTCAGCGCCGCAGCGTGCTTGTCCTTGCGGCGCTTGCCCATCAGCATCTTGCCTTCCAGCCACGCCCGCAGCGCGCCGTAATAGGCCCGCAGGAAGGCTTCGTCGGTCGGCATGTCCGCCGGGTTCCTGGGCGCCTGCCAGTTTATCCGCACCTTGATCTTGTCGGCCACCGCCCGCATAACCGCCGGCTTGCGCTCACGCAACACCTGCTCCAGCACCTGCAGTTCCATCTCGCCATAGGCCAGTTGTTCCGGCGTAAAGGTCAAGCCAATCGCGCGGTCGCCCTCCAGATCGGCCAGGTCGTAACTGAGCGACGCCTTGGGCATATGGATGACGCGCGTTCCGGCCAGGAAGTCACCGAGACGGGCATGCTGCTTGTTGAATAACGGCAGCAGGATCAGAGCCAGAGCCCAGAGGAAGGCCATCATGCTGAGCAGAGAATTGCCCGCGCCCTGAAGAATCAGACCGATCGGAATATACAACTCGACCTCGCGCAGGGCGTTGCGCGTGAAAACCGCTGCCGGGGTCAGGCGGCCGCCGTCATGGGCCACGACACGCAAACGCAGCGCGCGCTTGCCCGGCGTCGCCGCCTTGGGCCCCATCTCGAAAAAGATGAAGTATCCCGAGCGGACAAAGAACCACACCGCCAGGCCCAGGACTTGCAGGATCGAATAGGCGGCCTTGTGGTCCTTCTCGAACGCTTCCATCGGCAGGATGAGCCAGACGATGAACAGTACGAGCGGGATCAGCGCCATGATCAGAAAGTCGATCAGCAACGCACCGATGCGCTCGCCGAAGGAGGCGTTAAGAAACGGCAGGACCACGCCTTCGGGTGTCGATATCTGGGTCGCGATGCGGCCGTGTTCGCCGTAGGGCGCATCGCTTAGCAGGTCGCGTTTGGCCGGCTTAGCCATGTTTGCGCTCCCGCCCGACCAACAGGAAATAGATCAGCCAGAGGGTCAGCATGGCCCCACCGATGGCAAAGCGGGCCCAGGTGTCCGTGATCATCTGGCGGCCGAAACCCTCCAGGCAGCCGGCCACGGTCAGCATGGCCGCAACCCCGATCATCACTGTACCGGTCAGCCGCCCCGCCACCATCAGCGACTCTTTGCGCGGCACGTCGCCCGGGAAGATCAGCCGCCGGCCGATATGCAGACCGCATGCCCCAGCGATGACGATGGCAAACAACTCGGTGGTGCCGTGAATGCTGAGCCAGCCGGCAAACTCTACGCCCAGTCCCTTGGAAGCGAACAGCCACAGCATGGCGCCCAGAGGGATGCCGTTATAAATCAGCAGGGCGAAGGTGGGCAGGCCGAACATGATGCCGAAGGCAAAAGCCATGATGGCCACCTGAGTATTATGTCCCATCAGGAAAACAGCGAACGGCGACAATGGATCGTTCTCGGTATTGCCGCCAAGGGTTTTTCTCAGCTCCTCGACGGAGCTCCCGATCGACCGCCCCTCACCGGGCAGGAAGAAATGGTACCATGTGGCGTCCTGGGCGCACAGCAGCCAGCCCAGAAGGGCGCCACCGAAGAACAGAACGCAGGCCAGGGCCAGTTCCAGCCCCAGCGACCGGAAGCCGCGCGGCCAGGCGCGGACGAAAAAACTCGACAGAACCTCCTTCAAGCGGGTCTGAGGTCCATAGACGTAGACATAGGCGCGGGCGCACAGGGACTGGAGATAGGTGATCAGGTTGCGGTCCAGCGAAATCGACTGTGCCATCGACAAGGACGACATGGCCGAACGATACAGCACCGGCAGGTTCAGCAGTTCGTCGACGGAAAAGCTGCCCAAGCCGTCGCGCTCGGCCTTGTCGAGTTGCGCGTTGAGCAGCCGCCAGTCGCCCTGGCGCGCCTCCCGGAACTTCTGGCTTTTCAGTTGCAGCGCCGGACGGGACTGCGGTTGAACGGGATCGTCGGCCATGTGGAACTCCCTCCCCTACAACCGGTCGGCGCGTTTCAGCGCCAGGTATTTGGTGACAATGGCGGTGGCCAGGTTTTCGGTCGCCGCTTCCAGCACCTCGATGCCCTGCCGGCGCAGAATGGTGAAGACGCGCTCGCGCTGGACCGCCAGACGTCGGGCGAAGACGGCGCGGGTAACGTCTTCCGGCTGGGCCGGCACTGTATCGATCAGGTTGTCGACCACCTCATCGCGGAAGGCGACGAACAGCACCAGGTGCTTCTTGCTGAGCCGGTTCAGGCTTTCCAGCATCAGCTCGGCCGAGACCTCGTCGATAAAGTCGGTGAACAGGATGATCAGCGAGCGCCGGCCGACCTTGGCGTTGAGATCGGCCAGGGCCAGGGTATGGTTGGATTCCTCTTCGGAATCGTCGAGGCCGGACAGCTGGTGCTTCAACGCCTCGAACGCCTGGGTGCCCGACATCATCGGCGCCGCGTGATAGGGCTTTGAGGCAAAGGCGAAGGTACGGATGTTGTCGCCGATCTTGAGCGCGCAATAGCCCAGCAGCAGGCCGGCATAGATGGCGCGGTCCAGGCGCTTGACACCAGCCAGGGGCTCACCCATCAGCCGGCCGGTATCGTAGGCCAGGACAATGTGGTGATTGCGCTCGGCCTGGAACTCACGCGACAGCAGCTTGACGTGTTTCGCCGACGAGCGCCAGTCGATGCGGCGCGGATCCTGGGAAGCGTCGTACTCACGCAAGGCATGGTATTCCGAGCCATTATGAAGTTGGTTCTGGACACGGACGCCGTAGATACTGTCGAGCGAGAAAAGGTCTGAAGCGTCCTGCTCCACGCCTTTCAGATCCGGGGTGATGGTCACCGGGGCGTCCAGAGCGATCTTCTTCTGGACATAGACCAAACCAAGGAAACCGGTCCAACGCAGGTAGGCGGCGTCGATCTGGCCCGGCCCGCGTGCCGCGGCGATCAGGTGCAGCTTGCCGTGGAAACCCAGATCCTCACCCTTTTCCAGCTTGCGGTCGTAGGCCGAGGCCGCCAGCAGGCGGTTCAGACCCAGGCGCAGTTCCATCCGTGCCGGCAGTCGCCAGGCGGAAAATCTGGCGACGAACGGTACGGCCTGTTCGCGACCTACGCCCAGTGTCCTGGGCAGGACCAGGTCAAAACTCAGGGCCTGGCCGACCGGAGCGAAAAAACCATCGAGCACGGCCAAGGCGAACAAAAGTACCATGACCAGTGGAACCCATGCCCAGACCTGAGGCGCGTACAGGCCAATCCCTATGGCGGCAGGGACGCCCAGGGCCAGTAGTGCCAGCAGTCGAGGTGTGGGGTAGATGCTCATGGGTTCCTTTTCTGTCGCAATTTTTAACGGAAAAGTGGCGG
>NZ_AWGC01000046.1 GCF_000495835.1 Asticcacaulis sp. AC402
CACCCTTCGATGGGGAGCGGGATGGCCCGTGCCATGGCGAGCAAGCGGAGATCGAAGATCGTAGCGCTGCCTGCCGGCGAGGCTCGAGACGGAGGGGGCCCCTTGCGGAAAGAATGTCAAAGTCAAAGTGGATTGGTATAATACCAAGCCTCATAAAGAATGACGCTTGGTCTTCGTTTTTTTCAGCTCAAGCGTCGGACTAGGCGCCCCCCATGGCGCCTCGCAAAAGCTCGGGCGCCCGAAGTACGTTCTCTGGCGCGCTTGCCAACCCACGATGAGTCAAGGTCATCGAGGGTTGGTATAATTCCATCGGCTTTTCCGCATAGACTATCTCCCGCTCACAAATGTCCCGTGAAAGCCCAGCGGTGTCGCATGCTGGCCCTGCCATGACGCCACAGGCCCATCGTCGATATGGCGGGCATCGAAGACATGCAGCTGAGTCGCCCTGGCTTTCAGGTCCAGCACTGTGCCGACTAACCAGCCGTCCAACTCGTCCGAACCACCTGGACGCGGCACGAACAGAGCCTCTTCGACCATGGCGGCAGCCCCGAAGTCGTGCACCTTGCGCTTGCCCGTCTTCCAGTCGAACAGGGCAAGGGCTCGCGCACCCGGATGGCCCGGTGTTTCGCCATGAACGTGGACAACCTTGTCACGGCGCAGACCCTGGACACGATGGTCGGTCTGCGGAAACTCCGCCGTCACCCCGGTCGGACGCGTCACGGCGCGGCCATCGGGAAAGAGACTGACTAACACCAGGTCTGCGCCGGCATAGTTGCGGTCGATCTTGCCGCGGACGATGTTGTGCCCACCCTGGGCAGCAAACTGCGGCGTATTGGCCAAGCAGACATCGAAATGCAAGGTGCTGTCGCTGTCTTCCCAGGCATCACCGGTATGGAAATAGAAGGCCGCTGGCAGCTCATAGATGCGACGCTGGCTGAAATCTGCCTTGTCGACGACCAGAATCTGCAGTCCCTGCTCCGGCCGCCATACCATGCGCTCGGCGATCGACTGACCGTGATCACCTGTCACCCAGGGCTGCAGCGGGAAAATCAGGTGGCGCTCGGTCACCGCCCAGTCGTGGGTATAGCCCGCCACAGGAAGTTCGATCATTTCGCCGCGTTCCAGCCCGCCTAAGGAGTCCAGTTGCCAGATCCAGGCGCGCTTTCCGGCAAACCCGGCGCTCCAGATACGACCCGACGGCTCGACCTTGGGATGGGCCAGGAAGGCCATACCTTTCAGGTCATTGCGGAAGGTTTGCGGCCCGCGCGTCTCCAGGGTGTCGAGGTCGAGGCGATACGGCGAACCGGCCTCCCACAACGCCCATAACTCATCGCCGACCTTCAGCACTGAGGTGTTGGCAGCATTGGCGTCGTCCTGCGCGGTGACCGGCGCACCAGCGGCAGCGGCGGTGCCAAAGCCGGGCATCAGAAAACGGCCGGCCGTCTGTTCGGCGCGGCGTTTGACGGTGTTCACAAACCGGCCGCTGTGGCGAACGCCGTCCGCGGTAAGGTCGTAACGCTGAACCATGCCGTCGCCGTCGAACCAGTGGCCGGTGACTTCGTCGCCATAGCGGAACCACGCCGGGCCGTTACGATAGAGTTGGCCGGACAGATGCGCCGGCATGCGGCCGTGCAGCCGGGTCATGGCACTGTCAGCAAAACCTTCGATGGGTGCATTGCTGACGCCGATGGTCCAGTCGGCCGCGGCAGCGGCCCAGGATTTCGGCGCCGTGGCGGCGATGCCGGCGCCTGAGAGCACGCCCAGCACGCCGCGACGAGAGAGATCGGTCCTGGTCATGACGGCGATCCTCAGAAAGCGATGGTCTGGGTCGTGACAGGGGCGGTCACGGTGAAGCGCGCGGCGGCCCAGGTGGCCGGGCCCATGGTGCCCCTGGCATTGTTGGAGAAGGCGAAGGGCTCAGTCGGCATACCAAAGGGGTTCATACCCATCTTGCCATCGCCATCGACGTCATGGAACATTTTCAGCGCGTAGTCGCCTTCGGCCAGACCGTCGACCGACACGGTTGCCTGGGAGCCAGTAACCTCGGCAGCAGCAAAGCGCACGGCCTTGTCACCGGCATAGCCTTCCTGGCTGTCATAGATGGCGATCATGACCTTGCCCTGAGGCTTCAGGTTGTCGCAGACAATGGTCAGGCTGGCGGTTTGGGCGTGAGCGGTGGTGGCGGCCAGGCCCAGCAGGGCGGCGGCGATAAGGGACTTGAACATGTTGTCTTTCCTCTCGGTTGGGGCGATGAAAAAGACATGTCATGCCGCCTGAGCCCATGCCCGCACGCCTTCGCCGGTGGCGGCGAATTTTGCGCCAGATGCAGGCCATGCAACTGGCGCTTCGCGAACAGTCGAGATTAGTTCGCGGTGGCGGCCGCCCGCATAGCTTTGGCGTCGGCGGTACGCCCCATCTTGTCGTAGAGTTCCGCCAGATCTTGCTGGAAGCCGGGAACAAATTCGCGAGCCGTCACGTCCCCGTTTTGCGCACAACGAATGGCGTTCAGAAAAGCAGCTTCAGCGTCGGTCAGTCGGCCGGCGTCGCTATAGAGGTGGCCCAGATTAGCGTAGGTTATGAACAGGTCCGGATCGTCCGCTCCGGACAGGATCGTTCGGATGTAGACGGCGCGTTCATAGGCGGCGATCGCCTTGTCGGCCTGGCCTGCGACAACGTAAGCGAAACCAAGATTATCGAGGACCACGGCGGTATATGGCCCTTCACCGAGCCAGGTTTCAGATACCGACCGGGCTTTTTCGAAAAGTAGAACACCTTCGGCAACCTTGGCGGGGTCAGCGACCTTGTCCGAGAGGTCCGGATCCCGGCCTTCTTCCAGCAAGGCGTGGCCCTGTTCGAGGAGCGTGTCGACCTCATTCATACGGGCTTCGACATCGGCGTCCGAAATGTCGGCAGGCCGCTTCAGATCGGCAATGGTCTGCGCCTGGGCAACCGGTGCGGTAAGCAACAAGGCCGCTGCAACGGCCCAAAATATGGATTTCATCTTTCCCCTCCCCTAAAACTATACGCCTGTTGTTGATTCCGGATACCGCGTCAGGTCGGCGATCAGCTTCCGCTTGAACCCGGTTAGGTCCTTCCAGGCCGAAGCCACCCGCACAGGCCTACCGTTGGCTTCATCTATAACCGTCATGCCGTCCGGCATCACGCGCAGTTTCAGCGTTTCCATGACCAGGTCGCTTTCGTCGCTTGCCATGACCACGGCGACGCTGTCGAACAGGGTCGAGCTCTTCTGCGTCAGGTCGAAATCCTTTGGCATCCATGGCGCATTGGGCAGCCAGGCCTCGCTGTTGGCGATGACGGCGCGCGCGAAGGGATCGGTGCTGGCACGCACCAAACGCATCTCCTCGCCTTCGAGATAGAGCAGACCACAGGTATCCAGCGGGGTGATGCTGCACGAGATCCAGTCGGCATCGAACACAGCCTGCAAGGCCGCCGGATCGACTCGCACATTATACTCGGGCTCGACCTTGGCAGCGCCACCATAACCGACGCGCACGGCGCCATGCATGCCGACAAAGCGGGCGTTTTTCGCCATCTCCGGCTTCAGTTTCAACGCCGCCGCCAGTTCGGTCACGGGCCCGACGGCAATGATGGTCACCGGGTCTTTTGACGCCATGACGGTATCGACCATAGCCTGGGCGGCGTCGGTGCGGACCGGACCGGCATAGGCCGGGGTCTGGTACCCGGCCAGCCACGCGTCCTGAGGGCCGTTGCCGTCACCGGGCCCCTGGCCCATGGCGATGGTGACGTCGCTGCGTCCGGCCAGGGTGAGTAGTTTGGCAGTCAGGCGGGCCCGGTAAAGGGCATTGCCGGCCTCGGTGCTGACCAGTTTCAGGTCCAGTTGCGGCCGGCGAAGCAGTTGAAGCAGTGCCCAGGTGTCATCGACATCGCCGCCGATATCACTGTCGAAGATAACGGGCGTGGGCTTCGACGTTTCTGCCCGTGCACCTCTGGCAATGACCATGGCCAGGGTCGCAGTCAGAAGGTTGCGGCGGTGAAGGCGGACCATGAAGACTCTCCAACGAGCGAATGCGGCAACCCTATCATGCCGCATGGAATGTGGCGACGCCAACAGGCGAGACTCGGCAAACAACGTTTGGTATAACGGCGGTATGGTCCAAAGTTGCAGGAGACGAGCATGCGTGGCTTCACTCTGTTTTTCCTCATCCTGACATTGTCGGCAGCGGGGGGCGCCGCACAGGCTGCAGTATCGCCCAAGCCGGACTGCGTCGCCATTGCCAGGCCCGACGATAAGGGGGCCATCAAACGCGTCGATTGTTTCGCAATCGACAAGGCATCCGACCTCAGGCACTGGAGCAGCATCACCAACCGCTGGGCCAATCTGGGCCGCGTCTCTGCCAACAGCCGCTCGCTCAGTTGCCTGCGCAGCCAGGACGGCTATCTGCATTGTTTCTACGTTCGCACCGACGGCCAGATATGGCATCGGCGCTGGAATCCCGAGTCCTCCGTCGCCGCTACGTCTGAACCCATAGGCGGCGTACCGTCATCGCCCCTGCCCGGATATGCCATCAGGCCGGGTTTCGTCGACCACATGGACAATGAACTGGTTTGTACGGAATCGGGCAGCAACAACATCGCCTGCCTGGTAAGGGTCGCGGTTGCCCCCGACGGCCGCTTCTACGCCGAACCCGGCCTCTACTTGCGCCGCTTCGTAGCGGCAGACGGACGGTGGATGGCGTGGCAGGGCGTCGAGCGCGGTGACTGGCGCGCCAATCATTGCCGGCGATCGGGGACCAGCATTGACTATTGTACTCTGCAAAGACGCGAATTGCGCGACGGCATTCTGGTGACGCGGCACAAGCTGCTGATTTTTCACGACTATAGCCCGCCGGGGACCGGCGGGATGTCGGGGGAAGCTCCGGTGACACCGCTCTGGTCCATTGCGCCGCATTCGGGTCCGCTCGATGCCGGCGGGGCCGCCTATCCGCCGTTCGCCGGAGGTCTCTCCTGCCTGCATGTTGTGGTCGCCAACCCTTCCGTATCGAGCGGCCAGTCGGCCACGCAGCATTGCTTCGGCATCACCGATACGCGCAGGCTGTATTATGGGCAGTGGGCGCCCCTGGCTGGTCCCATGGCCTGGACCGAACTGGGCAGCGTCGTATTGAACCTGTCCCCCGCATCAGGTTCGGCAATCGGTGATGAGCAGACACCCAATTGTCTGGTGATGAACCCACCCGTGGCGGGCGCCGCCCTGCCGCGGCCGGAAAACCTGATCCTGACCTGCGTCCAGGTAACGGGTGAGCGGATGCTGCACTATTACCGCCTGACGGGCGGTAGATGGACAACCCAGGCTATCGCCACCACCGGCGTCGTGACGGGTGCGCCGTCATGTGTGGTCGTTTCCACGGAGCGGCTCGAGTGCGCCTATCGCAGCGACCCCGCGCTTGGCCGGATGAACCGGCTTTCCCTGACGGCGACGGCCACCGGGGCTGAGTACCGGACAACGGAAATTGGCCGCGGATTCGTTTACCCGCGGCCGCCTCTGTGACTACTAGAGCGGGATGAGTTTTGATGGAATCAAAATCCCGCTCTAAGTTTTTGTTTTGTCGCGCAATTTATCCGAAAACGGGAGCGCCCGTGCGGGTGCGTCACACTTTATCGGATTGCGCTCTAGTTGCCGACATCGATGAAGGGCACGGCGCCGCCGGTCGTGGTTGGCAGTTTGCCGTCCCACTTTTCGATGGCCCGAAGCTGGACAACCTGCGGACTGGCCGCGATCGACTGGGCGATCAGCCGGTTAGCCTCGGCCTGACCACGTGCCTCTTCGATCCTGGCGTCGGCCTGGGCCTTGGAAACGGCGACCTGAGCCTGAGCGGCTGAGGCGTCGGCATCGGCCTTCGTCTTGGCCTGGATCGAGTCGAGAATGACTTGCGGGTAGCGTATGGTACCAATCCAGTCGAGCTGGCTGATATTGACGCCCTGCGATTCCCACTTGCTGCGCACCCGTTGCAGGGCCTTCTGGATGACCTGCTGGCGACCGCCGCGATAGAGGAACTCAACGCTGACCAGTTCCGTCTCGGCCGCGATCGCCGTGCGGACGTCATTGCGGATCGGCCCCTCGAACAGTTGGTCGAAAGTCAGGCGGTAGCGGGTATAGAGTTCCGGCGCCTTCGACGGGTCGATGCGCATGACCAACTGTACATCGGCGGTCATCGGCAGGGCGTTGTTGTCCGAGAAGTTGATCTCCTCGTTCTCCCGCCCGCGCTCGTCTTCCTCCTTAGTGTAGGTATAGGTCCGCTGAATCTGCGGGAATTCGACGATGCGCTCCCCGACCAGGTTGATATGATAGCCGGAATTCATCGGCGTCGGATCTACGCCGGCACTGGGACCGAGCGTGCGGATCTTGACCCCGACATTGCCAGGCTGGATCGTCTGGCCGCACGAGACCAGCATGGTCATGCTCAGCACGATGACGGCGCCGATGGCGACGAAAGTCTTGACGCGGCCCGTAATGTTGAACCGGGATTGCGAACTGTTCATAGGGTGTGTTCACGCGGGTTTCCCCCCGCGTCCTCTCTTGGCAGATGGTTGAATGTAACCCAAGAAGATGCGCACTCCCTTAACGGGAGGTTCGAAATGTCAGGGTTCCGGGGGCTTGATCGCGTAAAAAGCAAATATGGGCTGTGCCGAGATTTCGACATATCGCCGCGCATGGACTTGCGGCTTTGTTAGCACTTACTTAAGCGATCTGTTTCCTTTGTTGCGTTGCGCTCCCGATCCATTTGGGAACGCAAATATAGTACATGAACGCTTCGTGACGGAAAAGCGAATCCGCGCAAGAATCACGTGGATGTGAATGCGATGTCGAAATCGGGGCGTCAGGCCTCTGCGCCAGTCGCCAGGGTGATCAGCTCGCCCTTATCCTCCAGCGTGCCCTTGGCCAGCAACAGATCGAGACGCGACTCGATGCGCGCTTTCAATGCCGGACTTGTCGTCGCAAAGCCCAGCATTCGCGACACGGCCACCGCGATTTGGCCGCGACCAGCACCGTAATTGTCGGTGACGGTCTGGATCAGGGCTGCGTCGATTTCCGACGGCGGCAGCATGTCCGGCTTGCGCAGGCCCGCCGAAGCCACCTCCGACCGGTCACGCACCACAGCCGCACGGTCCGGCACATTGTAGAAGCCGTCATCCTCTGCTGCCCGGCCATCGGCCAGCAGGCACCGCAGCGCCGCGGTCCCGGCACTGCGCAGGCGAGCTGTCAGTTTCGGCAAGGCCCACAAATCGCGCAGGCGGGCGATCACCTCGTCGCCATGTAAAGGCCCTTCCACCTCGACGATTCGCACCACCGTCTCGGCCAAATGCGCCACCGGCAGGTCGGTCGGTTCGGTCGCCCGGCTGACCTTGAAACCGGCCTCCCGGTACAGGACCTGGCGCTCCGCCAACGGCTCAACCGGCCCTATGGTCAGGGTAAGGTCCGCCGGCGCGACCGGCGTGGGTTGCGGTGTGCGGTAACCTTCGGCGTCGCGCGCAGCCCAGCTGGTTCGCGCCGCCGCTATGGCCACTTCAAGTTTTTTCAACTCTTCGTTTGGCCGCAGATACCAGTCGGCGCTCCAGATGCGATGGATAATCCAGCCATGGGCCTCCAGCACCTGCTGCCGCAGCCGATCACGGTCGCGAGCCGACCGCGAGGCATGGTATTGCGCCCCATCGCATTCGATCCCGAGCACGAACCGCCCGGGCGTTTCCGGATCGGCCACGGCCAGGTCGACGCGAAAGCCCGAGGCGCCGATCTGGCTGTGCACGGCATATCCGGCCTGGGTCAGCCGCCCCGCCACCTCCGCTTCGAAGGCGCTGTCATGGCCGGCGGCGGCGGTGTCGCCGGCGTCGAAGCGGCCCGTCTCGGCAAAGGTCAGGAACAGCTTGAGCGCCGCCACGCCCCGCGCGGGGGTGCGTTCCAGGTCGATATCGCCGCCGCTGAAATTGCAGAAGACTTCGCAGCGCAACTTGGCGCGCGAGATCAGCACATTCAACCTTCGTTCGCCGCCCTCGCCGCTTAACGGCCCGAAGGCATGCGGCAGATTGCCTTCCGCCGTCTTGCCGTAGCCGACCGAGATGAAGATGACGTCGCGCTCGTCGCCCTGGATGTTTTCCAGGTTCTTGACGAAGAACGGCTCGGTGCCCGTCGTGGCAAAGAAGTCCTCGGTCTGCGGATAGGCCCGGCGCAGCCCTTCCAGTTCTCTCAGGATCGCCTGGCGCTGGGCCACCGAAAAGGCGGCTACGCCCAGGCTTTGGTGGGCGTTATCGCGGGCATGAGCGATGACGGCCTCGGCGACCCGCCGGGCCTCCAAATGATTGGTCCGGCTGCCGCCGCGTTCATAGATGGTGTCGGCGAGACGATGGTACTTCAGTCCCATGCCGGCAACGGCGTCATAGGGGCTGGGGACGATGTACAGGCGATTTTCGTAGAATTCGCGATTCGACACGGCGATCAGGGACTGGTGCCTGGACCGGTAATGCCAGTTCAGCATGCGGTGCGGCGCGCCCTTGGCCAGGCAGAGATCGAGGATGCTTTCGGCGTCCTTGGCTTGCAGGGTGACGCTGTCGTCGTCTTCGGCTTCGTCCTCGCCGGTCAGCTTCTTGAAGAAGGCGGTCGGCGGCAGTTGCCGCTCATCGCCGACCACGACCATTTGCTTGACCCGCGCCACGGCGCCCAGGGCATCGACCGGCTCGATCTGGGACGCCTCATCCATGACCAGCAGGTCGAACTCTAGCGCGCCGGGCTTGAGGAACTGCGCCACCGACAGCGGCGACATCATGAACACCGGTTTCAGTTGCTGGATCACCGGACCGGCGCGCTCCAGCAGGATACGGATCGGCAGGTGGCTGCGCTTCTTGGCCAGTTCGGCATTGAGCACGCCCAGCGGCCCGACCCCGGCCGTTCCCCTGGGCCGTGCCTCGGCATGGGCATGGGCGATCTCTTCCTTGGCGGACTCGATGTGGGCGTGGTCGAGCTGGCGGAACCGGGCCACCCGGCGTTCGTAGTCGTCGCCGTCGAAGGCGCGCAGGTCGGGCCAGTCACGGAACAACAGGTCACGCAGGACGGTGGCATAGGCGCGGTCGAAGGCCGGGACCAGATCGGTGGCGGCCAAACAGTTGTTGTGGCTGTTGTCGTGCAGACTATTTTCGTAAAGGTTGGCGACGAGGCTGGAAGCACCAAGCGCCGCCAGTTGCCGGCCCCGCCAGGCAACGGCGATATAGCGGTTGAGGCCTTCCGGGTCGGCCAGCCAGCGGGCGTATTGGTTTTCGCGGCCGACCACAGTCGCGTCGAGGGCTTCGGGGTCGAGCTTCAGGGTCGCCGCGGCGGCGTCCAGGGCCTGCCGATGTTCGGTCGTCGCGGCGTAGATGGCCTGGCGGGCGCGGTCAGCTTCCGCCAGGTCGGCGTCGTTCAAAGCTGCCAGTTTCGGCCATACGCTGTCGGGGAGCGAGGTGTGCGAGGTGCGCCAGCGCAGGATGTTGTCCAGCCGCTCCCAGTCGCTGTCGGCGCCCTGCCAGGTGCGGCCCCAGGCGCGGCCCAAGGCTTGCGCGACGGCAAAGGTGGCTTCGCACCTTTGCAGGGCGACAGCGAGGTCGATCAGTTTCAGGCGCGCTTCGACGCCGTCGGGCAGCGGGTCCTTGACGTAGGAACGCAGCAGGGCGATCTGGCCCTTGTAGCCGCCGTCGAGGAAGCGGAAAAGGCCATCGCCCTGGGTAACCACCTCGGCACGCAGCGAGGTATAGTCGGCGGTCAGGCCGATGTCGTTGAACACGGCGTTCGACCGGTGGCGCAGGTCGACCAGGGTCTTGCCGGTTTCGATCAGTTGCTTGAGCGCCCTGGAGTTACGCCAGGCGTCGTCATTAAAGGCGGTGCGGTCGGCTTGGCGCGGCAGGGGTGTCAGTTGCAGAAAAGCCAGCAGCCGTTCCAGTTCATTGACGGTGCCCGGCGGCGCGGCGCCGAACAGGCGGATAGCGACCTTGGCTTCTTGGATGGCCTGACCCAGGGCGGTTTGGGCGCGTGTAATGTCGCGGGCGACCTGCTCGGTTTGAGCCGGGTCAAGCGGATCGGCGCCGACGCCGCGCCAGGCATGGTCTTGCAAGGGTCCGGTGGTGGCAAGACGTGCTGTGATGTCTTCGGCCAGTCCCCGGCGTTTGGCAACATCGTCCGGGGTCCAGGTTTCAGCGCCTTCAAGGGCAAAGGCCGGGCCCGTGGCCAAGACTCCCCGAGACTGCGCGATCAGCCGGCCCAGGATCTGCTGCGGCGACAGGCGAGACGGCTGCAGCGGCGCATGCAGGCGGGCGGCGAAACCGTTGAGGTCGTCGGTCGCCGCGGCCAGCTTGTCGTCAACCAGAGGATCGCGGCGCGGCGGCAGGAGGCTGGCTTCGCGCGTGCGTTTCAGTTCCTCCAGCACGGCGCGCTTGCTGATCTTGTTGGAATGCAGTTCCAGGGTCAGCGGGCCCAACCCTACTTGTTTCAGCCGGCGATGGACGACGTCGAGTGCCGCCATCTTTTCGGCGACGAACAGCACGGTCTTGCCGCGCGCCGCGGCGGCGGCGATGATGTTGGTGATGGTTTGCGACTTGCCGGTGCCAGGCGGCCCCTTGATGACCAGGGTGCGACCGCCGGCGGCTTCGGCGATGGCCACAGTCTGGGAGCTGTCGGCATCGACAACGTGATAGCGGCCTTCCGGCGGAATGGCGTCATCGATAGCGGCGTGATCGGGAACGATCGGTTCGCTTTGTGGAAAGCCATCGCGCAACAGAGCCCCGATCAGGGGGTGGGCGGAGAGGGCGTCATCTTCGGGCCCGCCTTTCTCGACCCAGGTGTCGGGGTCGAGGTCGCGGTACATCAGGAACTTGGCGAAAGAAAAGAAACCCAGCACCATGGCGTCGGGCAGAACCTCCCAGCGCTTTTGGCCGGCGACGGTGTCGGCAACCGTGGCGAAATAGGCAGCCAGGTCCAGTTCGTCCTCGTCGGGGAAGTCTTCGATTGTCAGACCGAATTCGGACTTCATCTTGGCCTGGAGCGTCAGGTTGGGCGACGGCGGCTCATCGCGGTCCTTCAGTTTGAATTTTTCAGCGGCGCTTCCGCGTTCCAGTTGCACCGGAAGCAAGACCAGGGGGGCATGGCGGACGATGTCGGAGTCATCGGCGTCGTACCAGCGCAACAGGCCGAGCGCGAGATAAAGAATGTTGACGCCTTGCTCCTGCTCCAGGGTCTGGGCGTCGTACCAGACGTCGAAGAGGCGTTTCTGCAGCGCTTCGGAAGTCAGGCGGGTCTGGAGCCTGGTGTCGGTATGGCGCGTGGCCTTGACGTCAGGGCCTTCTTCAGACGGCTGGGCCAGGCCGGTATCGGTCGAGCCTTTCTGGTCGTCGACGCCCGGTTGGGCACCGGGCAGGAAGGTCATGGCCTTGCCTTGCGTCAGGATACGGAAGACCTCTGGGGACAGTTCATCGACGATTTCGACGGTTCGGCTTTGGGTCAGACGCAGCGGCACATTGAGCAGCCGATTGCGCGTCGACAGGTCGAGCAAGGCATGGCGCTCCTTCAAAAGCCGGTCACGAAGGGAAGCTGGGGTATCGGCGTCTGCCATGTCGGTCCTCCGGGGGGCAGTCTATAGGGCCGGACCAGAGTCGCACAATGCGGGAGATGGAAACTTTGCTGGCCATTTTGGAGCGGGATACGTTTTTATAGATTCGAAACTCCGCTCTAAGTTTTTGTTTTATCACGCAATTTATCCGAAAAATGCGTCACACTCTATCGGATTGTGCTCTAAACGACTGTGCCAAAAACTTGCCCAATGGCCGCCGTGATCGCCATGGCCAGCGCGCCCCAGAACATGACGCGCGCGACAGCCTTCCAGGTGCCGGAACCACCGGCCGCGGCCCCAACGGCGCCAAGCCCGCCCAGGAAAACCAGGGATGACACGGTGACAACCCAAACCGCGATAGGGCGGGGACTAAGCACCAGGGCAAACAAGGGCAAGGCAGCACCCACCGCGAAGGTCGCCGCTGACGTCAGGGCTGCCTGGATCGGGCGCGCCTGGCCGTGTTCTGAAATGCCGAGTTCATCGCGGGCATGAGCGCCAAAGGCATCGGTTTCCATCAGTTTCGCAGCCACCTGGGCGGCCAGATCGCGCGGCAATCCGCGACCGATGTAGATTTGGGTCAGCTCCTCCAGCTCAGCCTCTGGAAAATCAGCCAGTTCCTGCCGTTCTCGGGCCATGTCCGACGCTTCGGTGTCGGCCTGGGAACTGACCGAGACATATTCACCGGCGGCCATCGACAGTGCGCCGGCGACCAGGGCAGCGACACCCGTTACTACCACCGTGCCCTTGTCGACAGAGGTCGCAGCAACGCCGGCAATCAGGCTGGCGACCGAAATAATGCCGTCATTGGCACCAAGTACCGCTGCGCGCAGCCAACCCACGCGCGAGATGAAATGGCGTTCCTGCGCACTGTGTTTCGGCATCGGCCATCCTTACAAGTGGGTGCGTTTTGATGGAATCAAAACCCCGCTCTACAGCGGGGTGGGCTTTAGGTAGAATCGCCATCTCGCTCTAGGTTTTTGTTTTGTCGCTCAATTTTCCTGAACGGTGCTGCACACCTTATCGGATTGCGCGCGAGCGCGGTTCAGATGTGTTTTGGCACTTCGGCGCGCCGTCGGCAATGGTCTTTCAAATACTGCATCGGTCATAGCCATGCAGGCGAAAGCGCAGGATACCAAATCCGGTGTATAGCCAACGCGCCAGGGGCCGAATCAGCGGAGCAGAAACCAGGTAGCCCAGCCATTTGAACCCTGGAATGGCCTTCCAGAGCGTGGCAAACGCGTCGGCGCCGGTCAGACACTGGCCGCGGTCGTCGAAAACGTGAATCGCCATCAGGGCATCCCTGCGACGAACCTTCAGATCCGCCAGGGCAGAGTCGTCGGTCATCACGTCGATCCACAGAAAGCGGCCATCCGGAGCGATCTTGCGGTAGAAGCCGATTTCATGCCGGCAAAGCCCGCACTTTCCGTCGTAGAGAACCGTAATCATGGCAGCTTTCTGGGCAGGCTTTTTAAATGGGGGAGCTAGTTGGCCTTCACGGGAATAAGCAGTTCGTTGCGTCGCAGGAACCACAGCGTCCACGGTGGATCATAGCGTGCCAGGGTCGGTGCACCCTCGGGGTTCAGCTTTTGCACCACAATCCATGCCTGGAGTTGCGCTGTTCGTTCGGTGATCTCAGCCTCGCTCGCCAGGCCGGAAAATCGCACGACCGCAAACCGTTGCGCCGGCAAAGGAACAAGGGTCACACGTGAATCATTGGGCTGAGGGAGCGTTTCCATCGTGTAGCGCGCCGGCATGATAAAACGCACCGTCCACGACGATCCCTCACCCGATTGGGTGACAGGTGCGGTCATGGCGATCTTCTCGCTGACGGGGGCCTGAGTGACAGGCGTGGTCATCGCGATTTTTGATTTTTTCCGGTTATTGCCAAAAATATAGTCGGCGATCAGGCTAAATCCGGCATTTATCGCCTTATCGCGGCTGCCTTCGACGCGGACCTCAGCGGCAATCATGGCGTCATAGTCGCGCAGCGCAAAAGCGCCTTCCGACCTGACCGTTTTAAAGGCCGGTTCTTCAATGGCCATGGCGTGACCGGCGAAGAAGGCGGCCATCGCGACCGTCACAGCTATCCATATCTTCTGCCATTGTCTGTTCATCCTGCATCCTCGCGCCCATGGGCTAGAGCGCAATCCGACGAAGTGGACACCACTTTTCGGAAAAACTTGCGCGCCAAAACAAAAACTCAGAGCGGGGTTTTGAGTCCATCAAAACGCATCCCGTTCTATCGCCGAACGTCACGTTCGACGTTATTCGAACAGTATACGAGTTTGCGGAGGGAATGGATGTATCGTTGCCAACACGACGGGCGAATGAGCTACCTCTTCAGCTGCTTTGCCCATGTAAAAACATCGAGTGGAATCGCATTGGCCAGGGCCGCCACGCCTTCCGTATCCGGATGCAGATGATCCGAGACATCGAAGGCCGGCAGCAGATAGCCGGGACGCGACGGGTCTTCGACCGTCTTGTCAAAGTCGAACACCCCGTCGAACACAGTTTGCTGACGGATCCAGGTATTGACCGCCAGGCGCTCGGCCTCCTTGGCGTCGTTATAATACCCCTTGAATACCGTCGCCTTGAAAGGTGTCAGGGTCGCGACATAGATGCGCAATCCCTTTGAATGCGCGCGGTCGGCCATCTGGCGCAAACCGGCGATGATCTCTTGCCCCGAGACATACTGATCCTTCCCCGGCCCGTCCGAATGGCCCAGGTCGTTGATGCCGATCAGGACGATCACCGCCGCGGCATTGGGCTGGGCCAGGACATCGCGGTCGAAACGCGCCAGACCTGCCTCGCCGAACCGTGCCCATTGGCCGTGGTGCCAGATGCGGTTGCCACTAATGGCGGCATTGACCACACTAAGCGGAATGCTGGCTTCGTCCAGGCGGCGGCTGAATACGTCAGGCCAGGTGGCGCCCTTGTCCCTGTCAATGCCGTAGCCATCGGTGATCGAGTCGCCAAACGCAATCGCGGTGGCGCGCGACTTGCCGCCAGAGACATCGACCCCGGCCAGCCACGGGAAGGCGGCGCCAATGCCGAGGTCGGCAGCCGGGCCGGGGATGTCGGCGGCGGAGGTCTGACGGCCGGGGGCGGTGAACATGACGGCGCGCTGGATATCGTGCAGGGTGGTGAGCGGCACAGGGCCGGCGGCATAGAGGCTGACGGCCAGATCGGAATTGTCGGCGACGTCGAGGTCAATGGGGTCGCTGACGGCATAGGCGCCGGGCGCGATCATCACATTGGTCTGGCCGTTGAAGGTGACGGGGCGATCCGACGCCGTGTCAATACGGCTGCCGGCGTCGCGGCGGGCAACCCGGACCTCGTCGAGGTTCAGCGGTGTCTTGCCGTAGGCATTGGACAGCCGGAGGCGCACGGAGGTCCCGCCGGCCGAGACGCGCACGATCTGGCGCAGGGTCATGTCGGTCAGCTTGGCATCACCGGAGTCGGGTTGCGGCGCGGCATACCAGGCGGGGATCCACTTCGTCGTCTCAGCGGTTGCCGGTAAACTGATGCAGGCCACGGCAAGGGTGAGAGCGACGGAACGGAGGAAGGACATGACAGTCACCGGAGCTAAGTGAGGTAAGTCGTTATAGCGCAAGCGGTTCGAATTGCTATGCCGCTGATATGGAGGTGTGAGAACGACCCAGTTCCATTTGCGCCATGGCGACGCTGTTTCCCATTTGCCCGAACGCGACCTGTGCGACGCCGCGTGGACATTCTGAAACCTCGAATATGCTTCGTCACGAGCCTTTCACGGCCGACAACCAGAGGCGGCGCGGAGCGCACCTGTTAGCCATTCAAACCTTATGATCCGCACTTCGAGGGGCTGCGGTTCTTTGCCCCCGGAAGTCTTCACGCCGCTGCAAGCGTGTCGTCATTGTCCTGCGACAAATCCTGGCACCGAGGTAAGAATCCGCCTGCGAAAAATTAAACATTTCAGGCGATAAGATAGACGTTATCGAGATCAACGTACGAGCCGTCCGCGGTTGGAATAGGATGTTATGCGTCATTCGTTAAATGCGTTTCTGACGTCGCGCGCTGGCAATACCACCATGATTTTCGGCCTGGCCATATTCGCCATCCTGGGAGCCCTGGGTACCGCCGTCGACTATGCCGTGCTGCAACGGGCCAAGCGGTCCTCCCAGGATGCACTCGACGCTGCCGTGCTGGCGGCCGCCATCGTCAACAATTCCAATGAAACCGACCTGAAGAAGCTGGCAGGCGACATTTTCAAGGAAAACCTCAACGACGACAAACTCAATGTCACCGTAACGGCGTTCAAATATGACTCCAAGGCCCGCACGGTAAATGCCACGGCAAGGGGCACCTACGATCCCATCATCATGCAGTTGTTCGGTTTCAAGAACCTGCCCTATTCCGTTACGTCAAATTCGATCAAGGCGGCCGACGGCGCGCTGGAGGTCGCCCTGGTGCTGGACAATACCTGGTCGATGAGCGCCACCCTGAACGGTACGCCCAAGATCGACGTGTTGAAGACCGCGGCGCAAAACCTGGTCGCGACCATCCTGACCAAGGACAACAAGGACTATGTCAAGGTCGCCGTCGTTCCCTATGCCGACTATGTCAATATCGGCCTGTCGAACCGCAACGCCTCGTGGGTCAGCGTTGGCGCCGACTATTCGACCACCTCGACCAAGACCTGCAAGACCGTTACAACCGGCACACAATGCACCGGCGGAACCAAGGGGACCTGCACCGGCAATCAGGATGGCGTGCCCTACACCTATTCCTGCTGGAAGGTGCCCCAGACCTGCAAGACGGTGAACGTCACGCCCTATCAGAGTTGCTCCGGTGGCGGCACCACCAACTATAAATGGTACGGTTGCGTCAGGAACCAGATCGCGTCGTCAAAGCTGGTCATGCCCGACCCTGCCACGCCCTATGCCGGCATTTTGCAGACCAGCCAGACCTGCCTTAACCCCGTCCTTGCGCTCAGCAACGATGCGACGACGGTTACCAACTCGATCAAGAATCTCGTTGTGAATATTGGATCCTACAAGCCCGAGACCTATATTCCCGCTGGCATGATCTGGGGCGTCAACGCCCTGTCACCACCCTTACCCTTCGCCGAGGGCAAGGCCTATGACAATGCCAACAAGGAACCGCGCAAGACCATCGTACTGATGACCGATGGCGCCAATACCCTCTATGCCAATACCTCAGGCGGCATCGCCGTCGCCAATTCCACCCAGGTCGCTGTCACCTACGCCGACCAGATCCGGGTATGCGACTACGCCAAGTCCAAGAATATTGAGATCTATACCATCGGTTTCGACGTGACAGATGCCAAGGCACTGACCACGCTGAAGGCCTGCGCCACCGACGCTCAGCACTATTTCGACGCCAAAAGCTCGGCCGACCTGATCAAGGCGTTCGAAACCATCGGCGGCAAGTTGAGCAAGGTGCGTTTGACGCAGTGATGGGCTTGTCGTTTCGCTAAGGTCTCGTAATATCCTTCGATGGACGTAGGCCTTAAAAACGCGTTGGACCTTCTGTGGGCGTATGAACAGGCACCGCCATCCGGTCGCGGCCTTGCGGCCGTCGGGGCGCTGGAAAGCCGATATCGAATCCAGCTTCCTGACGATTTCCGGGCCTATCTTCTTGAAGCGGCGCCAGATAAGGACTGGTGGCACGACCAGTACTATTTCGTCCTTTGGGCGCCCGAGCGTATCAAGAGCATATCGGACGAGTGCGGCGAACCAAAGCCAGAGGAGCCCTTAAATCCTCAGATCGACAATGATCGTTACCTGGTCTTTGCGGATTTTCTCGACTGGTGCGGCTATGCCTATGCCATTTGCTGTTCGGAAGGGCCAGACAGGGGCAAGGTGGCGATGATCGGCACGCGCCCTCACCGTCTCGTCGCCGTCAGTCTCGCGAGCTTTTTCAAGTTGATGACGGAAGATTCGATGCGGCTTCACTCGCCGGGCGGCGATCACTACACCGACATCACCTGATCAGTTGAAGTAGGCGTCAACCTGGGCCTGGCTGGTTTCCGGACCGCCCACGGCCGGGCCGTTCAACAGCAGGTCGCGGCGGCGCTGTTCCGCGGCGTCCAGGTCCGGCTCAAGCGCAACCTCGGTTTCGACCTCACCGGCCATCGTGCTCAAGCGGCCGATACGGGCCTCGATCTGTTCCAGTACCCGCACTACCTTGGAGACGCGCTGACCGACCAGATCCTGAAAGGAACAGGCTTCGAAGATGCGCATGACCAGATCGTCGGCCTTGTCCTTGACGTCCGCCGCCGTTGCGTCCAGGTCCATCAGCGCCTCGGCGGCACCCAGTATGGTGTTGGTCGCCGTTTCCGTGTCGCGGGTGATGGCATCGAGTTCGGCACCGGCGCAGGGGAGGCTGTCGCCGATCTGGTTGGGACACAGGCGGCGCAGCTCCGTCCGGGTGTTGGCGATGTCGTTGGCGATGGCCAGGAATTCATCCGAAGTGCGCCGGTCCAGGCGTTGATAAAACCCGTCCATTAGGCCTAGCAGTTCTTCCGACACTGCGGTCATGCGCAGCAGATCGGGATCGAACATGCCCAGAATATCGGCCGCATAGGACGGCCGCTCGAGGTGAGCTTCGGTCATGATCTCTGCCCTCAGGACGCGATGGCGTCGGATACCAGCGGATGCGCCTGCCAATAGGCGTCAACATCCTCGCAGATCTGCTTCACGTCGTCAAAATAGAAGGGCTTGGGCAGCAAGAAGTTGACGCGACCACGCCGCGCCTTGTTCAGGGCCGCTGCGCCCGATTCCGGGTCGTCGATACGGCCGGCGGTCATTATAGCGATTGGCGCCTGTCCAGCGAGTTCGCGGTAGGTATCCAGTTCATCCAGGGTATTGTGACCTTCGATGAAGACATCCAGCACCAGCACGTCGAAAGGTCCGGCCCTTAAGGCTTCGTAAGCAGAGTCCGGGTCCGGGACCCAGACGGCGTCGAACCCGGCCTTCTGAAACATCTTGCAGATAATGGTCGCCTGTGTCCGGCTGTCCTCCAGGACGAGTGCGCGTTTGGCCATGTTTTCAGTCCCTAAAGCATTCTGTAGGGAACGACTTTAATCCACAGGCGCTAAAATTGCGTTACACCGGTTTTGCCACCGCTTTCCGTCCGGTCGACGATCAGCACCGCGCCTGGGAGGCCGGCCGATTCGCGCCGGACACGATTCCTCAGGTATTGTCTGATGAGGTGGCTTAAAAGAGCGTTCTCAGAAGACGGACCCATCGAGAGAATGTCCAAATCCAGGAAGCGTATCCGCGCCGTCGTCATTGGCGGGTCCAATACGGTCATGGGTCTCAACCCGGAAAAGCACCTCGGCTATCTGTGGGAAACCGTCAAGGCCTGCCGAAAAAGAGGCTGGAAACTCTTGGTAACCGAAGACATGTCGGTCGGGGGCACCACCATCTTCAACGGGCTGTTCCAGCTGAAGAACAGCCGCGAGCTCAGCAAGGCTGACGTCCTCATCATCGAGTACGCCCTGAACGACAGTTCGACTTACGAAAAAGATCGCAAATTGTTTCAGCACTGGTCGCGTGCCTATGAGGGCGTGATCCGCTATGCCCGGGAGCAGAATCCGAAACTGCAGATCATATCGGTCATTTTCGAATCGCGGACGGCCAGGGCCGACCGGCGTCTCAACCTGATCCATGCCGCCATTCACCGGATTTCCGAGGTCTACGCGACCCGCGTTGCCGACATTGCCCGCAAGCACCTGGAGACGGTCGGCGCCGACCAGGCGGACAACGATCTCTATTATTTCGACAATCACCATGTCAGCAATGTCGTTATTGCGGTTGCGGCCCGGGATCTGTGTCGGGAACTGATCAAGGTCAAGGCCAAGCGGCGCAAAAAGCACAAGCTGCCGGAGCCCATCGACCCTCATCATTTCGCCCATGCGACGGCGGCAGGGATCGATGTCATCACGGACGCCCCCCGGATCGATCGCAGGAACAGCCGCTTCGATGTTCAAGCCGTGGAGCTCGCCAACAAGCGGATGCATTTTACCCTGGTCGATGGCAAGCTGCTGGGTTTGTTCTATGTCTGCGAAGCCAGCACAGGCCCGGCCTTCCTGCGCTGCAATGACGCCCTCTACCAGGTCAACCTGATGAAGCCTGGGGTTTCATCGGGGAAGTTTGAGTTTCTGGTCTCATCGTCGGGCTGCGAGTTCCTTTATGCGCCCGACGTCAACCGGCCGGACGACACGGGCGCCTATGCCCTGTCGCCCATCGCCGATGGTGAAGTCACCAAGGCCGTGACACCGCGCTCCATGATGCCCCACCTGGTCAATCCAGCGCCGACACTCGCCCTGTATGGCTTGCTGTATACCGGTCAGCTCATGGAGGTTCGGGTGGAAGATGCCAATCCTCAGGCAGCCGGCTTGGCGGCCACCGTGGCGTAGCCCTTGCCGGAGCTTAATGCCCCGGTCGCGACAAGGTACACCGACCCGGCCAGGAGAACTACAGTGGTAACCACGCTGGCCTCAGGTCCGAAGGTCGCGCCGGTCAGCCACCACGGCGCCCCGGCCGCCGGCGCCAGATCGACGACCAGAGACGCCACGGCGATCTTGCCACCGCTGACCTCCAGGCCGAAGCCGACACCCAGGAGCGTGTTCCAGGCGGCATGCCAGGCGCAGACACCCCACAGTGAGCCTTCTTTAATGGCATAGAGACTGATCATCACGGCAAACAGGACGATGTTGACAAGCCCGAGGATCAGTTCGTTGGACATATTGATATTGCCGCCATGAAGCAGCGAGAACACAATCGAATTGATCACAATGGCCACGACAAGCCCATGACGCGAGGCCACCAGTTGCATCAACCAGCCGCGCAGAAGAATTTCTTCCGTCGCTCCCTGAATCATGAAGCCGGCGAACAGGCAAAGGATCGGCAAGAACAGGATGGGAGACGGCGCCGTCCAGACACCCGCACCCTCAACCCGGTAGCCACCCAAGGCCCAGATCGCACCAATGACGACGCCCAGGAAGGCAAACCCAACCACCAGGCCACGTCCGTAGCGCATCAGGCCGCGAGCATTGAAACCCAGGGTAACAGGCGAGCGGCGCTCGAACAGCCACACCCAGGCAAAGACCAAAAGCGCCGTGAAGCCGAAGCCCGCCAACAGGATGCTGAGTGGCAGCCATTGCGTTTCCAGGTCGGCCTGACGAAAGCCTAAAGGCTTGAGAACGCCGAAGATCGTTGTCAGTTGCCCCAACATGAAGAAAACCACGAGCAACACGATGGCCACTGCGGTCCAGGTGCGGCGGTGGCGCGACGTGCGCGGCGCATAGAGTTCAATTCCGTTCATAAGCCCCTCCCGGCCCAATGGACCCAACTTGATGCAGGGGCCCCTGCACGACTTAGTTTCAGATGCACAGAATTCCGGCAAGTTAATTCCCGTTAATTGCCACCGTCTCCCATGGCCGACATCGCCGCAGTCTCAGCGAAAAAGACGTCGTCTTCGGCGTATATTTTGTCCGAACAGACGCAACACCTTAAGGCGGAAATTCTGACCTTCCTGGACCGGGCATCGGCATAAGGGCGTCGCGAACCGTGCGTTTAGACGATACTTTACGGCCGCGATGAGGTAAGATCGCAGGGTGATGACCGTTTTCGCCAAATGACAGACCTGGGCCAAAAGACGGACTTGGGCCAATTGACAGACCTGGGCCAAATGACGGACCTTGGCTGGACCGATTTTTTCGCAGATCAGGTTGGCCAGGACGAGCAGCACCTGGTGCCTTGCCGCATCGCCCAGGTTCACCGCGCCCGGCTAAGCGGCCTGTCAACGGCGGGCCTGGTCAGGCTGACGCTTCCCGTCCATGTCAATACCGGCGAATATGCTGTCGGTGACTGGGTGTTGGTTGCGCCGCAGACACATGATTTGCGCCGCCGCCTGGAACGCCGTACGCTGCTGCAACGCCCCGTAGAAGGTCAGTTCCTGCCGCAACTGGCGGCGGCCAATGTCGACACCCTGTTCATCGTCACGTCGTGCAATGCCGATTTCAATCCAGCACGTCTGGAACGCTATCTGGCGATGGCCAATGAAGCCGCAACGACGCCGGTCATGGTGCTGACCAAGGCCGATACCATGACCGACGATCGCGACTACCCCGGTGAGACGGCGGCCCTCCAAAGGGACCTGGCCGTCGTCACGGTGAATGCGCGCTCACCCGAAGCCGCCGTGGCACTGATGCCATGGTGTCAGCCGGGTCAGACCGTGGCCCTGGCCGGGTCTTCAGGTGTCGGAAAATCTACCCTGGTCAACACCCTGTCCGGGGCGGACCAGGTTACCGGAGGCGTGCGTGAGCAGGACGCCAAGGGCCGGCACACAACGACCGCGCGCTCGCTTCACGCCATCCCCGGCGGTGGCTGGATTATTGATACACCGGGCATACGCAACCTGCATGTCGGTAATTTTGCCGCCGGTCTCGATACCCTGTTCGCCGAAATCACCGAGTTGGCGCCCTTGTGCAAGTTCAGCGATTGCAGCCACGCCCACGAGCCGGGCTGCGCCGTGATGGCGGCTGTCGCTTCGGGCACGCTGGATGAGGACCGTCTGGCGCGATGGCGCAAACTGTCCGAAGAAAATGTCAGCAATACGCCGGTGCAGACCGGACCACGCGGCAACCGGACAACGCACCGTCCGCGACGGTATTAGAGCGCGTACCGAAAACGGGAGCGCCCGTTTTCGGACAAATTGCGCGACAAAACAAAAACTTATACCTATCAACGAAAAGATTGACACATCGACAGTAGGTAGACCCCACCGCCTCGAGCCTCGCCGGCAGGCAGCGCTTCGCCCTTTGGGCTCGCTTGCTCGGCACCTCCCCATTTGAAATGGGGAGGAGAAAACACCATTGAACATATTCTTTTTTCTCCTCCCCATCCCTTCGATGGGGAGCGGGGTGGCCCGTGCCATGGCGAGCAAGCGGAGATCGAAGATCGTAGCGCTGCCTGCCGGCGAGACTCGAGACGGAGGGGTCCCCTTGCGGAAAGAATGTCAAAGTCAAAGTGGGTTGGTATTAGAGCGAGATGGCGACTCTACCCAAAGCCATCCCGCTCTCGCGTCGTGGCCACGGCCGCTCTTACCCGTGTCGTCGTTTCACGCTCGATGATCTCATGGGGCAGGACGTGGCGCATCTGCACATCGCTGGACGTCACAGCGCCGTTGCCGTCTCCAAACAGTTGCAGGGCAAGGCGGGCCATTTCGACATAGGGCTGGCGCACCGTCGTCATGGCCGGCCAGACGGCCGACGATATTGGGGCGTCGTCGAAGCCGACGACCGCCAGGTCCTGCGGAATGTTCAGGCCCATCTTGTGGGCCACGGCACAGGTAGCGGCAGCCATTTCGTCGTTGGAGGCAAAAATAGCCGTCGGCCGCTCGGGCAGGTTCAGCAAGGTCTCCGCGGCGGTAATGCCTGAGCGAAAATTGAACATGCCCTCCGCAACATAGGCTTTGGGCGGGCGCGGCAGGCCAACGGCGTCGAACGCCTCCTGATAACCCTGGCGACGCAGCAGGGCGGCCGCATGGTCGGGATGGCCGGCGATGTGGGCGATCCGTGTGTGGCCGAGGGCCAGCAGATAATCGGTAACATTTCGCGCCGCCAACCGGTCGTCCATGGCAATCGATGGATAGTGACTGTCCGGGGTTGTGGGCGAGATCAGAACGCAATGAATGCCGCGGGCCTTCAGAAAGGTCTTGAGGGGCCCATAGTCGCATAGCGGCGGCAGCAGGACCAGGCTCCTGACTTCGGAATTGGCGAGGAAACGTTCGACCTCGTTCAGGCTCTGACCCGGGAGATACAGTTCCACCGTCAGGAACTTGCCGGCCTCCATGCAGGCCATCAGCAGGGCGTGGTGAAATCGCCCCTGGTAACCACCCGCCGGATCTTCCAGCAGGATGCCAATGGACGCTACACCCGGGCCCATCCGTAGCTGACGGGCCTGCATGTTGCGGCGGTAACCCAGTTGATCCATGGCCTCCAGAACACGCTCACGCGTACTGGCCTTGACGGCCTTGTCCTCATTGACAACGCGCGACACCGTTTTGGCCGACACCCCCGCCCGTTCAGCCACATCATATATGGTCGCCATAGTCCGTTCGAACCCAGATGAATCGCTCAAGGGTAGCCCGCGGCACGGTCTTATGCAAGTTAGCGCTACCTTTATTCAAGAGAGGCTTCCGACACCACAGACGCCCGGCAAGTTTACAGCTTTCAATCGCGTGTGTCAGGGCCGCAGTCTGGCCCGGAACCTGGCCCCCAGGTGCAGATCTAGATCCCGGGCTTTCGTCAGCTCAACAACAAGCGATGGCAAGTTTGATGACACCTTCAGAGCGGCAGGTGTTTTGACAGAGTCAAAACCCCCGCTCTAGGTTTTTGTTTTGTCGCGCAATTTATCCGAAAGCGGGAGCGCCCGTGCGGGTGCTGCACACTTTGTCGGATTGCGCTCCGGAGTTACATTTTTGCCGGGCAGTATTTTTTTAGATAGTCGCCGTGGGTCGGCATGTGTTGCACAACATATTGAATAGATTTTTCAATCCCATCCAACTCCTCGCGCGTCTTGGCCTCGGCCAGGGTATCGGCCATCGCGTTGTGCCCTTTCATCACGATCCCCTGCCCCATCATGACGGCCGCCCAGCTTGTTTCGGTAAACAACTCGTCGTCTTCACGAAAAATCTGACCGTTATGCTGAAAAAGTTCCATTTTTTCGGTCAGGCTTTGCGGCACGGTCATGTTTCGGCAATAGTTCCAAAAGGGGCTGTCGTCACGGCTTGTCGCCTTGTAGTGCAGGATAAGAAAATCGCGGATACGTTCATATTCCTTGCCCGTTAGCCGGTTAAATGCGTCTTCCTGGGCCTGGGTGACACCATCAAGCGATATCAAGGACACGAGCTTATTGATGCCCGTGTTGATCAGGTGGATCGACGTGGATTCCAGAGGTTCCATAAAGCCGGACGCCAAACCCAGGGCCACGACATTCTTGTTCCAGAATTTTTTCCGCCGCCCGGTGACAAAGCGCAGAAAGTTTGGCTGCGCCCCCGGCTTTCCGGCGATGTTGTTGACCAGAATATCCAGAGCCTCATCGTCACCCATATACTCTGAACAGTAGACGTGCCCATTGCCATTGCGATGCTGCAGAGGGACCTGCCATTGCCACCCGGCAGTGTGAGCCGTAGCGCGGGTGTAGGGCAAGGGACCGCTGCCATCCGCGCGGTCGCAGGGCAAGGCCACGGCGCGATTGCACGGAAGAAAGTGCGACCAGTCGTCATATCCGGTTTTTAAGGCCTGCTCGATCAAAACGCCGCGAAAACCCGAGCAATCAATGAAAAAGTCGCCCTTTAAGGTTTCACCATTGTTCAGGGTAAGCCCTTCGACAAAGCCTGACTGCGCATTGCGCGCGACATCTGTAACCTTACCCTCAAGGCGCACAGCGCCGCGCTTTTCGGCATAAGCCCGCAGATATCGCGCGTAGCGCCCGGCATCAATATGATAGGCGTAGTTTATGGGCGGCAAGTCTTCATGTTTATAATCATCCGTTCTGGCAAAACGGCCGAATTGGGCGGCCATGGTTTCAATGTTGAAAACCTGAATGGGCCGCTTGTCGCCGGCCATCTTGTATTTGTGCCAGACATGGTGAAAAGACACGCCGTCGACCTGATAGCCATAGTTGCCAAAAGGATGAATGTAGCTATCGCCCAACTTACCCCAGTTTACGAACTGAATGCCGAGCTTGAAGCTGCCTTGAACCGCCGCGAGCATTTCACGCTCGTCAATGTTCAGGAGACGATTGAAATCCAGAAAGGGCGGTATCGTCGCCTCGCCAACACCCACAGTCCCAATCTCTTCGGACTCAATAAGAACGATATTGACCGGACGGCCAGACCGCAAGCGTGAGAGCGCCGCCGCCGCCATCCAGCCGGCCGTGCCCCCGCCGACGATTACGATTGTTTCAATGGCTGCCATAGTTGATCCCAAATGTCCTGTGTTGCAAGTGCCTGACCCTTTGCACGTGTTTGACCCTCTGCACGTGTTTCATGTTCTTGTCCGCCGCAAAAGTCCCGACCCGACGACCTTAACCCGGGGCCGGATCGGGGCATAGAGCGTGCTTCGATTCGGCAGAATCGGATCGGCGCTCTAAGTTTTTGTTTTATCGCGCAATTCTTCCGAAAACGGGGGCGCCCGTGCCGTGGCGGCCACTTTATCGGATTGTGCTTTAGGGTTCCTTAGCAGATTCGACAGCGCCAATGTCTTTGTGGTCAGGCTCCAAAACAAAGCGTGTTTCAAGCTGAACGGATGACACTATCGCCATAAGTTCTTATTTTAAATGTGTTTTTTCTCTCACACCTGCCCTGATAAACGCCGACTCGTCTGTCCGCCAGGGTGCCGGACTGTGACATAAAGACACAGATGGGACAAAACAAGACGGCTTTTGCGACATCGATGCCATTTTTCTTGACAACTTGTCTCACGTTTGCGACCAAGACATGGTCAGTGAAGCCGTGTTCTTTTTGGACAGTCAAGAAAAAAGACGCAAAAGATTGGATATATTATTCAATTATAACAATTAGTTGAATGATTTTCGAAAATGTCTTTCGTTTGTCCAATCTGACAAGCCACTCTTTGGGCGGTGATGAAAGTCACCAAACAGGAATCGAGACACCGAACGAACTGGCAGCGAAATTAACAAAGGAACGAAACGACACTTCATCGAGATTGCTCATTACAGCGCTGCCTGTACTCAACTTTCTGATGTCCGGCACGATTGAAGCAAAGAGTAATACAAAAGCAAAAAGTAAGAGCCCGCCGCCAACGGTTTCGTGCGCTCTTCGCCAAGCATCTCGTTAAAGCAAGAGAATTCCCTGAAGTAAAAATAGGCTAACTCTCAACAAGGTTAGCGCAGGAAGGAAGATGAAATGAAAAATATCACGGACAATGCTCATGCGCCCGTGGCGCATCGCCTACACATCTTAACGACAGCTTCTGTCATCGCGATGGTGGCTTTCTCATCGCAGGCCTGGGCCCAGGATGCGGCCGTCGAGGCGGCGGCGCCGGCAGCGGAGCCTGCTGAAGAGGTCGTCATCGTTAAGGGCTTCCGCAAGGCCTTGCAGAGCGCGCAAACGATCAAGCGCAACATGGATACCTTCGTCGATGTCATCACGGCCGAAGACATCGGCGCACTGCCCGACCGTTCTGTGGCGGAATCTTTGCAACGTGTCCCTGGCGTTAATATTTCGCGCTTTGAAAAGCGTGAAGATCCGGATCGCTTCTCTGTGGAAGGCACCGGCGTAATCATTCGCGGCCTGCCCTATGTGCGGTCAGAGCTGAATGGTCGCGATATCTTTTCGGCCAATGGCGGTCGTGAACTTTCGTTTAACGACGTGTCCTCGGAATTGCTGGGGCGCGTTGAGGTGTTCAAGAACAACACCGCGGATATGATCGATGGTGGCATCTCCGGCACGGTCAATCTGGTAACGCGCAAGCCTCTCGATAAAAAGGGCTTCCGTTTCGCCGGCACCGTCGAGGCCAACTATGGTGACATGGCCAAGCAGTGGGCGCCGGGCTACTCCTTCCTCTTGTCCAACACCTACGACACCGACCACGGCAGGTTTGGCCTTCAGATGGCCTACGCCACCTCGGAACTTGTAACCAAGACCGATGCCTCCCAGATAACCGACCCCTGCTACCGCGATGCCTCACTGACAGCCGGCTGTATCCGGGTACGTCCGGTGGGTTCGGGTGGCTTCTCGGGTTCAACATCTTTCAACGCCTCGAATTTCCCCCCGGCCAACTCTGTTTTTGTCCCCAAGGGCGCCGGGGTTCGCACGACAGACCTGACGCGTAATCGCGACGCCATTTCCCTGGTTGGCCAGTGGGAAAGCAATGACAAGACCGTGTTGGCCACGCTCGAATACCTTAAAGCCGAGACCGAACAGACGCTGGAAGAGTACTCAATTCTGGCTCTGGTCAACGACGATGCCCTTTTCCCGATTTTGGCTCCGGGCACCACGGCGACCTATGAAGGCAATAAGTTTGTCAAAGGCCGCCTGACCCAGGCGGGGTTTGGTATCCCGACGGAAATGCTGCGTTTCCAACAGGAGGTTGCCGCCGACACCGAAGATTTGTCGCTGGCCATCAAATATAACCCGACAGACAAGATTGCCATTAACTTCGAAGCCCAGCACATCAAGTCAAAGCGTGGCGATACCGGCTTCATTTCGGCAATGCAGACCTACACCGATATTGATATCGACAATACCGGCGACACGCCCCTGGTTCAGTTCCTGCAACCCAATACAGGCAATTCGCCATCCAGCTACTTTAATGACCCGTCCAAAACCCTGTTCTGGTTCCTGCTCGACAGCCAAACCAAAAACGAAGGCGAGCTCAAAAGTGTCAGGACGGATGCCAAGTATGCCTTCGATGACGACGGATTCTTTAAAAACGTTCGTTTCGGCGCGCGCTGGAGCAATCGTGAGCGTATAACGCGTAACTCCAATTTCTCGAACTGGGGTAATCTGGGTGCGCCCTGGACCGGACGGGGCGGAAACTGGAACTGCGGCGATTACCAGGCCTTTGGCTGCGGTGGCGCCTACGTGAAAGATTTCCCGAATTCAGCCAATGTGCGCAACCCCTTTGGCGATAATTTCCAACGCAACAATGCGCCCATTCCCCTGGGTGATGGCTCGGCCTTCTTCTTTGGCGGTGATGACTCCGTGCAGGAATATCTGAGCGGTCTGACTCAACAGCAGGCCGCTGCGATCACGGCATTTACCCTGACGCCGAATGCCTGGTACCCAATCTCAGCCCGCGGCAACAATCTGCCCGGCGGTGTATGGAATGCGGGTGAAATTTCTGACGTCGGAGAAATCACCGGCTCCTTCTATGTACGTTCCGATTTTGAGCGCGATCTGTCAGATACGCTCAAACTTAGTGGCAATGTCGGCGTTCGTTACGTAAGTACGAAGGTCAAAAGTGGCGGGGAGATTGGCTTCCCGACCGGCGAGTTCTTCGACGCCGTGTCCTCCGGCGGCAACGGTGATGGTGTTGTCAGCGTAGCCGAACTGCAAAACGCATGCGCCAATGTCCAGCCGGGACAGGTTGCCCCAGGGTATTGCGGTCTCTCGACAGCGCGACTGGCGCAATTTGCCAGCGTCTTCACTGGGGAAATTCTGGACGACAGCGCGGATATCGAGTTCGAGCACATCTTGCCAAGCTTCAACGCCAAGCTCGATTTCGGCAATGGCATGCTGGTGCGCGTCGCGGCTTCGAAAAGCATTTCCCGCCCCGATCTGTCTGCCTTTGCTACCGGCGGCAGTATCTATGACAACACCGGAGCGCTGCGGGCGGGCGGGACCCTGGAAACGGGCCCCATGTTCGCCATCAATACAGGTAATCGCCTGTTACGCCCGATTGAGTCCTGGAACTACGATCTTTCCTATGAATGGTACTTCGCACGGGTAGGGTCGGTATCGGTCTCCGCGTTTATGAAGGACATCGAAGGCATTGTTAATGGTGGCGCCAATGTGCGCAACTTCAGTTCGCCACAAGGTATCTCGACCGACGTGCTGGTAAATGGTGCTATCAACAGTGATGGCGGTACGCTCACCGGCTACGAGGTTTCGTATATCCAGACCTATGACTTCTTGCCAGGTTTCCTCAGTGGATTGGGATCGCAGTTTTCTTACACCTACGTCGATGCCGGTGATTTCAACAACTCGAAACTGGGCGCGGAGCAGAGCCCCTTCGCCGGTGGCCTGCCTCTGGCCGGGGTGTCGGAGCACACGCTGAATGCGGTTGGATTCTATGAAAAAGGTCCGCTCGCCGTGCGCCTGGCGTACAACTGGCGCTCGGAATTCCTGCAAACCCCACGAGACGTGATTTTCCCGTTCTCACCCATTTACGTCGAGAGCACGGGGCAGTTGGACGGGTCGCTCTTCTACAGCTACTCGCCCCGGATCAAGTTCGGCGTTCAGGGGGTGAACCTTTTGGATGAAGTGACCCAAACGAGCCAGGTCATTGACTTTGTGGGCACCCGGGTAACGCGGTCGGCCTTCCGCAATGACCGTCGCTTTACAATGATGGTCCGTTTCGACTTCTGACCTGAGTCCTAAGACGACCTGCGATGCGATTGACACATCGCAGGTCGTCTAACCCTCCGCACAACGCCGCCAGCAAACGAATACCTAAATGGGGAGGCGTTCGGCGTTCCAGCGCAATCCGATAAAGTCTGACGCACCCGCACGGGCGCTCCCGCTTTCGGATAAATTGCGCGACAAAACAAAACTCCAGAGCGAGATGTTGATTCTTCCTAACGTCATCCCGCTCCAGACTTGAAACTCTACAAAAAACGAAAACGGCTTGAGTGAGACTGTTCGTGAAACTTGAAGGAATGACGGTCTCAGCCAATTGCTTAACATTGACCGTGGTTTTCCGCGTAGTCATCATCCCGGGTTCTGGCTGACTATGGCGACAATATACGACGTGGCTGAACTGGCAGGGGTCTCGGCCAAAACTGTGTCACGCGTGGTCAATGAGGACAAGGCCGTCAAGGCCAGCACGCGCGGTATTGTTCTGGACGCCATGGGTCGGCTGGGATTTCGACCCAACGCGCAAGCTCGCCAGTTGCGGCTGGGCCCAGGTAGTTCGTCCATTGGTATTTTGCTGGAGGACCCGGCAGGCGGTTACCAGGGTCGGTTTCACCACGCTCTTTTGATGGCCTGCATGGAGGCCGGTAAGTTCCTGACGGTGGAACTGTATCTTCCTGGTCAGAGCCTGAACGAAGTCGAACGTTTCCTCGCCAATTCCGAAGTCAAGAGCCTGGTCCTGCTGCCGCCACTCTGCGACTACGGGCCCCTCAAGACCTTTCTGAAGGCCCAGGGCATACGCTGCGTTCTGATCTCACCCATGACCCCGGACAGTCACTATCCATCGATTGCCATCGACGACCGTGTGGCGGCGCGTAATGTCACCGACTATCTGCTGTCCCTGGGTCATACGCGGATTGCCCATATCACCGGCCACCCGGACCACGCGGCAACGCTGCTGCGGCGCCAGGGGTACCAGGAAGCGTTCGACGCTATTGGCCTGCCGCGCCCGCCAAAGGCCTATGTCGCCGAGGGCATGTTCAACTTCCGTTCAGGCATAGCTGCCGCGGAAACCTTGCTGAACCTGCCCGAGCGGCCGACAGCCATTTTTGCTTCCAACGACGAAATGGCTGCCGCAGCCTGTGCCGTGGGCCACAAGATGGGCCTGAACATTCCGCAGGACCTGGCGGTTGTTGGCTTCGACGACGCCCCGATATCGTCGGCGGTATGGCCGGCCCTGACGACCGTGCGCCAGCCCTATCTCGAGATGGCCCGGCGCGCGTTGCAACTGTTCGGAGACGCCAACGAAGCCGTGCGTTTCAACGAAGTGCAAATGCGCCACGTCCTGCAGCATGAAATCATCGAACGCGAAACAACCCTACAGATCGAAACGCCTTTGGCCGCGCCGCGTGAAGCGGTACGGAGGTAACTCCGTCGCTGATTATGTCAAACCGAGACTCTTCCGACACTGCGCTGACGGGCGAAAACCTGATTTTCAAAGGACATCTATCCCAAGAGCGGAATGGCTTTGGGTAGAGACGCTATCCCGCTCTGCGTTTTGGTTTTGTCGCGCAATTTATCCGAAAACGGGAGCACCCATGCGGTGGCGTCCACCTTGTCGGATTGCGCTATAGTGTCGATGCATACAAGGCATTCAAAACGGCGGTGTCCTGGGTTCCAATCCGCTGCTCAGGTCTTGTCAAAGGGTTCGGACTAAAGGCACTTTGTCAGTAGAGACGCCCCATATCGGCCTGCTGAAATGCCATCAATTCAGCGGTACGGCCCTCGCGAACCTTCTCGACCCACGCCGGATCGGTCAAAAGCGCGCGCCCGACCGCCACAAGATCGAAATCGCCGCGATCGAAACGGCGCAACAAGTCGTCGAGCGAGGCCGGCTGGGACGATTCGCCACGAAAGGCGGCGATGAACTCACCGGACAATCCGACAGATCCGACCGTGATGGCCGGCAAGCCTGACAGCTTGCGCACCCAGCCGGCGAAGTTGAGGTCGCTGCCGCCGTCAGCCTCCGGGAATTCCGCTTCCCAGAAACGGCGTTGTGAGCAGTGAAACATGTCGACGCCGGCATCGATCATCGGTTTCAGCCAATCCGAAAGCTCGGCAGGCGTTGCGGCATTGCGGGCGTCGTAATGGCCGGATTTCCACTGCGACAGACGAAGGATCACCGGAAAGTCGGGGCCGACGGCGGCGCGCACGGCCTTGACGAGCTCGGCGGCGAATCGTGCGCGCTCACCGATCGTCTCTCCGCCCCAAGTGTCGGTGCGCTGATTGGTACGCGACCAGAAGAACTCATCGATCAGATAACCGTGCGCACCATGCAGCTCAAGGGCATCGAAGCCCAGACGCTTGGCGTCACCGGCAGCTCGGGCAAAGGCTGCGATGCTGTCGGCGATGTCTGCGTCAGCCATCGGCTCGCCGACCGCCTTACCCCCCAGGGACAGGCCTGACGGCATGTCCATGGGCTGAGGGCGATAATTCGGGTTTTGTCCGAGCACAGCGCCGGTATGCCAAATCTGCGGCGCGATCTTGCCGCCTTCCCCGTGGACCGCGGCAACGACCTTTGCCCAGCCGGCGAGCGCGTCGCCGTAAAAATTCGGGATATTGGCTTCATTCTTCGACGCCGGGCGTTCAACGACCGTGCCTTCGGTGACGATAAGGCCTACGCCATGCCGGGCGCGACGCTCATAATAGTCGACCACCCTCTGATCCGGGATCCCGCCCGGCGACATAACGCGCGTCATCGGCGCCATGACGAAGCGGTTGGGCAGGTGCAGGGATTTCAGTTGAAAAGGCGTAAACAGGCTGGAAAGCGGCATGGGGAATTCAGGTCTTTTCTGCAATTGCGCGGAATCAAAAGGGTTAAGCGAGCGAACAGCGATGCCGGCCAGGGACGTCAGGCACAAAGCCACTGGGCCTGCACACGGTTAGAAAGGCAGTTTTCCATAGTCCTGGCGGGCAAAGGGATAGGTGGAAGCCAGCCCGCCATCGACGACAATGGACTGGCCCGTCATGTAGCTCGAGTCGGAACTGGCAAGGAACAGAGCGGTGTTGGCAATCTCGATCGGCGCGCCCGGCCGCTTGAGCGGCGTCCATCCGCCCAGGGTATCCCTTTTGCCCTTGGCCTGCGCCATATCGAAAAGGGCCTGGGTCATGTGGGTTTCGATAAGGCCGGGACAAATACAATTGACCCGGATATTGGCGCCGGTGAGCTGGTTGGCCGCATTTTGCACGAGATTGATGACACCCGCCTTGGAAGCCGAATAGGCTGCGCCGCCGGCGCCTGATCGCATTCCGGCGACGCTGGCGGTCGCTATGATCGAGCCGCCGCCGCGCGCCTTCATGACTGGTGCGACGTGCTTGATCAATAGCCAGGGCCCGATCAGATTGACCCGAAGTATGCGTTCCCATTCCTCGGGAGTCTGCTCGAACAGGCCGGCAAATCCGCCCGAAACGCCGGCATTGGCAAAGGCGATATCCACGCAGCCAAACCTGTCGACGGTAGATGCGACCAGGGCCGCCACGTCCTCTTCGCGGCCGGCGTCGGCGACATGCGACACGACGGCTTCGCCATGGACGGCCATGATGTCCGGCAGGTCCGCGTTACGATCCGAGGCCATGACCCGTGCACCTTCGGCAACAAACAGCCCGACGGTGGCGAGCCCGATGCCGCTGGCGGCCCCGGTTATGATGGCAACCTTGTCCTTCAGTCGCATGTTAGAAATCTCCACCAATTGTGACGCCGCCATCGACGACTATGGACTGTCCGGTCATGAAGGCCGAGGCCGGGCTGGCGAGATAGACGGCCGTGCCGGCGATTTCGTGGGGTTCGCCGATCCTGCGCAGGGGTGTTGCCCGGGTTATGACCTTCAGCCTGGCCTCGTCTTCCCAGAGCGCGCGGGCAAAATCCGTGCGGATCAGGCCGGGGGCGATGCAATTGACGCGCACGCCGGCGGGCCCGAACTCCGCGGCCAGGTTTCTCGCCAGCTGAAAATCCGCCGCCTTCGAGACGTTATAGGCGCCGATCGAGGTCGAGGCCTTCAGGCCGCCAATGGAGGAGATGATAATGATGGAGCCGTCCCGCCGGGCGACCATCTCGGGCGCCGTCATGTTGATCAGCCAATGGTTGGCCAGGACGTTATTCTCGAATATCTTGCGAAACTGCTCGTCGGAAATCCCGGCCATGGGGCCGTAATAAGGGTTTGTCGCAGCATTGCACACCAGGATGTCGATCTGTCCGAAGTGTGCCCTGGTGGTATCGACCAGGGCCTGCAATTCTTCCTTGGAACTGATATTGGCCGGAACCGAAATTGCCGCGCCCGGATGTTTCGTCTCTATGGCCGCCACCACGGCGTCGCAGGCGTCCTTTTTACGTGACGATATGACGACCTTTGCCCCGTGGTCCGCCATGGCCTCGGCAATCGCCCGGCCAATGCCCCGGGACGAGCCGGTAATGACGGCTACCTTACCCGACAAGTCAAACAAACTCATAGGCGCGTTCTCCTCTATGTCTTTTGTGATTTCCTGGCGAACTGCCAGGCGCGTTCGGCGAAGGGGACAATTCGCCCGGCCATATCGGCAGCGTCCGCCGACGAGGCGTTGCCCTGCAGGGCCCGCTTCTTGACACCCTGCAAGATGGCGGTGATGCGGAACAGATTATAGGCGAAGTACCAGTCGAGGTCAGGCAGCCCGTCACGGCCGGTCCTGACGCAATAGCGCTCGATCATGGCGTCGATCGACGGTATCCCGAGCGCGGGGAGGTCCAGTCCCTGAAGACCAGCCTTGCCTTCATAGGCCTGAATCCAGGACATGGCGAAATAGGTGAAGTCGGCCAGGGGATCCCCCAGGGTGGACAACTCCCAGTCGAGAACGCCCAGCACCTGCGTACGGTCGGAGGCGAAGACGACATTGTCGATACGATAGTCACCATGAACGATCGAGGTTCGCGTCTGTGGCGGCACCGTACGCGGCAACCATTCCATCAGATTTTCGACCGAATCGATCTGATCGGTCTGAGAGGCCCGGTACTGCCGCGTCCAAAGACCGACCTGGCGTTCAAAATAGTTTCCCGGCTTGCCATAGTCGCTGAGCCCGACGGCGACCGGGTCCAGGCCGTGCAGGTCCGCCAGGGTATCGACGAGGGCGAAATAGACGTCGCTCCGGTCAACGCGATTGAGCTGTGGCAGGGCGCCATCCCAGAAGGTCCGCCCGTCGAGATAGCTCATGACATAGAAGAGACTGCCAATGACGGTCGGGTCTTCACAGAATGCCAGCGGCTTTGCCGTCCGAAAGCCGGCCGGGCTTAGGGCGCTGATCAGCCTGAACTCGCGATCGACGGCATGGGCAGACGGCAGGAGGTCGCCGAACGGCTTGCGGCGGAGCACGTACTTGCCGGACGCGGCGTCGATCAGGTAGGTCGGGTTTGATTGCCCGCCCGGAAACTTGGACAAGACAAAGGGGGGATGAAAGCCGGCCAGATGCGTGCCCAACCAGGCTTCCAGACGTCCCATATCCAGGCCAGTCCCGGGCAACTCAGACGGCATGGTCATATTTTCCGAATTCCATTTTTGCGATGGTCCGGCCATGAACCTCATCCGGACCATCGGCGAACCGCAGGGTTCTCAAGCTAGCCCATTTGCCGGCGAGACCGAAATCCTCGGATACGCCCCCGCCGCCGTGGGCCTGGATGGCCTCATCGAGCACACCGAGCGCCATCCGGGGGGCCGCCAGTTTGATCATGGCGATCTCGGCCGCCGCGGCCTTGTTGCCCACCTTATCCATCATGTCGGCCGCTTTGAGGCAGAGCAGCCGGGTCATGTCTATCTGGATCCGGGCCTCGGCGACGCGCTGCTGCCATATCGATTGTTGCGCCAAAGGCTTGCCGAACGCCACGCGCGAAAGCAGACGGCGGACCATGGCCGAAAGCGCCTCTTCGGCCGTGCCGATCGCCCGCATGCAATGGTGGATGCGCCCGGGCCCCAGGCGTCCCTGCGCAATTTCAAAGCCCCGCCCCTCGCCCAGGATAATATGATCAGCCGGCACGCGCACATTGGACAGGACTATTTCACCATGGCCGTGGGGCGCATGGTCATAGCCATAGACTGTCAACATGCGTTCGATCGTGATCCCCGGCGTATCCAACGGCACGAAGATCATCGATTGCTGCAGGTGCCTGGGGGCGTTGACATCTGTCTTGCCCATGACAATGGCGAGCTGGCAGCGCGGGTCGCCCGTCCCGCTCGACCACCATTTTCGGCCGTTGATCACATAGTGGTCGCCGTCGCGCTCAATGCGCGTTTCGATATTCGTGGCGTCGGAGGACGCCACGTCAGGCTCGGTCATAAGAAAAGCCGAACGCATGGTGCCGTCCATGAGGGGACGCAGCCACAGGTCCTTATGGGCTCTTGTCCCATAGCGATTGAGCACTTCCATGTTGCCGCTGTCCGGTGCGGAGCAGTTGAAGACTTCGGACGCCCAGTCGATGCGGCCCATTTCCTCCGCACACAGGGCATATTGAAGATTGGTGAGCCCCGGCCCGTCAAAGACGAAGCTATTGTCAACGGGGGGGTGGCCGGAGGCGGGCGGCATGAACAGGTTCCAGAGCCCAGCCGCCCTGGCCTGGGGCTTCAGCGATTCCACCACCTCGAGAACCTTCCATCGCGGTGCCGCCGCCAGTTCGCGCTGGTAGGCCTCGTCATTTGGCCGAACATGGGTGTCGATGAAGTCGCGAACCCGATTACGCCAGTCTGTCTCAGCCTTGGTCAGCGTAAAGTCCATCATCTGTCTCCCTGTACCCGACGATGTTTAGATGAGATACCGCTGTCACCGGAATGAATTTTCTGCATTGGCTGTCACCGGCTCAGGCGCTTTGCTCACCGGTGCCGCAGGGAACAGGCCTTCCAGGCGGGCCAACACGCGGGTGCGCAGCCAAAGGTTGGACGGATCCTTGTCGAAATGGTTGTGCCAGTAGAGATACAGGTCGACGGAGGCGATTGCCAGCGGCGGCGGCAGGGTTTCCAGCTTGTGGAAGCGGGCCAGGGTCGCCGCAAAGCTGACCGGCACCGTCAGGGCCAGATCGCTGTGCGCCACGATTTCGCCGGCCGTGGCGTGGCTTTGCGTGCGCATGACAACGCGGCGGCTATGGCCGAGGCGTTGCAGCGCCATGTCCTCGACGCTCATGCCTTTGCGGCGGCTGGAGGCGACGATATGGCCCAGGCCGAGATAGGTTTCGAGGTCCAACTGAGTGAGCGCGGGATGGCCCTGGCGCAACAGCACGACCATGTGCCCGCCCCACAGGGGACTCAGGCACAGCTGGCTGGTGCCCATCAGGTGAGCGTCGATGGCCAGATCGATGTCGCCACTGGCCAGTTGCGCCTCAAGACCGGTGCGATCATGACGGACGGAGCTCAATTCCATGTGCGGCGCCTCGGCACGCAGAGCCGTAAGGAGAGCCGGCATGGTGACGGTTTCGACGAATCCGCGCACGCCAATGCGGAATGGCTTGTGCGTCGTTGCCGGATCAAATGTCTGAATCTGACGCAGTGAGCCTTCAATCTCGGCGAGGGCCCGCCTGACCGGCCCAATCAGTTCCTGCGCCATGGGCGTGGGAATCATCAGATGGCCTTCGCGCACAAAGAGCTTGTCATCCACCATCTCCCGCAACCTGGCCAGCGCATGACTTAGCGCAGACTGCGAGAGGTTGAGATGTTCGCTGGCGCGGGTGATACCGCCGGAGCTGTAGATGGATTCAAACACCACAAGCAGATTGAGATCAAAGCGCGAAAGATTGAGCATATGTCCCTGTCATCACTATGCACGCCGTGAATGGGTCAGGCGCTAAGGCTTCATTTTGCAGCGGCAAGGACCGCCTGTAGTAGGGACCGGTATACTCAGTGATACAGGCCGGTCGATGGCAAACGGTTCTGTTTACCGCAAACACCGCGTGGATCGCTGAATTTTTGCTGAGAGCGCAAGCCGACAAAGTGGACGCCACCGCACGGGCGCTCCCGTTTTCGGAAAAATTGCGCGACAAAACAAAAACTTGGAGCGGGGTTTTGAGTCCTTCAAAACGCATCCTGGCCCATCAGAGTATGGCACGAAGAGGCAGTAATGACTACCTTATTGATCGTCCGTCACGCCCAGGCCAGTTTCGGCGCCGCCGACTATGACTGCCTGAGCACCCTTGGCGAAAGGCAGGCCAGCCTGCTGGGGGACTGGCTCAAGGAGACGGGCTTTATGCCCGAGGTCGTCGCGACCGGCGCCCTCAAGCGCCATGCCCAGACGGCCAGGGGCGCCCTCGCCGCCATGCCGCTGGAGCGAGATTTGCTGGAGATGCCGGGTTTCAGCGAGTTCGATAACCGCGAGGTCATGGAGCGCGCTGAGCCGGGCGTCCTGTCGCGGTTGCAGACACTCAGGGCCAAGGGAAGCCCGATCGGCCGCGACTTCGAAGCCGCCTTCCTGGCCGGCGCCGAGCGCTGGATTTCCGGCCGGCACGATCAGGACTACGAACAGAGCTGGACGCAGTTCCGGGCGCGCGTCCTTGATGCTCTGAAAGCCCTGATTGCCGCCCATCCGGGCAAGACAGTGCTCCTTGTCACGTCCGGCGGGCCGATCATCTGCATGTTCCAGGCGCTTACGGGCGCTCCGGACAGCAAGGCTTTTGAAGCCGGTCTGAGCTTGCTCAACTGTGGCATGACGCGGCTGCAGGTGCGTGAAAAGCGCCTGCGGTTGTCAAGTTTCAATGCGGCACCACACCTTGAATTGCAGAATGACAAAGATATTCTGACCTATATCTAACGATCGGCCAGTTTGCTTGTCCGTCGTCAATGATA
>NZ_AWGC01000047.1 GCF_000495835.1 Asticcacaulis sp. AC402
AGCGAGATGGCGATTCTACCTAAAGCCATCCCGCTCTAAAAGTGCGACGCACCGCGCGGGCGTCCCCGATTTCGGATAAAGTGGGCGTTAACACAAAAATTTAGAGCGGGGTTTGATGTCATCAAAACACATCCCGCGCTATGCGCAGGTTGATGCCCGTGCAAAACTCGCGGGTGTGTCCTCATTCATGGGACCACTACGGCGATAGATCAGCGCCTCTGCGACGTGACGGCGCAAGACAGCGCCCGATTGTTCCAGGTCGGCAATAGTCCGTGCCAGGCGCAGGGTTCGTGTCCAGCCCCGCGCCGAAAGGCCGGTTTGCTGCGCCGCCTGGGTCAGCAGGGTCTTGGCCGAAGGGTCCAACGCGCAGATTTCCTCGAGCCCTCCACCATGGGCGGTGGCGTTCAAGGCATTGCCTGGCGCCAGGTCGAGGCGGTGTGCGCGCTCGGCCTGGAGCTGGCGTGCAGCCTCGACGCGAAGGCGGACCTCGTTGGTGCCTTCCGCCGGAGCGGGCAGTGCCATGTCTATGGCCGTCACGGCAGGGACATCGATCTGCAGATCAATCCGGTCCATGAGCGGGCCCGACACCCGGCTCTGATAATCCTTAAGGCAGCGTGGCGCCTTGCCGCACGAACCTCGGCCAACACCGCCATGCCCACATTTGCAGGGATTCATAGCTGCAACCAGCTGGACTCGGGCAGGATACTTTACATGGTGGTTGGCGCGGGCGACGATGATTTCATTGGTTTCCAGCGGCTGCCGCAACGAATCCAGAGCCTGCGGCGAAAACTCCGGCAGTTCGTCCAAAAACAGCACCCCGTTATGTGCCAGGGACATTTCACCGGGTTTTGCCCGCGTGCCGCCCCCGGTCAGGGCTGCCATCGAGGCTGAGTGGTGCGGAGCACGAAACGGCCGCTCGTTGGTCAGCTCACCCTTGGCGATCAGTCCGGCCATCGACCAGACCTGCGAGGTTTCAAGGAGTTCCATATTCGACATCGACGGCAATATGCCCGGCAAACGCTGAGCCAGCATCGATTTTCCGGAACCGGGCGGTCCGACGAACAACAGGTTGTGTCCTCCCGCGGCGGCGATTTCCAAAGCCCGCTTCGGTACCTCCTGGCCCTTGACTTCGTTCAGGTCCATCACCTTGCCGGGCAGGGCCCTTTCGCCGCGGACAGGCGGCTCAAGCACAAAATGACCCTTGAAGTGGTTGATCAGGGCAATGATGGAGCGCGGCGCCAGGATCTTGACATCGCCGGCCCAGGCGGCTTCGGGACCGTTATCGTGCGGGCAGATAAGCCCCATTCCAAAGCTGGAGGCGGCAATGGCTGCTGGCAGGGCACCGGCAACGGGGACGATACTGCCGTCCAACTTCAGTTCGCCGATACAAACATAGTCATTGAGCGCATCTTCCGGGATGATGCCCATGAGCACCATCAAGGCCAGAGCGATCGGCAGGTCGAAATGGGTGCCCTCCTTGGGAAGGTCGGCGGGCGACAGATTGGCGACAATTCGCTTGTTGGGTAGAGACAGGCCCATGCCGGCAAAGGCACCGCGTACACGCTCGCGGCTTTCGGCCACCGCCTTGTCACCGAGGCCCACAACCGAGAAGGCGACGTGTCCTTTGGTAAGTACCACCTCGGCTTCGACACGGCGCGCTTCGGCGCCCTCGAATGCGACCGTGGTGATCCTGGCGGGCATATCTTGTTGCTCCTGAGCGCTGGAACTCTAGACCTTGGGGTACATAGGCAGAATTATCCACAAGCTATGGCAGAGTCTGATACAAAGCAAGAACAAAATACGAACAAAATAGAAAACAACGTTCGGAAGCTTCGTCAAATTTCCGCAAGATACGGAATATTAACACTTTTGCGACGGTAACGCATGTTCCAAACGGTCTATTTGGCGCCTAACCGTGCGTCGATCCTGTCCCACAGGATCTCTCCGACATCGATCCCTTCAAAGGCTTTCAATTGGACGGCACCGGTGGGCGAGGTGACGTTGATTTCGGTCAGGTAGTCGCCGATGACGTCGATGCCGACAAACATCAGTTCCTTTTCCTTCAGCACCGGTTTCAGCCGTTCGCAGATCTCGCGGTCGCGTGCGGTCAGGATCAGAGGCTCAGCGCGGCCGCCGACGCGCAGGTTGGAGCGGATGCCACCCTCAGCCGGCACGCGGTTGATGCCCCCGGCGATTTCTCCGTCGATCAGGATGATGCGCTTGTCGCCGGCGCTGACCGCCGGGAGAAATTTTTGCAGGATCACCGGTTCGCGGCTGATGTTACCAAACAGCTCGACGAGGGAATCCAGATTGCGATCGCCGGCCTTCAGCTTGATGATGCCGTTGCCGGCTGCGCCGTGCAGCGGTTTCAGGATGCAGTCGCCGTGGCGCTCGAAGAAGTCGTTCAGCGCGTCGAAGTCGGATGAGATGAGGGTTGGCGGTTGCAGGCCTTCGAATCGCGTCGCCAGCAGCTTTTCCGGCGCGTCGCGCACCGAAGTCGGATTGTTGACCACAAAGGTCTTCGGGTGGACAGTTTCCAGGAAATAGGTCGCGGTGATGTAGGCGATGTCGAAGGGCGGGTCCTGGCGCATCAGGATCACGTCGATGTCATCGGCCAGATCGAGCTTTTGATAGTTGCCGGCGGTGACATGGTCGCCCGTGACGGGGCGCAGGGTGACCTTGCGTCCGCGCGCCGACACGCGGCCGTCTTCCAGGCTTAAGCTTTGGGGTTCATACACCCACAGTTCGTGACCGCGCTCCTGCGCCGCCATCATCAGCAGGAAGGTGGTGTCCGAGGCGATGTTGATCTTCTCGATCGGATCCATCTGGACGGCGACGCGTAAGGTCATGGCGGCTTCCTGTGACATTCGGCAGAGATATGTGCCGCTGCGTGCCGCCTGACAAGGCTAGAAGCGTTCTATTTTCTCGAAAGCGCTTATGATGTGGACCGGCCATTGTCCGGGCGCGACGGTATAGAGGTCGATGCTGAGATCCAGCTTGCGAAGCGACGGCCGGTTTTCCTGCAAAGCCAGCCCGGCCTGCCACAACCGATCCTGCTGCATTGATGTTACGGCGATGGCAGCGTCTTCATGCCTTTGGCGCTGCTTAACCTCGATCACCGCCAGCCGTTTGCCCTTGCGCGCCAGGATGTCGATCTCGCCCTGCGGTGTTTTCAACCGAAACCCCAGGATGCGATAGCCCTTCAGCATCAGGTGGATCAGGGCAAGATATTCGGCCATCCGGCCGGTTTGACGTGCCCTTGTGCCCCGGACGACGCGGTTCATCGCCCTTTCAGCTCCAGGGCTTTTTGATAAACAAGCTTACGCGGTACTCCGAAGACATCGGCCAGTTGTTTGGCGGCATCCGACGGCGAATAATGCTCCAGGGCCAGTTTCAACGCCTCATCGAGGGACTCTTCAGAAGGCTTGTCTTCGGCTGGCGGGGCGACCACGATAACGATTTCACCCCGGGGCTCGGCCAGGGCCGGGTCGGTGGTGAGGGTGGCGAGGGTTCCGCGATGGCCGGTCTCGTACAGCTTGGTCAGTTCGCGGCAGACACAGGCATGGCGATTGCCCAGGACGCTCAACATATCACTGAGAGCGTCGTGCAAACGCGGCCCGGTTTCGAAAACCACTAAGGTTGTTCTCAGACTGACGAATTCACCCAGGAAGGTCTGGCGGGCGGCCGATTTGGCGGGCAGGAAGCCGGCGAACATGAAGCGGTCCGTGGGCAATCCGGCCAGGCACAGGGCCGCCAGGACACTGCTGGCGCCCGGAATCGGATGAATGTAAGCGCCGGCGTCCCGGGCGGCTTCCACCAGGCGAAAACCGGGGTCGGAAATCAACGGTGTGCCGGCATCGGAAATCTGGGCGATGATCTGGCCCTGGCTCAGGCGGTCAAGGATTTCCGGCAGGACCTGCGGCCCGGCATGGTCGTCGTAGCGGATCAGCTTTTTCTTGATGTCATAGGCAGACAAAAGTTTGCCGGCAATGCGGGTGTCCTCGGCCAGGACGACATCGGCGGCGCGCAGCACGTCCAGTGCACGCAAGGTGATATCGCGAAGATTGCCGATCGGCGTGGCCACGATATAGAGGCCAGGGCTGACGGGTCGGGGTGGCGGGGCGAACAGGGATTCCATGAGCTAGGATAGAAGCTCAAGGAGCAGTCTGTCCAGCACGACGCGCCCCTTGAGGGTAGCGCGTAGGTGGGTCGTGGTCAATTCCATGAAGCCATCGTCGATCAGGGGCGATGCACGGGTGGGCAGATCGAGCAGCCGGAACCGTTCCAGAGCCACGCCTTCAGCCATGCGAAGACCCAGCATGGCGGCCTCTTCCTCGGCGTCCTCAAGCGTCAGGATCTCGGCACCGTGGCCGGTGCCGATTTCACGGACGCGTGCGGTGTAGGCCTTGAGGTCGGACACAGCTATGGTGGCCTGTCGTTGCCCGTCGATGGTCAGCCGGCCATGGGCCCCGGGGCCGATACCGATATAGTCGATCCCGCGCCAGACGCTGATATTGTGCATTGATGGCGCTTGTGGCCCGCGTGCATGGTTGGAGATCTCATAGGCTTCAAACCCCAGCGCTTCGAGCGTGGCCTGGGTTTCGAAGTAAAGGGCCTCACCCAGATCCTGATCGGGGGACGACCACTGGCCGCGGCGTACCGCTCGTCCGAACGCGGTGGTAGCTTCTATGGTCAACTGATAGGGCGAAATATGCTCGATGCCCAGGGCCGCCGCCTGGGTCAGTTCGTCGCGCCAGTTGACAAGTGTCTGGTCCGGGCGGGCGTAGATCAGGTCGAGCGAGACCCGCCCGAATACGGCCTGGGCGGTTTCGATGCCAGCTATGGCTTCGCGGACGGAATGGTTACGGCCGAGGAATTTCAGCGCGGTGTTATCAAGCGATTGCACGCCCAGTGACAGACGATTGATGCCGGCGTCGCGAAAGCCGCGATAGCGGGCTATTTCTGCGTCGGTCGGGTTGGCTTCCAGGGTGATTTCAATATCGTCCGTAGACGGAAATAGCTGTTTTGCTCGGGTAATCAGCTCTGCGGCCCAGTCCGGCGGTAGCAGGGACGGCGTGCCCCCACCGAAGAACAGGCTGACCAGACGCCTTGGCCCGATCCTGGCTGCCTGGTTTTCGAGATCGCTTAGAATGGCGTCGAACAGGCTCCGTTGAGACGCCTGGCCGCGGTCACGGGTGACATTAAAATCGCAATAGGGACAGATGCGCGAACAGTAGGGCCAATGGACATAAAGGGCGACCGGCAAGGTCAAAACAATGCCGCCCGCAACTGTTCGAAGGCCAGATGGCGATGGCTGATGGCGTCCTTAGCGTCAGGGTCCATCTCGGCAAAGGTAACGTCATAACCGTCTGGCTGAAAGAGCGGATCGTAGCCAAAACCCTTGTCGCCGCGGCCGGGCAGGGTAATCTCGCCATGAATCACGCCTTCGAAAACGGCGGCCGGCCCCTCCGGCCAGGCGACGGCCAGGGCGCAGGTGAACCAAGCTTTCAATGAAAAGGCGTTGCCCAGATCTTCTTGGGCCTTGCGCAGCTTGTGGCCGATGATCTCGCCGGCGCGGGTGAAGTCCTTATCCGGCCCGGCCCAGCGGGCACTGTAAACGCCGGGATCGCCGTTCAGCGCGGCGATACTAAGACCCGAATCATCTGCCAGGGCGGTTATTCCTGCGGTTCTCGCGGCATGACGCGCCTTAAGGATGGCGTTCCCGACAAAACTGACCTCGGTTTCGTCAGGCTCGGGCAGGTTCAGCGCCGCGGCAGTGACGATCTCGAACCGGCCCTCGAGCAGGGCGGAGATTTCCCTGGCCTTGCCGGGATTATGGGTGGCGGCGATCAGTTTCTGACCGCGGATCAGGGACAGGCTCATGGTCGTGCCTTGTACCCGATCAAGGCCAAATGAAAAGGTTGTTTTTTCACCGCGAACTTGGGAAAAGAGAAGCTCGTCATAAGGGTCTGCACATGCGCTTTCTGGGACCGCGTTCGATTTCCAGCCTTCTGAAGACGGCGCTGGACGTCGTCTATTACGGCCTGTACGCCGTCATCTTCCTTGTCCTGCTGGCCGCGGTCAGCGTTCTGGTCGTACCAAATGTGGTCGAGATCACGCTGCAAAAGCTGAACCTTGGCACCAGTCTGAGCTCAGGCTCCCAGGCGGCCATGTTCCTGGTCTATGCCTTGTACCTGGTCGGCTATTTGATGATCATGCACTGGACGCGCCAGGTGTTCAAAACCCTGGCCGAAGGCGACGTCTTCCATCCCGACAATACCCGCCGTCTGCGCTGGATCGGTTTTGGTCTGGGTGGACTCGAAATCTTCGGTTATCTCTTGCACCTGTTTGCCGAGGGCATGTTCCATCTCCAGTTCGAGCCGGTCTACGGCCTGCGTGCCGTGACGACCTGGTTCTCGGTTCTGGTGGTGTTCGTCCTGGCCGAGGTGTTCAAGGAGGGCGCGCGACTGCGCCAGGAAGCGGACCTGACGATTTGACATGGCCATTCGATTGAAACTGGTAGAAGCCCTGGCGCGGCGGCGGCTGTCGATCGTCGAACTGTCTGACCGGACGGGGATATCGGTGCGCGACCTGGAGGTCCTGCGTGACCAGAAGGCCATGGCCCTGCGCCTGAAGACGCTGGACGCCTTGTGCCGGGCGCTGAACTGCACGCCCGGCGATCTGCTTGAATATGGCGAGAACGCGTTGGAGTGACGGAAGCGGTCCTCCAGGATGCTGTTTGAAAGCTTTGCGCAGCGACGGCGGACCCCTCCGTCTCGACGCGTTTCGCCCCATAGGTGGGCTCACTTGCTCGCCACCTCCCCATTGAAGAAATGGGGAGGAGAAGAAAGCAAGAGTTCACCCGGCTCGTCGTATTTTAACGCCCCAGCACCTGGTTCTGCAGGGCGAACAGTTCGGTGGTGCCCTTCAGCGCCAAATCGTACAGGGTGTCAAATTCCGGGCGGCTGAAACCGCGCTTTTCGCCGGTCGCCTGGATTTCGACCGCCAGACCGGAACCGGTGATCACGAAGTTTGCATCCGTCTCAGCATTGGAGTCCTCATCATAGTCGAGGTCCAGCACCGGCGTCGCTTCGAAGATGCCGCATGAAATGGCCGCGATCTGGTCCATGAGCGGCGACTTCTCGATGATCTTGTCCGCGACCAGCTTGTCACAGGCGGCGGCCAGCGCTACCCAGGCGCCGGTGATCGAGGCGGTGCGTGTGCCGCCGTCGGCCTGCAGCACGTCGCAGTCGAGCGTGATCTGACGTTCGCCCAGGGCCTTCAAGTCGATGATCGCGCGCATCGAGCGACCGATCAGGCGTTGAATTTCCTGCGTGCGCCCCGACTGTTTGCCGGCAGCGGCTTCACGGCGCGACCGGGTATGGGTCGAACGCGGCAGCATGCCGTATTCCGCCGTCACCCAGCCCTGGCCCTTGCCTTTCAGGAAAGACGGGACGCCGGGTTCGACCGAAGCCGTCACCAGGACGCGGGTGTGGCCAAAGGTGACCAGGCACGATCCCTCGGCATAACGCGTGACACCTGTTTCCAGAGTAACGTTGCGCATCTGGTCAGGCTTGCGGTTGGACGGACGTATGGTCTTGAGCGCGGCCAGGGCATCGAAGTGTGACATAAAAAAACCTCGTGAAAGCGCGCCTGAACTAACAGGTCGTGCGCTTTGAGGGAAATGCTTTCTCAGTGTTTAGAACTGATGCGGCTTGGCATTTGCGCCAGGCGCGGGCGGACCGTGTTCGCGGTGCGCCACCTTGCCTTCCGAATTGGTGCATATCGAGGTTTCGTTGCCGCGTTTGCCGGAACTTGCCTCAATTCGTTCCCAGTCGGCCCTGTTCCTGTTCCAGAGGCGTGCGCGAGGTATAGACCGGCGTCGTCGTCTTGCACGTGCTGTCGACACAGGCAAAGCCGCGGTGTTCGTCATCGTGCTGACGGGTATCGGCGCTGCGCGCAGCGGGACGAATCAATCCCGGCCGGGTGTCATAGACGGCCTTCCCGCCCGAGGTTTGCAAAGGGGCATAGGCCGCGGCTTGCGACGGCTGCGGGCCATAGGGTTGTTCGGGTGCATCACGGTTCAGCGCGACGGCGAGCAAGGCGGCTTCCAACATGAACCTTCCTCCGAGGATTGCGGTAGCTCGATCCAACTTTATGGCGAATTAAAGACTCTTGGCGCGAAGCACGGACCTTGTGTAGACTTGTCGTCGAATGAAAACCTATCCGCCACCCACCCTGTCAGCCTTGATGAGTTCCGGCGCCTCGTTGAGCGAACTTGATTCGCGCGCCCGCGACGTCTTCCGGCATGTCGTCGAAGCCTATCTCGAGACCGGTGAACCCGTCGGGTCGCGCACCCTGTCCAAAGGCGGGGTCCACCTGTCACCGGCCTCCATCCGCAACACCATGCAGGACTTGAGCGCTTTGGGACTTCTGTCGGCTCCCCATACCAGCAGCGGCCGGCTGCCGACGCACCAGGGTCTGCGCCTGTTCGTCGATGGTCTGCTCGAAATCGGCGACATCAGCGACGATGACAAGCGCGAGATTGAAGGGCGCCTGACCTCTCAGGGGCGCAGCTTCGATAGCGCCCTGCGCGAAGCGGGTAACCTGCTGTCCGGCCTGGCCGGCGGAGCGGGACTGGTGACGACACCGTCGTCCGAAGCCGGGGTCAAACATGTCGAATTCGTCGCGCTCAGCAATGAACAGACTCTGGCTGTCCTGGTTTTCGACGACGGCCGGGTCGAAAACCGCTTGATGCCGGCGCAGGTTGGCATGACGCCGTCGGTGCTGGCGGAGGCTTCAAACTACCTCAATACCCGGCTGAAGGGCCGTTCCCTTAGCGAAGCCCGTCTGCATCTTAAAACCGAGCTTGACCAGGAGCGCCAGCGCCTGGACGAAGCCGCTGCGACGCTTATCGATGCCGGATTGGCCGCCTGGTCAGGTGGACAGGCGGAAAAACGCGCCCTGATCGTGCGCGGTCAGGCCAATCTGCTGCAGGCTTCTGCGCTGGAAGACCTGGAGCGTATAAGGTCATTGTTCGAAGATCTGGAGCAGAAGGAAGAGCTGATCGACCTGCTGGACGACGTGGGTCAGGCTCAGGGGGTTAGAATTTTCATCGGATCGGAATCGAAACTGTTTTCTTTGTCGGGCTCGGCTGTTATTGCAGCGCCTTACATGGTGTCGCCCCGGGCGGGCGGTCCGAAGGTCATGGGCGCGATCGGTGTGATCGGGCCGGCCAGGTTGAATTATGCCCGGATCATCCCACTTGTGGACTACACTGCGAAACTGCTGGGCCGCATGCTCGATTGAGCGCGCCCGTTTTTTGACGAGAGACATATGACTGAAGAGACCGAAGTTTCCGAAGCCGCCGGCGAGAGCGATGTTACAGAGAATTTGAATCCGTCACTGAAGGCGGCCTTTGACAAGTTGAGCGAGGAAAACGTCGCGCTGAAGGAGCAGGCGCTGCGTTATGCCGCCGAGGCCGAAAATACCAAGCGCCGCGCCGAGCGCGAAGCCAATGACGCCCGCGCCTTCGGCATTCAGCGCTTCGCCACCGGACTTCTCGGCGTGGCCGATGTGCTGCAGCGTGCGCTCAGTTCGGTGCCGGGCGAGATCGCTGACCCGGCGTTCAAGAACTTTGTTGACGGCATTGCCATGACTGAGCGCGAGTTGGCTGGCGCCTTCGACAAGAACGGCGTCAAGAAGATCAGCCCGCTAAAAGGCGACAAGTTCGATCCGCACCTTCACCAGGCGGTGATGGAACAGCCGTCGACCGAGGTCGAAGGCGGTTCTGTCCTGTTCGTCATGCAGGCGGGCTACGAGTTGTTTGGCCGGGTGATTCGTCCGGCAATGGTGGCTGTGGCGGCCAAGACCGCTGCCGCACCGGCCCAGAAGAACGGCTATGACTCCGGCGCTGGCGAAGCCACGGGCGAAGCTGTGAATACCCAGGCGGAATAAGACGGGTTGACGCCCAACCTCAGGATTTCTAACACTGGGCGCTTCAATAGCTGTTGAGGCGCCCTAATGTTGTTCCGTACCTTCCTGTTCGTATCCGCCGCTTTGGCGATCATTTCCACCCCGGCCCTGGCCGAACCGTGGAAAGTCAAACAGGAATGGGTCAGCAGTCATGCCAGCTTCCTGGCGTCCGAAGCCCTGCAGGGGCGCACCAGCGCCACCCGCGATGAAGCCATTGCTGCGGCCTATATCGCCGCGCAGTTCGAGGCGTTCGGTCTGAAGCCGGCGCCGGGCATGACGTCCTATATCCAGACGGCGGCGATCGATCACCCGGAGTTGGACGGAAAGGCCCGGCTGACCGCCGGTGGCGTCGATGTCGCCGAAGGGCAGGGTCTGACCCTCTACTATTCCCACGGCCAGACCATCACCGGCAAGATCGCCGTCGCCAGGAGCAGCGACCCGGCCGTGATGCCGGATGGCGATATCCTGGTCATCACGCCCGACGCCAAGTTCACCCTGGGAGCATGGTGGCGAGCGGCGATGCAAAAAGGCGTCAAGCTCTTGATCGTGCGTGAAAGCGACGACACCAAAAAGCGCATGGAGGGCATTGGCGGTGAGACCATTGTGCCGGCGCGTCTGGTCGAACGGCCGGTGGAAAAGCCCCGCGCCGACGTCGCTTTCGTTGCGGTCGATGCCTTCGACACGCTGGCGAAAGGCGATGGCCAGGACATCACCTTCACGGTCGGCCAGGTGAAAAAGCCGCAACAGATCACCAGCAACGCCATCGGCTGGCTACAAGGGTTAGACCCGAACGCCGGCGTGATCCTGATTTCGGCCCACCTGGACGCGGTCGGCGCCCATGACGGCAAGGTGGTGCTGGGCGCCAACGACGATGCTTCGGGCGTGGCGGCAGTGCTGGAGCTGGCGCGGGCCCTGTCGGCCGCTGGTCAGCCCAGGCGCAGCGTGATGTTCGTGGCCTATGGCGCGGAAGAAATCGGGCTTCTGGGCTCGCAGTATTTCGCCATGAAGCCGCCGGTGCCGCTGGAGAGCATCGTCGCCAACCTGGAGATCGAGATGATCGGCCAGCAAGATCCGAAAATGCCGGCCGGGGTGATGATGATGACCGGCTTCGACCGGTCGGACTTTGGTGAATCCCTCAAGGCCAAGGGCGCCCTGATTGCGCCGGACCTCTACCCGGAGCAGAATTTCTTCGAGCGTTCAGATAATTATCAGTTGGCGCTGCAGGGAATCGTGGCGCACACGTTGTCGGGCTGGGCGGTGACTCCGACCTATCACACGCCGGACGACACGATCGCCAACCTGAACCTGCCCTTCATGACTCAGGCGATCCAGTCGCTGGTCGAGCCGGTGACGTGGCTGGCGAATGGCGACTATGTTCCCAAATGGAAAGACGGCGGCAAGCCGAAATAACGATTGCGAAGTGAAGACGAAGGGGCCTCAGGCCCCTTCACCCGGATAAACGACAGCGCTTACAAATACTTCCCAAACCACGCTGTCGCCTTCGCCCAGCCGAGTTTTGCCTGTTCGGCGTTGTAGCTGGCACGGTAATCGGCATGGAAACCATGACTGGTCCCCCGCAGCACCTCGATATGTGATGGCGTCAGCCGCGCTGCAGCCAGCGCGTCGTTCATCCGCTGCACCGAGGCAGCCGGAATATTGCCGTCGTTTTCGGCATACAGACCCAGGACCGGACGGTTCAGCGATCCAGCGATCTCCACCGGCCAGGGACGGTTCTCTCCCCCCATAAACTGATCCGGTGCCGGTTTTTCGAGCCGGCCGTACCACGCCACCCCGGCCTTGACGACCGGCATGGTCGCCGCCGCCATCCACACAATGGCACCGCCCCAGCAGAATCCGGTCACACCGACCGACGTCATGTCGGCAAAGCCCTTATCACCCAGGACCTTCTTCTGCTGGCCGATGTCGGGCCGGCTGTCCAGCCACATGCTGGCCGCTTTCAAATCACCCATCACCTGCTGGTACGACGCGGCCTCGACCAGAGCCTTCACCGTATCGAAATCGACGGCCGCAGCGGCATTTCCCTTGCGTGCAAAAAAATCGATGGCCAGGGCACAATAGCCGGCGCGCGCCCAGCGTCGGCAGACATCGCGGATGTAGTCGTGCAGCCCGAAGACTTCAGAGACGACCAGAATGACCTTGTGCTTGCCTTTACCAGCGGGCATAGCGATGTAGCCCGGAATACGATAGTCGCCTTCCGCGCGCAGCGGCGGGATCAGTACGTCCCTGACGAACAGACCGTCGTCAGGCGTCGTGATGGCGTCCGCATTGACCGGACCAGTGCTGAGCGCATACCCGGCGAAAAACAATCCTGCCATGCCGCGCCGGCTAAGGTGGAAATCCGTGGCCAACGACCCCTCCGGACGGGTCAGCGGCAAGATCGTATCGGCCATGAGGGTCCCCTTTAACAGCGTGAGCGCGAAACGGCGCTGTCGGCCGTTTTAGACCATAACGCTGCCAAGGCAAGGACTGCGCATTGGCGGATGCTGTCAATAGCCCCAAAATAAATGCGTCTTTCCCTTGAAGGGGCGGTAGCCTTCACCATATCGGCTACAGCTTTCGAACACCCGGTCACATACCCTACCGTGGACGGGGCTTGAAATTTCGTTTGTATTCATCTTAACGGGGATGGACAAACGCGGTGCTTGATCTCAAAAGGCCGCAACGCCCATTCGCCTTAACGGAGCAGAATTTACACCCATGGCAAAAATCATCGGTATCGATCTCGGGACGACCAATTCCTGTGTGGCCGTCATGGACGGCAAAAACCCCAAGGTCATCGAAAACGCCGAAGGCGTGCGCACGACCCCGTCGGTGGTTGCTATCGTCGACGACAGCGAACGGCTGGTCGGACAGCCGGCCAAACGTCAGGCTGTCACAAATCCCGGCAACACCTTTTTCGCCATCAAGCGCCTGATTGGCCGCGCCTATACGGATCCGATGGTCCAGAAGGATAAGGGCATGGTGCCCTACGAAATCACCAAGGGTCCCAATGGCGACGCCTGGGTCCGTGCCAATGGCAAGGATTACAGCCCGCAGCAGATTTCGGCCTTTATCCTGCAAAAGATGAAGGAAGACGCGGAAGCCTATCTCGGCGAAACCGTCACCCAGGCCGTCATCACGGTCCCCGCCTACTTCAACGACGCCCAACGTCAGGCCACCAAGGACGCCGGCAAGATCGCCGGCCTCGAAGTCCTGCGCATCATCAATGAGCCGACCGCCGCTGCCCTGGCCTATGGCCTCGACAAGGACACCAACAAGAAGATCGCGGTTTATGACCTGGGCGGTGGTACTTTCGACGTCTCGATCCTCGAGATCGGCGATGGCGTCTTTGAGGTGAAGTCGACCAATGGCGACACCTTCCTGGGCGGCGAAGACTTCGACATGCGTATCGTCGACTACCTGGCCGACGAGTTCAAGAAGGAAAATGGCGTCGACCTCCGTTCCGACAAGCTGGCCCTGCAAAGGCTCAAGGAAGAGGCGGAAAAGGCCAAGAAGGAACTGTCGACGGTCGCCCAGTACGACCTGAACCTGCCGTTCATCTCGATGAACGCGTCGGGCCCGCTGCACCTGAACCTGAAGATGACCCGCGCCAAGCTGGAAAGCCTGGTCGAGGACCTGATCACCAAGACGATCGGCCCCTGTCAGCAGGCACTCAAGGACGCCGGCCTCAAGGCGTCCGACATCGACGAAGTGGTCCTGGTTGGCGGCATGACACGCATGCCCAAGGTCCAGGACGCCGTGAAGACCTTCTTCGGCCGCGAACCGCACAAGGGCGTCAACCCGGATGAAGTGGTGGCGTTGGGCGCCGCCATTCAGGCCGGCGTCCTCCAGGGCGACGTCAAGGATGTCCTGCTGTTGGACGTCACCCCGTTGACGCTTGGTATCGAGACCCTGGGCGGCGTCTTCACCCCGCTGATCGAACGCAACACCACCATCCCGACCAAGAAGTCGCAGGTCTTTTCGACCGCCGACGACAACCAGTCGGCCGTGACGATCCGCTGCTTCCAGGGTGAACGCCCGATGGCCGCAGACAACAAGATCCTTGGTCAGTTCGACCTGACCGGCATCCCGCCGGCCCCGCGCGGTGTGCCGCAGATCGAGGTCACCTTCGATATCGACGCCAACGGCATCGTCCATGTCAACGCCAAGGACAAGGCGACGAACAAGGAACACTCGATCCGTATCCAGGCCAACGGCGGTCTGTCGGACAACGACATCGAAGAAATGATCAAGCAAGCCGAAGCCAATAAGGGCGAAGACGAGAAGCGCAAGGCGCTGATCGAAGCCCGCAACCAGGCCGACGCCCTGATCCATTCGAGCGAGAAATCTCTGAAGGAGTTCGGCGACAAGGTTTCGCCCGCCGACAAGACGGCGATTGAAACCGCCCTGGCTGATCTGAAGGTTGCCAGGGACGGCGAGGATGCCGACGACATCCGCGCCAAATCGAACACCCTGATCCAGGCTTCGATGAAGCTGGGTGAGGCCATGTACGGCCAGGCCGGTGACGGCGACGACGTGGATGGTGGCGCCAGTGGCCAGGCCGAAGATGACGGTGTGGTCGACGCCGACTTCGAAGAAGTCGACGACTCCAAGAAGAGCGCCTGAGAGGCATAGGATGGAAGCCCCGGTTTCCTCACTGGAAGAGAACGGGGCGTCCACGCCGCCGCCGTGCGCGGTGAGCAGATTTGACTCTCTCGCTCCGCGGCATCACAACTTTAGTCAGAGTATTAGGGATCAGGCCGAAAAGCCGGTAACGCACGTGAAAGCTCTTTCGGGTAGCTTCTGGCGCGTAGCTTCAGGCTGGCATCGGGGCGTTAAGCATGAGCAAGCGTGACTATTACGAAGTTTTGGGCGTCGAGCGCGCTGTTGATGACGCGACGCTCAAGGCCGCCTTTCGCAAGAAGGCGATGGAACACCATCCTGACCGCAACCACGGTGATGACACGGCCGAAGCGCGCTTCAAGGAGGTCAACGAGGCCTATGGCGTCCTGTCGGATGCCCAAAAGCGCGCCGCCTACGACCGTTATGGCCATGCCGGCATGAACGGTCAGTCGGCCGGTGGCGGCTTCCAGGGCAATTCGCAGGGCTTTTCCAATGTCGAGGACATCTTCTCAGAGATGTTTGGCGACATCTTCGGTCAGCAGCGCCGTCCCTCCGGTCCGCAACGCGGTTCCGATGTTCGTTTCGACTACGAGATCACTCTCGAACAAGCCTACAAGGGCGCCGAGGTCGAGCTCACGGTCCCCACCACCCTGACATGCGAAACCTGCAAGGGTTCCGGCGCCAAGCCGGGGACCAAGCCGTCAACCTGCATGACCTGCGGCGGCCAGGGCCGTGTGCGCACCTCCAATGGCTTTTTCGCCGTCGAACGCAGTTGTCCCGCCTGTAACGGCCAGGGAAGCGTTATCAAGGAACCGTGCACCGATTGCCGCGGCCACGGCCAGGTCCGCCAGAACAAGACCCTGAAGGTCAATATTCCGGCCGGCGTGGATGAAGGCGCCCGCATTCTGTTGCGTGGTGAAGGCCAGGCCGGCGCCAAGGGTGGACCCAGGGGCGACCTCTACATCTTTCTCAGCGTCTCAGACCACGATATTTTCGAACGCGATGGCCTGGATCTGCATTGCTCTATCCCCGTGCCGATGACCACCGCCGTGCTGGGTGGGACGCTGGACGTGCCTTGCCTGATGGGCGGCCAGAACTGCGATGGCCAATTCAAGTTGGAAGTGACGATTCCGGATGGCGCTCAGACCGGCCATAAGGTCAAGCTGAAAGGCCGCGGCATGCCGGGCCTGAACTCGAAGCAGAAGGGCGACCTGATCGTCGAACTTTTCGTTGAGACGCCCAGGCACCTGAACGCTCGGCAAAAAGAGCTGATGAAGGAGTTTGCCGCCGTTTCGGAGGCACAATCCTATTCCCAGACGCAGGGTTTCGTGCATAAGGCGCGCCGCTTCTGGGAGGATATCACGGGCGCGGCCGCGCAATAGGCGTCTTACACTCTTCTGGTCCTAAAGACCGGTCAGGGGGGCATTTGATGCCGAGGCGAAGCGACTGCGACGTTGCGCTCTAGAGCGGGATGGCTTTAGGTAGAATCGCCATCTCGCTCTAAGTTTTTGTTTTGTCGCGCAATTTGTCCGAAAAGTGGCTTCCACTTTATCGGATTGCGCTCTAATCCCAATTCATGACGATGAGGTTTCCGACATGGCCGCACCCGCCACCCGCTTCGCCATCAACGGCTACAAGGGCCGAATGGGTCAGGCTGTGGCAAAGGTCCTGGACGAGATCAAGCACTCCGTGGCGGCGAGATTCGAAAAGGACGACATGTTCGACCTGACGCGGTCCGATGCTGTTATTGACTTCTCGACGCCGGAAGCGTCGCTTGCCCTTGTCGAGGCCTGTGCCGGCGAAGGCCTGTCGCGTCCGCGTCCGCTGGTGCACGTCATCGGCTCGACCGGCTTTACTGCCGAACAGCGCGACCAACTCTTCCGTTTTGCCGATGAGGTCGTCATCATCCAGTCAGGCAATTTCTCGCTGGGTGTCAACCTGCTGATGGGCCTGCTGAAACAAGCTGCTGCACGCCTGGCCGCTGAGGACTGGGATATCGAGATTGTGGAAGCGCACCATAGGCGCAAGGTAGACGCCCCTTCCGGAACCGCACTGATGCTGGGCGAAGCCGCCGCCTATGGCCGCAATGTCCGCCTCGAAGACGTCAAGGTCGCCGCCCGCGACGGTATTACGGGTGCGCGAAAAGCAGGCGATATAGGGTTTTCGGTGATCCGTGGCGGCGGCATTGTCGGCGAACACAGCGCCGTCCTGGCTTCGGAAGACGAGATACTGACGCTGTCGCACTCAGCCCGCGACCGCACCCTGTTCGCACGTGGCGCCATTCAGGCAGCGCTTTGGGGCCGCAAACAGAAGGCCGGTTTTTACGACATGCAAGACGTGCTGGGGCTGTAAAGAAAAAGGCCCGTCGAACTCGGCCCTTGCCATGTCAGCGAATTGCGATCTGATCCAATCAGATCGCAATTCGCTGACAGTTTTTGCTTTATCGCGCAATTTTTCCGAAAACGGCAGCGCCCGTGCGACGGCGTCCACTTTATCGGATTGCGCTCTATGCCTTCTTGTTTTCGAACTTCATGGCGGATTTCAGCGTGCCCAAAACACCGATGATGCCGAAAGCAAACACGAAAAGAATAAACAGTTGGGCAATCGATTCCAGTTGCTGGAAATCCGGGAAGCTCATCGGGCGGCCCAATAGCGCCGGCCAGACAGTCTGTATGCCGAAGGACAGCGCCACGGCAGCGGCTGCCTTGAGCATTAAGCGGTCGGGCTTGGGCTGGAGGAAACCGATCAACATGCCGATAATCAGTACCGGAAGCGGATTGACGCCGTTTACAGCGGCGCGAAGGCCTTCGCTGATGTCTTGGAGGAAGTTCCAGATGTCGTTCATTTAGCTGGTCCCTTGTCAGGTCGCCGGATTGGCAGAAAAAACGCATGGCAGGAGGGTACGCGCCGTTAGCTATAATTGCGGTCGAATTCGGCAAAAAAGCGGCTCTGAGACGTGAAGAAGCGATGCGCTTTAGCGTGACCATCGACAGTGATCGCCAATTTGGATAAATTGTCCAGCGGAATCAGTGACCGTTGGGGCGCGGCTGGGGTTGGCGCTCGCTGAGGGACAGGGTCGACCTGACCACTTGGAGCAACCTTATGACCAGCCAGGCGATGAGCAGCATGGTTGCTATCTGCATCTGAGTCTCCAGCTGGGTCAGGTCGGGCCAGATCGGGGCATAGCCGGACGCCACCGGCCAGGCGGCGGCGATCAGAACCGCTGGGACAAGGGCTATGGCAGCCTTAACGAGGTACCAGCCGCGCTGGGGCTGGATCACGCCCATAAGCGCGCTGGTAATCAGGACGGGAACCGGATTAAGGCCGATCAAACTGGCTTTGGCGGCATCCCAAAGGGCAAATCCGAACTGCACCGCATCGCCACCGAGATTGTCGCTCATAACTCGCACCCTTTCACCGCCCCCATGGCGGCCGCCCTGTCTGAAATGCCTTGAGGCTGGTTCAGCATGCGTTCTGGCATCTGGCGCGTGGCCGCATCAGGATTCGATACGTTATACGCGCCAGATTAGGCTGTCCTGCTTTGTTGCAACAGCCTAATGACATAATGTGGTTATGTGATCACACTTGTGTGTCATCACGCGAGTTGGGCTCGCCTTTTTGGCGATTTACCCCCGTCCTGTCGAGCCGAAACCGCCTTCGCCGCGGACTGTGGAGTCGAGCGACTCCTGCACCTCCCAGACGATGCGGGCATGTTGGGCCACCACCATCTGGGCGATGCGGTCGCCGCGGTTGATGACAAAGTCCTCGGAGCCGAGATTAACCAGGATGACCCCGACCTCGCCGCGATAGTCGCTGTCGATCGTGCCGGGCGAGTTCAGACAGGTGATGCCAAACTTAAGCGCCAGACCCGACCGCGGGCGGACCTGGACTTCATAGCCCCTCGGCACGGCGATTTTCAGTCCTGTCGGAATCAGGGCGCGGGCGAAGGGTTTCAAGACCACCGACTCTGTCGCGGCAATAGCGGCGCGAAGGTCCAGCCCTGCCGAGCCTTCGGTCTCATAGGCCGGCAATGGAAGATCAGCGGCGTGGGCCAGCCTTTGGACGTAGGCGGTGGATTCGGACGATAAGTATGCGTGCGTATGGGTGGTCATGGCGGCGGCTCCTGCTGCGCCAGACTCGCACGATTCCGCGGTCGGCTACAGACGGTCAGCCAAGACGTCTGTGGATATATGTGGCCAGAAACGCGGCTATATCAGCCTTGGTAACGCCGGGTATGGCATTGAAACCGTTGATATCAACCAGATTGGCCTGGTTCTTCGCAGATCCGAAGACGTCATCCGAAACGTCATTGGCCAGGATGGCATCGCAACCTTTCGACGCCAGCTTGGCCCGGGCATAGGTTTCGAGGTCATTTGTCTCAGCCGCAAAACCGATCACCAGTTTTGGGCGAAGATCAAGGTGCTTCGACACTGTTTCGAGGATGTCGGCAGTCTTGACGAAGGTGACGGTCAACTCCGCGTCAGGGCTTTTCTTCTGTTTTTCCGTCGCTGCCAGTTTGGGCCGCCAGTCGGCGACGGCGGCGACGGCTACAAACACGTCACACGGCAAGGCGTTCAGCGATGCTGTCAGCATCTGGTCCGCCGTTTCGACATTGATGCGACGGACGCCTTCGGGCGTGGCCAGGGCCACGGGGCCGGAAATCAACGTCACCTCAGCCCCTTGTCTCGCCAGGGCTTCGGCGATGGCATAACCCTGGCGGCCGGAACTGCGGTTGGTCAGTCCACGCACGGGATCGAGAGGTTCGAAGGTTGGCCCGGCGGTTACGACGATCCCACGGCCGTTGAGCGGCCCCATTCGCGGTCCCAGCTCTGTCCGGACGGCGGCAAAGATGGCGTCCGGCTCGCTCATCCGGCCCAGACCAAATTCCCCGCAGGCCATGTCGCCTTCGTCCGGACCGATGAACTGAACGCCATCGGCCTTCAGGGTTTCGAGATTGCGCTGCGTCGCCGGGTGGTGCCACATCCGGACATTCATCGCGGGTGCCATCAGCACCTTTTTGTCCGTGGCTAACAAGAGCGTCGACGCCAGGTCGTTCGCCTGGCCGTGCGCCAGCCTGGCCATCAGGTCGGCCGTAGCCGGCGCTACCACAACCAAATCCGCCTGGCGCGACAGCATGATATGGCCCATCTCGGCCTCGGTGGTCAGGTCGAACAGGTCCTGATGGACCTTGTCATTGCTAAGGGCGCCTGCGGTCAGCGGCGTGACGAATTCTTCGGCGGCCCGGGTCAACACGACGCGCACGGCAATCCCGCCCTTGCGCAGCAGGCGGATCAGTTCGAGCGATTTGTAGGCGGCTATGCCGCCGCCGATGATCAGGAGGACTCGGGGTTCGCTCATGGGGTATCTCCTGTGCGGCTTTTCTCGCGCCGCGCCTTGTGCCATAGCTTTGAAGGACGAGGCAAGGGGGCAAGGCATGCGCTGGTTCGGTCGCACATTACTGGCGTTGGTTGTTGTGGCTGTGACAGGCTGCGACGCCGGACCTTCGGCGGTGCTGCCCGATGGCGGCGGCGAAACCGTGGTCGTCGAGGAGAAGAAAGCGCCGGTCTGGGCCGAGCGCCAAAAAGACGCCAGGGCCGAGCCGGAGGGGCTTGAGCAGGCCTCGATGGCGGTGATCGATCCGCCGGCGACCGAAGCGGAAACGCCGAAGGGTTCGAAAGTTGTCATCACGGAAACCCGTTATGGCGACTGGCCGCTGTGGTCGAAGAACCGCAAATATTCGGCCTATGAGAACGCCACCTATCATTTTGAAAAGCACGGCGCGGCGTTCGGTGCGGTGTCGTATGATGACTGGGTCGGCAAGGTGCACGGCTTTATCCACAGCCCGCCCAAGGGGACGCAGACCTTACGGCGCAGGAACGGCGATACCCTGTTTTACGATCCGAAGGGCAATGTCTTTGCGGTGATGACCAAACAGGGCGCGCCGCGGACCATGTTCCGGCCGGACAATGGTGCCGCCTACTGGCAGAAACAGAAGCAGATCGAGGCGGAGCGCAAGCTGGGCCGCGACCCAAGGGGAGGGAATGATGCGTGAGTTGCCGATTGTCGAGCGGACGAAATATACGGGAGCAGACCGCTTCAGAGAATTGATCGGAGCTGGTTTGTTCTTGGCATTGCCCTTCATCTACAGGCTTTTTTATCCGGAGCAGAGCGCATACTTCTACGAACATCTTATGGCCGGGGATCTCTCCGTCTTTTCACCGTTCAACAACTTGAGTGACGAACCAAGCCAATATCGAAATCGCGTTTTTCCAACTTTTAGCTTTTTCCTACCGGTCTTCGGAGTAATTCTTTTGTTTCGCTCGCTGTTCAAACAGGACAAGACTTGGACCGTTACCGAGGATTCGGTGACTTGCGAGATTCTGTTCCTGACCGGTCGCCGCCGCGAAATATGGTCCATTCGTGAGGTCGCCCAGGTCAGGCTGCGTCGTATCTTTGTGGGCTTTGGCGATGACCGCTACGGGCTGGACCTGGTGCTACGGTCCGGTAAGGTGTTGAAGCTGCCGGCCAAGCGGCTCAGGACCACTGCGGAGCGGGTCAAGGCGGACATCGAAGCCGCGGCGGGGCTGGCTTAACGCACCGCGACCCAGATGATCACGCCCAACGAGATCACCGACACGATCAGCGCAATCAGTCCGAAGGTACGGCCTTGCTGCGCGCCCACTTTCAGGGCCTCAAGCTCCACGTAGCCGCGGCGGGGCGTCCCCGCCTCAACGTCGTCGTCCAGGCGCAGCTTATGGACCAGGCGCTCGAACAGGCGGCGGGCTTCGACCACGGGCGACAGTTCGCGCGAGATCCAGGCGCGGACGACCGGGCGGGCGGCTTCCCACAGATTGTGTTCGGGGTAGATGCGCCGGGCGACGCCTTCCACACTGACCATGGTCTTTTGCAGCAGAACCAGTTCGGGGCGAAGGTGCATCTCGAACTGGGCGGTGATTTCGAACAACTGGCTCAGCAGACGGCCCATGGAAACTTCGGTGGCCTGGCGGCCCAGGACGGGTTCGCCGACGGCGCGCAGGGCTTGGGCGAAGCTGTCGACATTCTGATGCGCCGGCACGTAGCCGGCTTCGAAATGGACCTCGGCGACGCGCTTGTAGTCGCGGCGCAGGAAGCCCCACAGCATTTCGGCCAGATAGCGGCGCTCCTTGGGGCGCAGTCGGCCGATAATGCCGAAATCGATGGCCGTTAGCTTTGCGGGCGCGGCGACGAAGAGGTTGCCTTCGTGCAGGTCGGCGTGAAAGACGCCGTGGTCCAGGGCCTGGCTTAAGAAAGCGCGGATCAGGTTGTCGGCGGTTTCCTTCTTGTCGAGGCCGGGCAGTTCCAGGGCTTCGGGACGGCTTAAGGGGATACCGTCGGCCCATTCGATGACCAGGACGCGGCGCGCCACGTGGTGCCACACGATCTTGGGCGCCTTCATCCACGGCTCTTTGTTGATGATCTGGCCCAGTTCGTCGGCGGCCGAGGCCTCCAGGCGCAGATCCAGTTCAAGCAGTAGCGAGGTCGCCACGGTGGCGACGAAGGCTTCGGGCTCCAGGCGTTTGGCGGACGGGAAGAAGAAGGCGATAATGCCGGCGCCCAGGGTCAGCATGGCGATATCGGCGGCGATGATGCGTTCGATGTTCGGGCGCAGGATTTTGACGGCGACCTTGCGGCCGTCCTTCATCCTGGCTTCGTGGGCCTGGGCGATCGAGGCCGAGCCGATGACGTCACCGAATTCGGCGAAAATTTCGTTGGCCGGGGCGCCCAGCGACTCGAGAATGGTGGCTTCAGCGACGGCCTTAGGGAAGGGCGGCAGGCGGTCCTTCAGGTGGGCCAGGTCGCGGGTGAAGCGTTCGCCGAAGATATCGCCGCGCGTCGACAGGATCTGGCCCAGCTTGATGAATGCGGGTCCCAGGTCATGAAGGGCCTTGGCATAGCGTTCACCCGCACGGTCTTTGGTTCTCTTGGCGAAAAGCGTTCGCAAAACCGCTGCCAGGAAGCGCGGGATTGGCGGCAGCAGGTGCTCGGTCTCCTTGGGCAGCAAGGCGTCGTGGCGCAGCAGCACCGCGCCGGTCCGGATTAGCCGTGCCCAGGAGTCCAGCGAAGCCACGTCAGGCGCGGCCTTCATGCAGGGCACATATGCCGCCGGAGAAGTTGCTGTAACTGACACGCTCGAAGCCAGCGCGGACCATCATCTGTTTCAGAGTGTCCTGATCTGGGAAGCGCTGGATGCTTTCGATGAGGTACTGGTAGCTGTCGCGGTCGTGGGCGATCAGTTGGCCCATGAAGGGGATGACCTTGAAACTGTAGGTCTCGTAGACCTTATTGATCACAGACGATTTCGGGTGTGAGAATTCAAGACAGAAGAAACGGCCGCCGGGTTTCAGCACACGTTTCGCCTCAAAGAGCGCGGATTGTACGTCGGCAACATTGCGGATACCAAAGCTGATGATGTAGGCGTCGGCAGCGTCGTCGGGGAGCGCCAGGTTCATAGCGTCGCCGACGGACCAGGAGATTTCAGGTTCGTGAAGTTTGAGGCGTTCGGACTTTTCACGGCCCGCCAGGATCATGGCTTCGTTGTAGTCGATGATGCGGATGTCAGCATCGCTGGTGGTGAAGCCGCGTGCCTGACGCCGTGCCTTGGCAGCGCGGGCCAGTTTGGCGAGACGGCGGGCGATATCGCCGGTGCCGCCGGCGACGTCCAGGATGATCTCGCCCGGTTGTGGATTCAGGCGACCACAGGCGGCGTCTTTCCAAACGTGGTGGACACCGAACGACATGACATCATTCATCAGGTCGTAGCTTGAAGCCACGCTTTTAAACACGTCATGGACCATCGAGACCTTCTCGCGGGCGTCGACATCCTTGAAACCAAAAGGGGAAGTAACCTGATCCGTCATGGTTACGCTTCTAGACTGAACGTCTTAATTTGGCGAAACAAAAAACGGTAAAAGGGTTTTGAAGGCCGGGGACATAACGTCGCGGGCGAGGGTTTAAGAATTTTGACCACAAACCTTCTTAAGGATAGAGCCGCTGCACCAGGCTGCGCAGACCTGCGCCGAGGCGATCCCAGTCCGCGTCGTCGCGCAAGGGTAACCCGGCGAAATTTCCTGAGACGGCTGCCGACAGCACGAACTGCTGGATCGCCGCCACCAGAACGGCATTGATCAGACCTGCATCCGCCGGCATGACCAAATCGCCGCGCGCCGCCACGACCCACTGCATCATCGCCCGGCTGCGCGCCTGGGTCAGGGGCGCCAGTTTGCCAGGCGCCGCCGATAGTTCCCACAGGATCAGCTTCTGCAACAAAGGGTTGGCGCGTAACGCCGTCAGATAGGCATCGGCCAGGTTAGCCGCCCATTCGCCATAGGTCGCACCCTCTGTTGCCACCGGGGGGGCTCCCAGCCAGGTGGCGACATCGCCACCCATGGCCTCCAGCAGACCTTCGAGCCCGCCGAAATATCGGTAGATCAACTGTTTGTCGCAGCCGGCCTGACGGGCCACCGCATTCACGCCGAAGTTCTGAAAGCCGTGCTCGGCCAGAGTGACTTTAGCCGCCTCAAGGAGGGCTGCGTGGGTGGCTTCGCGGTTCCGGATACGGGGTTCTGCCATGGGGAAATCCTTACTTTCTAAGGACATAGGTGAGTTTTGCCACCCCGGCAACGAAAATATGTCACCAAGCGGTGATTTATGTCTTGACGGCTTCGCTTGGGACGCCTAGACATCATGTCACCCTTCAGTGACATATAGGAAGCCCTGATGACGATCTCGAGCAAAGTAACTGGCGCTGGCGCTATCGCCCTCGCTGTGGTGTTCAACCTGCCCTACGGCTATCTGGCGCAGAACTTCCACTATCCCGATATCCTGCGCCGGCCGTCGGCCGAGGTATTGGCGGCGTTCGCAGCCGGGGGTGACGGCCTGGTTTGGGCCTGGTATGTTTTCGGGTTGTCGGCCCTGGCCTTTGTGCCTTTGGCGATCGCTATGGCCTTGACGACGGATCGTATCCGCAATTCACCCGCCGTGGCGATCGGCGCCGCCCTGGCTGGCGTTCTGGCCGGGCTGGTTCAGGCCATGGGTCTGTTCCGCTGGGTTTTTGTGGTGCCGGGCCTGGCGCAGCAACAGGACCTGATCATGGCAGGGGCACAGTTCGACCTGATGAACGCCTTCGCCGGTGTGGCGATCGGCGAGCATATGGGTCAGATTTTCACGGCCCTGTTTGTCGGCCTCATCGCCATGTTGCAATGGAGCGAGCGGGCACGGATCAGCTCGGTGATCGGTGGTGTGACGGCGGGCCTTATGGTGGTTGGCGCGGGAGGTGGCCTGGCTTTGGCGCTGGGTCAGTCGGATGGGCTGTTCGCCATGCTGTCGATCGGCGCCTATCTGGGCCTGACCGTCTGGCTGATTACGACCGGGATTGGCATGCTGGGTTTCGGCAAGGCGCGGGCTACCAGGCAAGCAGTTTACGTTTGAGGGTAGTTCTGACCGGTAATTGTGTAGGGACTTAATCCCTCAACCCGAACCCTCTCCCCGCCCTAAGTGGGAGAGGGAGATTTTTTCCCGTTCCTGCAATAACTTAAGGCGTGAGTTCCGCAAAGATCAGCGCTGTCAGGTTTTCGGGTCCGGGGTGCTTGCACCCTAGAGCGGGGTTTTGATGGAATCAAAACCCCGCTCTAGGTTTTTGTTTTGCCGCGCAATTTTTCCAAAAAGTGGTGTCCACTTTATCGGATTGCGCTCTAGATCTTCCCTTCGGCCTTGTCTGCGACCCGCCGGAATGGCCCCCTGTAATCGGCAATAACCTTGCGGCGCCGGTCGGGGCCGACATAGTTGGCTGACTTGACCCAGCCGCGCTCGTTATCGATGACGCTGCGCATCCGGTCGATAAGGGCCCGCGCCGTCAAAGGCTTGGCGACAAACTCATTGACTCCGGCATCGCGCGCCTCAAGGACGCGTCGACGGTCGGTGTGGCCGGTCATCATGATGATGGGCACGTAGGGATGGGGGCTGTCTGAACCGCGGCGGATCAGCTTGGTGAATTCGACACCGTCGAGCTGTTCCATTACCAGGTCCAGCACAATGACGTCCGGACGCCAGTCGCGAACGATTTCCAGAGCTTCGATGCCGTCAGAGGCTTCGCGGATCAGGTTGATACCCATCGAACGCAGCATGGTACAGACGATGACCCGCATGTAGTGGTTATCATCGACCACAAGCACCATGACACGCGAGAATTTACTCAAGGCTATCACGTTCTCCTGGTGCGAGGACCGGTGACATAAGGGACGCGCCCCGACCTTCTCATTGCGTTGAAGCGACTCATTAGCGCTATTTTTGCATTTAACAAAACAAAGATTGATCTTTCGGAAATTCCGCGCTTTCGTCTGCGATTAACGACCTGTCAACGTCTGTGGACAAGGCGCGGGGTCGTGCGGGGATGACATCATGATCGATTGGCATAACAGGACGCTTCTGGCAGGCGCAGCAGCAGTGCTGCTCGCCGGTTTCGGTATCGGCTTCCTGACTGGAAAAGTGACCGACCGCCCGACGGCCCACACCATGGGCACGGCCAGCGACAACGGACTTATCGGTGGACCCGACAGCGGACTGTTCGGCAAGCCGCGTGCTGCCAATGCCCGGCGTGCCGCTCAAACCAAACCGGCCGGTTTCGATGTCTGGACGTCATCGCTCGATACGTCGAGCGCTTCGCCCAAGGCCTGTATTCAATTCTCAAGGCCCTTGGATCCGTCCAAGCCCTATGGCGACTATGTCGTGGTCAGCCCGGCCTTGCCGACGGCCCCCGCCGTCTCGGTCAAGGACGACACCCTTTGCGTTGCCGGAATCGGCTTCAACGACCGCCGCATCACCCTGTTGAAAGGCCTGCCCGCCAAGGGCATGGACACGCTTAAAGCCAACAAGGATGTCGATTTCGCTTTTGGTGAAAAGCCACCCTATGTCGGCTTTGCCGGCAACGGGGTCATCCTGCCGCGCGAGGAAAGTGACGGCGTGGCGATCGAAACCGTCAATGTTTCCAGCCTGGCTTTCGAGGTCTGGCACGTGGCGGATCGTAATCTGGTCCGCAAGTCGGTGTCAGCTCCCGACCCCGTCGGTGAAGACGAGTATGACTACGAATGGGGTGAAGATTCCCCCAACGATATCGGCGTCAAGATCTGGACCGGCAAGGTTGCGGTCAAGGCCGGCAATGGCGAGCGCATCACCACAGTCTTCCCGCTGGGCGCGGTGCTCAAGTCGCTGAAGGCAGGCGCCTATGTCATCAAAGTCAAGGACGCCTCGGGCGGCCGCGACAAGAACGACAACGAACAGCCGCCCAGCGCCCGCCGCTGGATACTCTATACTGACATGGCTCTGACCACCTATCGCGGCCAGAACGGCCTCGATGTCGTGGTCCGTTCCCTGAAAAGCGCCAAGCCGGTGGGCGGAGTCAAGGTCGACCTGGTCGCCATGAATGGCGATACGCTCGGCACGGTAAAGACGGGTGTCGACGGCCGCGTCACCTTTAACGGCGCTCTGCTCAAAGGCTCTGAAGCCCTGCAAGCCAAGATGATCATGGCCTATGGGCCCGGTGACGACTTTACCGCGGTCGATGTCGATCGAACGCCGATGGACCTGACCGCCCATGGGGTCGGCGGGCGTTCCGATGAGGCTAGCCTGACCGACGGCCGCGTGTCCACAGCGGGGGTCGATTCCTACGTTTACACCGATCGCGGCATCTATCGACCGGGCGAAACTGTGCGCCTGATCGCTCTGATGCGGGACAACGAAGGCCGCGCCATCAAGGACCGCAAGGGCGCCCTGATCGTAACCCGGCCGTCGGGGGTCGAAGCTTTCCGCCTGGCCTTCGACAAGCTGCCCAATGCCTATGCCGGTGGCAATCTTGTCCTGCCGAAAACTGCCCCGCGCGGCCAGTGGACCGCGAAAGTCGAGCTGGAAGGTCTGGAAGGCGATGCCGGCCACACAACCTTTGCCGTTGAAGACTTTGCGCCGCAACGTTTGGGCGTCGACGTCAAGGCTGATGTCAATCGCCCGCTGCTGAGCCTGACCGAGGTCCGGCCGATAACGGTGGCGGCGCGTTATCTCTATGGCGCCAATGGCTCTGGTCTGCAGGTGACCGGTGAAGCGCGCATCCGTGCCGACCTCAATCCGTTCCCGAAGTTCCAGGACTACCAGTTCGGCGACCAGACCAAGCCCTACGAAGAAAAATACGTCGACCTGCCGGAAGTGACCACCGATGGCGCTGGCAACGCCACCGTCCCGTTCAATGCGTCGGAGGCCGGTCAGACTGACCAGCCCCTGACGGTCTTGCTTACCGCCTCGGTGTTTGAGCCCGGCGGCCGCCCGGTGCGGGAGAGCCAGACCCTGCGTATCAAGAGCGCGCCGCTCTACCTCGGCGTCAAGACCGAGCAGAAGGACGGTAACTGGCGCGACATCCCTAAGACCGCTTTCAGCATCATTGGTCTCAACCCCAATGGCGACAAAATTGCCGTTGCGGGCATCAAGGTGACGCTGATCGCCGAGATCTATGACTACGACTGGTACCTGTCTGATGGCAAGTGGCGCTGGCGCTCGACCCACCGCGACGTAGTCAAGGACAGCAAGACCATGGACCTCAACGCCAATACCGGCCTGAACTTCGAAGAAAGTCTCGACTGGGGTGACTACCGTATCGAGGTCGAGGCTGTCGGCCGCGCCAAGACGGTGGTTCGTTTCTCTTCGGGCTGGGGCGCGTCGGACAAGAACGCCGATTCGCCCGACGCGGTCCGCGTCACGGTCGGTAACAAGAGCTATGCCCAGGGTGACACCATCGATCTGACCTTGAAGGCACCGTACAAGGGCGAGGCCCAGATCGCCGTCGCTACCGACCATGTCATCGAAATGAAGACGGTCTCCGTCGGGGAGGGCGGCACTACGGTGCGTCTGAAGTCCAGCGCGGCCTGGGGTGGCGGCGCCTACATCATGGTGAGCGTCATCCAGCCCCGCGATCCGGTCGATTCGGCCAAGCCGCGCCGCGCCGTCGGCCTGGTCTATGTTCCGCTCGATCCCAAGTCGCGCAAGCTTCAGGTCAATGTGCCCCTGAGTGACCAGCCGTTCAAACCACGCCTCGACAACAAGGGCCAGGGTTTTATCGATGTACCCGTCGAGATCAAGGGTCTGAAGTTCGGCGACAAGGCCAGGGTGTCGATCTCCGTGGTCGACCAGGGCATTCTCAACCTAACCAAGTTCAAGTCTCCCAATCCGGTCGACTGGTACTTCGGCAAGCGTGCTCTGGGCGTAGACTATAATGACGACTACGGTCGCCTGCTCGACCCGAACCTGGGTGCGCCGGCCAAGTTCGGCGGCGACCAGCTGGGCGGCGAAGGCCTGACGACGACGCCGATCCGAACCATCGCCCTCTGGTCGGGTGTGGTGACGACGGGCTCGAACGGCAAGGCGGTGGTCCACCTGCCGATAGCCAAGTTCAACGGCGAGCTGAAGATTATGGCGGTCGCCTGGACCGACGAACAGGTCGGGTCCAGCGAACAACGCATCGTGGTCCGTGAACCGGTTGTGGCCGACCTGGCCCTGCCGCGCTTCCTGAGCCCCGGCGACCGCGCCTTCGGCACTCTGCAACTCGACAATGTCGACGGCAAGCCGGGCGTCTATGAGGCTGTGATTAACGGTCTGAAAGGCATAGCCGCAGCGTTCAAGAAGTCCTTCAACCTCGGTCAGGGCGACAAGGCGATCGAGCCGATTCCGCTGATCGCGCCCAATGCGGTCGGGGTTTCGACGGTGCAGATCGGCCTTAACGGTCAAGGTTACAGTTTCAACGACGCCTTCGACATCCAGACCCGCAACGGGTGGGGTCCGCAGACCCGCGTCTTCAGCCAACTTCAGAACGTCAATGAGGTTTGGGCGCCAGACGCCTCGCTGCTCAATGGCCTGCAACCCGGTTCGGTGACGGTCGAGGTCAGCTATTCGCCCTTCCGCAACATCGACCCTGGCCCGCTGGCGGCGATGCTCAACAAATATCCCTATGGCTGCACCGAGCAGATCACCTCGGCGGCGACGCCGTGGCTCTATGTCGACGAATCCATGGTTGGCAAGACGGCGGCCAAACCGGCCCAGGGCGCTCTTCGCATTGCCGTGCAGAAGATTCTGGATCGTCAATCCCAGGATGGCGCCATCGGCCTTTGGCGGGTTGGCGACGGCAATGCCGACGGCTTTATCGGCGCTTACGCCACCGACTTCCTTTTGGAGGCCCGGGCACGCGGCGTCTATGTGCCACAGGAGGCTATCGACAAGGCGGTCGGTGCCATGCGCGCCATGGCCAAGCCCGAAGGCTTTGTCAGTGTCAACTATCGCCTCAGTGTCGACTACTATTGGAATCCCTATTACGGGATCTCCAGCCAGGAGATGACCAAGCGCCTGCGTTCGCGTGCCTCGGCCTATGCCCTTTACGTTATGGCCAAGGCCAAATCAGGCGACCTGGCTCGCCTGCGCTGGTACAAGGACGTCCAGTTCAAGTCGGAAGAGTCGCCGCTGTCCCGGGCTCAGGTGGCTGCTGGCCTGGTGATGATGGGCGACCGCTCGCGCGGACGCGCCGCTTTCCAGGATGCGATTGCCAAGCTTGGCTTTACGGATCAATATGATTGGTACCAGTCGCCGCTGCGTGACCTGGCCGGGGTTATTGCCCTGGCCTATGAAGCCGGCGAGGTCGACATCGCCCAGTCGCTGATCCCGCGTCTGGAACAGGCGATGAAGTCGCCGGCCCAGATGAACACGATCGAGTCCGCCTATGTCCTGCGTGCGGCGTCCTACATGCTGAAATCGGCCGGAGTGACCAAGATCCAGTCTGCCGGCGTCAGCGCCCTGCCGGGCAGTCAGCATGTCCAGCGCTACGGCATCGGCCAGTTCGCGCCGGTACGGTTGAAGAACATCGGCTCGGGCGCCGTCTGGCGCACCGTGACGGTGATAGCTACGCCGACGGTGGCGCCATCGTCGCAAGCCCAGGGCTTGAACCTGACCAAGACCTTCTATGCCATGGACGGTTCGCGGATCGATCCGTCGAACATGACACAGGGCCAAAAGGTAATCGTGGTCATTTCGGGCCGGTCTGACCGGGCGGAGCTGCGGCCGATCGTGGTCGATGATGCCTTGCCGGCCGGTTTCGAAATCGAGGCGACCCTGACCAACGAGGACGCGCAGAACGGGCCGTTCCGCTTTATCGGCGAACTGACTTCGGCCAAGATTCAGGAGGCGCGGGACGATCGCTATATCGCCGCGCTGGATGTGTCGTCGTCGAAGGGCTTCTCTTTGGCGTACATCGCCCGGGCGGTGACCATGGGCGACTTCTACCTGCCGGGCGCCGAGGCCAAGGACTTCTACCGCACCGACCTGTTCGCCCGCACCCAAGGCGGCCGGACGATGATTTCGGGTAGATAGCGCCATAGAATCCCCTCTCCCCGTTTACGGGGAGAGGTTAGGGTGAGGGGCCTGTAGAGGTTAGACTGTCTGCGACGGGCTACATCTACTAAGGTCGTACTGACCCTGAAAGCCCCTCACCCGGTCGCTTTCACAAGCTCAGCTCCCGTCCTCTCCCCGCAGGCGGGGAGAGGTAAGAATAGTAACGCCTTTGCAGCTTCCCGTTTTTCATTTCGACCGATTTATCCCGCGGCTGGTCAAGGTCCTGACCGGCCTCGTGGCCGTGCAGGTCGTCGTCGCCGCGCTGAACCTCGTCCTGCCGCCGGATATGCAGAAGGCGACTACGGCGTCGGCGGTGGCGCTGGACCGCAACGGCACCTGGCTGCGCGCCCTGCCGGTCGACAACGGCCGGTGGCGCATCCGGGCCGACCTCGATCGCACGGACAAGACTTTCCTCAAACGCCTGATCCAGGTCGAGGACGAACGCTTCTACCTCCATCCCGGCGTCGATCCGGTGGCCATCGTGCGGGCGTTTGGCTCGAACCTGCGTGCTGGCGCCATCGTCTCGGGCGGTTCAACCATCACCATGCAGACGGCGCGGTTGCTTGAGCCCCACGAACGCTCCTACGGTTACAAGTTCCTGGAGATCGTGCGTGCCATTCAGTTGGAGATGCGCTATTCCAAGCGCGAAATCCTGGCCATTTATCTCAGCCTGGCGCCCTATGGCGGCAATCTGGAAGGCGTGCGCGCGGCCTCGCTCAGCTATTTCGGCCATGAACCGGAAAGCCTGACCCTGGGCGAACAGGCGCTGCTGATTTCCCTGCCGCAGGCGCCCGAAGCGCGCCGGCCCGACCGCAATCCTAAAACTGCCCTGGACGCGCGCAATCTGATTCTCCAGCGCATGGCGGCAAGCAACATCGTCGGCAGCGGTTCGGCGCAGGAAGCCATGGCCGAACCCATGGTGACCAAACGTTTTGCCTTCCCGGCCATCGCCTGGCACACCGCTGGCCGCATGGCGTCGGGGGTCAAGGGCCTGCAGGCGACCGTCGTCACCACGATAGATGCCAACCTGCAGCAGCAGCTGGAGCTCATGGCGGCGCGCACGGCTGCGGAGCAGGGTCCTAACTCTTCGGTCGCGATTCTGGTTATCGACATTAAAACCCGTGGGGTGCGCGCCAGTGTCGGCTCGGGCGGCCTGGAGCGCGCAGGTGGTTGGATCGACATGACCCGCGCCCTGCGCTCGCCGGGCTCTGCGCTGAAACCTTTTATTTACGGCTTTGCTTTCGAGGCAGGCGTTGTGGCGCCAGATACCCGGCTGATGGATGCGCCGACCCGCTTCGGTGACTATCAGCCCGAGGATTTCGACCGCGTCTTCCGTGGCGAGGTTTCGGTCAAGGAGGCCCTGATCAATTCGCTCAATGTGCCGGCGGTGGCGGTGCTCAACAAGATCGGACCGGACGCCTTCGAGGCACGGTTCGATGCCGTCGGTGTGAAACTGGTACGGCCCAAGACCGGGCTGCACGATGCTGGGTTGGCGCTGGCGCTGGGCGGGGAGGGAATCCGGCTCGACGACCTGGCCCTGCTCTATGCCGCCCTGGGCGATCAGGGCCTGGCCAAGCCCCTGGTCTACCGGCTGGAGGATGAGACGCGCCCAGTCCTGGGTCAGCGCCTGTTGCGCGCCGATGCTGCCGACAAGGTGGTGGGTATCCTGCGTGAAACCCCGGCGCCGGCGGGACGTCTGCCCGGGGCGTTGATGAAGGCAGCCAACCGCCCTGCCTTCAAAACCGGAACCTCCTACGGCTACCGCGACGCCTTGGCCGTCGGGGTAGCCGGCGGTTATGCCGTAATGGTCTGGACCGGTCGGCCCGACGGCGGAGCCCGGGCGGACCAAACCGGGCGCGAGGCGGCAGCGCCCTTGCTGTTCGACGTTTTCGACCAGATCCAGGCGCCGCCGCGCCTGCCACAGGCCTTGGCGCCGGCCAGGGCGCCGACCGCATTGGAAAATCTCGGCGGCCTGACGGGCAAGGTATCGATCCTGTTCCCGCCCGAGGGTGCCACCGTCTATGTCGAAGTAAAAGGCAAAGACGCCAAGGGCCATCTGGTGCTGAAGCGGCCGCTGAAACTGTCGGCCCGCGGCTTGCGGCCGGTTGCCTGGTATATCGATGGCGAGCCCTTGGGGCTGGATGAGTCGGGCGAATTCGCTTGGTCGCCGCCGGTAGAGGGCTTTTACGACCTGACCGTCATCGACGCTGCCCAGCGCGTCGACAAGAGTCAGATCCGGATTGTCGCGATCGGTTCCGATCCGCCTTGAGTCGGGTGCAGGGCGCTAGGAGCGGGATGAGTCAAGGTCATCGAGGGTTGGTATAGGTTTTCGTTTTGTGGCGAAATTTATCCGAAAAGTGCGTCACACTTTATCGAATTGCGCTCCAGCACTCTG
>NZ_AWGC01000048.1 GCF_000495835.1 Asticcacaulis sp. AC402
CCAACTACTCAACGGCGAAACCGAACCACCACCAGAGCCCTCTAGACAAATGGTGTTAGCTCTATGATTTTGCTTGAAAATGTCCTGTGGGACAGCAGTGGGTCAGACTCGTTAAACCCTGTCGGCCGCACTCGCAGGCGCCTTCGTACCAACGCGGCCGAAAGGCAATAAGGTTCGCGACGTTTTCGGAAAAAAAGAGTCTGACCGACTTTGACTCCCGGCGCCGCGGCGCGTTGCTGATGCCAAAATCATGGTGTTTGGGATGCCCGCCAGGCTGCCGGCGTTTTACATGGGTGTGCCGACGACGAATCCTGGTGTAAAAAACAGTTGAACGCCGTCATCCTGAGGAGCCCCACATGAAGCGCGGTTTACGTCTGGCCAGCTATGGCGTGTTTGCGGTTTCCCTGTGGCTGACCGCCCTCCCGGCCGCGGCCGGCGATCCAGATTCCCTGGCGCCGACGGCCCGCTGGAGCGTCTATACTTCCGGCCGCGCCGCCATGCCGCCCATGGGCTGGAGTTCGTGGAACGCGTTCGGCACCGATGTGACCGAGGCGCGCGTTCTCGATTCCGCTACTACGATTGTGGCCAGCGGCCTGGCCGCCAAGGGCTACCTCTATATCAATATCGACGATGGCTGGTGGCTGAAGCGTCGCCAGAGCGACGGCCGCATGCAGGTACGCACGGCGATCTTTCCGTCCGCTGCCACCGGTGGACCCGACGAGTCGAGTTTCAAGCCGTTTACCGACCAGATTCACCGCATGGGCCTGAAAGCCGGGATCTATTCGGATCTCGGCCGCAATTCGTGTTCCCAGGCCTATGGCGGGCCCGGCACCCCGAACCTGCCCGAAGGCACCGTCGCCGAGCGCCAGGTCGGGCTGTATGGCCATACCGAAAAGGACATCAAGCTCTACTTCCACGACTGGGGTTTCGACTTTATCAAGGTCGATGGCTGCGGCGTCCGGGCGTTCGGGCCCGACTCCGGGAAGGTCACGAGCGGGCAGTACCAGAGCTTAGGGCCCATTATCGACTTCCAGTCGGTCAACCGCACCGATGTCGCGCAAGTCAAGGCCCTTTACACGGAGGTTGCCGACAGTTTGAAGCGCTACAATCCCGACGGCGACTATGTCTTCTCCATTTGCGCCTGGGGTTCTGCGGATGTGCGATCCTGGGCCAAGAACGTCGGCAACCTGTCGCGGACCAGCGATGATATCACGCCAAGCTGGGGGCGAATGCTGACCAATTTCGACAGCGCCGCGACGCGGGCTCTGTATGCCCATCCGGGAAGCTGGAACGATCCCGACATGCTGTTCATTGGCCACGGCGACTTCGACGAGCACCATCTGACCGAGGCAAGGTCTCACTTTGCGCTGTGGGCCATGATCAGCGCGCCGCTGATCATCGGCTATGACCTGCGCAAGGCGCCGCCGGAACTGATGGAGATCTTCGGCAACAGCGATCTGATCGCCATCAACCAGGATCCGTCCGGCAACCAGGCTGTCCTGGCCCATGAGACAGATGACGTTCAGATCTTCGTCAAAACCCGTGGCGATGACCCGGCGCACAAGGCCGTCGCGATTTTCAACCGCGGCACCGCCCCACAAGAGGTCGTCCTGACCACCGACCACCTGAAATATTCTGCAGCCGCCGATGTCCAGCTTAAGGACCTGTGGACCCAGGCGGCGCTGCCTGCCTTCAAGGGCGAGGTCAAGCTGCGGGTTGAGCCGCGCCAGACCCTGATCTTCGACGCTCGCGGCACGCGTGCGCTGGAGGGCGGCACCTATCTCTCGGAAACTCCGGGACGCGTCAATCCGGCCGTCGATGGCGTCGTGACACCGCAGGCCGATCCGTTCATCCATCGCGCCGTCAGTCCCTGGGCCGGCACCCGCGGACGCGGCGATCTGCCGATGTATGCCGGCTGGGGCGGCGCCCAGGCCGATGCCACACCTTACGGCCGAAACCTGCAGATTGCCGGCAAGCCATATGCCAGCGGCCTGGGCGTCCTCGCCAATTCGCGGTTGGAAGTCCGGCTCAAGGGCGAGCGGCGCTTTACCGCCAGCGTCGGCGTCGACGACTCGACGCTCGATACGACAACGCCAGTGATATTTTCTGTTTTCGGCGACGGGAAACTGCTTGTCCAGTCGCAGCCTCTGCGCTTCGGCTCGGCGCCCGAACAGCTGACGGCCGAGGTAACGGGTTACAACATTCTGGAACTGGTTGCGCGCAGCACCGCGCCCGGCAACGCGGAACGCACCATCGTCACCTGGGGCAATGCGGCCCTGCTGAACTGAAAGGCGCTGGAAGTCGACCCGGCGCTGAGTGAAAATGTAAGTGAAAATGGGGTCAGACTGTTAAAGCCTGTCGGCGCACTCGCAGGCTCCTTTGTCCCAACGCGGCCGAAAAGCAGGAAGGTTCGCGACGTTTTCGGAGAAAAAGGAGTCTGACCCCTATTCGGCTGTTAACCGGGCGGGTTCCATAATCGAGTGCAACAGGCAATCTAGCTTCGAATATGCTATGGCCTCCAGACAATTCACGTTCGCCGAGGATTTCCGCATGATCACCTCCCGTAGACACCTGCTCGCAGCCGGCGCCGCGGCGTCCATGACGCTGGCTGTATCGGCCACCCCGGGGCGCACTTCGAATGCGGCACGATTTTCGCTCGCCTACGCCCCCCATGAAGGCAGCTTCGCCAGCCGGGGCGATGTCCTCGAGCAGATTGCCTTTGCCGCCGACCAGGGCTTCACGGCCTGGGAGGACAATAAGGCGCGTGACCGTCCAATCGCGCAGCAGGCGCAGATGGCGAAAGCTCTGGCCCAGCGGAACATGAAAATGGGCGTGTTCGTCGCCAGCATGCCCAAATGGGGGCAATCACGCCCCTGGCTCGGCAGCGACGACGGCAGCGAACGCGAGAGCTTCCTGGCCGACATAGCTGCGTCGGTCGAGGTGGCCAAACGTCTCGCTGCGAGCTGTATCACCGTGGTACCCGGCTTTTTGGCCCCCAGGATACCGCTCGATATCCAGACCGCGCGCATTATCGACCTTATGCGTCGCGCCGGCGACATCGTGGCGCCCCACAATCTGGTTCTGGTGATGGAGCCCTTGAATACGCTGACCGACCATCCCGGCGTCTACCTGCAAACCATCGCCCAGGGTTTTGCCGTGGCGCGCGGGGTCAACAGCCCGTCCGTCAAGATCCTTGCCGACCTCTATCACGCCCAGATTCAGGCCGGAAACCTGATCCCGACCCTTGAGGCCTGCTGGAGCGAGATCGCCTATCTTCAGTTCGGGGACAATCCGGGCCGCAAGGAACCGACCTCGGGCGAGATCAACTATGCAGCCATCGTCAGATGGCTGCGCGCCCGCAGCTTCACCGGGGTCATCGGCATGGAACACGGAAACTCTTTGCCCGGACGTGAAGGCGAAGACCGCGTGGTGGCGGCCTATCGCGAAATCGACCGGGTTTAACGACCTCGGAAACCTACAGAGGTCAGAGATAGAGCCTCCTCAGAGGATATCAGGCAGGACCCCCTTTTCCCAAAAAGGCGGTCACAAGGCCACGCCGGGACCAATGGGCGAAAGCCTTCAACTATTAGAGATTTTATAACCTTTTCAAAAAATTACCCAATCCAGTCGATCGCGCCAAAAGGGCGGCCAATGCGTGTCGATACATCCTGGCACGTTAAGGCCGATCTTGCGGCTTATACCAACCCACTTTGACCTTGACATTCTTTCCGCAAGGGGACCCCTCCGTCTCGAGCCTCGCCGGCAGGCAGCTCTACGATCTTCGATCTCCGCTTGCTCGCCATGGCACGGGCCACCCCGCTCCCCATCGAAGGGATGGGGAGGAGAAAAGAAGAATATGTTCAATGGCTTCTTCTCCTCCCCATTTCAAATGGGGAGGTGCCGAGCAAGCGAGCCCAAAGGGCGAAGCGCGTCGAGGCGGAGGGGTCTACCTAATGTCGAGGTGTCAATCTTTTCGTTAATAGGTATTACACCAAGCCTCATAAAGAATGACGCTTCGTGTTCGCTTTTTTTCAGCTCAAGCACCGGACTAGGCGCCCCCCATGGCTCCTCGCATAAGCTCGGGCGCCCCAGAAACGTACACTGGCGCGCTTGCCAACCCACGATGAGTCAAGATTTTCGCGGGTTAGTATTACGACCTTGGCATTTTGTCGATCATCTGCTGCGAACTGGCATCGCCCGCCGCAAGGGCACGCCGGTACCAGTTCAGCGCCTGGGTCAGATCGCGCGGTACGCCCTGCCCCTGTTCATACATGGACCCCACGATACGCGCGCCATCGGCATCACCCAGTTCGGCAGCGCGCAAGTACAGGGCAAATGCCCTGGCCTTATCGACAGGCACGCCAACGCCCTGGCTGTGAAGCGCTGCGAGGGCCAGGAGCCCCGGACGGTGATTGGCCGCTGCGCCCCGTTCCAGCCACTGATGCGCCTTGACCAGATCACGCTGAACGCCCAGGCCTTCGCTGTAACGTCGCCCGGTCTCCGTCATGCCCGCCGCGCCGCCAGCCTCGGCAGATTTGAGAAACCAGCCGAAGGCCGCTTTTTCGTCGCGCGCCACGGGCTCGGTTCCGCTGGCATACATCACCCCCAGCCAGCCCATGGCATCGGGATCGCCCCGTGTCGCCAGATCGCTCAGCAAGGCGAAGGCACCGACCGTATCGCGTGGGCCACCTTCGCCGCGCAGCATCATATCTCCGAGAGCCGCGCCGGCGCGCAAAAGCCCCTTGTCTGAGGCCTTGCGGAAGTAGGTTCGTGCCCGTGCGCCATCGGCCGGGACCATGCCACCGTCACGGTACATCCAACCCATCCCCTCGAGGGCCTGCGGGTCGCCCTTGTTGGCCGCCAGCTCCAGCCAGGTCCTGGCCCTGGTAATGTCGCGCGGCACGGTGTCGCCCGTCGCATACAGGCTGGCCAAGCCGTTCATCGCCGGGACATAGCCCGCCTGTGCCGCCTGTTCGTACAGGGCTACGCCCTTGGCGACATCGAGCGTAACACCCTGGCCGTTGAGATAGAGCCAGGCCAACTGCGTCTGCCCGCGTGGATCGCCCTGAGCAGCGGCCAGGCTGTTGAGCCGGAAGCTTTCGACAAGGTCCTTGCGTTCCCAGGCCGCATTCGCCTGTTCGGCCAGGGACAGGCTGGCCGCTGCCGGTGCCCCCAGACGCTCCAGGGCCTTGATCGACAAATCGTAGCCGGCACGGGCTGCCTGGCTGTACCAGGCGATGGCCTGGGCTATGTCCCTGGCGACGGCACTGCCACTCTCGTACATGGCGCCGATATTGTGCGTCGCCCCCGGATGGCCAAGCGCCGCAGCCTTGCGGTACCAGGTCAGGGCCGCGACTTCGTCCCTGGCGACGCCGTTACCAAAATAGTAGGACCGGCCGACATCATTGATGCCCGCCGCAAAACCCTGGGCAGCACTTTTCCGGTACCAGGTCAGTGCCTGCCCGGGGTCTTTGGTGACACCTTCGCCGGCCTCGTACATATACCCCAGGTCATCCTGTGCTTGCGCGTTACCCCTGGCGGCCAGGTCCTGATAGATGGGCAGGGCGGCAGCATATTTTTTCGCGTCATACAGATCTTTGGCCTGTTTCAGGCGGACTTCGTCGCTGTCGGCGACCGGCGCCGTGGTCCTCAGCCGGGATTGCGCGATCAGTTTGAAGGTACCGGGAAAGGTGCCGTTTGCCACCTTGGTCAAGTAGTCGCTGTACAGGGCCGGGTCGTTGCTATCTGACATGCTGGTCCAATAGGCCAGCTCCGCCTGCGCCGACAGGTCAGCGGGCTTGACTGACTCAGCGCCCGCAACGGGGCTGGCAGCGAGGACGGCCATGGCCGCTGTTGTGACGATCCACCTGCGCATCCGGTTCTCCTCAAGGTCTGGGCCAGCCATAATAGCTGAGGCTGGGCACGAGGCAAGCCGTTACCCTCCAGCAGCGATGCCGCGCCGGCTATCACCTGAAACGCCCTTCCCTCCCCGGCCCGGATTGGCCGGGGAGGTCCCCTCAACGACATCGCTCACCCGATAATTGCAGGCGATGTCCCAGGCGGAGCCCCCCTCCGCCTGGCTCCTAACCCTTCACGCAGACAACCTGGCGAAGGGTGTGGACGATCTCGACGTGGTCGGCCTGGGCGGCCATCACGGCGTCGATGTCCTTGTAGGCCGCCGGCGTCTCATCGATGACGTCGACGTCCTTGCGGCATTCCACACCCTGCGTTGCCTTGATGTGGTCTTCCACGGTGAAGCGGCGCCTGGCCTCGGCGCGCGACATGGCCCGCCCGGCGCCGTGCGAGCACGAACACAGGGCTTCGGCCGCCGCCTGGCCATCGATCCCGCGCACGATGAACGACCTGGCGCCCATCGAACCCGGAATGATGCCCAGCGTCTCCGGCGTGATGCGCACGGCGCCCTTGCGGGTCACCAGCACGTCCGAACCGAAGTGCCGTTCCTGCGCCACGTAGTTGTGGTGGCAGTTCACGGCCTCGCAGTCGCAGGTGAAGCGCTTGGGCACCGATACCGACAGCGCCTCGAGAGCCGCCGTCATCATCAGTTCCCGGTTGGTCCGGGCAAAGCGCTGGGCCCACGATACGGCGCCCATATAGTCGCCGAACAACTCCGACCCCTGGGGCAGGTAGGCCAGGTCCTCGTCGGGCAGGTTGATGAACCAGCGCTTCATCTCGTGCTTGGCGCGCTCGATGAAGTAGGAGCCGATCCGGTTGCCGATGCCGCGCGAACCCGAGTGCAGCATGATCCACACCGCCTGGTTTTCATCGAGGCAGACCTCGACGAAGTGGTTGCCGGTACCGAGCGTGCCCAGGTGGTTCGGCGCCCGCGCCGCCGCCTGGCCGATCTTCGGGTGCTTGTCGATGATCTTTTGCAGCTCACCGTGCAGCCCCGAAAACGCGTCGTCGGACGCCTGCGACGGCGTGCCGAAGGCGCCGCGGTCATTGGCCCCGCCGTTGTCGGTCCGGCCGTGCGGGATGCGCGCCTCAATCTCTGAACGCAGCCCCGCCAGGTTGTCCGGCAGGTCCGAAGCGGTCAGGGTGGTGCGCACCGCCATCATGCCGCAGCCCAGGTCGACCCCGACCGCCGCCGGGATGACCGCGCCCCTGGTCGGGATGACCGAACCGATGGTCGCGCCCATGCCCCAGTGGACGTCGGGCATGATGGCGACGTGCTTGTGGATGAACGGCATGGCGGCGATGTTATCCAGTTGCTTGCGCGCCTGGTCTTCGACGGCGACACCGTCGATCCACGCCTTGATCAAGCCCCCACGGGCGCCTTGAAACACTTGCATTTTTATTCTCCTGTGTTGCGTGTGTTGCGTGTTTCGGAAACGAAAAAGCCCTTCCGACCGGGGGTCGAAAGGGCTGCGAAGCTTTTGAAGGGAGAGAGGCCGGTTAGGGTCTTCGATCTCCTGTCAAAACGCGCGCAGCCATAAGCGGATCCTGTTCCAGGGTCCGGCTATAGGGGTTCATGGTGTGTGCGCGTTTTGTCATAATGCGTGGCTGTATGGCTCAAGGCCTGCCGCCAGGTCAAGGGGGAGTGGTTGCAGATGCAACAGGTGTGGTATTCAGGTCAATGCCCAGCCCGTTGCTACAGTCCGTCAACCGCCTTTTCGAGCGGTGTCGAGTCTAAGGTTCGGGCAAGCCAGTCCAGGCACAGAACGATCGCTGCTACCATATAGACGGCCAAGAACCGTCGCATGAGGAGTCGGGGCCGGGCAACGATAAAGGTCAGAACGGGCGACAGAAGCACGATCGCGAAGGACAGAACGAACATGGGTTGATCCGCCGGCAGTTCGGACGTCACCAGCTTTTGCGAAAGGTGCCCGAAGGCTGTCGACAGGGAACCTATCATTATTGGCAGATAAAGCAGCAAGGCAATCACCCGCTCGCGCTTGACGGACTGCGTCGTTTCATCGGTCGCAGGGGCTATGACTGACCACGGGTAGCGAATCGAACTGGCGACGAGGCCAAAGTGAAAGACCAGGAGGGTCAGAGCGAAGCCGAGAATGGAGGGTATTTCAATATGTAAGAAGCGAAATACTTCAACCCAGAGATAGGAGGTGAGTTCAATCCAATTGTCGACGATGAATCTAGCAAAACGAGCCAGAGTAAGGAACGGACTTAAAGAGCCGATCAGGTTCACAGCAAGGCCGACAATCCCGACAACCGCCAACCCGTCTCGCCCGACGACGGCCAATACGCGCGTCAACGCCGACACTTTAGAGGTGGGTTCTTTTTTCGACACGCCGCGCCCCCTGCTTGTCCACCATTACGTTCGCAGTTTTAACTTGTTACAGTCAGCCTAACAAGACATATTAACGTTTCGTCTGGGGCTCGGAGGGGGTGATGGACAGCTATTTTTGGTTCGGGCTTCTCGGTCTAGCCATACTTTACATTGTTGTCCGTTTCATCGTACTTGAGATTGCCACGATAACACTCAGGCGGATACGGCCACTGCAGGCCTGGTTCAGGTCCCTGAATGCCGCAGGGCGCCTACAAAAAGAGAAGCGATCGCCCGAGGTTTATGGCGACCTCATTCGCCGGTCTGGCAAGGCGGCCGAAACGCTGATTGGGCGTGGCTTCTATCGGTTTCTGACGTTTGCCTTGCTGGCAACAGCACTAATTTTTCTGGCGACCTTGCCGATCCGGAGCCTGCAGACGGCAAAGCCGGAGTACGATGCATACCGCACCCGATTGGCCACCCTCAAGACAGAAGCCAATGGCCCCCCGGGCCTGTGCCTCTTGGAGAACAGCATGGCGCAGGTCGAACGTAAACTCGGCCGATCGCTTTTCAAAGTTCCACCGAACTTCTCTCCCTATCCCTTTGACGAGCGGCATAACGCTCAGAGTGAGGCTTTCCTATTCGGCGAACCCGCGGCTCTTTACACCCTTGAAATGATGGCGGGAAACAAGCTTACAGAGGATGTCAAGGACATACCGGCTGGCCTGCTAACCAACGCAAGTCTGGGGGCGACCATCCGGGCCGGCATCAAGGACGGAAAGCTAACCTATCCGCTTGCGAAGTTTGTTGATCGTGCGCCAGAAAACTATGCCTTCAGGAACGAAGCCGTCGCCTGGTGTGGCGGAGCACTCGAACGCGAACCCGAACTGTTCAAGCCGGTTAGACCCCTTCACGAGTATAGCGCCATTTATTCGCGGACACTCGACGATTTGATTGGGTTCCTTGACGATCGGGAGGTCCAGGACGCCTACTATTTCCACAAGGAGCGGCAAGCGCTGTCACAGTTCGGCTTTTCCCTGTTTCAGGCATTCATCAGCGCACTCTTGCTTTGGGGATCGGCAAAATTCGCTATTGCTATGACTCGACTACCTATTCGGCGCTTTTGGACCTTGGTCAGCGGTGCCGGCCTGACCGCCAGCCTTGTGTCATTCTCATTTTTCATCGTGACGCTGTCATCCCTGGGAACATCCGCGGTCGGCAGTTTGGGCCCCTATGTGCTTTGGAACCTTTCCGCCAACGTTTCCAACTCAACGACAGAAGCGACCTATCGCAGACACGCTACCAATGTCATAGACAAGGCTGCGCGGATCAAAATTCGTCTTTGCCAGCAGATCGGTGACAAATCGCCACTCACGAATCTCTGTGATGGATTCCAAGCCTATCTCGCCCCCTGGAACCCGGTCGATGGCTCGTTTGACCTTTCGGTCATGATACCCCAAAAAACCTATTTATCGGACAAGGCGCAAAATAACAAACTAACCCGAATGATTGATGGATCGATGCTTAGCATGGCTTCGACCTACAATACCTTCTCCGAGTCTCAAAAAGCGAATGACATTGACCTGGGTGTCTGGCGAGGCGCAAACGTCACAACAACTGCGTTGATCATCATCTCGCCACTTATCCTTCTGGCCCTGCTGGCACTTGTTCTGATCCCTGTCATCGAACTGCGATGGACCGTGGTCAAACGGGTTGACCGGATTGTAAAGCCTTAGCGAGTGACAAAAAGGCTGACAAAACGACAGTAATGCCAGGCCTCATAAAAAATGACTCTTGGTATTCGCATTTTTTCAGCTCAAGGGCCGCCGTAGGGGCGGCCCCGATGGCTGCTCGCAAAAGCTCAGTCGGCCTTGCCAAGCCGCGGTGTGTCAGGAATTTCGCGGGTTGGCATAAGGCGACCGCTCCCCCCTTCCGTAGCGGGATCTGTTTTGATGGAATCAAAATCACGCTCTTTTTTTTGTTTTGGCGAGCCATTTTTCCGAAACGTCGCGGCCACTTTATCGGATTAAGCCCCAGGGGATAAGCGGAACGACGAGCCTGAGGGCAATGGTCAGCTTGTCTGGCCAAGTCTTCGACAGAAAAAGCCCCTCACCCGATCGCCCGCGCTTCGCTCGGCTCTCGTCCTCTACCCGTAAACGGGGAGAAGGAAAAAAAGGCGCCTACTTCGCCATAAACTGGTCGACGTTTGACGGAATAATCACCTGGTACGGCACCCAGTCGTATAGCTGGGCATATTCCTTGTTGGCGAACTTGACCGCGTCGACCATGGTCTGCTCGGCCTGGGCCTCGGCATTCTGCAGCACCGACATGGTCATCCAGCCTGACTTCACCGCATCCAGCGCAAAGGTCGTGCCATCAACGCCGCCGATAGCGACCTGCCCCGGCTTGTAACCACGCGTCTGCAGCGCGGCGATGGCGCCCAGGGCCATTTCGTCATTATTGGCGGCGATGGCATTGATTACCTTGCCCTCGTCCAGCCACTGGCCGATCAGGGCTTCAGCCTGCTCCCGCTTCCAGTTGCCAGTCGCCTCGGCGACGACCTTCAGGTTCGGCTTGCTGGCCAGGATTTCCTTGACGCCGATAGTACGGTCGCGGGCAGCCGGGTGGCCCTCCTCGCCGCGCAGGATAACGACATTGCCGGCATCGCCGATCTGGCGCGACAGCAGCCGCATCTGAAGCCGGCCGGCAACCAGGTCGTTGGAGGCGACGATGGCCACCTTGCCCTCGAAACGCTCGATGGGCGGCAGGCGGTTGAAGAAGATCAGCGGTACACCGGCCTTGGCGGTCTCGGCCATGGCGGTCCTGGCCGCGTCCCCGTTGACCGACAGCACCACGACCACATCCGCCTTGTCGGCAATGGCCTTGCGGACCTGACCGATCTGGGTGTCGGCATTGTTGTTGGCGCTTTCGACCGTCAGATCGACATCGGGTCGCGACTGGGCGGCGGCCACTATAGAGCTCTTGAGAATACCGACGAAGGTGTCATCCGAGCGCGCCATCGAGACGTAGATCTTGTGCTTGGCCAGGGCGGGCGTTGCCGCCAGCATCAGGGCGGCAACGGCAATCAGGGTACGCTTTTTCATGAACCGGTTCCCCAATATTATGCGGCGCGAACGCGCGCCAGGAATTTGTCGACTTCGCCCTTGAGTATGTCCGACTGACGCGACAGGGCCTTGGCGGCGCCCAGCACCTGGGTGGCGCCGGCGCTCGACTCCTGGGCGGCCAGGGTAACGCTGTTGATGTTTGCGGTCACTTCCGAGGTGTTTTGCGACACTTCGTGAATGTTGCGGGCGATTTCGGCCGTGGTCTGTTCCTGCTGGCTGACCGCATCGGCAATGGCCGAAGCGATGGCATTGACCTCACCGATAGTGTCCTCGATGCCCGAGATCTCACCGACCGCCTGCTGGGTCGAGGCCTGCATCTTGGCGATAGAGACGCCGATGGTGGTCGTCGAGGTGGCGGTCTGGTTGGCCAGGCCCTTCACTTCCGAGGCGACGACGGCGAAACCCTTGCCGGCTTCACCGGCGCGGGCGGCTTCGATGGTGGCGTTCAGCGCCAGCAGATTGGTCTGCTGGGCGATGGCGTTGATGATGCTGACTACCGACTCGACCTGGGCGGCGTCGCCGGACAGGGCGTCCATGCTGCCGCGGGTGCGGCCGGCCTGCTGTGCAGCATTGTTAGCGATATCAGCTGAGCGGGCGACTTCGCCGCCGACCTGGCGGGCGGAGGCGGCCAGTTCTTCGATGGCGGCGGCGACCGAGCGGACATTGTCAGCGGCCTGACGGGCACCGATTTCGACGGCCGAGGACTGGACGCTGGTCTCTTCGGCGGCGGCCGACAGGGTCTGGGCCGAGGCCTGCAGTTCGGACGCCGCGCTGGAGACGGCGCGGACGATGTCACCGACGGCGTTTTCGAATTCGTCGGCCAGCTTGACCACCTCGACCTTGCGCTGGTGCTGCATGTCGACTTCGAGGGCGGCCTGCTGATTGCGCAGGTCTTCGGCCTCAATCAGCTTTTCCTTAAATATCTTCATCGCCGAGGCCATGCCGCCGATTTCGTCGCGACGGCCCGTGTCGGGGATGGCGACATGGATGTCGTGATTGGCCAGGCGCAGCATGACCTGGGTCATCCGCGAGATCGGGCGCGAAATGCCGGCGGTCAGGGCCAGGCCGACCAGGACGCAGAACACGGCCAGTGACCCCAGCGCAATCATGATCCACATCCGGGCAGATTCATTGACTTTTTGCGCGGCCGCCGTCGCGGCGGCAGCCTTGGCCTGGCGGTAGTCCTGAATCCTGCGCACCGCGGTGTAAAAGGTCTCACGCTCCTTCGACAGGTCGTTCATCAACACGTCCTGGGCCATATCGGGCAAGCCGGCCTGGTCGAGGTCGGCGACCTCCTCCTGGACGGCCAGGAAATGCTGCCAGGCGCCGCGCAGCGAGGCCGCCAGTTGGGCTTCCTCATCGCCGGTCACCATCAGGCTGTAGTCGCTCCACGACTTGGAAAATTCGTTGCGCGTCGTCCTGGCTTCGGCGGTATAGGCTTCACGCTCGGCGCCTGTGGCATTGTGCTCGAGGAACGAAAGGACGCTCAGGGTCTGGCTGGTCCGGGCCAGGTCGCCCAGGGTGGTTACAGCCTTGAGTTCGACGGCCAGGCGGTTGCCGATGGCCGACACCTCGTTGAGCTTCCAGATGGCGAAGGCGCCGGTCGCGACCGACAGCACCATGAGGACCCCAAAAGCAATGGTAATCTTTCCACGGATCGAGAAAACTAACTTCCCAAGCATGTCTGAAGCTCTCCTGATATTCGGCTCAGTTTCGTCGGGACGCTAGCGCGACAAGTCATAATTTTGGATTAACCATAGGGAAGGTTAGCCCTCACAATTCGAGGCTTGCCGTTCTGCTCAGGCGTTTCGTTCCCCCTTGCTTCATGGCCGCCGCGTGCGCTACCCATGGGTGATGAACGTCCTCACTATAGCGAGATGGCTTTTGGTAGAATCGCCATCTCGCTCTAAGTTTTTGTCTTGTCGCGCAATTTGTCCGAAAAGTGCGTCACACTTTATCGGATTGCGCTCTAACGCCCACGATTCCTGGCGGTCACAGTCGTTGCCAAAGCCTGACACGGGCCGGTGCTGATGAGGATGCGCAACGCCGTCGCCCGTCCCCGTATGACCGACGCCGCGCTCGTGGCGAAGACCGCATGACCACAGCCGTCATCCTGGCTGGCGGTCAGGGTCGCCGGATGGGCGGCAACAAGCCCTTTTTTGCGCAGGGATCCTCCACGCTGATCGAGGCGGTGATCGCCCGGCTGCAGCCCCAGGCATCGGCGCTGTATATCAATGCCAGCCATCACCTGCTGGCGGATTTCGAAACCCTGGGTCTGCCCATGGTGATGGACGATCAGGATTTTGCCGGTCTCGGCCCACTGAGCGGCGTGTTGACGGCGCTGGAACTGGCGGCCGCGCGCAACGAAGACACCGTGGTGACGATGCCGTGCGATATGCCCGACCTGCCGCTGGACCTGGTGGCGCAACTGGTCGCGGCGCCGCCGACCGATGTCGTCTGTTTCTCTGGCCGCAGTGAGTATCCGCTGTGTGCCTTGTGGCGCACGACGGTGACGCAAACACTGAGGTCGCAGCTGGGACAAAATCGCGAGCGCGGTGGCCTGGCGGTCTGGCGGTTCCTGGAACAGGTTCAGGTGTGCAAGATTATCACCACCGACGATGCGGCTTTTGCCAACATTAATACGCCGCATCCCAGGGCGGGATGATCCGCGTATCAACGGCTGCCGTAATTCTTACGCTTGATCGGAGCGGTCGAAAAGGCGACGCTGGCTAACCGGATCAGGCCCTCATCATTATATTCCAGGGTTTCGGCGACGATGTGGCTGGATTGGTTGCGATAGACCAGGGTGTGGCCCTGGCTGCCGATGCAGTTGGCGACCGGCTCGAACTTCAGGTTGGGAACGCGCGGCAGGGTGGTCGTAACATAGTGATAGAGGGCCTGGATATCGGTCAGGACGCCACGCTCCGACAGTCCCAGTTTCGCCACGAACGGCGAGATGAACACGACGTTTTCGGCGTAGAGCTCGCAGATGTTCTGTGCGTCACGCGAATTCCACGCGGCATACCATTCGTGAGCTTTTTGTTCGTAGTCGATGACCATGTATGCGCGCCTTTGCGGGAATGTTTACGTGAGGGGGCGAGGTAAAACAGGGACGCGCCTTTTTGCTTTATACCAAGCGTCATAAAGAATGACTCTTGATATTCGCATTTTTTCAGCTCAAACGCCGGAATAGGCCCCCCCCTGGCTCCTCGCAAAAGCTCGGGCGGCCAGAAACGTACGCTGGCGGCCTTGCCAACCCACGGTGTGTCAAGAATTACGCGGGTTGGTGTTAAGCCGCCTTGGCCTTGCCGGCGGCATTGTCCTTCTCGCGGAAGCGTTTCTTCATGCCGCCGACCCAGCCGGTGAAGGTATCGGTCGCCGTTGCCGCCGAAGCAAAATCCTTGGCGCTGACGTCACCGCCGTCCAGCGGCGCCAGGGCCACCCGCAGCGCGTCGGGCGCCGCCGCCTTATCGATAAACTTGCCCCATCGGCCCGAAAGCCGCGTCAGACCCGCCTGATCCTTCAGCTGACTGTAGGCAATCCCCGCCCGGATCAGCCGGCTTTCGTCGCCCGGCGCCAACGGCGCGTCGCCCTTGAAGCGGTCGCCCAGACGGCGTTCCAGCACCGCAGCCGCCTTGGCCCAGTTCTGCTGGCGCCAATAGATGTCGGCGCGGACGTCATCACCATCTGGGGAAGCGTCATTGCCCAGCACATCCAGCGCCTTGTCCGGCTCGTTCAACTCGGTCAGGGCACGCGACTCCATCACCCGGCGTTCGGAGAGGACCGACTTGGGCAACAGGGTGGTACGGGTGTTCCACAGGGTCTGCAAGGCCTTTTGCGGGTTGCGGTCCATCAGGTAGATGGCCGCCAGATCGGTTGCCACGGATGACTTGGCCACGCCGTCCAGGCGCTCATTGACCTGGTGTTCCAGCAGGTCGGCCGCCTGGTCCAGCAGGTCGACATCGACCAGCCGGCGGACCAGGCGGCGCACGATTTCGTCGCCGTCGGCACCCTGGGGCGTCAGATCCTGGAAGTCGTAGAACAGGCCCAGTGCCTCCACCGGCTGCAGGCCATCGGCCATGCCGCCCAGGAAGAGTGAGCGGAAGGTCTGGTTCAGCGAGGCATGGATCTTCAGGCCTTCGGGGGTATTGATGAAACTTTGGCCGCCGCTGCGCAGCACCTGCATAGCCTCGCGGTAGTGCCCCATGGACAGGTAGATCTGGCCCATACTGCCGACAATTTCGAGCTCAGTGGCATCGCCGCGCCAGCGAAACCGCAAGCTGTCCAGCGTCGCCAGGGTGTCTTCCGGCTTGGCCTGCTTCAGTTCGAAGGCCAGCATGGCGGCACGGACCTGGGCCGGCGTGGCGATGCCGGGGTCGGACGCCTTGGCCACCGCGCGGTAGACCTTAAGCGCGCGTTTCTTGTCGCCCGACGCTTCGATAATCTGGGCATTGACCAGATAGGTCGCAAGCTTGTCGAGGGGCGGAACATCCTGCGACACGGCGTAGCGGATCATCACCTCCGCTGTGTCCTTGTCCTTTTGTTGCATGGCAGCGTAGGCGTAGGCGGCCCCCAGCCTGGCGCGCCATTGGGGGGGGAAGGCATCCATCGCCTTTGCCCCCGCCTTGAACGCCTTGACAGCATCGGCATAGTTGCCAGCCTTGTAATCGGCATAGCCCTGCCACAGGCGGGCGGCCGGATCGATCAGCATCTGCGGCGCCGACAAGTCACCGGCAGCGTCGGTATAGCGCCCGGACAGCATCTTGGCAGCAACGCGAAGACCGCGGACCTGAGGATCGAGCAGGGCCGACGGACTCTGGCGCACCAGCATGTCCAAAAGCCCCTGGGCCTCATAGGTCATGCCCTGCCCAACCAGGAAACGCGCCATCGCCAGGCGCGCCTTGGAAGGTGCCGTCGCGCCGTCCTGCGCCTCATCGGCAGCCCGGGCCTGCAGAGCGTTATAGCGGGCGAGGAAGCCTTCCGAAGGTGTTTCAGACCACTCGGCATTGGTGAGAGAAGGATAGCGCGCAGCACGGTATTCAAGTCCGCCGTCCTTAGGGGCGCCCGCCGCTGATGCCGCCGAAAGGGTCAGCCCGCCCGGACGCCAGATATGGACCAGGTCGCCGGACAGCTCAACCTTTACGTCCGGGGTCATTTGGGTAACGACGAGGCCCTGAGCCGTCGACGCCAGCGAGGCCTCGATCATGGTGCGACCGGCCGACAGGGATTTGATCGGGGCGCGTGCCGTAATCACCGCCATGCGGTCGCCGACACCGGGATCGCGAATCCAGGCGACGCGCGTGGCGCCCGCCATGGTCACACTCAGGCTGCCGGCCCCGGCCGAGTCGTCGCGCGTGATAACGACTTCGGAAGACCGCGTTGCCAGGCTGCGGCCACCCAGGCGAACGCGCCATGTCAGGCCATCACCCGCAGCCGTAACCAGAGCCACGCCAGGCGCCTTAAGCCGCAAGGCGGTGAAGCCGTCATTGCGCGTCCATTGTGCCTCCTGGACGGTCATTCCATCCTTCAGTTCCGGTGGCAGACGCAGATCGACTTCGGAATCGAAGACCACCCAGACGGAATCGCCGCGGCGAAAGACAGCGGCAGCCACCGGGCCTTCGAACGGGAAGGCGATATCCTTGGCGCCATCGACACTCTCTACCTGCAACGCCACCAGGGGGACGTTTGCGGCCTTGCTGATATTGGCTTGATTTGGCGTCTGGCCAGTGGCGGGAGCACCGTCTTTCCCGGCCAGCCTGGTCAGTTCCTGGAGGTTGACGCCCAGAACCTTGGTATCGGGTTTGGGGTCGACATCGAACTGAACGTAGACCGCGCCGTCCGAGCGGCCGAAGCGGGCGTCGTAGCCATCGGCGACCTTGAGCACGATTTCGCTGGCGCGGTTGTCGCTGCGCAGATCGACGCCGGTAACGCCGACGGGGGGACGCGCGCGGATATCACCGAGGTCGGGCTTCTGCTGGCCCGGCAAACGGATAACGACCTGGTCCTTGTCGCGTCGGACCGACGCGCGCGAACCGATCGAGCCGTAGATTTCGACCCGTCCGGACTTGGCGTTGCGACCGACGCGAATATCGATGGCCGACCTTGGCGCCACGGAGTCAATGGGCGTGGGATCGCCGACGGCCAGTCCGGCCAGGCCGAAACTGGCCATGGCGACCAGGGCGGCGGTCGTCTTCATCGCCGTGCCAAAGCTTAAGGGTTTGGCGGGGGCACGTTCGCTCTGGCTGAGCAGATCGCGCGCACGGTCAACCTCACGCTTGAGGCGTGACGATTGGGCAGCGGAAGAGGGTGGGCGCAGGCGACTCATGGCCGGTTAACTTTGGCTAATGAGGGTTTAATCAAGGTTAATGGACTGTGAGATTGGGAAGAAGAAAGTTAAAACCCCTACCCCTTCTTCTCCGGCGTCGCGGCGGGCTTTGCTGCCTGTTGCGGCGCGGCGGCTGCCGGTGCGGTCGACGGTGCGGTCGCCTGGGGACCATTGGCCGTCGCCTTGTTCAGCTTTTGTTGCAAGCCATCAGCGGCGCTCATCCGGCGCGACAGCTTTTGCGTCAGGTCCCTGGCCGCGTCGGGCGGCATGGCGCCGAGGATCCCCGCCAGGGCGCGGTCCTTCATCTTGGCTGCGATCGGCAGGCGGACATCGTCATCCATCGTCGCGAAGACTGCCGCCGCATCCTTGGGCTTCATCGCCGAATAGACGGCCACCAGACGGTTGGCGTCGTCTTCGCCCACCTTGGTCGCCTGGTCGAGCAGACCCTGGATCTGGCCCTTCAAATCTGTCAGTTGGCGAATGCGATTGTCGAGCTTGGCGTCCGCCGTATTGACAAGTTGCTCGCGCGCGTTGAGGGCGGCCTCGCGTTGGTCCAGTTCCTTGCGCCTTGTGCCCAGGCTGGACAGGATCTTCAACTCGTTGGGGGACATGCCGGCCTCGGCGGCCAGCTGATTGACCGAAGTGGCACAGACCGGCGCCGCCGGCACGGCCGCGGCCGCGTCGCTGGCAGCGGCATCTGCCGTCAGCAGCGAGGTGTAGCTTTCGGTGGGATCGTCGGTCGTCTTTGGCTCTGCTTTCGCTTCGGCTTTCTTCGCCTTCGCAGCGTCCGCCTTCGGCTCGTCCGTCTTCACCACGTCGGCAGCGAAGGCGCTGGCCTGGCTCAAGATGTCAGGCATGACCTCCAGGCTGGTCAGGGCCTTGAGGGCCAGGACGCCGCCCACGGCGACGAAAACGATAGGCAGGAGACGGGGCATCGCCATGGGGCTTACTCTACTTCAGGCTGGAGTCGGGACCGAACAGGTCGTCCTCGAGGGAAAGGGGCTGGCGTTTGGGCAGGGTCAGGGTGCGGATCATCTCATTAAGATTGGCCACCACCAGTTCCGACATCTGCACCTTGTCGAGGATCTCGGTTTCATCCTCGGGCATTTGTTCAGGCAACCGCGACACATAACCTTTGAGATGGGTCGATGCCTCCGGTCGCACCGCTCGTCCGGATGCGCCGGCGTTTCGGGGCGTCGGCAGGGGATCATCCTCACGCACCACATCGCGGTCAAACGGGCCGCGGCGAGCGCTTACCCCCGGGTCGCGCTGTGGCGCCGGCGTAACGACATTGCGCAGCATCAGGGCGGGATCGTCGAAGTCCTTGCGCCGCGACACCGGAGCCTGCATCTGCATCAGCCGGGCGGCTTCGGCGGCCTCGATGCCGCGGTCGAGTTCGCGGCCGGCCTTATCGGCGCGGCTGACCTGAACGTCCAGCTTCTGCAGCAGGTCGCGCGCGGCCAATATCCGCCCGTGCAGCAATTCCTGGCTGTCGTCGGCATGGCCGCGCAGTTCCTTCAGCGAACTGTGGGCACGGATGGCGGCGTCGTCCAGTTCCCCCACCGCCCTGGCAAAACCCTCATGGGCAGCACGCAGGGCTTTCAGCTTCTTGTCGAGGCGCACGCCGAACCACAGGGCGGCGATCAGCAGCCCCATGAGCACAACGTCCATAATGATGTTGGTCATCGACACGAGGCGCTTTACCCTACCCTTTCTACTTTTTCTTGATCTGTGTAAGCCTGCGCTTGGTTGTCGAGGCCAGGGGCGAATCCACCCGCACGGCGATCGAATGTCCCTTGCGGCCCATCCGCCCCGTGGTCAGGGGAATCTGGCCACAGCGCAGCTGCACCGGAGAATCAGCCTGTGCATTCAGCACGATCGTTTCCCCGACCTTTAAATTCAAGACCCGCGACAGTGGTACCTGCTGTTCATCGAGCACGGCGCGCACCTCCATCTGGGTTGTCCACAGTTCCGTGGCCAGGTGGCTCTCCCAGATATTGTCGCGGCCGAACTTCTCACCCATGAATTGCTGCAGCAGCATCTTGCGGATCGGTTCCAGGGTCGCATAGGGCAGCAGCAGCTCGATGCGGCCGCCGCGGTCTTCCATGTCGATGCGCAGCTTGACGAGGATGGCGGCATTGGCCGGCCGGGCGATAGCGGCGAAGCGTGGGTTGGTCTCAAGGCGATCGAGGTTGAAATTGACCGCCGTCAGGGGCTCGAAGGCCTGGCGCGCGTCGTTCAGCACGACCTCGACCATGCGCTGAACCAGGACGCGCTCGATTGTGGTGTAGGGCCGGCCTTCGATACGCAGGGCCGCCGTGCCACGACGGCCACCCAGCAGAACGTCGACGATCGAATAGATCAGGTTGGAGTCGACCGTCAGCAGGCCGTAATTGTCCAGCTCCTCGGCGCGGAACACAGCCAGTATGGCCGGAAGGGGGATCGAGTTGAGATAGTCGCCGAAGCGGATCGATGAGATGTTGTCGAGTGAGACTTCGACGTTGTCGGAGGTAAAGTTGCGCAGAGATGTCGTCATCAGGCGGACCAGCCGGTCGAAAACGATTTCCAGCATCGGCAGGCGTTCATAGGACACCATGGCCGAGTTGATGATCGCCCGGATGCCCGAGCGTTCGTTATAGTCGTCTTCCGAGAGGTCGAAGCCGAGCAGGCTGTCGATTTCATCCTGGTTGAGGATGCGTTCGGCGCCGGCGGGCATGTTGAAGCGCTCGCCCATCGAGCCACCACCGCCGACCATGGCCTCCCATTCGGCAGCCAGATCGCCGCCATCCGCCGTCACGCCCGCGGTTGCGGCACTGGCCTCAGCGGCGAGTTCCGCCTCCCACTGCGCCATCATGGCTTCCTGATCGACGTCTCCCGTCATGTGATCAGCATCTGCTCGATCAGCACCGCATTGATCTTATGCGGTTGCAGCACCAGGTTGATCCGGCGTAGTATCTCCAGGCGCAGCTGCTGATTGCCGGCCGAACCCTTGAGATCTTCCGGACGCAGCTCACGAATAAAACCCTGCAGGATGTCGTTGACGCGCGGCAGGTTTTCCTGCACAGCCGTCGCCGTTTCCTCGTCGGGGCATTCGAAGGTCAGTTTCAGCTTGAGAAAGGCTGAGCGGCCTTCGGCCGACTGGATGTTGGCGACTGTATCGGGCAGGGTCAGGTAGGTGGTGCCGTCGGGACCTTCGGACACGACCGGCTGGGTCTTGGGGTCGACCTTGGCCTCGCCCTTGCCGTGGCCGCCACCGTGACCGCCCTTCTCTTCCTTTTTCTTTTCCTTCTTTTTCTCCCCGTGCTCGCCGGCCTTGGCTTCGCCATGGGCGCCAGCCTCGCCGTGCGCGCCATCGGCCGGCGGCTTGGGCGCCAGGAACATAAAGTAGGCCCCGGCGCCGCCGCCGCCGAGAAGAAGCACAGCGCCGCCGGCAATGGCGATCAGCATGATCGGCAAGCCTTTTTTCTTGGGCTTGTCGGCGCCATCGCCCTCCCCGCCATCGACGGGTGGCTCTTCTTTCTTTTTTTCCTTTTTGGCCAAAGGACTCACCTGACGCAGAAAAATGGACGCAGCTATGGCGCCGTACATCCCGCGACTATCGCCCCACTTGGTTAACGATCCGTTTGCCAGCAGGGTGAACGCGGCATTTATTGCCGACTGCTGTGGATAGTTTTGCAGCAGGGAAAGGCGCAGTTTTGTTGATTTTCAAGGCTTTATCCAGGGGGGCTGCGGCTGGCACGGCGATTGCAATGGTTAAAACACGTCGTTAACGCGCCGCCGAAGGCACTTTCGTTAACCGCTTGATCCCCGAATTGCACCGGAAAGGACCGCGTCATGGATAATGCCAGTTATATCGCCCTGTCGCGGCAGCTGACGCTTCGGCGCGAGCTCGACATCACGGCCAACAACATGGCCAATATGAACACCAATGGCTACAAGTTCGAGCAACTTCTGGTCCATCAGGAATATGGCGCCCCGGCCTACAATTCGCCGATCCGCACCCCGGCCAATTTTGCCTATGACAACGAGGTCGGCCGCGACTTTTCCCAGGGCACCTTTGCGCAGACCGGCGCGCCGCTCGACTTCGCGATCGACGGCGAAGGTGTCTTCTTCACGGTTCAGACCCCCCAGGGTGACGCCTATACCCGCGACGGCGCCTTTACCATGAGCGCTGAAGGCATGCTGATGACGCAGGATGGTCGCCCCGTACTGGGCGACGGCGGGCCGATCACCCTGGACCCGAAGAAGGGCCGGCCGTCTGTCTCCGAAGACGGCATTATCACCCAGGATTCCCAGGGCCAGACCGAAAGGGTCGGCAAGCTCAGCATGGTTCGCATCGCCGATTTGGGCGACCTGACAAAGGCAGGTGACGGCACCTACACGTTGGCGTCCAACGCCACGCCCGTGCCGGCGACCGATGCCCGTGTGCGCCAGGGTTTCCTGGAAGCGTCCAACGTCAATCCGATGATCGAAGTCACCAAGCTGATCGAAATCAACCGCGCCTACACGTCCCTCGCCGGGATTGTTCAGCAACAGCATGAGTTAAACAAGTCCGCCGTCGAACGGCTGGGCCGCGTAACCTAAGGACCAAGAGACCATGAGAGCGCTCCGTACCGCCACGACCGGCATGTCTGCCCAGCAGCTCAATGTCGAAGTCATCTCCAACAATATCGCCAACATGAATACGGTCGGCTTCAAGAAGCAGCGCGCCGAGTTCCAGGACCTGCTCTATCAGAACATCGAGCGCATGGGTGCCCAGTCGTCGGACGCCGGCACGGTCGTGCCGACCGGCATCCAGGTCGGCGCCGGCGTCAAGGCCGGGTCGGTCTACCGCATCATGCAACAGGGCAGCTTGACCCTGACCCAGAACCAGTACGACGTCGCCATCGAGGGCAAGGGTTACTTCCAGATCCAGATGCCGTCGGGCGAAACCGCCTATAGCCGCGCCGGCAACTTTTCGGTCGACGACCAGGGTCGGCTGGTGACCGAAGACGGCTACCTGGTCCAGCCCAGCGTCGTCATCCCGCAGGACGCCATTGACGTCACCATCTCCAAGTCCGGCCAGGTCCAGGTGACGCAACAGGGCCAGGCGGCGCCGACCAATGTCGGGGAAATCCAACTGGCGACCTTCTTCAACGAAGCCGGCCTGGACGCGATCGGCGACAACCTGTTCCTCGAAAGCGGCGCTTCGGGTGCGCCCAATATCTCGACACCCGGCGATGTCGGTTTCGGCACCCTGCTGCAAGGCTATACCGAAGCGTCGAACGTCGATGCGGTCGGTGAAATCACCGCCCTGATCGTGGCGCAACGGGCCTACGAGATGAACTCCAAGGTCATCACCACCGCCGACCAGATGCTGCAGACGGCCAGCCAGATCGCCAGAGGTTAAGTAGATGAAAACCCTGTTTCTGCTGGCCCTTCTCGCTGCCGCAGCGATCCCCGCCGCAACGCATGCCGCCACGCCATTGGTGCTCAAGCCGTCGGTCAGCGACGGCGACGGTCGTATTACGCTCGGCGATCTGTTCGACAATGCCGGTCAGGCTTCCGCGATCGAAGTCGGGAGTCGCCAGGGGCAGACTGCGGTGCTCGACGCCGGCGTGGTCCAGGCGATCGCGGCGCGCAACGGCGCTTACTGGGATAATCCACGCGGCCTGCGCCGCATCATCGTCACTGCCGGCCTGGACGGCGCAGCCGCAGCCGTCATACCTGCGCCAGGCTCTGCCCCGCCCGCCGTGGCTGTCGCTCCGCGCAACGCCGCCGTACGCCGCGGCGAGGCGGTGGCGGTGACCTGGAGCTCGGGCACACTGTCGCTGACCATGACCGGTGTGGCGCAAAAAGATGCCGCTGTCGGCGACCTGATCCAGATCCAGAACCCGGCATCAAAGAAGATGGTCGACGCCGTTGTGATCGGCTCGGGCCAGGCTGTCTCAGGCCCCAATGCCCTGCAAACCCGCCATCTCCTCCTGTCATCGCGTTGAGTGTGCCATTATGAAGAAGCTTTCCCTCCCCGGCCTCGCGCTCACTGGCCTCGCGCTCACTGGCCTCGCCCTCACAGCGCTTTCCCTGACCGCCTGCGGCACGGTGTCCGAAGCCGTCAAGGGACCGGAAATGACCGCCATGGGCTATCCGGTGGCGATAATCCCGCAGCAGCAGATGGTGGTCCAGCCGGCCCCGGCCTCGTCCAACTCGCTGTGGCGGATCGGTGCGCGCACCTTCTTCAATGACCAGCGCGCCCGCCAGGTCGGCGATATCCTGACGATCCAGGTCGATATCGACGACAGTGCGCAAACCCAGACCACGACCGACCGGTCGCGCACCAATTCCTACGCGGCGTCGACGCCCGGTATTTTCGGTATCGAATCGTCGCTGGGGAAAATTTTGCCGGCTGAGTACGACCCCGCCCGCGCCCTAGGTGCCGACGGCAGCTCGAGCTTCTCGGGTGCCGGTTCGGTGCAGAGGTCGGAAAAAATTTCCGTTACCATCGCCGCCACCGTGTCGGGTGTCATGCGCAACGGCAATCTGGTCATCCAGGGCCACCAGGAGGTCCGCACCGGACGTGAGATCCGCGTGTTGCAGGTGTCGGGCATTGTCCGGCCGGAAGATATTTCTTCGACCAACACCATCAAACACACCCAGTTGGCCGAGGCACGCATATCCTACGGCGGCCGCGGCGACATCACCAATATGCAGCAGGCGCCGGTGACCCAGAACCTGATGGACAAGTTCAGTCCATTTTAGGGCTCAGGCGCCGCAGGGCTCCTCGCCTTCGCTCGGGCGGGCAGTCGCCCTTACCAACGGCATTGATGCCGTTGGGCTGGCGGTTCTGGCGACCGCCAGCTTATCTTCCTTCAGCGTAGTAAGACTACCGCGCCAATAGTGGGCTAACCTCTGGCTTTAGAGCGGGATGAGTTTTGGTGGAATCAGAACCCCGCTCAAACTTTTTGTTTTGTCGCGCAATTTTTCCAAAAACGGGGACACCCGTGCGGTGGCGTCCAGTTTATCGGATTGCGTTCTAAGAAAAAAGGCCGGCGGTTTCCCGCCGACCTTTCTTCGTTTGTCGTTCAGCCTTGTCCTATTCGAAGATGAGGTTGGCCTTGGTGATGGTGACGGCGGTGTCGAAGACGATGGTGGCTGTGATGCCGCCACTGCCGGTGCCGTTTGAGTCCCAGACCAGGGTGTTGGTCGTGGTGTTGTAGATGAACTGACCACCGGTGCCGACCGCCGTGCCATTGGCATTGCTGGTGAAGGTGGTGTTAGCCAGGGTGGTGGTGAAGTCCGATGCCGCGAAGGCCAACAGGTCGATGCCGACCTGGAAGTCCATGATGCGGTCGCTGCCGCCGCCCGACCTGGCGAAGACGAAGGTGTCAGCATCGGCGCCCCCGGTCAGGATGTCGTTGCCGGTGCCACCGGTGAGGCGGTCCATGCCGGCGCCGCCCGTGAGATTGTCGCCGCCAACACCGCCGATGACGGTGTCGTTGCCGGCGCCGCCGTCGATGGTGTCGTTACCCGCGTCGCCGTCCAGGCTGTTATTGCCTGTATTGCCGGTCAGGATGTTGCTGACGCCGTTGCCGGTGCCGTTGATATTGCCCGAACCTTCCAGGG
>NZ_AWGC01000049.1 GCF_000495835.1 Asticcacaulis sp. AC402
CGATGGGGAGCGCGGTGGCCCGTGCCATGGCGAGCAAGCGGAGATCGAAGATCGTAGCGCTGCCTGCCGGCGAGGCTCGAGACGGAGGGGGCCCCTTGCGGAAAGAATGTCAAAGTCAAAGTGGGTTGGTATAAGACGATCTGGATCGCAAAACAGCGAAGGCTTTGGTCTCGGCTCCAGGGAAATCGCGAGCACGTCATCAGCCTTCGAGCACCAAGACCTCGCAAAGGCGAAGGGCTGAAGCGCAGTTGGCGGCAGCGAGTGTTGCACAACAGGTTTGACGCCAGCCTCTGGAAAATCTGTGGGGCAGGCGCCTGAAGGAAGGACGAGACCTGAAGGCCGAAATCCACGGCCGCGAATGCCGCGACTGGCCGCGCGACAGGGGACGCGACCTTGAGCGATGAAGGCAGAAGGCCCCCCAAAGCCAAAGACTGGAGATGGGTTGCAGACATGCAACCCTGCCCGCAGGGCGAAAGTGCGGGGTGAAAGGTCAAGGGCCGTTGCAGACGGTACCTTTACCCTTGACAGGCGGAGCCGCTAAAGGCCCCTGAAGACGCTCCCGCACTCTCTATAAAGATCAATTAAATGGACATTATACTATTTATGGTCTATTATAAGAGACATAAAGGATATCGCTATGCGTACCACACCGCCCATGCCCTTACCGGTAAAACGCACCCTTGCCAAGCTGGGTGGCGATATCAAGAGCGCGCGTCTGCGCCGCCGCATCCCGACGACTGTCATGGCCGAGCGGGCTTTCGTTACGCGCACGACGCTGGGCAAGGTCGAAAAAGGCGACCCGACAGTGGCTCTGGGCACCTACGCCACGGTGCTGTTTATCCTCGGCCTGTCCGGCCGACTGGCCGAACTGGCGGACGTTACCTATGACGAGGTCGGTCAACAGCTCCAGGACGAACAGTTGCCGAAACGCATCCGCAGTTCCAGGACAGACAAGGGATCTGCGTAATGGACCGCCGTATCTGCGTCTATGTTGATCTGGACGGAACCCCCAACTTCGTCGGCTATCTCTGGGCGCGCCGGAACAAGGGGCGCGAAAGCGCCTCCTTTGAATATGCCAAAGACTGGCTGAGCAACCCGCAACGCTTCGCGCTGGAGCCCGCCCTTGCGCTCGGCACAGGCGCGTTTCACACGAACGCCGGACACAAGATATTCGGGGCCATCGGAGATTCCGCACCGGATCGCTGGGGCCGCGTCCTGATCCAGAGGTCTGAACGGCAAAAGGCGCGCGACGACAACCGCCCGCCGCGCACCATTGCCGAACTCGACTACCTGCTGGGTGTCGGCGACATCGCCCGTCAGGGTGCGCTGCGCTTCTGCCTTGAACCCGGCTCCTCTTTCCTGAGCGAAGAGACCATCCAACAAATTCCGCCGCTGATCGAACTGCCGCGATTGCTGGACGCGGCTGAACGCTTCTCGGTGGACGAGGAAACGGCGGAAGATATCCGCCTGCTGCTGGCGCCCGGCTCATCGCTGGGTGGTGCCCGGCCCAAGGCCTCGGTGATCGACCGCGACGGCCAACTCGCCATCGCCAAGTTCCCGAAGAACGACGACGATATCCGCGTCTCGCTCTGGGAGGCGCTGGCCCTGAGCCTTGCCGCCAAGGCGGGCATACCCACACCCGAATGGCGGCTGGAGACCATCAACGACAAGGCGGTCCTGATCCTCAAGCGGTTCGACCGCCAAGACGGCACACGCCTGCCCTACCTGTCGTCGATGAGCATGTTGGGCGCTATCGACAATGAAACCCATAGCTACATGGAGATTGCCGACGCCTTACGGCAATATGGCAGCCATGCCGAACAGGATTGCGCGCAACTGTGGCGGCGCGTCGTCTTCAACATCCTGATCTCCAACACGGATGACCACCTGCGCAACCACGGCTTTGTCTTTGACAAGACGGGCTGGACGCTCTCACCGGCTTTCGACCTCAACCCGGTGCCCGTCGACATAAGCCCTCGCATCCTCAGCACCGCCATTGACGAAGCCGACACAACAGCCTCACTGGACATCGCCTTTGAGGTGTCCAAGCATTTCGGGCTTAAACCGGCGGCCGCGAAGGCCATTGCCAGGGACGTCGGCCAAGCCGTCGCCACCTGGCGTGACATCGCCTCGTCGTTAGGACTCACCGCACGAGAGACAGAGCGCATGTCGTCGGCTTTCGAGCATGAAGACGTTTCAAAAGCGCAAGGCTGAGCCACGGCTTGCGGCAATTGGTTGATAATGACTCCGACCCCTTTCTTTACGCACCCATGGCGCGACTCACCAAGCGAGAGGCTGATCAACAGCGCAAGCCCGATAAGGATCGCGGGCCGGAGCTGGAGCGTTAGAGCTACGCTTCTTATGTGTGAAGGAGGATATCATCACATTTAGAGTTGCGCCCGATAGGTTAGATATGCGCCGCAATTCAGCGGACGGATCAGAAATAGCTCGTCACTTGCACATAGCCAAAGACCGTATCGCCCTGACGGGAACCGTTCGGAGCTTTGCGGCCAACCTCACTATCAAGTAGGAGAGATAGGCCCACTTCGCCCAAGATATGCTTGGGTTTGAACCAGTATCTTGCGCGGGTGTCGATGGCATGGCCGATGAAAGAGCCGGAACGCCCCTGCGGATCGCGCACACCGGCGACCACCCAGCTATCGGTTTCGGAAGCGAGATAGGCCGCCTTATAGGCTACGCGCGCATCTGTACGGGCATTCGGGCGAACCTCAACCCTGAACCCAGGCGCGTTAATGTTTGCAGGAGTCAATGGTCCGTGGATGCCTGTATTGCCAAGGTCGGTGCGACGTGATCCGAAAAGTCGTTCATATTGATCGTACCGTCCGTCCGTAGGGTTCTTGTCTCCACTGGCATAGTCGTAGTCGATCGCCAGACGTGGCTGCCATTTCATGTCGAGCGTTCGACCGAAATAGGCATGTAACGTCGATGCTTCTACCTTCAGATTGCGTTGATCGGAGGCATTACTGGTCATTCGCCTTGTGCCGGAACGCCAAGCGCCTTCCACTTCCATGTCCCAATGGCCTGTTTTGGGTGCGCGATATATTCTGAAGCCTGGCGTTACGTAGTGACGGTTGGGCGTCTGATTGTTCTTGGCGTCATTTTCATCCAGGCCATAGACGAACAACTCCCCCGTCACGCCGGGCAACACCTTTTCGAGGATATTTGGACGGATGTAATGCAGGCCCCAAAGTTTGCGGTTCAGGGCTTCTTCGTCGCCAGACAGATTATTGTCGCTTAGCGCGTTACGGTCGGTGGGCAAGCGTGTGACCGGAACCACATAAAGGGCATGCCATTGCGCCCCGGCTGACGTGCGCGACTTAATGTGCAGGCCGGTGTAGTTAAAGATGACGTTGGCGAATTCAACCCTTTCGAGTTGGCGGCGGCTACCGATGTCGAGGGTCATACGGCCCATTTGAAAGGTCGTAGAGTCCTGACCCGGCAAACTCTTCACTTCAAATTCCGCATATGCCTGCAGAATGTCGACCGGATTGACCCAGCTTGTCGAATAGGCGGTTCCTGCGTCTCCAAGATAACTGCGGGAATCCTGCATCTCAGCCGCGAACGTCCAACGGCCACGTTTGACTTCGCCCTTAATGAGGGTGCGAAACGCCAAAAACTGGTCGCCGCCTTTGCCCCCGGCCCTGAACTGCCCCGACAAGGTTTCATAACGTCCTCGCGCCTCCCCGGACACCTTCACCCGCCAGCGGTCCTCTACCGACGTTTCGGCATAGGCAAAAACTGGTGACAGTAGGACACTCGCTATCCCAAATGCGAAGTATCGGGCGCTCGGCCTCGTCAATGGTTGGAACAGACGCATGAAACCCCCGAATGAGCCGAAAACCAGCCCTAAACGCTGGGCGAGCACGGTAGTGAGAAACAAGACACAATCGACCAGGCAACTAGCCGATGTCTGCCTTCAGATTGAGCGGATATTGACGCGATTTGAGAGCTTCTCAGCTGACTCTTTGCGTTCGGAATAACGATCAACGAGGTAATCAGCGCAATCGCGGGTCAGCAGCGTGAACTTCACCAGTTCCTCCATGACATCGACAATGCGATCGTAGTAACTAGATGGCTTCATGCGATCGTCGTCGTCGAATTCCTGGAAGGCCTTTGCCACAGACGACTGATTGGGAATAGTAATCAGGCGCATCCATCGGCCAAGGACGCGAAGTTGGTTGACCGCGTTGAAGGATTGAGAGCCGCCGGAGACTTGCATGACGGCCAAAGTCTTTCCTTGCGTCGGACGAACGGCCCCGAGCGTCAACGGTATCCAATCGATCTGTGCTTTCATGATGCCGCTCATCGCGCCGTGGCGCTCAGGCGAACACCACACCATCCCCTCGCACCAGGCGGCCAGACCGCGCAGTTCCTGCACCTTGGGATGCGTGACATCGGCATCATCTGGCAGTGGCAAACCGGACGGATTGAAAGTGCGTGTCTCGGCACCGAACGATTGCAGGATGCGGGCTGCTTCTTCAGAGACCAAACGGCTGAACGAGCGTTTACGCACAGAGCCATAGAGCAACAGGATGCGCGGCGCATTCGTCGCACGTGCCGGATTGAACAACTGCTCCCGGTCAATCTCCCGAAAACACTCCGCATCCATGTTCGGTAAATCTGTAAGCTTATCCAACGCGCAGCCCTTCAGTGTCGATCATCAACGCGCCATCTTCTTTGTAAAACGGCCCAGGCGGATAACGGTCGATGAGGTCAAGCACGGTTTCTGATGGGCGGCATAACTTCGTGCCCTTATCGGTCACGACAATAGGCCTGTTCACCAGCACAGGATGCTCAAGCATGGCATCCAGCAAGGTTTCATGGGACACGCTCGGATCGAGCAGGCCGAGTTCCTTCGCCGGGGATTTGGTTTCACGCAGGGCGGTGCGCGGCGTTAGGCCCGCCGCCGCAAATAGGCTGATGAGTTGGTCGCGTTGCCACCCGGTTAGCAAATATTCGATGATCTCTGGTTCGTACCCGGCGGCTTGCAGTACCGCGAGCACGTTGCGCGAAGTGCCGCATTCCGGATTGTGATAGATGGTAATGGTCATGCCTTCACGTCCTTCGTCGAGTGTAAAAACCAACCCGCCACGGCCAGCGCCAGCAGGCTGCCCGCAACTTGCGCGGCGATAAAAGCGGGTACGTCCGAAGGCCGGATGCCCGCAAATGTATCTGACAGGCTTCGCGCGATGGTCACGGCGGGATTGGCGAACGAGGTTGAGGCGGTGAACCAGTATGCTGCTGTGATATAGAGGCCGACCGCCACAGGCACGAAACTTTCACGAGCCTTCAACGTCGCAAGGATCGTGAACACAAGCCCGAAGGTTGCCACGCCTTCCGAAAGCCATTGCCCGCTCCCGCTGCGAATCTTCATGGAAGATTGCACTATCGCCTGATCAAACATCGCGTGCGCCAGCCATACACCGAGCACTGCGCAGATAATCTGCACAACGACATACAGCGCAGAATCCCGCACGCTGATATCGCGCTTAATGGCAAAGACCAGCGTTACAACCGGATTAAAGTGCGCTCCTGACACCGGGCCGAGCATGGTGATGAGAACCATCAGCATCGCACCCGTCGCCAGCGTGTTTCCGAGCAGTGCGACGGCGATGTTTCCGCCAGCGAGCGTTTCCGCCATGATGCCAGAGCCGACGACCGTCGCCAGTAAGAGCGCCGTGCCGATCCCTTCCGCGAATAATCTCCGGCTCAGTGACTGACTCATGCACCGTCCCCGCCGATATCGCGCAACTTGGCTTGCAGCGACATCTTATCAAGGCTGGCAAGCGATAAACTTATGAAAGCCGATATGCGGTTTCTTGAGACGCTGGCGGTGTCTGCAAAAGCGAGTGCAATTTCCGCATCCGACTCAATGACCGCCGCAGGATCGGGAATGCCCCAATGCGCTGTCATAGGTTGTCCAGGCCAGACCGGGCATACTTCGCTAGCTGCATTATCGCAGACCGTGAAAATGAAATCGAGTTTGGGCGCGTCGGCAGATGCAAACTCATCCCAACTTTTCGAACGCGCAAAATCTGTTGCGATGTTCATGCGTTCGAGGAGTGCAATAGCTTTGGGGTGAACCTCGCCCTTCGGCTGCGATCCCGCTGAGTAAGCTTTAAAGCGACCTGCGCCTAACTGATTCAAAATTCCTTCCGCCAGGATCGACCGGGCGGAGTTTCCGGTACACAGGAATAAGACGTTATGGGTTTTATCGGTCATCGGGTTTTGTCCTCAACAACAGACGATTTTGTCGAGAAGCGGTTGGCAAAGTTCCTTGCGACCACCGCAGCAGTCTTGCAGCAAGAAGGTCAGCAGGCCCGTCATTGCCTCGTAGTCAGCGAAATAGCGGATTGACCGTCCTTCGCGCTGGGTTTTCACAAGACCCGCATGCGCAAGGACGGACAGGTTCGCCGACATTGTGTTTTGTTTGACGCCAAGCTGTTCGCCGATCTCGCCAGCCGGTACGCCTTCGGGGCCCGCCTGAATCAATAGGCGCAGGACTTCAAGGCGGGTTTCCTGGCTTAAGGCGGCGAAAGCTGTGAGAGCATGATTTCTATCCATATATCATGGATTATAGATATATTTTGATGGTGTCAAACAGTCCAGAACTTACTTTCTGAGCAATCAAACTTGGTCTGCATTGGCGTCTTGTAAAAACCGATAAAATACAAAGATCAATTCCGATGAAAAACGGTCGTTTTTCGGTGATTGGTCGCGGGAATCCGCTACTGGCGCCGCCATCGAATAGTACCGACGGTACATCGAGATGTGAAAGCTCGCCTTGTTCACGACCGCGCGAAGGCCATCAGCGGGGCAAGGTCATGGGCGTCCGCCGTCTTGAGGGCTGCGATATAGGACCTACGGTTTTGCGCGGCCTCAACGAGGTTGGCCCTCCCCCAGGTGAAACGCGGCCGACCCAAAGCCACGGCCAGAAGGTCTGCGGCCATACGGGCGTGACGGCCATTGCCATTGGGAAACGGGTGAATGAAGACCAACCGGTGATGAAAGCGCACGGCGATTTCATCTTCGGAGAACCTCTTGTTGTCGATCCAGTAGATGACATCCTGGTGAAGCGTGCGTAGCTCAACCCTTATTCGGTAGGCCTCGATGCCGATATTGCGCTCGGTCGTGCGCGGCGAACCCGCTCACCTCCAGACGTTCCGGAACATGCGCTTGTGCAGCCCGAACAGGAAATCCTCGGTCAAGACGTTGCGCTTGCGCTGAAACGCCCAAAAGTCGGCCTCGGTAATGTTTTGCTGCTCGGCCTCGTTCAACTGCGCCCGTGTTGTGATGTAGGTCGGAATCAGTTGCGCCCGCTCGTCTGGGGACAGAGGCGTTGCGGCGTCGTCTTGGTCTTCAAACAGGGGATCGCTCATTGATCCTCCCATAGATGACTTCCGCCGCGCACCAGGATGGCGGATATCAGCCTTTCGCGTTCATCCTTCAAATCCTCGCCGCGTACCGCTTGATCTTCGAGCCCCATGGTGTGGTGGACGCGGGCAAGCTGCCGATCTGCCAAAGCGCCGGCACGTTCCCGGACGGTTTGTTCCAGCGGTTTATTTGGGACTAAAGCATAGACCAGCGTGCAGTCCATGGCCTCGGCGGCGGCACGCAAGGTGGACAAAGAAATCGTATCGGCCATTTCGCTACTTTCCAGACGCACCAAGGTCGAATGGGCCTTGCCCAGACGGGCGGACAATTGCTTGGTGGTCAGGCCCAGGGCATCGCGGATGGCGCGAACCCACCCCTTGGGCGGTCGCTGCCGTAACCCGTCAAGCCGCGCGGTCTGGAATATCCGATCCAGATGCTTGCGTGCCAAGGCTTCTCGATTGTTTTTGTCGAACATAATGCACCTAATGGAAGACAATTGTGCATGATAACGCACCAAATGTCAATTTTATGTGCACTAAAATCGACTATTTGACAAACTTTTCGTGCATCAAGATACACATTATGGGTCGACACTCGCTTCGCAAACACCGCATTTTGTCCATTATACTGGTCACAAACGCCGCTTACCCCTTCGGGGCGCCTCCGCTTCGCTGCGGCGTCGCGCGCCCGCATCTGTCGCGCCGAACGCAAGGGCGCTCTTTCGAGCCAAGTACGATATCCAAACCAAAAAGGCCCCCCTTCCGGGAGGCCTTTTTGGTTTGGATGGCGCACTCGGAGCGATTCGAACGCCCGACCCTCAGATTCGTAGTCTGATGCTCTATCCAGCTGAGCTACGAGTGCTTATCCATGTCCACAGAGCCTGCGCCCCGCGAAGAGGCGGCGACATTTAGTTGAGCTTACCACCAAAGGCAAGGTGAAAACGCGCATTTTTTCACATCAATCTGCGATTTTAATTGTTCCCCCAGGCAGCGCCGCGCTCTAATCAACCCATATAAGGTGTGCCCGCCTTTATACTGGTCGCGCAATCTACCCGAAAACGGGGCCGCCCGTGCGGTCGGACCAGTTTTCGGATTGCGCTTAAGGAGTACCGCTCGTGCCGCGATTTTTTATCAACACCCTGCAGGTCGTGGCGCTTGTCGCGGTCGCACTTAGCGCCCCGGCTTACGCCAAGCCGCAAAAGGTAGAGCCGATCATCGTTGCGGCTGAACCCGTCGCTGTCCAGGCCGGCATGGAGGTCCTGAAGCGTGGCGGGACGGCTGCGGACGCCGCCGTCGCCGTCCAGACCGTGCTGGGCCTGGTCGAACCGCAAAGCTCGGGCCTCGGCGGTGGCGCCTTCATGCTCTATTACGATGCGAAGACGGGCGAAATAACCGACTATAACGGCCGTGAAGTCGCCCCCGCCTCGACCACACCCGAGCGCTTCTTCGGCCCCGACGGCAAGCTCCTTCCCTGGCCTGCCGCCGTCACCTCCGGGCGCGTCACGGGCGTGCCCGGCGCCGTTTTCCTGCTGGACCAGGCGCACAGGGATCATGGCAAGCTGGACTGGAACAGCCTGTTCGGCGCCGGCGTCACACTGGCCGACGACGGCTTTACGGTGTCGAAACGGCTGGGACGCTATCTCCAGACCGGGAACTTTCCGCAAAAGTCGACCCCCGACGCCCTTGCCTATTTTGGTGACGGCAAGGGCGGTTACCGCAAAGCCGGCGATGTCATGACCAATCCGGCCTATGGCGGCACCCTGCGCGCCCTCGCCGCCCAGCGCAGCGATGCCTTCCGCTCGGGCCCGCTGGCTGAGGCCATCGTCGCCAGGACCAACACCGAACCCCTGCCCGGTGGCATGACGCTCAACGATCTGGCCGGTTACAAGGTCAAGACGACCACCCTTAAACCGTACCGGACGACGAGCGACTTCCGCGGCAAGCCTCTGTGCGTGCCCTATCGCATCTATATTGTCTGTAGCACCAATGTACCGTCCGGCGGGATTGCCGTGCTGCAGGGCCTGCGCATCGCCGAAGCCTTTCCGCTCCGGGAATGGGGCCTTCACGATCCGCGCGCCTGGCAGGTGCTGATCGAAGCCGAGCGGCTGATGTATGCCGACCGCGACCAGTATGAGGGCGATACCCCGCTGTTCGCCAGCCAGCAGACCGCCTATCTCAACAGCAACTACGCTCTGTCGCGCGCTGCCACGATCACGGTCGGCAAGGCCATGGCCGCGCCCTCTGCCGGCAAGTTGCTGGTGATGACGCCGCAACCCGGCGCGGACGCCACCCTGGAGCCGGCCGGAACCAGCCACTTCGTTATTCGCGACGCCTACGGCAATGTGCTGAGCATGACGACCACGGTCGAGAGCATCTTCGGCAACGGGCGGATGGCCGGCGGGTTTTTCCTCAACAACCAGCTGACCGATTTTTCGTTCAGCCCGACCACGGCCGATGGCTTGCCGGCGGCCAATGCCGCTGCCGCCGGCAAGCATCCGCGCTCGTCGATGGCACCGGTGATCGTCTTCGATGCCACGGGGACAAAGGTGGTGGCCGCCGTGGGGTCGCCCGGCGGCAATGCGATCCTGAGCTACAATCTGAAGACCCTGATCGGCGTGCTCGACTGGAACCTGACCATGCAGGACGCCATCAACCTGCCCAATGTCGTGGCGCGCGGTAAATCGATCCGCATCGAGAAGGAGCGCATGGAACCCAAGGTGTGGGACGAACTGGTCGCCATGGGCTATCAGATCACGGCGATGTCGGGCGAAGAGTCGGGGCTGAACGGCATCCTGCGCCGCAAGGACGGCAGTTTCGACGGCGGTTCCGATCCGCGCCGCAGCGGGATCGTGATGAAGGGGGGAAGTTAGTGGTAAGGAATATCGTCATCCTCACCGGTGCCGGAATATCGGCCGAGTCGGGTGTGCCGACCTTCCGCGCTTCAGACGGGTTGTGGTGCGGCCATCGCGTCGAAGAGGTCGCCACGCCGGAAGGCTTCGAGGCCAATCCGGCCCTGGTCCAGGACTTCTACAACCAGCGCCGCCGGCAGTTGGCGCTGGTGGAACCCAATGCCGCGCATCACGCCCTGGCGAAGTTGGCGGCGGAATGGCAGCATGGCGAGGTTTTGGTCGTCACCCAGAATGTCGACGATCTGCACGACCGCGCCCATGCTTTGACCGGGACGGCGGATCGCGTCCTGCATATGCATGGTGAGTTGCTGAAGGCACGGCAAATCGAAACCGGCCAGGTCAGCGACTGGACCGGCGATATGGCGCCCGACGGCGATGTTCGGCCGCACATCGTCTGGTTCGGTGAGATGCCTCTGGATATGGAACGCATCTATGAAGCCTTGGCCGAAAGCCACCTGTTCCTGTCGATCGGCACTTCGGGCAATGTCTATCCGGCGGCAGGCTTCGTCCAGGAAGCCCGCCGCAGCGGCGCCACAACGGTCGAACTGAACCTCGAGCCTTCGCTGGGCCATTCGCTGTTCAACGAGAAGATTTTAGGGCCGGCGACAGAGGTTGTGCCGGCCTATGTCGAGCGATTGCTGAATGGCGAAATCAAGATAATTTAGAGCGCGTTTCGACCCGGTAGAATCGGACCGGCGCTCTACATTTTTGTTTTTACACGCATTTTATACCAGCCAATGATAAGGCTAACACATCGGCCGGCACGAAGAGGACCCCTCCGTCTCGACGCGCTACGATCTTCGATCTCCGCTTGCTCGCCACCTCCCCATCAAAGGATGGGGAGGAGAAAAAATAGCATGGTCACTGACGTCTTCTCCTTCTCATTGATTGGAGGTGCCGATCAAGTGAGCCCGCAAGGCGAAACGGTGGAGGATAAGGAACTACCCCCTCAAGGGCATTCTGATCTCGAACGTCGTGCCGCCGGCGCCGGTCGCCGCCAGGCGGACGTCGCCGCCATGGATCTGCGCCAACTCACGCGCAATCGCCAGCCCCAGCCCCGACCCGCCCGGAGTCGCCGAAGATGTAAACGGCTGGAACAGCTTTTCGCGGATCTTTTCAGGAATACCGGGGCCGTTATCAGCCACCAGCAGCAGCACCTCATCGGCCGTCTTCAGGGCCGTCAGCGTGATCCGGCCCCTCGACTTGCGGTTAGGCTGCAGCTCGATGGCCTGGCGGGCATTGCGCATCAGATTGACCAGGAGGCGGTGAAGTTGCTCCGGGTCGGCCTCCAGGTGGAAGCCCTTGGATGCCTTCAGAATGAAACGCACCGTTTCCGGCGACGGCTGGGTCAGCGCCAGGCCGGCATCTTCGGCTGCCGCTTCGGAGACATCCTTCAGATTGACGATCTGGATCAGGGGCGCGTGCTCATCCGACTTACCATAGGTCAGCACATTGGTCGCCAGCGACAGCGCCCGGTCCAGTGCCCGTTCCAGCCGCGGCAGGGCCTTGGCCACGGTCGGGTCATCCGACACCGCCGACAGGCGGTCCGACGCCATCCGGGCCGAGGTCAGCATGTTGCGCAGGTCGTGATTGATTTTCGACACCGCCTGGCCGAGCGCCGCCAGCCGCGCCCGCGAGCGCAGCGAATTACGCACCTGCTCCTGCATCGAGGCCAGTTCGCGTTCGATCTGGCCGATTTCGTCGCGCCGCGCCGAAGGGGTTGCCGCCAGTTCCGGATCTTCCGGATTGGAGCGGAACTTTTGAATAACCTTCGTCAGCCGCCGGATCGGCCGCACGATGAACCCGGACAGGGCAGCGAAGACCAGAACGCCGGCGGCGAACGAGATGCCGAGACTGACGCGCAGCATATTGAGCAGGCTCGACTTCAGCACCTGTTTCAGCGGCTCGGCCTTGACCACAATCTGGATCATCTGGCCTGAGCGCACGGTCGGGGGCGCCTGAACGTGGATCAGCCGGTCCTCACTGCCCATCAGGGTCTTCCACGGCGCCCACAGGTAGCGCAGGTCATCGATGGGGTTGTCGCGCGGCCGGCGCAGTTGCATGACCTGGTTCGGCACCACGGTATTCGGGTCGAAAAGCCGGTAGTTGCGCGTCCCGTCCTCGATGGCGAGGTACAGGACATTGGCGCTGCTCAGCAATTGCGACGACATCTGTTTCGAAACGGTGTTCTCGACCGAGGTGTCGATAGCCTGGGAGGCAATCTCGGCACGGCGCATGGTGTCATCGAGCCAGCGCTCCTGCTCTGCGGCAAGCGACGGAATCACAAGGACCGCCTCGACGATCAGGATGAAGCCGAACGTCATGGCCAGCAACTGGCCCGACAAGCTGAAAGCGAAGCTGCGGGCGGCGTCCAGCCCGGTCAAACCGTACCTTAGCGACAGCGTCGCCAGAAGGTTCAGGGCTCGCGCCAGACGATCAGCATAGAAGCCCATGCGCTCTTGACGGGACACCGGTTGCGCGGGAGGCACCTTCTTGCCGCCGCGCCGCGACGGGCCGGGGTCGAACTTGCCGCTCTTGCCTTGATCGAACACGAAACCTCGTTGCTTGTGCGTGGTCTGTACGCTGATCCACGATTCAGTTGCCACATGACACTATAACTGAATTAGGGCGCAAAACGTGCAAATAAGATTGACAAGGCGGGAAGGCTGGATTATCCACCCGCCTCTTTGCAATTTCCGGCGTCCCTCAAGCGGGTGCCCCGAGTTCATCCGGAGTTACCCTCATGGGAACGAAACGTACTTACCAGCCGAGCCGCCTGGTCCGCAAGCGTCGCCACGGTTACCGTACGCGCATGTCAACCAAGAACGGCCAGAAGATCGTCGCCCGCCGCCGCGCCAAGGGCCGCAAGCGGCTGACCGCCTAGTCGCATCCGCGACTCCAGAGTCTTTTGAGAAGGGCCCTTAAGTTCGCTTGAGGGCCTTTTTTGCATCTCGCTACCCGCGCCTTATTTCACCTTCCCATGATCCCTCGTCTCAAGCATCGCGCCGACTTCCTTATGGCCGCCAAGGCACCCTACGCCGCCCGCACCGGCGTGGTGGTCCAGGCCCGGCCGCGCGGTGATGATAGCGACGACATCCAAGTCGGTTTCACCGCGACGAAAAAAATCGGAAATGCCGTCGTGCGAAACCGGGTCAAGCGCCGTTTGCGCGAAGCCGCCCAGGCCCTGCTGCCCGATTTCGGCCGGCCCGGCCACGACTATGTCTTCATCGCTCGAACCGGCACTTTCGACCGCCCCTGGCAGGCTTTACTTGACGATGTCAAAGCCGCCCTGATAAGGCTCGGCGCGACCAAACCGGCCCGCGCGGAGCCTTGAGTATCCGTCCCGCCATCAGGAAAAAGACGTTCTAATGAACAACAACGCGCCCGACACCAAGAACATGATCTATTTCCTGATTGCCAGCATGGTTCTGCTGTTCGGCTATCAGTTCTTCGTCACTGGTCCGCAACAGAAGAAGCTGCAGGAGCAACGCGCCGTCGCGGCTGCGCAGGCCTCGGTTTCGTCCAGCACAGCGGTGGCCGCCGGCCTGCCGGTCGCTGTCGTCGCCACCGGCCTGCCCAGGGAACAGGCGCTCAACGCCGCCCCGCGCATTGCGATCGACACCCCGTCCCTGCGCGGGAGCCTGAGACTGCAAGGCGCCCTGATCGACGACCTGTATCTGAAGAGGTACAAGGAAAGCACCAAAGCAGGTTCGCCCAATGTCGAACTGCTGCGCCCGGCTGGTTCCGAGCAGGCCTATTACGCCGAGTCGGGCTATCGCGGCGGGACCGGACTTCCCGATGCCAATACACTGTGGAACAGGGTCTCCGGCGACGTGCTGTCGCCCGGAAAGCCCGTGGTCCTGAACTATGACAACGGCGCAGGCCTGGTCTTTACACGCACGCTTTCCATCGACGACAACTACATGATCACAGTTGCCGATGCCGTCGCCAATACCAGCCCGGCCCCGGTCAGCTTCCAGCCCTATTCCTCCGTCGTCCGCAGCGAGATACCGGTGAACCTGGATCGCACGGGGGTGGTCCACGAGGGCGTCATTACGACGTTCCCGAACGAGATTCAGGACGGCAAGGTCGATCGCTACAAGACCCTGTCCTGGAAGTATAAGGACATGGCCAAGGCCTGGGAAAAGGCCGGGACCAAGAATCCGGCAAAGGAGTTTTTCAAGGGCGACGCTGATCAGAACGGTTGGGTCAAATCGGTTGGCGGGTGGTTCGGCATAACTGACAAGTATTGGATGACGGCCGTCATTCCCGCCCAGGACCAGGCCGTTGATTTCACGGCCATCGTCGATACCAAGGGCGCCAAGCCTCTGTTCCGCGTGGGTTATCTGGACAATGCGATTACCGTTGCGCCCGGCCAGACCTGGCAGACCCAGTCGCACATCTTTGCCGGCGCCAAGCTGAACTCGCAACTTCAGGCCTACGAAAAGGACCTGAAAATTCCGCGCTTTGGCTATGCCACCGACTGGGGCATGATGCAGTTCCTGACCTATCCGATGTACTGGCTGCTGGACAAGCTTTACGGTTTCCTGAAGAATTTCGGCTTCGCCATCCTGGCCTTGACGGTTGTCGTCAAGATCGTCTTCTACCCGCTGGCCCACAAGGCCTACGAGTCGATGACCAAGATGAAGCAGGTCCAGGACCGCCTGAAGCCGAAGCTTGACGCCATCAAGAAGCGCTTCCCGGACGACCCGCAGAAGCAGCAGGAAGCCACCATGGCCCTGTACCAGGAGGAGAAGGTCAATCCGATGGCTGGCCTTGGCGGGTGTCTGCCGATGCTGCTGCAGATTCCCGTTTTCTGGGCCCTGTACAAGGTGTTGATCCTGGCCATTGAAATGCGCCACGCGCCCTTCTTCGGCTGGATCAAGGACCTGTCGGCACCCGATCCGACCTCCTTTATCAACCTGTTCGGTCTCTTGCCGTTCAACCCCGCCGATGTGCCGCTGATCGGTGGCATCCTGGCCGGTCCGTTGCACCTGGGCGTGGTCGCCATCCTCTACGGCCTTTCGATGTGGCTGAGCCAGCAGATGACCCCGACCGCCAATGTCGATCCGATGCAAAAGAAGATGCTGGCCTTCATGCCGGTCATCCTGACCTTCTTTATGGCCCAGGTCGCTGTCGGCCTGATCATCTACTGGATCTGGTCGAACATCCTGACCATCTTCCAGCAGTGGACCATCATGCACCGCCTGAAGGTCGAGAACCCGATCGACACCGGCGTCGCCAAGGTCATGGCACTGATCGACAAGAAGAAGGCGGCGTGACCGCGTCCCCCTACGACGACGAAACCCTGGAGGCGGCGCGCGTTTTGTTTGCACGTTCCTCCACCTTCGTCATGGGCGCGGCCAAGGTCGAGCAACTGCCCGACACCAGCCAGCCGGAGGTCGCCTTTGCCGGCCGCTCCAATGTCGGCAAGTCATCGCTGATCAACGCCGTCGTCGGTATGAAGGCCCTGGCGCGGGCATCGAACGAGCCCGGCCGTACCCGCGAGGTCAACTTCTTCAACCTCAATGATCAGCTGCATCTGGTCGACCTGCCAGGCTATGGCTGGGCCAAGGCGTCCAAAGTGACCGTAAAGAAGTTTCAGAACCTGGGGCGCGATTACCTGCGCGGACGGCCGAACCTGAAGCGGGCCTATCTGCTGATCGACGCCCGCCATGGCCTGAAGGACGTCGACAAGGAGCCCATGGATGCGCTCGATCTGGCGGCCGTATCCTACCAGCTGGTCCTGACCAAGGCCGACAAGATCAAGCCGGGTGAACTGGCGCGGACCCTTGAAGCCACCCAGGCCGGGATCAAGAAGCGCCCGGCGGCCCATCCGGTCGTTCTGGCGACGTCATCCGAGACGGGGTTCGGCATTGCCGAACTGCGCGCCGAGATCATGCAGGTGTGCGAGGTCACGCCGTAAAGCACCGGATAGCTGGGTAGGCGCACGACGACGCCAAGGTCATCCGTCACCATGACAATCTATGACCCTCCACTTGCAGCCGTTCCTGCCCCAACGGGACCGGAACGGCTGCGTGCGGAATTTGACCAGATGGCGCTCTACCAGACCATCTGCGCCAGCACATCGGCCACGACAGCGCCTGACACCGTGATGACATTGCCGCCTCCCAGCGAAATCAGCACGTTCAGGCCCGACTGGGTGACGAGCCCGGCATTGGCGACACCGGCGGTATAGGCATTGACGTTGATGCTATCGTTCTGAACGGCGTTGAAGTCCGTGATGGTATCGCCTCCGCTGCCGGCTTCGAACAGGAAGATGTCCGCCCCCAGACCACCGGTCAGGATGTCGGCACCGCCCTTGCCGTTGATCGTATTGATCCCGTCATTACCGGTGAGGGTGTTGGCTAAGGAATTGCCAGTGGCATTCACATCAGCGGAACCTGTCAGGATGATGGTTTCGGCATAGCGGGCATTGAGCGAGTAGCTCACGGTCGAAAAGATCACATCCGCCCCCTGGCCAGACAGTTCAACGACGTTATCGCCGGTATTCTGGACGTAGTAGGAGTCGTTGCCCAGCCCACCGGTCAGGACGTTGTTGCCGGTATTGCCGGTCAGCACGTTATTGAGGGCGTTGCCGGTGGCGTTGATTGCGGCGGAACCGGTCAGGGTCAGGTTGTCGACATTGGCGGCCAGACCGTAGGTGATTGATGATTCCACCAGGTCCGTGCCGGCTGCCGCGTCCTCGGTGACCGTGTCGCCGGCATTGTCGACATAATAGCTGTCGTTACCGGTGCCGCCGATCAGGGCATCGGCGCCCAGGCCACCATCGAGTTGGTCATGGCCAGCACCACCATCCAGCGTGTTGACACCGTCATTGCCCGTCAGCGTGTTGGCCAGGCCGTTGCCGGTGGCGTTCAGCGCCACCGCGCCGGTCAGGGTCAGGATTTCCACCTGCCTGCCCGCCAGCGAATAGGTGACCGACGAGATGATGGCGTCGGTGCCAGCATCGCTGTCTTCAACGACATTGTCGCCGGTGTTCTGGATAAAATAGGTGTCATCGCCCAGACCACCGGTCAGGATGTTGTTGCCCGAATTGCCGGTCAGAACGTTGTTCGATGCATTGCCGGTGCCGTCGATCACCGCTGACCCGGTGAGGACCAGGTTTTCGAACGGGTCCGTCAAGGTCCAGGTCAGGGAGGACTGGACCGTGTCAATGCCGTCGCCCGGCGTTTCGCTGACCAGGTCGAGCGCATCATCGATGACAAAGGTGTCGTCACCGAGACCGCCGGACATCAGGTCGGCGCCAGTGCCGCCAATCAACGAGTCATTCCCGCCAAAACCGGACAAGGTGTCATTGCCGCTGCTACCGTTGAGGACGTTGTTGCTGTCATTGCCGGTAAGCACATTGTTGAAGCTGTTACCCGTGGCATTGATAGCTGACCCATTGAGAAGGGTCAGGTTTTCGACCTGTTTTCCATTCAGGCTATAGGTGATGGTTGAACGGACCTCATCCGTGCCCTGATTGCTGATCTCGGTGACCACATCACCGGCGTCGGTGACGACATAGGTATCATTGCCCAGTCCGCCCAGCAGGGTGTCGTTGCCGGCGCCGCCGATCAACTGATCGTTCCCGCCCAGCCCGGTCAAGGCATTGTTGCCACTGTTACCTTCCAGGATGTTATTCAGGTCATTGCCGGTGCCTGACGTGCCGCCGATACCGGTAAGGACAAGGTTTTCCAGATTGGCGCCCAGTGTGAAACTGATGTCGGCATAGACGAGGTCGTCACCTTCGGCAGCCAGCTCGGTGACCGTATCGCCGATGGCATCGACGACGTAGGCGTCGTTACCTGTTCCCCCCACCAGGCTGTCATTGCCAGTCCCGCCGTCCAGAACGTCTTCGCCGCCCAGACCAATGAGCGTATTGTTACCGGTTTGACCGGAGATAAAATTGTTCTGGCCATTGCCTGTCCCACTGAGATCGGCACTGCCTTGCAGGATAAGAATCTCGACATTGTCGCTCAGCGTGTAGCTGACCGTCGAAATGACCCGATCATTGCCGTCATCAAACTGTTCGGTGACACCATCACCAACCGACTCGACAACGTAGGAGTCATCGCCTTCACCACCGACCAGGGTATCATTGCCCGCGCCGCCATCGAGCGAGTCATTGCCCGCGCCCGTCGTGATCGCGTTGGCAACCGCCGTGCCGATAACCGTGTCATTGCCTTCGCCGGTTACGGCATTTTCAAAATTGACATAGCTTTCGCCGCCATAATTGGTCGCGCCCGTCACCAGGTTCACGCTGTACTCGGCAAAAACCGATGTCGTGTCTATCGTGTCGTTTCCGGTGCCGCCGTCGATAACCTCACTGGTCGCCGTCAGCCCCGCAAACACGTAGTCATTGCCGCCGCCGGCATTATAGATGCCCTGGCCCGATGAGGTGATGAGGTCATTGCCGTCACCGCCATCCACCGAGTCATTCCCATCCGAGGCCTGGCCGGCGACGATCGTATCATTGCCGCTACCGCCAATCAGGGTGTCGTCGCCGGCGCCACCAGTGATCGAGTCGCTGTTGGAGCCACCGTCCAGCCTATTGTTGCCGGCGTTACCCCGCAGAGTGTTGGCCAGGCCGTTACCCGTTGCGTTGATGTTGCCCGCGCCGTCGATCAGGGTCAGGTTTTCCACCTGCTTGCCACTGAGGCTGTAGGTCACAGAGGAGACGATCAGGTCGATGCCGGCATTGCTGGCCTCGACGACGTTGTCGGCTGCGTTCTGGATGATGTAGGTATCGTCGCCAGTGCCGCCGGTCAGCACATTGTTGCCGGAATTTCCGACCAGAACATTGTTGCCGGCATGGCCCGTACCATTGATATTGGCCGAACCCGTCAGGGTCAGGTTTTCGACATAGGCACCGAGCGTGTAGGTAATCGAGGATTCGACCAGATCAATACCGGTCATAAACTCGTTTTCATTCACGACGTCGCCCGCCGCATCAACGACATAGGTGTCGTTGCCGTCAAAGCCGATCAGGCTGTCGTTACCTGTTCCGCCATCCAGCCGATCGTTGCCATTTTGCCCATCCAGAGTGTCGAGGCCCGCGCCGCCGGAAAGGACGTTATTGCCCTCGTTACCGCGTATCTGATTGGCCAGGCCGTTGCCGGAGCCGTTCAGATTGTCATTTCCTGCCAGGAACAGGTTCTCTACCTGCTTTCCGGCCAGAGAGTAGTCGAGGGTCGCCAGGACCAGATCCGTCCCGGCGCCGGCCGCTTCGTTGATAACGTCGCCCGCGTCCAGGATCCAGTAGGTATCGTTGCCGAGGCCGCCGGCCATGGTATCGGCGCCGCCCTGCCCATTGAGCAGGTTGCCGTTGTTGTCGCCGGTCAGGCTGTCATTGAAGAAAGACCCGGCCAGATCGCGGAAATTGACCAGGGTATCGGTACCGGCGCCGATTGTGTTTTGCGCTGTGCCCTGCAGGGCCAGGGAGACCGTGACGGCCCCCGACGCCGTGAAATAGTTGGCCGTATTGTTGCCGGTGCCGCCATCCAGGCTGTCATCTCCGGCGCCCCCGGTCAGATAATCGTCGCCCGCTACTCCCATCAGAGTGTCATCGCCGGCTCCGCCATCCATGGCATCGACCCCGTCAGCCGGATTCGGCACCCCCGGCGGAAGCGCGTTGCCTTCCAAAGAAACGTGCAGCGTATAGCCGTCTCCGACGTCCAGAGCCGCAGATGTCGTATTGGTGACGTACTTGCCGACGCGGATGAAATAGGTTCCTGCCGTTACGAAGGTATAGCTCAGGAAGGAATCCCCACTGCTGGTGCTGCCACCACCGCCTTCGGACGTATCAGAATCGTCGTCAAAGGCCAGGCGCGTGCCGCCCGCGTCGAACAATTCGACGAACGAATCCAGGCTGATTGAAGCGTCGATGTCGAACCTGCCGATGACGCCGGCGGCATCGACGACAAAACTGTATACGTCATAAAAGCCGTCACCGGTGCCCGTTACCGTCGTGTGCGGGACCGTTGTCGAATTGACGATATTGGCATCACTGTTGACACCGAATAACGAAGCCGGCAAGTTTACCGCGTTGGCGATGGTGTCATGCTGCGGCAGGCCAGTTTCATTCAGGGTTTGCGCGACGGGCAGGATATCTGCAGCGCCATAGATGAAATCACTGCCACCAAGCCCGTTCAGCACATCATAGCTTCCGGTGCCGCCAATAATGATATTGGCGAGGTCATTGCCATTGCCGGTCGCATCAGACGTTGTCAGCAGTGTCAGGTTTTCGACAGTTTCACCCAGGCTGTAGCTGCTGATCGCCATGATCAGGTCAGTGCCTGCATCAGCCGCTTCGACAACGACGTCGCTACTGTCGACAACGTAGGTGTCGTTACCCAAACCACCGGTCAGGGTGTTGATTGCGGCGTTACCGATGAGCTTGTCATTGCCAGAGCCGGTAATGGCGTTCTCGATCAGAGACCGCGCATCGCCCTGGTATTGCAGGGCGTTACCGATATTACCCGGCTGGGCTGTAAATCCGGCGACAAGCGGCCGCGAGTCGGCCCGTTGTGCCAGGCTGAAGGTCGAGAATTCACCCGGCAGCAGGTTGACCGTCTGGTTATTGGTGAAGTTCGAGAAATCGTAGGTGTCGGTGCCGTTGCCGTCCCAGATGGTACGGAAGATCTTGCCGACGCCGGCGACGGCATCGAACTCCGGCACGCCCTGGCCGACGCCATTGATGAACATTTCGCCGGTCGTGGCATTGAAGGTATAGACCGTATCCGTGGCATTGCTGGTGAAATTGGCGCCGTACATGAATTGCAGGGCGGCGATATCGGCCTGCATATAGGTTTGCGGCTGGTTGAACTGCTCACCCTGGAAGCCGACGGCGAACTCGGGCGCCGAACGGTAGGTCATAACAGACCAGGCCCAGCCATCCTTTTCGGCCGGGAGGGCTGCAGTGCCGAAGTGCTGTCCGGGACCGTCGAGATAGCCGCCAACTGTCAGGTCGAAGAAGGTATAATCGGAGTGGCCGTGCTTCAGGCCCATGGTATGGCCGATTTCGTGAATCATGGTCGACATGCCCCAGTTGCCGATCCGGGGCGTCAGGTAGAAGGGCTGGCCCGTCTGGCCGAACCAGATGTCGCCGTCAGAGGCGTCCGAACCTGGGAAGTTGCCCTCGGCCGAGCCAGCGCCGTCCGCCGTCGTTTGCGACATGCGGATAATGCCGTGGGTTTCGGCACTTTCCGTCACCTGGGTAAAGGTCAGGTTGGTGTAGCTGCTGATCAGGCTGAGGCCATACAGCGCCGCAGACTGTTGTGCGGCGTTGAAGGGCACTTGCTCTGCGATGTAGGCCGGGTCGTAATAGGGCGTGTTGTAGAATTCGCCGGTCGCCGGGAAGCTGAAAGTAATATTGGTCACCGTCCAGCGCGAACCGAAGATGGCGCCGTCGATCAGCTGGTTGCCGGTATATTCGTAACGGGCGTCCACCCCGTCATAGGTATAGGTCAAGACTTCGGAGATGCCGGGCTGGGACGCATCGCGGATGCCACCCGAAGTGCCCTGCGCAGCACCGACACCACCCAGACCGCCACCACCGCAGCAGAGGCATCCCGTCAGAGCGTCACCGGAAAAGTCGGACGAAGCTTTGGAGTCGACAGCGCCGGCAAAGGGGCGAGACAGGAAGGTCGGCGAAGGGGAGGAGTCGGTATCGGCGGCTCCGTTCAGAAACAAGGTGGGCGCTGCACCGGATTGCGGCGACAGATCGCGCGCGGTTGCGATCATCAGGGGCGACGATCCCGGGGCATCAGGCTCGAAGTGCAGCACGGCGGCCGAAGCTTCGGCATCGTCGTGCCAGATCGAAGTCTTGCTATACTTGAAAAACTTACCCGCCATGACATACCCTCGAAAATAGTAAAACCGCTTCAGAAGCGACGGCAAAGAAAAGAAACTGGCACAGTTTTCGATCAAGGGCAACGAACGCGAAAACTGTAATTCAAAAGCCGTGTAATATATTGTTATAAATCGCTATTTTCACTCAAGAGCGTTCGCCGGACCGATATGTTTCGTTCTTACGGCAGAAAAAAATGCCGTTCTGTCAAAGGAAAATTCTACCACATCATTTGGGTCAGGACGTCGGCCACCATGGCTCCGATCACCGTGACTGCATTACCACCACCCAGGGTAATCACGACATTGCCCCCCGACTGGCTGACCAGACCGGCATTGGCCACACCGCCTGTGTAGGCGTGAATGTTGATGCTGTCGTTCTGAAGTGCATTGAAATCACTAACCGTGTCCGTGCCGCTGGCTGTCCCGAACAGGAAGACGTCTGCGCCGAGGCCGCCGGTCAGGAGATCGTTGCCAGCCCGGCCGTCCAGAGTGTTGGCCCCGCTATTGCCGGTCAAGGTGTTGGCCAGACTATTGCCGGTGGCGTTCAGGTCGGCGGCGCCGGTCAGGATCAGAGCCTCCACCGCCCGTCCGAAGAGCGAATAGGTCACCGTCGCATAGATAAGGTCCGTCCCCTGCAGGTGCTGCTCGACGACCGTGTCGGTGGCGTTCTGGACGTAGTAGGTGTCATCGCCCAAACCGCCGGTCAGGGTGTTGATGCCGCCATTGCCCGTCAGGACGTTGTTTAGCGCATTGCCCGTGGCGTTGACATGGTTGATGCCGATCAGGGTCAGGTTTTCGACATTGTTGCCCAGCGTCCAGCTAATGCTCGACAGCACGGTATCCATGCCCTCATTGGCGTTCTCGACCGTGCTGTCGCCGGAATTCTGGACGGTATAGGTGTCGTTGCCGCCGCCACCGATCAGGATATTGTCGCCGGCATTGCCGGTCAGGCTGTTGGCCAGGCTGTTGCCGGTAGCCGTCAGCGCTTCCGTCCCCTGCAGGATCAGGGTCTCGATCGCCCGGGCGAACAGCGAGTAGCTGACGCTGGAAAAAATCGTGTCAGTCCCTTGCAGGTGCTGCTCGATAATCGTGTCAGTCGCATTCTGAATGTAGTAGGTATCGTCGCCGAACCCGCCGGTCAGGGTGTTGATGCCGGTATTGCCGATCAACACATTGTTCAGCGCATTGCCCGTTGCCGTGACATGGTTGATACCGATCAGGGTCAGGTTCTCGATATTGGCCGAAAGCGTAAAGTTGGAGATGGCAAAGACCGTGTCGGTGCCTTCGCCGCCGCTTTCGACCACGACATCGCTGCTGGTGTGGACCTTGTAGCTGTCATCGCCCAGCCCGCCGGTCAGCACATTGACCGCCGTGTTGCCGGAAAGATAATTGTTAAGCGCGTTGCCGAAGCCGTCAACCGCCTCCGATCCCGTCAGAGTCAGGTTCTCCAGGTTTTCCGCCAGGGTCCAGGTCCGGCCGGACTGGACCGTATCCTTACCCGCGCCGGCCGCTTCAACGACCAGGTCGCCGTCTGTGACGACATAGGTGTCATCACCCAGGCCGCCGGACAAGGTATTGATCGCACTGTTGCCGAACAGGAGGTTGCCCATATCGTTGCCAAAGCCGTCGACCGCAGCCACACCGGTCAGGAACAGGTTTTCGACATTGGCCGCCAGGGTCCAGGTCGCGCTGGACTGGACGATATCGATCCCGCTGTCAGCACCTTCCACAACCACATCACCCGTGACATCGACGATATAGGTATCGTTGCCCAGCCCGCCCGAAAGCGTGTCAACACCCGCACCGCCGTCCAGCCGGTTGTTACCGATCGTCCCGGTAAGGGTATTGCCAGCGACATTGCCCGTCGCGTTCAAATTACCTGCGCCTGTAAGCGTCAACACTTCCGTTCCGGTATCGAACAACTTGTAGCTGACCGAGGCGATAACCGTGTCGATGCCAGCGTCGGTTTCGACTTCCTGGGTCAGGTCCTGGACATGGTCGACCGCGAAGGTGTCGTCGCCCACACCGCCGGCATAGGTGTCCGCGCCCAGGCCGCCATCGAGCAGATTGGCGCCGGCATTACCGGTCAGGATGTTGGCCAGGCCGTTACCCGTCGCGTTGAGGTTGGCCTCGCCGGTCAGGGTCAGGCTCTCGACCGCGCGTCCGGCCAGTGAATAGCTGATCGCTGAGACAATAAGGTCCATGCCTGCGAGGTGGTTTTCGACGACATTGTCGGCGGGGTTGTCGACGTAATAGGTGTCGTTGCCCAGGCCGCCCACCAGGGTATCAGCCCCCAGGATCCCGTCCAGCCGATCGTTGCCGCCAAGCCCGGTCAAACGGTTATTGCCCGTATTGCCCGTCAGACGATTGTCATGGCCATTACCCGTGCCGTTAAGGTCACCCGTTCCTGTCAGCAGAAGGTTTTCCAGGTCTTCGGCCAGGATGTAAGTGAACGAAGCCTGGACCTCGTCAGCACCGCCGTTGGTCAGTTCGGTCAGGACGTCGCCAGCGCTGTCAACGACGAAGCTGTCATTACCCAGTCCACCCACCAGCGTGTCGTCGCCGAGACCGCCATCGAGAAGATCGGCCCCGTCTTCGCCGGTCAGCGTGTCGTTGCCGCCAAGCCCGGTCAAGCGGTTGTTGCCCATGCTGCCCGTGAGACGATTGTCAGAGGTATTACCGG
>NZ_AWGC01000050.1 GCF_000495835.1 Asticcacaulis sp. AC402
GAAAATGTCCTGTGGGACAGCAGTGGCGCGTACCCTTTTATTTCACCGACGGCAATTCGCATTTGGTTTGCCGCTCCTCTTCCTCGCGATTGGATATAGTTCTTAAATTTCTCCTCCCCTCCCAAATAGGTAAGATACTTTTGATCGAGAACCAGAGGATCTTTTGTTCTAATACAAACTGCGTTCTGATTTAGCAAAAAACCAACAGCATCGGACTTTATCGAAATTGATCTGCCGGCGGCTGAATTTACTAGTGTTTGATGCGATCCAACGGTAGCTATTACAAGATCATCTTCCTGCAATGCGTGCCTTGAATATTTTGCGAGAGACGTCTCTGGCAGAAAACTCAAATTGGATTTGTCAACGGATCTCCCTCTTATATTTGAGACTTTTAGAACGGGAATGCCAGTTAAGACGTATTCACTTTCGTTCCAGGCTCCGCCGTTAATAAAAGTACACATATCACCCAAAGTCTGCATCGTGCCGATCATAAACTTTTTATCCCAAGGATTTCCTTTGTCAGCATCTGCGACGCGGAATACAACTCGAAGAGTTCGGTGTGGATTTGAATTAAGCGAGCCTCATAATCGAATTCATTGTCTATAAAGACGTTGAAGCCCACGTATTGACTGGGCGTCAAGCTGAAGTTATTTTCTTCTATTTCGCCGAGGTCGACGATTTTGCATAGGCCGTCAATGTCCTCATAGTGACCATTCGCGAATGTGGCTTTAAGCCAGTCATTTGACGCAAATACGTCTGTAACATCTTCACCGCGATAAGCTTTGACGATGGCGGTCAGACCGACCGCCTGATCGGGTGAAAAGTCGCGCAGTGTCGTATTGACTTGTCGAAACGTATTGCGGGCATCAATCATCAAGATCTTCGACTTGTTCTCCGCCCGCTTGCCGCGATCCAGAAACCACAGATGGCAGGGGAGGGAGCGAGTATAGAAGAAGTTATTCCCCACCGCGACAATGCAATCCACCGCGCCTGTCTCGATCAGCCTTTGCCGGATCAGCTTTTCTGAGCCGCCCGCGTCCGTCGCGGATGATGCCATGACGAAGCCCGCGCGTCCGGTAGCGTTGAGGTAATGGTAGAAGTACTGGATCCACAGATAGTTGCCATTGTCGGCCTTGGGGATGCCGACATCGGGGAACAGGCGCGGATCGGTTTTGACGACATCGCGTGCCTTATCGACCTTGTTGACGTTGAACGGCGGATTGGCCATGACGAAGTCGCACTGGCCCACCAAGTCATGCGGATCAGAATAGAAACTGTTGGATTCGATGATCTTGCCTTCGATACCGTGAATGGCCAGGTTCATCTTGGCCAGTCGGGCGTTGTTGGCTTTCAGTTCGGTGCCATAGACCTTGATGGTCTCATTGACGGCCTTGTTGTGCTCCGTGATGAAATGCCCCGTCTGCACAAACATACCACCCGATCCGCAGGCCGGATCGTGGATGATGCCATGGTCGGGTTCGATAAAGTTGACGATCAGTTGCACCAGTGACGGCGGGGTGAAGAATTCGCCGCCTTCCTGGGCGCCGGCGCCAACCATGGAAAACTTCATCAGGAAGTACTCGTAGATGCGTCCGAACACATCGCCCTTCAGCTTTTTAACCGACGGCTTGTTGAATACGCGGATCAGTTCGCGCAGCAGATCGGCGTCCAGGTCCTGATAGTTTTTCGGCAATATGCCGGCCAGATCGGCATAACTGGCTTCAATGGCGCGCATGGCCTAATTGACGGCCTCGGAAATGTCGTCGGCTTCGGGCAGGTTGGCCAGATGGTCGTATTGCGACAGTTCCGGCAACATCATCGCCCCGGCGGCCAGATAGTCGGCCTGCGTCGCCGCCCGCGTACCGCGTGGCCCGACCAGCTTGGGCGCGATGGCGATCGTCGCCTCATCATAGCGGTTTTGCGCATAGCGCAGCAGGATGAGGCCCAGAACTGGGTCCTTGTATTCCGCCGCCGTTAGTTTGGAATTGGCGCGCAGATTGTCGGCAGCGTCCCATAGCTCTTTTTCAAGCTGCTTGATCTGTTCGTTGTTCATCAACCCGTTTGACTTTCCTTGATTCAAGCTGTGATGGTACGTCTCCACCAAGCCGGGGTTAATTTCAACCCGCCCGATATGAATCCGTTCCATGACTACAATCTTTAAAGTTCACAACGGCAATCTCTTAAAGGCTCTGACACAGAGTCTTTTGAAAACCGGGTGACCTGAATGCTGATAATTTTGGGATGCAACGAATCCCAGGTCGCTACAGGCGATCGAAAGGTAAACCCATGAGCCGAAGCTCTAAACTACAATTGCACGCCTTCGTGGCACGTGGTCCAAAGGCTGGAACTGTTATTTATCCTCACGAACATCAGGACGGCAGCTTTGTCGTCTCCATGACGCGGTTTGCGAAAGATTACGTCTATTTGCGTGATCCAGACGATATACCTGTGTGGTTGGAAAAGGGCTACCGTCTGCGTATGTCCAACAAAGACGCCGGGGTGCCGGCAGCGAGCCTGATCGTGCCGAGCAAAATATTTCGGCCCGGAGAACCGTGATGAGCCGATCAAAGCAGGGAAGAGCCCTGGCAAAGTGGGTAAGGGGCTTTTGACGTGTCGACAGAAAAACCTTGCCCCATGCTGCCAAAAAGAGAGCATAACTTCTGATGACCAGTGCCATCAAATGCGGGTGCGCAGAGTTTGATGCAACCTATCAGCAGTTTCGCTTGTGGCGGTCGTTGCCGGATGACAAAACAGATGGTCGGCACGCCGAAGTCGAAATCAAAGAATGCGTCACGTGTGGCAAGCTTTGGTTACGTTATGCTGTCGAGTATCCTGCCTTTTCCTATTCGGGCCGCTGGGCAAGGGGTGAAATTACACCGGAACTTGCCGCTGTAATTGAGCCGGAAGAGGCTGCCGATTTCCTGGCTAAGCGTCCCAGCATTATATACGGCGGGTCATTTTACGGTGGAGTCGTCAGTGAGAAGTCGGGGCCGCTGTATTGGGGATGATAGCGTAATGCATTCGCGGCAATTGTGACACCACTGGTGACATAATGGAACTCGCTGTCAGAGATGATTTTAGCGTGATGGGCGATGTCAAACCTGATGCGGCAGAATTTTTTTTAAAACCCCAGGCTAATGCGAGTAAATCGCTTAATGGGGTCAAGGATGTTGTTCGTCTTGGGGTCGTGTTCCATTGTCGCGGCACTGCTGCGACATTTGGCGATAACCACACATTTAGCCGGCGGCTGCGCCATCTCTCTTGCAGGGCGCTAGGCAGCCAGCTTCGCGACCACCTGAGTTCCACCACTCAGTGGGACACGACCACCATATCCGACACGGGTATCGCAGAACCGGAAGAAGACTTTTAACCACGAACGGCACGAACGGCACGAACGAACACGAACTTCCGGATTGGCTTCAAGTGCGACGTCGTTTCGCGTTCTTCGCGTCTTCGCGTGAGACATACCGTAATGGTGTCAAAGATGTTGTTCGTCTACGGGTATCGCAGAACCGGAAGAAGACTTTTGACCACGAACGGCACGAACGAACACGAACTTCCGGATTGGCTTGACGTCGCCGCGCAGCGGCATCCAAGCAAGATGGGATCCACAGATTACACAGATTACACAGATTAAGAACCGACAAGAAATCTGTGTAATCTGTGTAATCTGTGGACCTCCTTTTTGACGCTGTTGCCGCTGCGCGGCCGTGGGGCAAAAGACCTGAAGTTCGTGTCTGTTCGTGCCGTTCGTGGTCAAACTCTTACTGAACTTGCTTCAAACTCATTCGGCCAGCCCTTCGATCAGTTCCAGAAACCGCGTGAACCCGCCCCGCATCATTCCCCTTTGGCGGTTTTATCGCGTTTGCGTGTCGATTTTACACTGGCCTCAGCCTGACTCAACCCGGCCAGGTCATCGGCATCGGCGCGCGCGGCGTCTTCCTTTTTGCGCCGGGTGTCGAAGTCCTGATAGATCTGGGCCACCTTGGCTTCCATCTCGGCGTGGCTGATGCGTCCCTTGTTCTGGAGAACGGGTTTGTCGTTAAACGCCAGCAGCCGGTCAACATTGGACTGCCAATAGGCCAGGGTCAGGTCCCGGCGTTCCTTGACGCGGAGTTCGGCGGACTCAAGGAAGATGACGGTGAGGCGGTTCAGGCTGTCGACCTCATCGGCGTTGAGGTAGTTCTTGGCCGTAACAATATCGCCTTTGCGGACTCTGGCGCCCTTCCACGAGGTCAGGTTCATATTCGGGGCATTGGCATCGGCACGCGCAACAATAAGGTCCGCCGCCGTCATGCCCGCGACGGCGAACAGCAGCTTGTTCTGGGTTTCGGCAAAAAACATCTGCGTCGCCTTGTCCGTCGGATCGTAGTCGGAGGACAGGGCCAGTAGGTCGCGAACTTTTTGATAAAAGCGTAACTCGGAGGCGCGGATATCACGAATGCGTTCCAGCAGTTCATCAAAATAGTCCGCACGGCCGCCACCGTTTTTCAGGCGGTCATCGTCGATGACGAAACCCTTGATCAGGTAGTGCCGCAAATGGGTGTTGGCCCATCGTCTGAATTCGGTGCCACGCGCGCTTCGGACGCGAAAGCCGATGGCCAGGACCATGTCCAGGGCATAGAACTTGACCCGGTACTGTTTGCCGTCGGCGGCAGTTGTTAAGTAATCCTGAATAACTGAATTTTCAGGTAATTCCTTTTCTTTCAATATGTTGGATATGTGCGTATTGATGTTGGGAACGGAGGTGGCAAAAAGTTCTGCCAACTGGCTCTGGTTCATCCACACATTGCCATCACGCGCAAACAGCGCCACCGAGGCCTTGCCGTCCCGGGTGTTGTAGATGATCAGGTTTTGTTCGGCATCGCTCATGCGCTCTCCCCCTGTCCGCCGGTGTTCAACTGGTAGAACTCATGCAGCTTGGCGCGCAACAGGTCCTTGTCAGGCAACTGGGTTTGGTACTGCGCGACCAAGGCCGGGGACAGGCTGCGGCTGAGGGCGTATTCCACCACCTCTTCGTCGGCGCTGGCGCACAGCAGCAGGCCGATGGTTGGGTTTTCGTGGCCCTTGCGGACATCGCGGTCCAGGGCTTCGAGGTAGAAGCTGAGCTTGCCCAGATGCTCAGGTTCGAACCGGCCGATTTTCAGTTCGATCGCCACCAGGGCGTTCAGGCCGCGATGAAAGAACAGAAGGTCGAGCGCGAAGTCGCGGCCGCCGACCTGAAGCGGATATTCCGAGCCGACAAAACAGAAGTCACCGCCCAGTTCGATCAGGAAGGCCTTCAGCCGGGCCAGCAGGCCCAGATGCAGATCGGCTTCGTAATGCGTGTCCGAAAGTCCCAGAAATTCAACCATATAGGCATCTTTGAAGACGGTTGCGGCCTGGGGGTACAATTGTGACATCACCGCTGACACTTTTGGCGGATTTAGGACTGTCCGCTCGAATAGCGCCGATTTGAACTGTCGTTCCAGTTCGCGGCTGCTCCATTTTTCGGCTATGGCCTGACGCAGGTAGAATTCACGTTCTTCCGGACGCTGACTTTGCCCTATGATGATCAGATGATGTGTCCATGGCAATTGTCTCAGCAGTGCCGCGACAATTGGAACATCACGGTAAGTCTCGTAAAACAGCCGCATCCGGTAAAGGTTCGGCCGTGTAAATCCGCGCAGTCCCGGATAGGTCGAAGCAATATGCTGCGCCAGCCGCGGAATGACGCCTTCACCCCATTCGGCGTTGGCAATCTTGCGGCTCAAGGTCTCGCCAATTTGAAGGTAGAGTTCGATCAGGGCCGTATTGACCGCGGCGTAGGCCTTTTGGCGCGACGCCTCGATCAGCCGGATAATCGGTGCAAAGTCATCGCCGGGCGCAACCTGATTCATTGTGTCCCTCTATGTGGCGCGGCGCGACGTGCACGCCCTTGAACGGTCAAGCCTATCTTGCCAGTTGCGTAAGGCGACCTTTCACCCCCGTCAATGGCGAGCTGAACCGGAAGAAGAAGTTTGACCACGAACGGCACGAACAGACACGAACGTCTAGGCTGCTTCGTCCATGGCAATTGTGTCACCAGTGGTGTCACAATTGGCGCATCAGAAAAACGTACGTAAATACAGCGGGAATGGTTGCGAAGTTCATGACATTCCACCAACGAAAAACATTGGACCATTTTGGATCATTTGCGCCCCACGATCAAAACCCGATCAAAAACTATAAACAGCCACTTCCACTGATTTTATTCAGCGTTTTCAGATTTTAGACCGCTGCATCCGCCTTTTGGACCCTCAGGATCAAAACCCGATCAAAATCTTTCCCTATCTTAGAGCGTTATGACTTTAAGTTGAAACATATCCGGAATTTTTGAAATAGTTGGCGCATTCGGTTGGCGGGAACAGATCCAAGAGGGTGCCGAGCGTTCGCCATGTAGCCTCTTGAGTGCGCTCCGCTGCTTTCCTCATAAGATGCTTGAGTTTTGAAAAGGCCTGTTCGATTGGATTCCGGTCTGGACTATAGGGGGGCAGGAATATCAGCCTTGCTCCTACAGCCCGGATAGCCTTTCTTGCGGCCTTGGCTTTATGGGACGACAGATTGTCGGCAACGACGATGTCACCACGTTTTAGGGTAGGCACCAGGCACTGTTCGACGTAAGCGACAAAGCCAGCTGCGTTGATTGGACCATCAAACACACAAGGGGCATCTATTCTGTCGCATCGCAAAGCCGCGACAAATGTCATGGTTTTCCAATGACCAAACGGAGCATTCGCTCGAAGTCTTTGCCCTCGTTTGCACCAGCCGCGCAACGGCGTCATATTCGTTTTGGCCTGGCTCGAGTGCGATGTCGTTTCGCGTTCTTCGCGTCTTCGCGTGAGACATACCGTAATGGGGTCAAAGATCTTGTTCGTCTGCGGGTATCGCAAAACCGGAAGAAGAATTTTAACCACGAACGGCACGAACGAACACGAACTTCCGGATTGGCTTGACGTCGCCGCGCAGCGGCATCTTCGCAAGATGGGATCCACAGATTACACAGATTACACAGATTAAGAACCGACAAGAAATCTGTGTAATCTGTGGACCTCCTTTTTGAAGCTATTGCCGCTGCGCGGCCGTGGGGCAAAAGACCTGAAGTTCGTGTCTGTTCGTGCCGTTCGTGGTCAAATTCTTAAGTACTGAACTGCAGCGACAGCGCAACCTCAGAGCGTTAAGGGGGCTGAGACGTTTTTTCGCGTTGGAACTAGGAGCGGCCACACTTCCCGGCACCATGATTGTGGGATAATATGCTACAGTGTAGCATGCAGTTTCGAGAGGTTGGGCGCTATGGCTATGGTGAAAAAGAGCATTTCCGTTACGGACCAACAAAATGATTGGATCGCCGGGCAGGTCGCGACCGGCCATTATGGAAACGAAAGTGAAGTCATCCGAGAACTGATACGCGAGCGTCAGGTTCGCGAGAAAGAAACCGCCGCTGAGATTGAGGCTATTCGTGCGCATCTCGCTGCGGCGGAGCAGCAAGGGTCGGCAACCGTGTCCCGGGAGGCTCTCTTGGCGGAAATAAAAGAAGACCTGCGACGCAATGGCCGGATATAAACTGAATCACGCTGCCCGAGACATCTATCAGCGCGATTTCCCGACGGGACCGTAAGGCGTTTTCGTCGTAGAGGGGCGGGACAATGGAAGTTTCAGATGAACAACGGCCGGCACGGCGCGAGCAGGCATGGTCTGATTTGAAGGCGTTTCTGACACAGCGGACAGAGCAGGGGGTCGAAGGCGACGTGGCGGCTAGGTCTTTTGACCAGATTGTAGCGGAGCAACTGGGGCAAAATTCCGTGTCGGGAGGTCGTTAAGAGGTCAGAGACGATTTTCGCGGGACTCAGAGCAGGCATAATTGTCGCACCGGTGGTGCGACTTTTCACAGGATCCGGCAGAATTTGTTATTCAACCCGCAGGCTGAGGCGAGCAAAGGTCCGCCGTCTTCGACAAATCGATCTCTTGAAAAAGATAGCACCTGGTGCTATAGTATTTTCATGGTGGAGAAGATCATCTCGTATCGTGTCTGCAAGTCCGGGTGGTTTTCCAGGGCGGCGCGCAAAGCGCGAATTGGAGACGACGAACTTTGTGAGGCCATTGCCGAAGTTGTCAAAGGACAAGCCGATGATCTGGGCGGTGGCGTTTTCAAAAAACGCCTTAACAAGAATATGTACCGCTCTATCATTCTGGCCAGGACGGACGGATTCTGGTTCTACGAATATCTCTTCGCCAAGAAGGATCGGCCCAATATCGGTGATGACGAATTACGGGCATTCCGGGAACTGGCCAAAGGGTACGCAGCCTTGCAACCGGGTCAATTGGCAAGTCTGCTGGACGACGGGGACCTTATCGAAATTTGCAGCCAAAATGGTGAAGGCGTATCGAGATGACAAAAAGAATATACAAGAGCGATGCATTTGAGGCCATCCATGCGTCCGCGAAAGCGCTTCACAAGGTTGGCGCTATTGACAAAACAACGCTGCGTAATTTTGCCGAGGCGGCATTTGAAGCGCCGGCACCCTTTGAGCCGCAGGATATCAAGCGGTTGCGCGAAGCCAATCGTGTCAGCCAGCCTGTGTTTGCCAGGTATTTGAACACCAGCCAATCCACCGTCGAGAAATGGGAGACGGGCGCAAAGCGGCCTAGCGGGATGGCGCTGAAGCTGTTGACGGTTATCCAAAAACACGGATTGCAGGTTCTGTCTTAGAGTTGAGACCGCTTAGCCGGTGGCTGCTCCGGATATGTTGCACAGCGCCGCGCACTCGACTTCGCCACCCGAGGCGTTATGACGAGCTCAAGAATGTCACTGAATTTCAGGAGCTTGCCGCCGCGCGGCTTTAGCAGATGGTGCCCAGGAAAGGACTCGAACCTTCACGACTGTTACATCACTGGCACCTGAAGCCAGCGCGTCTACCAATTCCGCCACCTGGGCACGTCTCTAGGTCTGCGGTCCCCGGCCTAGACCGGAGGCGGCGACCTATAAGCACAAACATTTCGTGCGTCAACAAGCGCTTAAAGTTTTTTTCCAAACGCTCCGCTGCCCCGCCAAATCCACAAACCCCTTGCCGTATCAAGCCTTAGCACGCTAGAAATTTGTCAGACATATAAAAAGCCACAGGCAGGAATCCCATGCGTTCGTTCATCACCGGACTGGTCATCGCCCTCGGTCTCGGCCTCGCCGGCATCTCCGCCGCCCGCGCCGAAACATGGACTTCCGATAATGGCAACGGCACCTTCACCAACCCGCTGTTCTACGATGAGTTTTCCGATCCCGATTTGATCCGCGTCGGCGACGATTATTACCTCACCGGCACCACCATGCACTCCATGCCGGGCTTGCCGATCCTGCATTCCAAGGACCTGGTCAACTGGACCTTCCTGACCTATGCCAGCCCCAAGCTGGATCTCGGGCCGGGCTTCCGCCTCGAAGACGGCAAGGGCGTCTACGGCCAGGGCATCTGGGCGCCGACGTTGCGCTATCACGACGGCACATTCTACATCTTCAGCAACGTCAACGGCCAGACGACCCAGGTCTTCACCGCCACCGACCCGAAAGGCCCCTGGACCCACAGCCAGATGAAGCGGTCCTTCCACGACCTGTCGGTGCTGTTTGACGGCGGAAAAGCCTATATGATCTGGGGCTATCAGGGCATCCGGATGGCCGAACTGAACGCCGACCTGACCGACATTGTCCCCGGCACCGAGCGCGAGATCATCCCCCACACCGCCGGCATGGGCGAAGGCGTCCACTTCTACAAGCTGAATGGCAAGTACTATATCACCTCGGCCTGGTTCAACGATCGCATGCGCATGCCGGCGGCCCGCGCCGACACCATCTGGGGGCCGTATGAGGTCAACCAGGCCATCAGCATCGATGAGGACTTTGGCCTGGCCGAAGGCAACAGAGTTGGCGGCCGCCAGCCCTTCCTGCGCATCCACCCCGGTAACCCGGCGCCCAATGGCCGCATGTCATTGCACCAGGGCGGCCTGGTCCAGACCCCCGAAGGCGAGTGGTGGGGCTTTTCGATGATGGACTACAACTCCGTCGGCCGCCTGACGGCCCTGGCCCCCATAACCTGGAAGGATGGCTGGCCCTATTTCGGCCTGCCCGGCAACCTGACGCGCAATCCGCGCACCTGGGTCAAACCCAAGACGAAATATAAGGTCGCGCCGCACATGCCGTACGAACGCAGCGACGACTTCGCCGGTGCCGCCTTGAAACCGGTCTGGCAATGGAGCCACGTTCCCGTCGATGCCAAATGGTCCCTGACCGAGCGGCCTGGACATCTGCGGCTGCATACCCTGCCGGCAGCCGATTTCTGGACGGCGCGCAATACCTTAACCCAGCGCGCCATCGGGCCGCAGTCGACCCCGACCGCCGTGTTAGACGCGGCCGGCCTGAAGCCCGGCGATGTCGCCGGTCTGGCCCTGACCAACAAGCCCTATGCCTGGATCGGCGTCGAGCGCGGCGATGACGGGCTGTTCCTCGTCCAGTTCAACGAATACACCAACGCCACCACCCGGGTGAAGATCGACGCCACCAGGGTCTGGCTGCGCGCCGAGGCCGATTTCCTGACCGAGATCGCGCGGTTCTCCTGGTCGACCGATGGCGAGACCTTTATGCCGGTCGGTGAGCCCTTCACCATGGCGTTTCAGCTGATCACCTTCCAGGGCGTGCGCTATTCTTTGTTCGCCTACAACACCCGCCGCGCCGAAGGCGGCTTTGCCGATTTCGACGCCATCGATGTCCATGAGCCCCATCCGCGCGGCCTGATGAAGCCCATCCCCTATGGCCAACAGGTCCGCCTGACCTCGTGGGCGGCGCCGACCGGCCTGGGCGTGACCGATGGCAAACCTGCCCGCGGCGCGCCGGCCGATTTCACAGTTGTTGACATGAAGCTCGGCCGTGCCGCGCTCAAATCCGGCGACATGTACCTGACCGTGGCCGCCGATGGCGCGGTCAGCCTCAAAACGGGCAAGCCTGGCACCGCTCAAAGCTTTCAGTGGATCGAGACCCCGACCGGTGAGCTGGCGCTGATGTCGCTGGTCACCAACCGCTTCCTGCGCATCGATCCCCAAAAAGACAACAAGTCTGGCGCAGTGGTCGCCGATAGCCCCGGCCCGCAGTCCGATGGCAAGGACGGTGTCCGCTTCACCTGGGCGCCGGCTTTGAAGGTGGCGCTAAAGCCGCTGTACCGCGACCCGGTCTACGACGGCGCCGCCGATGTCTCGATCGTCTGGGATGAGGCCCAGGCGCGCTGGACCATGTTCTACACCAATCGTCGCGCCACGATGAAGCTGCCCGACCTGAAGGACGTCGCCTGGGTCCATGCCACGCCGATCGGTGTGGCGACCTCGGCCGATGGCCTGAACTGGGACTATGGCGGCACGGCGGTGTTTCCGGCGGAGTGCACCGGCGTGACCCTGTGGGCGCCGGAGGTCTTCCGTGATGGCGATACCTATCACATGTGGCTGACCATCGTGCCGGGCATTTTCAACCGCTGGGGTCAGCCCGGCGCCACCAGCCGCATCGTCCACCTGACCAGCCCGGACCTCAAGTCCTGGTCCTGCGCCGGCGACGTCGAACTCGACATCGGCCGGATCATCGACGCGGCCGTCATCAAGGTCGGGGACCGGTATCGCCTGTGGTACAAGGACGAGACCGTCGGTTCGCGCATCATGGCGGCTGACAGCCCGGATCTCAAAACCTGGAAGCGGATCAGCGACTCCCCGGTCAGTCAGACGGCCGGAGAGGGCCCGAAGGTGTTCCGCCTTGCCGGCAAGTACTGGATGGTCTTCGACGCCTGGAAGGGCCTGGCGGTTTTGAGTTCCGACGATGCCACGACCTGGGTGCAGCAGGACGGCTTTATCCTGGCTGAGCCGGGCGTAAAGCCGACCGACCGCGCCAAGGGCCAGCATCCCGATGTGGTGGTGTCGGGCGACCGCGCGTTTATTTATTACTTTGTGCACCAAGGCGCGGAAAAGCCCGAGGACCCACACTGGAACCAGCGCACGGTGATCCAGGTCGCCGAACTAAAGCTGGTCGATGGCCGGCTGGTCGTCGATCGTAACGCTGACGTCGATACGGTATTGACGCCGCCGGCCAAACCATAAAAGTATATGATATGTCCAATACCAGCCGCCGCGACGCGCTTAAATTCGGAGGCCTTGGCGCCCTGCTGTTCGGCGCGCCTGCCGTCGCCCGCGCCGCCGACACCACACCTGTCACCTGGGCGCGCGGTATCGAAGGCCAGCGCAAGGCCGATCTCGGGGACGGTCGGTTCCTCAATCCGATCATGGCCGGCGACCACCCGGACCCGTCGATCCTGAAGGACGGGTCGGACTACTACATGACGTTTTCGACTTTCGACGCCTATCCGGGCCTGGTCATCTGGCATTCGAAGGACCTGGTCAACTGGCAGCCGGTCACGGCGGCCCTGACGCGCAATATCGGTTCGGTATGGGCGCCGGAACTTTGCAAGCACGAAGGCCGCTACTACCTCTATATCCCGACCAAAAAGACGACGGCCCCGGGCAGCAAGACGACCTCGTGGGTTATCTGGGCCGACGACATCAAGGGGCCGTGGTCCGATCCGATCGACCTTGACCTGCCGGCCCATATCGACCCCGGCCATGCGGTCGGCGAAGACGGTTCGCGCTGGCTGTTCCTGTCGGGCGGCGACCGGGTGCGGCTTTCGGACGATGGCCTGTCGCGGGTCGGCGCACCCGAGCATGTCTACGATCCGTGGAGATATCCGGACGACTGGGACGTTGAAGGCTTTTCCCCGGAGGGCCCCAAGGTCACGCGTCAAGGCCGTTACGTCTATCTGGTCCTGGCGGTTGGCGGGACGGCCGGCCCGCCCACCGGCCATATGGTCATCGCGGCGCGCTCGAAGTCGATCAACGGCCCGTGGGAACAGCACCCGCGCAACCCGTTGGTCCGTACGACCTCACTGGACGAAAAATGGTGGTCACGCGGTCACGCTACCCTGGTTGAAGGCCCCTCCGGTGACTGGTGGAGCGTCTATCACGGCTACGAGAACGGCCTGTGGACCCTGGGCCGCCAGACACTGCTGGCGCCGGTCACCTGGTCGAACGATGGCTGGTTCGATTTTGGCGGCGGCGACCTGTCGCAACCGATCGCCAAACCCAGGGGTGGGGTCGCCCAGGATCACGGCTTCGCCCTGTCGGACGACTTCAGCCAGGACAAGTACGGCATCCAGTGGAACTTCTTCAACCCCTCGGTCGACGAAGCCAAACGCATCCGCCGCGACAACGGTGTGCTTCACCTGACCGCCACCGGCGAAGCGCCGTCCTCCTCGTCGCCACTGATCACCGTCGTCGGCGATCCCGCCTATGAGATCGAAATGGAGATCGAGATTGACGAAGGTGCGCGCGCCGGCCTCCTGCTGTTCTACGATCAGAAGCTCTATTGCGGCCTGGGCTTCGACAAGGACCGCTTCATCACTCATCAGTACGGCATCGAGCGCGGCCGGCCTGCCAATCCACACGGCCGCCGGATGTTTATGCGGATGCGCAACCACCACCATATCGTCAGCTTCCATACCTCTTTGGATGGCGTAACCTGGAAGCGCTTTGACCGCGGCATGGAGGTCTCGGGCTACCATCACAACGTCCGTGGCGGCTTCCTGATGCTGAAGCCGGGCTTCTATGCTGCCGGTACCGGCGAAGCGCGCTTCAGGACTTTCACATACAAGGCTTTGTGAGGCCTGTCCGACAGCTAGGTTGCAGAACCTGTCTCAGCCGGCCACGCTACCAACGCGACGCCGAACGTCCTGGCACGCTATCCAAGAAGGTCGGGCGAGATGATAGCGTTTCGCTTTACACCAGTTACATGTTGAACCTCAGGTCAATTCGTGCTGCAACTCGGCTTGGGTAGTTCAGGAGTTGCGTGTGAAGTTGTGTTTGGCTCTTTGCGGCCTCAGTTTGGCTGTCGTAGCGTTTCCCGTTGCCGCAGATGAGGTCACCGAAGTCACCATTGTCAGTACACGGTTGAAAACTGGCGTGCCGTGGTCCGAGCGCCGGGCGGCGAAGGACGGCCAGTCGATCAACGATGTCCTGGAGGGCGTGCCTGGCCTGACCGTGCTGGACGGCGGCGTTGCCGGTTCGCGTGCCGAACTGTTTGTGCGTGGCGCCGATGCCAACTTTACGCCCGTGCTGATCGAAGGCGTTCCGGTCCATGACCTCGGCGATTCGCGCGGCGGCGCCTATGATTTCTCTACCCTGGCCGGCGATGAAATCTCTGCCGTCACGGTAGGACAGGGGCCGTTGTCGGCCCTCTACGGTTCCGGCGCCCTCGCCGGTGTGGTGACCACGGAACTGGACCTGCCGCGCGCGCCGACGGTCCGCATCTCTGCTTCCGCCGACGAAAACTATGCCGCCCGCCTGGCCGGCGGCATGGCACTTACGCCCAACTGGACGCTGACCGGGGCGGTCCGCCACGGCGAAGACGGCGACCACGACCTGGGCCAGTGGCGCACCCTGTCGACCGTGACGGCCAAGCTGACCGGCGCGACGCCCCGCGACGGCCGCTTGAGCCTGTTTGTTCGCGCCGCCGACAGCGACCGCGAAGGCTTCGACGTCGCCAGCGGCGGCATCCTTTATTCCAACGGTGAACAGCAGCATATCCAGGACAAGGACCGTCTGGCGGGCCTGTCCTTCCGGCAAAACACCGGCGATGGCCGCAGTTTCAGCCTGAACCTGGCGGCCTTCCGCCGCGACCAGGAGCAATATACCCCGGCTGCGGGCGATCCGTTGGGCGGTGGTACGCCGGCGACGATCCAGACCAGCCGCTTCGATCGCGTCCAGGCGACGGCCGCCTATCGCGCCAACGGCAACCGGATCGACTATACCGCCGGGGTCGAACTGATGCGTGAGAGCGGCGAGGTCGACGGCGTGCTCGATTTCGGTTTCTTTACGCTGCCAGCCAGCTTCGAGCAGGACCGTAGCAGCGCCGGTGTCTTTGGCGAAGGCCTGGTCCGGCTCGGTAACGGTTTTGCGGTCCGCGGTGGCGTGCGTGCCGATGCCCGTGATAATGACAAGGCCGCCTGGAGCCACCGCGCCAGCCTGGAATGGCAGTCGGCCGACGACCGCCTGGCCCTGGCCGGGGCCTGGGGGCGGTCGCTGAAGGTACCAAGCTTCTATGCCCTGGGCGATCCGCTGGTCGGTTCACCGGATCTGCGCCCGGAGGAAAGCGAAGGCGGTGATGTCCGCGTCGCCTATCGCTTCGGTGTGGCGCGTCTGACGGTGACGGCACACAGCACCGTCTATCGCAACCTGATCGATTTCGACTTTACCACCTTCAAGCTGGTCAACCGCGACAAGGTTGCGATTTCAGGGATTGATCTGGCGCTGGATGGACCGATCGGGCCGGGCGTCGCCTACGAAGGCCGGATTTCGACCATGCATAACGAAGTCAACGGCAGTGAGGACGGTTTGCTGCACCGCCCGGACCTGACAGCGGCCTTCGATCTGACCTGGACGCCTTTGCCGGCCTGGACGGTAAGGCTGGATAACCGCTATGTTGGCAAGCGTGCTTCGAATTCGATCCCGACCGGCGATGTCACGCTGAAAGGGTATGTGCGCAGCGATCTGACGGTGGCCTATCGGTTCGACAATGGCCTGGCGGCCAGCGTAAGGGTGGGCAATCTGCTGGATGAAGCGTATGAAACCGTGGCCGGCTTCCGGGCGCGGGGACGTAATGTGACAGTGAGTTTGAGTAAAGCGTTCTAGCTTAGGCGGCCGAAGGGCCCCCTCCGTCTCGACGCGGTCGCCTGAAGACGGCTCCCTTGCACGCCACCTCCCCATCTTTGACAGGGAGGAGAAGAAAAGAACAACAAGAACACTAGAAAAGATTGAGAGGAAACAATGGCTTTAGTTCAACGAATGGGCCTGGGGCGCTGGAAAGTTCTGGCAGGGCTGATACTGGTATTGGCGGCGCTGGCCGTAGCCTTTGCCGCCTGGGCCGCTAAAGCCCCAACGAAGGCCGCCTCGCGGCCGCTGATGGGGGCGCAGGTTCTGGTCTTCTCCAAGACCGCCGGCTTCCGCCACGACTCGATCCCGACCGGCCAGGCGGCCCTGAAGGCGCTGGCGCAAAAGGAAGGCTTCAGCGTCACTGTTACCGAAGACGCCTCCGTCTTCACCGATGCCAACCTGAAGACCTATAACGCTGTCGTCTTCCTCAATACTACGGGCGACATCCTCGATGACAACCAGCAGGCGGCCTTCGAGCGCTTTATCCAGTCGGGTGGGGGCCTGCTGGGCATCCACTCGGCCACCGACACCGAAAGCGACGGCAAGTGGCCGTGGTTCACCAAGCTGATCGGCGGCCACTTCAAGCACCATCCGGCCATCCAGGAAGCCCGCCTGGTGGTTGCCGACCCGCACCATCCCGCCATCGCCGCCGATCCGGCCCTGGCCAGGAAGGGCGAGATGCGCTTCACCGACGAATGGTACGACTATCGCGACGTCAGCCCGTTCCTCAACCACATCCTGCAGATCGACAGCCAAAGCTATCAGGGTGCCCAATCCCAGGGCATCAGCAACATGGTGTGGTCGAACGACTTTGACGGCGGGCGCGCCTTCTACATTGGCCTGGGTCACCGCAACGAGTCCTATGCCGAGCCGATCATGCAGCGCCTGATGCTCCACGGCCTGATCTATGCGGTCGGCAAAAAGGATCGCGACTACGCGAGGATCCGCCCGGCGGCCGAGCGCATGACGCGTGAAACCGTCGTCTCCAATATGAACGAGCCAATCGCCTTCGACTTCCTGCCGGACCGCAGCATTCTGATCATCGAACGCAACGGCGCTCTGATCCACGTCGATCCGACCTGGGGCACGCGCAAGACCGTTGGCATGGTGGCGTTTGATTCCTCAAACGGCGAGCACGGCGCCTATGCCCTGGCCGTCGACCCCAACTTTGCCGCGAACCGCATCCTCTACATCCAGCATTCGAAGCGCGGAAAAGCTGGCAAGATGATGAACCGGGTCGGCCGGTTCAGGCTGGATGTAAAGGCCGGGCGCCTGACTCCGGTTGACACTCTGATCGACATACCGATCGAAGACACCTGCTGTCACACCGGCAGCGGACTGCTGTTCAACAAGGCCGGTGAGTTGTTCATCACCACGGGCGACAACACCAATCCGTGGGACAAGGATGTCAACGGCTTCGCGCCGCTGGATAATCGCCCCACCGGCACCGACATGGATGCTGGCCGCTCGTCCGGCAACACCCAGGACCTGCGCGGCAAGATCCTGCGCATCCGGCCCAAGCCCGCCGGCGGCTATCTGGTCCCCAAGGGCAATCTGTTCACCGACGCGCGCCAGGGCCGGCCGGAAATCTACGCCATGGGTTTCCGCAATCCCTACTCCCTGGCCCAGGACCCGAAGACCGGCTACCTTTATCTCGGTGATGTCGGTCCGGATTCCAGTACCGATGACGTCAATCGCGGCGTCCGCGGCCACGATGAGATCAACGAAATCAAGAGCCCCGGCAACTACGGCTGGCCACTGTTTATCGGCAACAACTATCCCTACCACAAGCACGACTTCGTCACCGGCGAGAACGGCAAGGCCTTCGACCCGGATCGTCCCGTCAATCCGTCGGCGCGCAATACCGGCACGAAGGTCTTGCCGCCAGCCCGTCCGGCCCTTCTGTACTATCCGTACAACGAATCCTCGATCTTCCCGGAGCTTGGGAGCGGTGGCCGCTCCGCCACGGCGGGCGGCGTCTATCGCAGGCCCCGGACTCCGGCGACAACCAACCTGCCGGCCTGGTACGACGGCAAGCTGTTCATCTCGGATTTCGTGCGCAGCTACGTCAAGGTCGTCGACTTTGACAGCCAGGGCAATGTCCGCCAGATCCTTGATCTGGCGCCAAGCGTGAAAATTGACAACCCGATCGACATGATGTTCGGCCCGGATGGCAACCTCTACGTCCTGGCCTACGGTCCGAAATGGAATGCGCCCAACCCGACGTCGGGCCTGTATCGCATCGTCTTCCGGCCAGGTGAGCTGGAAGCGGCGGCACCCGTTGTCGCCGCGGCGCCGGTCTCGCCGGCCATGGCGCTGATTGAGGAGAATGCCTGCCTGTCGTGTCACCAGGTCGACGAGGAATCGGTCGGCCCTTCCTACAAGAAGGTGGCGGAGAAGTACCGCGACCGCGCCGATGCGGTTGACTATATCGCCGGCCGTATCGAAAAGGGCGGCCAGGGTGTGTGGGGCAGCCCGCACGCCATGCCGGCTTTCGAAGGCATCAGCCAAGACGACCGCAAGGTGCTGGCGGCGTATATCCTGGCACAGTGAGGCGTTGACAGCCGTTGCTGGAAATGGTGCACTTGCACCAAGTTTCCAATGACAACGGTGTTCCATGACCTCTGCAAACTTGGCCCGGCGCGGCGTCCTTATGGGCGCCGCGGCCGGGCTGGCCGGCACCGCCGCCATGGCTTCGCCCGGTGTCATTCCGCTCAAGACCCTGGCCGCTGCCAAGGGCGTCGTCTTTGGCAGTTCCATCGCCGCCGGGCCGGCTGGAACCCTGACAGGTTCCCTGGCCGATGCCGACTATCGCCGGATCGTCGTCAACGAATGTGCAGCGATCGTGCCGGAAAACGAGCTCAAAGCCTATACGATTGTCGGCTGGAAGGCAGACTATTACGACTTCAAGCCTGCCGATGAGGTTGCCGCCTTTGCCGCCGATAACGGCTTAAAGCTGCGCGGTCACACGCTGTTGTGGAACCGGACTGACATGATGCCGGCCTGGATGGCACAGGCCGATTTCGGTCCTAATCCCGCCGCGGCCGCCGAAACCTGGCTGCGTGACTACATCGGCCGTGTGTGTGGACGCTATGCCGACCAAATCTACGAATGGGATGTGGTCAACGAGACGATCTTGCCCGAAACAGGTGAGCTGCGCGTAACGCCCTTTACCCAGGCCCTCGGCTTCGACGCCTTGCGCATTACTTTCGAGGCAGCGCGCGAACACGCGCCGAGGGCGCGGCTGGTCTATAGCGACTACATGACATGGGGATGGGGGCCGAAGCATCGCGCCGGTGTGCTGAAGCTGCTGGAACGCTTCCGCCGCGACAACGTGCCGGTCGACGCGCTGGGCGTCCAGGGTCATATCGGCGGCGCTCAGAAGATCGATCGCAAGGACCGCCGGGAATGGCTGGCCTTCATCACCGACGTTACGGCGATGGGCTATAAACTGGCGATCACCGAATTCGACGTCAACGACCGTAAGATGCGCGGCGACATCGCCCGCCAGGACGCCGGCATGGCGGCGATGGCGCGTGATTTTCTTGACCTGATGCTGTCCTTCCGCGAACTGGATCAGGTCCTGTGCTGGGGGATGGTCGATTCATTCAGCTGGATTCAGGACGAAGCAAAAAAACGCGGCGCCGGTCCTTCACGACCGAACCCCTACGACGCCCAGTTCAGGCCCAAGCCGATGCGCGACGCCCTGGCAGCGGCATTCGCAGCTGCGCCCCTGCGCTAGATCGCAATCCGATAAAGTGGAAGGCACCGCACGGGCGCTCCCGGTTTCGGATAAATTGCGCGACAAAACAAAAAC
>NZ_AWGC01000051.1 GCF_000495835.1 Asticcacaulis sp. AC402
TAATACCAACCCGCGATGACCTTGACTCATCTCGGGCTGGCAAGCGCGCCAAAGAACGTTCTGGGGTGCCCGAGCTTATGCGAGGAGCCATGGGGGGCGCCTAGTCCGGCGCTTGAGCTGAAAAAATGCGAATACCAAGCGTCATTCTTTATGAGGCTTGGTATAAGCGCCAGAGGCACTAAGACATTCGGACATGTGATGGGGCAATCACAGGGTGGAGGACACCTTCCAAAGATCGATGTCACCTTCGGTGGCGAAGGCGTCGATTTCCGTCAGTTCCTGCGTGCTGAAACGCAAATTGTTCAGCGACGCCAGCGAATCGGCCAGTTGCGCCACCGTGCGGGCGCCAATCAGGGCCGAGGTGACGCGCGGATCGCGCAGCACCCAGGCAATCGCCATCTGGGCCAGGGTCTGGCCCCGGCTTTCGGCAATCGCATTCAGCCCCTGGATGCGGCGGATATTGTCCGCCGTGATCAGGGACGGATTGAACGACCCTTCCTTCGCGGCGCGGGCGTCCGCCGGCACGCCGTTCAAGTACTTTTTGCTCAGCAGGCCCTGGGCCAGGGGCGAAAAGGCAATACAGCCGGCGCCGACATCAGCCAGCGTATCCAGCAAGCCCTTCTCCACCCAGCGGTTCAGCATCGAATAGGACGGCTGGTGGATCAGCAGCGGCACATTCTCGGCCTTCAGGATCGCCGCGGCCCTGAGCGTCAGTTCCGGTGAATAGGACGAAATACCGACATAGAGCGCCTTGCCCTGTTGGTGCAGGGAGACCAGGGCGCCCATGGTTTCTTCCAGTGGGGTTTCCGGATCGACGCGGTGAGAATAGAAGATGTCGACATAGTCAAGCCCCATGCGCTTCAGGCTCTGGTCGCACGATGCGATCAGATATTTGCGCGAACCGCCGACATCGCCGTAAGGGCCGGGCCACATGTCCCAGCCGGCCTTGGTCGAGATGACCAGTTCGTCGCGGTGGGCCTTAAAATCGGTGGCCATGACGCGGCCGAAATTCTCTTCTGCCGAGCCGTAGGGAGGACCGTAATTGTTGGCCAGATCGAAATGGGTGACACCGTTGTCGAAGGCGAAGCGCAGCATGGCGCGGCCGGTCTCATAGACATCGTCGCCGCCGAAGTTCTGCCACAGGCCGAGCGAAATCGCCGGCAGCTTCAGACCCGACCGGCCGCAGCGGCGATAGGCCATGGAGTCATAGCGGGTCGCCGCAGCGGCGTAGGGCACGGGAAAGGCCATGGAGTTTTCCTTAAAGGCTGTTGAGAATGGCGGCGACGCCCAGTTGTGCGATTTCGACGTCCTCGACGCCGGTCAGGCCGCTGACGGCCACGGCGCCCAGACATTCGCCGTCATGGATGACCGGCAAACCACCGTCCCAACCGACATAGCGGGCATCGCCGTGGTAATGCACGTCGGAGCCGTCCTTTTGCGCGTCACGGCCCAAGTCACCACTGTTACCGCGCACGCGGGCGGCCGTGTAGACCTTGTTCTGGGCGATAACGATGGGCGGCAGAGAACAACCGTCAGTCCGCCACAGCGCCAGCAGTTCGCCGTGAGAATCGCCGACCGCGACAACGCCGGACTTGCCGCGTCGTTTCAGTTCGGCGACGCAGGCATCGATGGCCAGGCGGGCCTCGGCCTCGCCCAGGTCGCGGCGGCTGATCATGTGCTTCCTCAATGGCTTTGTATCGTTGGGATGCTGGTTTAAAGCTGCGAACAACGCTGTCAAGAAAGAAGGTTTGGAACCGCGAATGAACGCCAATAAACGCGAATTAAGAGCGCCAATGGCGCTCACCAAAACTTAGCCGAAGTCCGCAAAATTTCCGAATGTACCGAACACATTCGCGCTTATTCGCGTTCATTCGCGGTTCCAAAATCCAACGCCATTACCGCTTAGCGGCGGTGTCAGAACCCACTCAGCTCGCCAGGCGCTGATCCTGCATACCCAGGAGCGCTGTCAGGCCCGCCGCGGACATCGGCTTGCCGAATAGCCAGCCCTGCATGGCGTGGACCCCGGCTGCCTTCAGGGCCGTGTGCTGGCTCTGGGTTTCTATGCCTTCGGCCACCACCTGCATACCGAAGGCGCGTCCAATACCTGCGACGGCCTGGATGATGGCCAGGGCCTCCAGGGCCGCGCGCTGATCGCTGTCCAGGGCGTGGACAAATTCCTTGTCGATCTTGATCTTGTCGAACGGGAAGCGGTGCAACGCCGTCAGCGACGAATAGCCGACGCCAAAATCGTCCAGGGATAACTTGATGCCCAGGGCGTGCAGATCTTCGAAGATGAGGTTGATTCGCTTCGGATCGCCCATGAAGGCCGTCTCCGTCACCTCCAGAACCAGCCGTCCCGCGTCATAGCCGGTCTTTTCCAGCAGCGCCTTCAGATCGGCGACGAAACCGGGTTGCTCCAGTTCGATGCCCGACACATTGACCGCCACCGGTACCGACCAGTTGGCGGCCTCGCGCAGCACCTTCCTGCGAGCGATGACGCCAATGGCGCAAATCAGGCCTTCGCGCTCGGCCAGGGGTATGAACACATCCGGCCCAACCGGCGTACCATCGGGGCGGTTCCAGCGGATAAGGGCTTCGGCAGACACTGGTGCGACGCCGTTGCGGTCGAAGATCGGCTGATACTTCATCTCGAAGGCTTCGGCGGCGATGGCGTCGCGCAACTCGCGCAGCATAACCTGCTCGGGGTCTTCGGGCAGCACCGTGATGCGTTCGCCGCCTTCGATCACATCGTCCAGGCGCACGAGGGTGGCTTCCAGCAGGGCGCGGACATTGGCGATCTCTTCGACCATGACCTTGCGGCCCTCCTCGCGGATCGCCCGTTCGATGACGGCCGAGCTTTCCGCTACGGCGCGGGCGCCCAGATTCAGGCTCATCGACTTCAGGGCGTGGGCCGCGCTGGCCATGTCCTCGTCGTTTCCGGAGGAACGCGCCGCCTGCAGGCGCGCGATGCAATCCGGCGCATGTTGGGTGTACAGGCCGACAACCTTGCGAACGAAATCGCCGCGGTCGGTGTCCAGGCCGTCCAACAGCGGGCCGGCGACGTCCGGATCGAACAAGGCTTCGTCGACCGTCACCAGAGGCTCGCTGTCCTCGTCGTCGAATTCAACCACAGCCGGATCTTCGGCCAGGTTGTGCGGCAGCCAGTGATGCAGGATGTCGCCCAGGGCCTTGAGCGTAAACGGCTTGTGCAGCACGCCGTCCATGCCGGCCTCGCGCCACAGTTCTGCCGCGGCACCAACGACGTGGGCGGTCAAGGCAACGACCGGGGTGGCCGCCGCGCTGGTGCGCGCTTCGCGCAGACGCAGGCGCCGCGTCGCTTCGAAGCCATCCAGAACGGGCATGGAGCCGTCCATCAGCACCAGGTCGAAGTCTTCGGCATCCAGACGGTCAAGCGCTGCCTGGCCGTCATTGGCGGTTTCGGCGGTGATCCCAAAGCGCGACAAGGCTTCCATTGCGACTTCGCGGTTGACCTCGGCATCGTCGACGACCAGGACGCGGGCGCGCGGATAGGCCGATTGAATGGCGGCGGAGTTGTGCTCGGGCTCGCTGAGCGCAAGCGGCTGACCATCGCGCAGGCTGATGATCAGGGCATCGAGGTCGCGGTGGCGCACCGGCGCCGGCAACAGACAGGCTGCCTGGCCCTGACGGACGTGGCCATCGGCCTCGCCGTCGTCTGGATCGGCCAGAAGGATCAGTTTCGCAGGATCGGCATCGCCGGCGCTGCGGTGGGCCTTGTCGGCAATCACTGCGTCGGCCCTGGCGGAATCGACCGTGATGCCGGCGGCCTGCAGACGACGGGCCAGGGCGGCGCGGGCCAGAGGCCCTTCGATGCGCAGGTCAACGGTGACGGGATGATGGACCTGCGGCGGGGCGCAGGTTTCGCCGTGATCGCCCGCCGGCATGACGACCAGGAAACGCGTCCCACGGCCCTGTTGCGAGGTGACGGAGACCTCGCCGCCCATGGCCTCGACCAGGCGCCTGGCGATCGTCAAGCCCAGGCCGGTACCGCCGAAGCGGCGGGTGGTGGTCTGGTCTTCCTGCGAAAAGGCGGCAAAAATCTTCGGCAGCTTGTCGGCGGCGATACCAATCCCGGTGTCACGCACCGACAGCCTCCAGGTGCGGCCGGGCCCCGGCTCGATGGCCACGGCGACCAGGCCCTGGTCGGTGAATTTCAGCGCGTTGGAAATCAGGTTGGACAGAACCTGGCCCAGGCGCACCGGATCGGCCGGGACGAAGCGCGGAGCGTCGGGATGCGCGGAGACGGCCAGCTCCAGCCCCTTTTCGCGTGCCTTGGCCTGGAACAGGGTGATGATGTCGTCGCAAAGATCGAGGATGTCGACCTCAGTGGTTTCGACCTCCAGCTTGCCGGCCTCGATCTTGGAGAAGTCGAGAATGTCGTTAATGACCGCCAGCAGCGAACGGCCTGACTTGGCGATGGTCTGGGCGTGGCGGCGGGCCCTGGCCGGAAGGCTTTCGGCCGCCAGCAGCTCGGCCATAACCATGACACCGTTCATCGGGGTGCGGATCTCATGGCTCATGGTGGCCAGAAAATCCGACTTGGCAACGGTGGCGGCGACGGCCTCGTCGCGGGCGGCGATATAGTCGGCCGTACGGGCGGCGACCTCGCCTTCCAGCCCCTTGACGTGCGCCTCGATCTTCGTATCGCGGGTGCGGATGGCGTCCAGCATGGCGTTAAAACTGTCGACCAGGCGCCCGACTTCGTCACGACTCTCGATGGTCACGCGCTGGGAAAAATCACCCTTCTCGGCCATCTCACCAACCGATGTGGTCAGCCTGACCAGCGGGCGGGTCAGCGCCGCCTGCAGGCGTGTAACCCCCAGCATGGCCAGGGCCAGCGCGCCGGCGGCGATACCCATGATCAAGGTCAACGACCGAATCAGCGCCGCAGCAACCCCGTCGGCCTGGTGCACGACCACCACCTGACCGATACGCTGGCCGTCGATGGTCACCGGCGCGACGATTTCGATGGTCCTGGTCAACACCAGCTGGCGCACCGAAGGGTTAGGCGTGTCGGCATTGATGCGGACATCCTGGCGCAGGCGCGCGCCGGTGCCGTTCTCGGCCAGGACATACCCGCCTGCGCCCTGAACCCGGGCATAGATGATGCCCGGGGTCCGCGACACGGCGCGGATGGCGGTGAAGGCGCGCTGCTGATCGTTGGTGGCGACAGCTTCGGCGGCGGACGAGGCCAGCACATCGGCGGCGGTCTTCATCTGCGACCAGCGCGCCTGGGCGTGGCGGGTGGTTTCCTGCCAGGTAAACAGACCGGCCACGGGCAGGGTCGTGAACAGCACCGATCCCAGCACCAGCACGTTTAAGCGCCGGCGAATGGAAGGAGCAGATTTCACGCTCTTGGAAGAACTCATACGGGCCTGTGCGGTTTTTGGGATCTGGTGGCCAGTTTGCGACCCGTTAATCCTAACTGAGACTAGCAATCAAATCTTAAAAACTGCCTGATACGTTTCTTGAGGGCTGGAAACAAAACAGAATGTTGTTGCGCAAGCTGGGTAATTTGTGGCGCTGCAAAAGCGGTCAGTCGGCGATGATCTTTACGATCGCCGCCGTACCCCCGCTCATGGCTAGAGCGCAATCCGATAAAGCGGAAGCCACTTTTCGGACAAATTGCGTGACAAAACAAAAACTTAGAGCGAGATGCCGATTCTACCTAAAGCCATCCCGCTCTAGTGATGGCCCTGTCGACTATACCCAGATTTCGAGCCTGAAGTCGCAAGCGCAGGTAGCCTCGCAGGTCGGCGTTGCCCTGGACTACGATCGGAGCATCGTCATTGCCAGGACGTTGGAAATACAGAACAGCCCTGCCCTGGTGATCAACGGGCGTTATACGGGCTCGGGCGTGCCAGCCCCCGAGGGCATGGGGCCGCGCAGTTCCACGGTGTTGAAGCCATGAGTTCAAGTTTCGTAGCCATGGAGACGGCACGGGTTCTCGTCGCCGACGACGACCCCATCCTGCGCGAATTCGCGGCCGTTCACCTGGCGACGCCGTCGGTCGAGGTCGAACTCGCCGCCGACGGGGTACTGGCGCTGGAGCGACTGCTGCAGGGCGGGATTGATATAGCACTGATCGATTTGGACATGCCGCGTATGAACGGGTTCGAGCTGATCGAAAGGGTGCGGGCAGATGCGATGCTGGCGCATCTTCCTATCGTCGTCGTCACCGGCCGCGAAGACATGGTGGCTGTGGACCGGGCCTATGCCGCAGGGGCTACCGAGTTCGTCGTCAAGCCGATCAACTGGCGGGTCCTGTCGCATCAACTGGCCTATGTCATGCGCAATAGCCGGGCGGAGATTGGGTTGCGGGATGAGAATGCGCGGATGCGGGATCTGCTGAAACAGGCCCAGACTCAGATCCTTGCGGCGATGCGGCTGGCGGGGTGAATTTACCTCGCTCCGGCCTCGCCTGCAGGCAAGCGGGGAGAGTACGCGAGCCGAGTGAAACAAAGGCGACCAGGTGAGGTGCCTTTAGAGCGGAATGTGTTTTTATAGAATCAAAACCCGCTCTAGGTTTTTGTTTTGTCCCGCAATTTTTCCGAAAACGGGAGCGCCCGTGCGTTGATGTCCACCTTATCGGATTGCGCTTTGGGCGCCGGACGCCAGAAGGCGTCCAGCAAAACCAGGGTACAAACTCACAGGGTACAGACTCAGGGATATCTTCTCAGTACGCTCTAACCAGCGCTTTTTCATTATGGTAGCGTTACCAGCGAGACCCGGCAGGGGTCAAGGACAATGTCAGACCTTTACAAAAACGTGATCAGACCAATTTAAATCTATTGATTTTTTTAATCGGTAAAAACGGACCGTGACAGGCATCGCTTTTTGTCGTTATCTCTGGCGATAACAATAAAACGTTCCTCAGGGGGACACCATGTTCGAACAAACGGCCCGGACCAAGAGCCACGACGTTATCATCGTCGGATCGGGCGCTGGCGGCAGCATGGCCGCCTATGCACTTACGCGGGCAGGGGTGAGTGTCCTGTTGCTTGAGGCTGGGCGGGGCTATGATCCGCAGGCAGAGACCAACATGCTGGGCCAGGAGCACGAAGCGCCGCTGCGCGGCACCTCCACGCCTGACAAGCCCTTCGGCTATTACGACGCCACAATCGACGGCGGCTGGCAGGTGCCGGGCGAGCCCTATACCACCGCCAAGGGCCAGACGTTCGAATGGTGGCGGTCGCGGATGCTGGGCGGGCGCACCAACCACTGGGGCCGCCATGTGCCGCGCTTTGGACCCTACGATTTCAAACCGTTTTCGCGAGATGGTATCGGTATGGACTGGCCGATCTCGTACGACGAGGTTGCGCCATGGTATGACAAGACAGAGGAGATCGTTGGGCTGTGGGGGGCGCAGAATGGGCTCGAAAACCATCCCGATTCGCCGCCCGGCATCGCCCACCCGGTGCCGAAGCCTCGGGTCTATGAGCTACTGATCAAGGCAGCTGCCAACGATCTGGGTGTGCCGTGCGTGCCGTCGCGCTACGCCATCCACACCAAGGACCGCCCGGATGACGTTGCGCCGCGCAGTGCGTGTTACTACGCCAGTCCATGCGGCCGCGGCTGCAGCATCGGCGCGGCTTACCAGGCGACGACCTCGGTGCTGCCGCTGGCCATGGCGACCGGCCGGCTGACGGTCGTGACCGACGCCATGGTGTCGAAGGTGGTGATGAAGTCCAAAGATAAGGCCGACGGCGTCGAATATGTCGACCGCAAGACCGGCCAACGCCATACAGTCACGGCCAGGGCCGTGATCCTGGCCGCCAGCGCCTGCGAGACCTCGCGTCTGTTGCTCAATTCGCGCAATGATGACCATCCCAACGGGCTGGCCAATGGCTCGGGCCAGGTCGGCAAGAACCTGGTCGACACCGTCGGCGGCTATACCGGCGGGATAATCCCAGGGCTGGAAGGGCGGCCGATCTATAACGAGGAAGGCGCCGACCAGGCCCACCTCTATATCCCGTGGTGGCTTTACAAGGAACAGGCGCAGGGCAAGCTCAACTTCGCCCGCGGCTATCATTTCGAAATCGGCGGCGGTTTCCGGCTGCCCGGGCCATGGACGGGCGGCGCGGATCTGCCCAAGGTGAATGGCGCGGCACTGCGCGCCGCCATGAAGCGCAAGATGGGCAACCGTGTCCACTTCTCGCTGCGCGGCGAAATGATCCCGAACAAGGACTGCTTTGCCGAGATCGACGCCAATGTGCGCGACAAGTGGGGGATTCCGGTGCTTAAGTTCCACTGGAAATGGGCGGACCAGGAGATCAATATGGTCCAGCATGGTCTGGATACGGCCCGGGCCATCATCAAGCGTATGGGCGGAACCGTAGTCAATCCGAGCGACACCGGCGAAAGCAACATCAGGCCCGGCGGGGTCATCATCCACGAAGGCGGCACGGCGCGCATGGGTTCGGACCCGAACAACTCGGTGCTCGACAGCTTCAATGCGTGCTGGGAGGTACCGAACCTGCTGGTGGCCGACGGCGCCATGCTGACCTCCAACCCGCACAAGAACCCCACTCTGACCATCATGGCCCTGGCCTGGCGGGCGAGTGAGAACCTGGCGACCAAGATCAAGCAGGGGACTTTCGCATGAGTCAGTCCAGACGTACCACCCTGGCCTGGATGGCCGCTGCGCTGACCGCAATTCCGGCTGTGCCGGCGGCGGCGCGAACAACCAAGGCCACCGCGCCAACGGGTTTGAATCCGGAATTCTCCTGGCCTGACGTACCCCAGCCGGTCAATGCCGCCGTCGGTTATGGCACCGATCCGGACCTGATGAACCCGAGCGTACCGTGGGCGCTGCTGCTGGGCGACGAGGACAAAAAGACGCTGAACGTCATCGGCAATATCGTGCTGCCGCCGGACAAGAGCGGCCCCGGGGCGGGTGATGTCGATATCGCTGCCTTTATCGATGAATGGATCAGTTCGCCCTACGAGGCCCAGGCCGGTGACCGTAGCCGCGTTTTCAATGGTTTGATCTGGCTGGACTGGCAGAGCCGGTTTTTGTGCCAGAAGCCGTTTGCGCAGGCCGATGGCAAGTCACGCGCGGTAATCGTCGATGCCCTGATGCTGGACCCGGTGCCGGACTACCTGGTCGAGCCGGCGGCTTTCTTCGGACGGCTGCGCGGCCTGATCGTCGGGGGGTATTACACCCTCCCCGAGGGCAAGGCGGCAATCGGCTTCCAGGGCAATACGCCGATGAAGGATTATCCCGGCCCCAGCGATGAGGCCGTAGAGCATTTGCGTGGACTGCTGAAAGAGCTGAATCTGCCGTATCCGGCATAGATATACCTCCCCATCTTCGGCGGGGATGTCTGAGATAAGAGGAATTGATCATGAACCGACGCTCCCTGCTCCTGACCGCCACGGCCGCAGCCGTCGCCGGTCTGCCGCTCGCCGCCTGTGCCGGTGCACCTCAGCCCAACACGCTTACCGAGGCCGAAAAGGCCGCCGGCTGGAAACTGCTGTTCAACGGCAGCGACACCACTGGCTGGCGCAGATTCAAGGGAACCACGCCCGGCTGGGTTATCGAGGACGGCGCCCTGGCGCTGAAAGCGGCCGGCGGCGGCGACATCGTTACCGAAGAGGAATTCGGCGAATTCGAACTGGTTTATGACTGGAAGATTTCGCCCAAGGGCAATAGCGGCGTCATGTATTTCGTCCGCGAGCTGGACGACACCTCCGCCCCCTACCAGACCGGCCCGGAAATGCAGGTGCTGGACAATGCCGGCCATTCCGACGGCAAGATTCCGTCGCATACCGCCGGCGCCCTCTACGACCTGATCGTGCCGCCGACAGATGCTTCCAAGCCCGTCGGCGAGTGGAACACGGCGCGTATCCTGTTCAGCAACAACCACATCGAACACTGGCTGAACGGCGTGAAAACAGCCGATACACCTTACGGCGACGATACCTGGAAGGCCATGATCGCCAAGTCCAAGTTCAGCGCCATGCCGCATTTCGCTGGAATGCCCTCCGGTCGCATCTGCCTGCAGGATCATGGCGATCCGGTGTGGTACCGCAACATCAAGATCCGTAAACTGTGAGATTTTTCGTTTGAGGTGGCATTGGGGGTATGGCCTGGCGGCGGCCATCGTGTTCGCCATCGAGGTGTTGATCGCCCTGTTCGTGCGCGATGGTTTCGTTCGCCCCTATCTCGGCGACGTCCTGGCCGTTGTGCTGGTCTATCTCGGCCTGCGCTCTATTACGCGCCTGAACGTCGCCCTTGCGCTGACGGCTACCCTGGCTATCGCCCTGACGATCGAACTGGGCCAGCTGTTCGGCCTGATCGACCTGCTCGGTCTGCGCGGCAACCGCCTGGCTCACTTCACTCTCGGCGGTACCTTCGACACGAAGGACCTCCTCTGCTACGCCGCGGGCGGGGCGGCGATTGCGCTCGCGGAAGCCGTGCGCATCAAACTGGCCAGATGACCGGGCACGCACACCAACCTGCAAAGACGCTGACACAAACGGCGCAGGCTTAGAGCGAGATGAGTTTTGATGGAATCAAAACGCCGCTCTAAGTTTTTGTTTTGACGCGCAATTTTTCCGAAAAGTGGTGTCCACTTTGTCGGATTGCGCTCTAGGTTTGCACGTTTGCCGCTAAGACGCCGCCGAACGGTCGGCCCCGATGGCTCCTCACAAAGGCTCGGTTGCGCCAGAAACGTACTTTGGCGCGCTTACCAACCTGGATGAGTGAAGGTCATCGAGCGTTGGTTTAAGCTCAATTTTAACCGTGAGCGGGTAAAGCTGGTAACCCTTATCCCTCAGCCTGTGGCCAAGCCATGTCCATCATTTCGCGTAGACCAAAGCTGCTGTCAAGGTCACGACATGTCCGATAGCGCCTTCGAACATGCGCCGTGCGGCCTGGTGGTGTGCGACGGCAACGGCACCATCATAGCGGCCAACCGCTTCTTTCGCGAGATGAGTGGCTATGACGGCGGGCCAAAGACCTTCGGCCGGTGCCTGACGCGGCCATCGCAGTCTATCCACAGCACCAGGCTGCTGCGACAACTGAACATCACCGGCGAGGTGGCAGAGATCGCCCTCACCCTGACCGGTCCCGACGGCGACGGCATTCCCATCCTGGTCAATGGCCGCCGCGATGGCGACACATTCCATTACGCCGTCTTCCCGGCCAGGGAGCGGCGTGAATACGAGACCGAACACCGTGATGCCAGGAAGACGCTGACCCAATACAGCGACTATCTGCGCATGGCGGAACGCCTGGCGCCCCTGGGCCACTGGCACGGCAATCTCGAAACCGGGGAGACCTGCTGGTCGCCGGAAACCTACGCCATTTTCGGCTGCGATCCGGCGACCTTTACACCGCGCATCTTTGCGACCATGGCGCTGTTCCATCCCGATGATCGCGATGACGTCAAACGCTGCGTAGACGCCGCCATAGCCGGTTCGGGTGAGTTCTCCTTCCGCGCCCGCTGCGTCCGCCGCGTCACCGGCGAGGTCCGCCATATCGAGACCATCGGCCTCTGCGAACGCGACGAACGCGGTCAGGTCATTGGCCTGTTGGGCGTCGTCCACGACCTCAGCGACCTCCTGCTGGCCCGGGAGGCCATCGCGGCCAGCGAAGCGCGCTATCAATTGCTCGCCGACACTTCCAACGACATCATTGCTGTCTTCGACCTGGACGGCCGCGTCGAATATGTCTCTGCTGCCGTCGAAAAAGTACTGGGTCTTACGCCCGCCGAGGTGATCGGCCGCAATCTCAACGACCTGGTCCATCCCGAAGACCGCTCTGCCACGCGTCTGGCCTTCGCCAGCTATGTGCACTGCGGCGACTGGAGTGCAGCCACGCGCGTACAATACCGGGCCTGCCACCGGGACGGCCATATCGTCTGGCTCGAGGCGTCGCCGCGCGCGGTGCTGGGCCCTGATGGCCAGATCACCCAGCTTCAGGATGTCATACGCGACATTACCGAACGCAAGGCCGTCGAGGACGCCCTTGAACAGGCCATGACCGAGGCCAATGCCGCGGCTGACGCCAAGTCGCAGTTCCTGGCGACCATGTCGCACGAACTGCGCACGCCCTTGACCAGTATCATTGGCTTTTCGGCCCTGCTGCGCGACATTCTGGAAGACCCGGAACCGCGGCGCTACAGCCAGCGCATCTGGACCGCCAGCCAGGGTCTGCTGGCCCTCATCAACGACATCCTCGACCATTCCAAGCTCGAGGCCGGCCAACTGGAGCTGGATCTGGCGACCTGCTCGGCCAATGCACTTGTCCAGGATGTCGCCGACCTGTTGGAGGTCCAGGCCCAGGCCAAGGGCCTGATCTTGTCGGTCGATACCGACGACGACATGCCGGCCATGTTGCTGGATGAGATGCGGATGCGCCAGATACTGCTGAACCTGGCCGGCAACGCCGTCAAGTTCACCCACGACGGTGGCGTGGTGATCGCCCTGCACTGGCGCGGCGACCGCCTTCAGGTCTGCGTTACCGATACCGGTCCAGGGATTTCACCCGACGGTCACAAGCGACTGTTCCAGCGCTTTTCGCAGGTCGATCATACGATCGGCGGCACTGGCCTGGGCCTGATGATCTCCAAGCAGTTGGTCGAGCTGATGGGCGGACGCATCGGTGTCGAAAGCAGCCCCGGCAACGGTTCGATGTTCTGGTTCGATATTCCGGTCCAGGTCTGCGAGGCAGATATCGACGACGGCTTCGGACACGTCGCGGCAGAGGAAACCGGCTATATCCTGGTCGCCGAAGACCATACGGGCAACCGCGACCTGATCGTCACCCTGATGCGCTCGCGTGGCTATAGCGTCGATACAGCCCTCAACGGCGCCGAAGCGCTCCAGGCGTGTCTGGAGCGCCGGTACGACCTGATCCTGATGGACGTCAACATGCCAATCATGGACGGCCTGGTCGCCACGCGCGGCATCCGCGCCAGTTGCGAGTTGAACGCCCGCACACCGATCATCGGGGTTTCGGCCGGCGGCGAGTCCCGGCGTCAGGTCTGCCTGGCGGCCGGCATGAACGCCATGGTCGAAAAGCCGGTCCGGCCGGCCGTCCTGGCCGGCGCCGTCTCGGCCTGGCTGTCGCCATCGCAGGAAAAACCACACCAGGTCCGCGCCGGATAGGGTTTTTAGCAGAGAAGCGCGCGATATTGCCAACCTGCTGTTCACAGTGTTGGTGCAAACGGCTGAATCGGGTTCATGCACGCGAAGCGTTGGCCTTCCGACTATGCATGTCGGACTTGTAAGGAATATCGCTTCTGCCACCGTGTTAGCTTGCAACGCCGGTTCACTTAAAGCTATGCCGTTTCGCGCAAGTTCAGGACAATCCGGAAATCCGTGTTGATCCGTGGTTCCTAACCTCACTTACAATCGTCAGCGGTCGGCCGGGTCGTTGCGGGGATTTCGCCCGTCACCAGGCCTTGCGCGCGCAAAGGTTCCGCGGCATCGACATCAATCCAGACGTGGGTAACATCGCGGACGGCGCACATTTCGCCGCTGTCACGGTACCAGACATCGCCCGCCGCATTCAGTTCGTAGATCGTGGCCGGCGCCCAGCCTTTCATCACCCGGAACGGCCCCGTATCGCCATGGATCAGGAACACCGGCTTGCCAAAGTTTTTCGCCAGCGCCGGCAACATGTCACGGATGGGATAGAAGCCGTCGCACGGCCGCATCCGCCTATCGGCCACCGCGTCGAAACAGGGTTGCCCGTACGCCTTCGGGTCGACCTCGGTGACCATGTCGGCTTGCATGACAATGACCACGCCGCGCGCTTTTCGCGCTGCCGCCACCGCAAAGGCCTCGTTCAACCAGCCAACATTGGCCAACTCGCGCGCCTCGGCTGCCCTGGCGGCCACAACCAGTCCGTCGCCCATGACAAAATCGCGGCCGTTATTGGTACCCGATATATTCAGCGTGGTCCAAACCATGCCGCCATACGCGAAGCGCGCATTTTCCGGCTGACCCGCCTGCTGGACATAGTGGAACTCCGGGTCGGTCATGGCCGGAACAGCAAAAAACCGGCTGCGCAGGATATCAAGACGCGCCAGTTCCGAGAACCTGGTCGTGGTGCCGGGCATCTCCTTGCGATCGCAATCGGTCCACTCGTTGTCGCCGGGGGTATAGATGACCGGAATGGGTCTCAGCGCTTCCACCAGGGCGGCGAAACGGTCATCGGGGGCGCCGCAAACGTCTTTGCCCGCCTGGATATCCCCAACATGGAGCACAAACGGCGGATTCAGGGCCTTGATCTTCGGGATCGCCGTCACGAGCATGGCCTCGTCGCTGGCACTGTAGGGCGTATCACCAATGACGACAAACTCGGCCCGCCCCGAGCCACCCTCAGGGGGCAGGCTGACGCAAGCGCTCAAGGCCGTGACAAGGACAAGGACAAAAAAACGCGGGACGAAACGGATCATGGCGGGCCTCCGGGCAAGGTCGCATTTTTAAGCTCAAACGCCGCATGGGTGGCGGCGCGCGGTTGCACTTTGCGTAACCCCCGGCGGCTCTTCGCCGCAAGAGAAAAGACGCGGGTCGGCTTGACCCACTACGCAACATAATGATAGTCATTCGCAGATAATTGTCCTGGACACCATGAAACTCACCACTCTGAAAGCCTTCACCCCTGCCCGTGTCCTCGCGGTCAGCGATACGTCCGAAGTCGATCCGATCGCGCGGCGCCTGCGGGAGCTGGGTTTTGTCGACGGCGAGCCGGTTCAGGTGGTCGGTCGTGGTCCGTTCGGCGCCGACCCGTTGTTGATCCAGATCGGCTTCACCCGTTTTGCCCTGCGCCGCTCGGAAGCGGACCGGATTACCGTGGAACTGGCCGCCTGATGTCGACGCTCAACATCGCCCTGGTCGGCAATCCCAATTGCGGCAAGACGGCCCTGTTCAACCAGTTGACCGGTTCGCGACAGAAGGTCGCCAACTATGCCGGCGTCACTGTCGAGCGCAAGGAAGGCACCTTCACCGCGCCCTCCGGGCGCACCGTGCATGTACTGGACCTGCCCGGCACCTACAGTCTCGATGCCCTGGGCGCCGATGAAATCATCACCCGCGACGCCTGCCTGGGCAGAATCGAGGGCGTTGCCGCCCCCGACCTGATCGTCTGCGTCGCCGACGCCACCAACCTGCGCCTGCACCTTCGCTTCGTGCTGGAAATCCGCCGCCTGGGCCGGCCTATGGTGCTGGCGCTGAACATGATGGACGCCGCCCGCAAGCGCGGCATCCAGATCGACACCGCCGGACTGGAGCGTGAGCTGGGCCTTCCGGTCATCGAAACCGTAGCGGTCACCTCGGAAGGCACCAGGGCCCTGATCGGCCAGATCGATCGCGCTGCGCCCTCAGCGCCGCCGGTCAGCCCCGTCGAAGCCGACCACAGCGAAACCCGGCGGATCCTGTCGGCCAGCATCGTCATGCCGACGCGGACGGCCAGGACCGACGACGCGCTCGACCGCTTCCTGCTGAATCCGTGGCTGGGCATCCCTATCTTGCTCTTCATCATGTTCCTGATCTTCCAGGCGGTGTTTACCTGGGCGACGCCGCTGATGGACGGTATCGAGGCGATACTCGCGTGGCTGGGCGGATTGGCAACCCAGTCCCTCCCCGACGGCCTGCTGAAAAGCTTTATCGCCGACGCCCTGTTCGGCGGCCTGGGCAGCGTCCTGGTCTTTTTGCCGCAGATCGTCATCCTGTTCTTGTTCATCCTGATCCTCGAAGAATCCGGCTACCTGCCGCGCGCCTCCTTCCTGCTCGATCGGGTCATGGGCGCGGCCGGCCTGACCGGGCGGTCGTTCATTCCGCTGCTCAGCTCCCATGCCTGCGCCATTCCCGGTATCATGGCGACGCGCAGCATCCCCGACATGCGCGAGCGGATGACCACCATCCTGATCTCGCCACTGATGACCTGTTCGGCGCGGATCCCGGTCTATACCCTGCTGATCGGCGCCTTCCTGCCCAGCACCACTGTCTTCGGAGTCCTCAGCTTCCAGGGTCTGGTGCTGTTTGGCATGTATCTGGTCGGTATTGTCTCAGGCCTGATCGTATCCTGGGTCATCACCATCAGCCGTCGTGAAAAGCGCGAATATCCGCTGCTGATGGAACTGCCGTCCTATCGTTTGCCCAACCTGAAGAGCCTGGTGCTTGGCCTGTGGGAACGGGCGATGATCTTCATCCGTCGCATCACCGGTATCATCTTTGCCGTCAATACGCTTCTGTGGGTTCTGACCACCTTCCCCGGCAAGCCCGAAGGCGCTTTGGGTCCGGATATCGACTATTCAGTCGCCGGCCGGATCGGCCACTGGATGCAGCCGGCCTTTGATGCCATCGGCTTTAACTGGCAGATCTGCGTCGCTCTGATCCCCGGCCTGGCGGCACGTGAGGTGGCGGTATCGGCGCTGGGCACGGTCTATAGTGTGTCAGGCAGCGATGACGAAATTTCCAGTCAGCTCGGCGGGTTGATCTCATCGCAGTGGTCGCTGGCGACGGCCCTGTCACTGATGGCATGGTATGTCTTTGCGCCGCAGTGCCTGTCGACCCTGGCGGTGATCAAACGCGAGACCAATGGCTGGAAATATGTCGCGATCACGGCCGGCTATCTGTTCGCCCTGGCCTATCTCGCGGCATTTGTCACCTATCAGGTTACAATGAGGCTGACGTCATGATCCAGGGTTTGATCGTAGCGGTGATTGTCGCCTTCGCCGCCTGGCAACTGGTGAAGCGCTTCCTGCCGAAGAAGGCCGCCGTCAAGTCGGACGGTTGCGGGTCGGGTTGCGATAGCTGCAGCGGCTGCAAGGCCATCGATTTTGGACCGCTGGAACCGCGCAAACGTGTTTAGGAAGGTCGTCCGACCGCACCGCGACGAAGCGCGATAGCTACGGCGCCACCGTCTGTTCAAACGGCACAGCCGGCAATCCCGTCTTGCCGTCATACAGATTGCACGTTGGCGAATCCGCCCAGCAGAACCGCACCCTGGTCGCATCTGCCGCAGGCAACAGCATGACCGACTTGCCGTTCACCTCCGCGTCGACATAGCGGCAGACATCGCCGGCACAGGCCTCGAACCCGATTGCGCGATGGGAGCTGTAGGTGACAAAATCACCTTCCATCGCATCGAAATCCAGCACCAGACGGTCGCCGACCCTGACGACGGACTTGATTTGCGGACCGGATTCCGAGCCGTTGAAGCCATAAAGCTGGATGGCCATCGCCCGCGACAGGCGCTCGCCCAGGACCTGCTTGTTGGCGGGGTGGATATCGGTCGGCTCGCCGATATCGATGGCGGTGGCAAGGGTCGCATTACCATCGGCCAGCACCGCCAGGCGCTGGTCCTCGCGCAGGCGCGCCCAGCCCGACTCCGTCGGCTGTGTGACGCGAGGGCCGTTATTGGCCAATTGCACCACAGCAAACACCAGATCCTTGCCAAACTGGCCGCGCCAGTCCTTGAACAGCCGCGTCAGCAGACCCTGATAGGGCTGGCCGACATTGCTTTCGCCCTGGTACCAGATGGCACCGGCAAAACCGAACGGCCCCATCGGCGAGATCATACCGTTTTTCAGGATACTGACCCCACCGGTGGCATCCCAGGGCGCGCGCGGAGGATACTTTTGCGCCGCCGGCACCGGGTACCAGCGCCAGTCCTTGAGCGCCACCACCGTCCCGTCGGCCAGTTTCAGTTGGCGCGGCGCATCGCCATACATGCCGCCAAAGCTCCACAGGTCGACGACATTGAGCACCACCACATTGTCACCGGCAACCAGGCCACCCGCCGGCACCCTGTACCGGCGCTCGCTGCCGGCACCTGAGGTAAAGCCGACCGGCTGACCATTCAGCCAGGTCTGGTCGATATCGTCGACGCGGCCCAGTTCCAGGGTGGCCGCCTGGGCGGCCTGTTCCCCGGTCAGGGTGACAGTCGCGCCGTACCATAGCGGGCCGTCATAGGCGGAAAGCTCGCGCAGGCCCCACTTTTCCCAGTTCTGCGCTACATCCGGCGCGGCCTGCCAGGTACGCAGGTCGGCAGCCGAAGCCGCCCATGGCGTGCCGGGCGCGCCGCTGTTCTTCCACCACTGTTCGAAGCTGTGGCCGAACTCAGCGCCAGCCTTGTCCGGATCGTCGGCATAGAGGCTCAGCAGATTCTCGGCGGCGGCATAGTCGGGCAGCAGGGCCTGCGGCGACATCCAGGTGGTGATATTGGAGCCGCCCAGTGAGGCATGGACCAGGCCAATCGGAACCTGAACGCGCTTTTGCAGCGCGGCGGCAAAGAAGTAGCAGGTTGCCGACCAGTCACCGACTGTCTCGGGTGCCGCCTTCTGCCAGGCGACCGGCGACGGGAACTTGTCGAGCGGCTTGGGCGATGGATTGACCTGAACGGTCGCCATACGGATCAGGTCGTTGGCCGAGTTGGAAATGACCACATCTTCGTTGAGGGCGCGCCTGACCGTCGCCTGCATGTTGGACTGGCCGGAGCAGAGATAGACGTCACCCGACACCACATCTTCGAGCTCGATGCGGTCGCCCGAGGCCGTCGCTACCGAGAGGCGGCCGCTCTTGCCGGGTGCAAAATCCGGCAGTTCGACCTGGAAGCGGCCGGTATCGTCAGCCGCCGCCAACTGGCTGATGTTGAAAAAGGAGACGGTGACCACTTCACCAGGTGCTGCACGGCCGGAAACGACGGCGGCGTGGCGCGGCAGGACCATGTGATCCTGGAACAGCCCATCCAGTTCAAGAGGTACCGCATCCCTGGCCGCTGTGGGCCATGCGACAGACACTTGCGTAGCGGCTAAAAAAGCGAGGATGAAAACGTAAGGACGCATGATCGGCTCCCCCGGCAGGTTTTCGGAAAGGCGTAGCAAATCGCGCGAGGTTTGGCGCGGAAAAACTTCACGCGCCGTGGCATTGCGGCATGCGGCACAACACCTGCATCACCTGACGCATGCTCAGCAGAAGCGGCTGGCGGCCCAAACCCGCTTTGTCGCGGCGGAGGACAGTCATGCGCTGGCCCAAGCGCGGTTTACCCAGGGCGTGGATTCGCGGCGTTGGGCGGCGGTTTCGAAGCGGAGGCCGAACAGGTCTAGAGCGGGATGAGTTTTGATGGAATCAAAATCCCGCTCTAGGTTTTTGTTTTGTCGCGCAATTTGTCCGAAAACGGGAGCGCCCGTGCGGTGCCTTCCACTTTATCGGATTGCGCTC
>NZ_AWGC01000052.1 GCF_000495835.1 Asticcacaulis sp. AC402
GCCCACCAAGGCATGGGAAAACCGCCCTTGTCAGGGGGCGACTGTGTGGTACATGTCGGCGATGCACGATCTGACCGCACTGCAACAGACCCAGACGACGACCTTTTCGGGCCGCAACGTCGAACTGATGAAGGATGTCCGAAAGTACCTTGATGAAGCCGGTAAACTGTCCGGCGCGAAAGTCTTGTCGTTTGGCTGTTCGACCGGCGAAGAGTGCTTGGACCTTGCCGAAGTTATGCCGGACGGCAGGATCTACGGCACCGACATAAACGAGAAGGCGTTGATCAAGGCCCGGGCGCAATGCCCTGAGGACATCACGATCTTTATGTCCGCCGAATCCAGTCTTGCGAAACACGGCCCATTTGACGCGATCTTCGCTATGAGCGTGTTTTGCAAGTGGCCGAAGACTTCCGACATGACGGACATTTCCGAGGTCTACCCGTTCAGCCTTTTTGAAGAGGGGATATCGACACTGGACCGACACCTTAAGCCGGGTGGCGTTCTGTGTCTCTACAACAGCCAGTACATGTTGGACGATACCGCATTGGCGGAGCTATACCAACCGCTTGACCGATCTCAACCGCTATCGTCGGGATGGATGTTCAGATGCTCACCGGATGGCAGGGTCGCCACCCGGTGTCATTTTGAATTTGAAGGCACGATCTATACCGCTCAGCAATGGGCGGACAATGCCAAGGCCAACAGAGGCAAACCTCCCCGACCCGGAATCGTCAACGTTTTTCAAAAGTGGGAGGACGAGGCAAGGAGTGGACACCAACAGCCCGATGCTGTCATCTGGCGGAAAGCGTCAACTTAGGCGGTCACCTCGATGATGTCAGTGACGAAGCGACCGTTGAGAACTGCCGGGATCGTATAGCCACCTGCACCAATCACGACGCCGTTTGCCGCCTGATCTGCCGTCCCGTCCCCGAACTTGAAGGTCAGGTTATAGGTCGCAGCCGGAGGCTTGATCGTGAGAGCTACGGCCGCGCGCGTAACCTCAGCCAGAACTGTCGCGATAGGGCTTCCCCATCTCGTGGCGGTCGATACCTGATAGCCCGAGATGATAAAGCTTGCTGTGCTGGTAGAAGACAGGTTGCGCGCCGAATTGGTTGCGGCAAAAAACGCAAAACTGACAGCGGCTGCGTCAGTTCCTGTGGCAGGAGCGGTGATCCAAACCAAGAACAGACCAGTCGCCAGCTTCAAAATGCCGGACGACCTAGTGTTGGTGCCCTTGGCGCCCACGGCGCCGTCGCCAGACAGGTCAAAGTTCGCGAAAGTTTGCGTACCAAAGCAGGAACTGGGCATCCACATCTGGAACCACCCGGACGACAGGTCCTCAACAATGGCGTAAATCAGGTAGGGCGTTCCTGACGTGTATGTGTTGACTCCGATAGCCTTGTTGTAAGCGCGCGACGTTTCGTCAGCAGTAACCAAAATGGCATTGTAACTGCCAAAAGCGCCCTCTTGGTTATTCGTGGACCTGACCGGCGTTTTGGAGAACCAGTCCTCCTGCGTGATCGAGTTGGCCGCCAGACCAGTTTCCGCAGGCTCCACCAACAACCCCAGATCTGTCACCACAGGCACGCCGACGGTAGAAGTCGTGAATGTCCCTGCCGATGTCAACCCATACTGCTCCGAAGCCCGCGCAAACGTCGCCGCCGTCAATGTATTGATCAGGTTGGCAAAGCTGGTGAATTCCGATCAGCCAGGCCTCGATCTGGGCAGAGTCCTCCAGGATGGTCTGCGTGGCGCGCGGAGCGGCATACAGTTCATGGGCGACGATATCCGTGGTGCCGAGCAGAGGCGTGGCCGTCTCAGCGCGCGAACCGGCCTCCGATACCCAGCCCGCCGAACCTTTGGAGGTCTGGCGCACCAGGCGAATGGCCGGCGCCGTCCCGCTGCGAACGGTGGCAACCGAACGCATGGGGTTCATGTCGCGGGCCAGGCCGGCAATCGCCATGTCCAGCTCCGGCGTAACCAGAAAGCCGCCTTGCGAGTCGGTGCCCTCGGTGGCAGCGCGATATTGCACCGGGACGTTTTCACGACCGGAACCGCGGACCAGATACTCCGACAGAGCGTCCTGATGTTCGCTACGCTTCTGATCGGCCGGGTTGGACAGGTCGCTGCGCGCCAGGCGGGTTTCGATGGCCGTCAGCGCCGCCTCGACCGCGGCGATCTTGCGGGTTTCGGTCACGGCGTCATCCGCCCGCTTGCTGGCCTCGGCGAAGGCCGTTTCCATGCGCTTCTGGGCTTCGGTATGCACGCTGTCGCGCGTCTGCGCTTCGGTGCGGATGGCCTCGACGATTTCGAGAACCTTGGCGTTAGGGTCGTCCGACATGGGATAGCCTCATAAGAAAAAGTTGCTGTTCCAGACCCTTCATAAGGGCCGCTTCACCCGCTCCATCCCGGAGACCGGCCGCTTCAGGTGCCGCCGCTTCATCGCGAAGACCGGCGTCCCTGAAAATTCTGATCGCTTGCGCTTTCGCGGCGTTGCAGCTTTGGCCCTGCGCCCGCAGCGCGGCCTCCACCTGCCGAATGGTCAGGGCCTGATCGCCCGCCCCTCTCAGGCTCTCGATGACCGCGCCTGGAACCGAATTGGCGGTGACCAGGCTGATTTCGCGCAAGGCAACCTCGGTATAGGTCACCGTCCCGTCGGTCTCGACCCGCCACGCCACCGGCACAAAGCCGATCGACATGCCCAGCACGACCTTGAGGCGAAACAGACCACCGACCCATTCGCGCTCGGTGGCGACGATTTCGCCGCGTGCCCGCAGCCCTGTGTCATCTTCTGTCACCTCCTGCCACCCACCCACCGGCCGGTTGTCGGCATGATTGACATACATCGGCAGGGTCCGCTCCCGGCGCTTCCAGGCGGCTAAGCTCTTGATAAAACAGCCTTGCGCAAAGCGGGTATCGTGGCTATCAAGCGTATCGAACGGACAGGCAAAACCGTCGATTTTCCCCAGGATGCCAGACGTTTTGACAACGGACTCATTGGCGAAATCACCGGCGACGAAGCGGTACGCGACCACTCCGGCGACCGGAGCGTACTTAGGGTTCATGCGTCTGTGTCCTCATGGATTGGGAAAGGGTGAAACGGATGACGCAAGCACAGCCAGGCCGACTGAAGGCCATCGTCGTCGGCGGTTCGAATTCCGTCTATTACCCGGGTTATGTCTTTGAAACGATTAAGCAATGTAAGGAGCGCGGCCTCGACCTGACCGTCATCGATGACCTGGCGGTCGGCGCCACGACCTCGCTGGCCGGCCTCTACAACCTCGTCCGGTCGCAACAGGTGGCCAACGCTGACGTCCTGATCATCGAATATGCCCTCAACGATTCCTCCGCCTACGAACACGAGCGCAAGCTCCTGCATCACTGGTCACGCGTCTACGAAGCCATGCTGCGCCTGGCGCGCCGCCGCAATCCGCGCCTGCATGTCATCTCGGTCATTATCGAGCCGCGGCGCACGCCGCCCCAGCGCCGGCTGAACTACCTGCAAGGCGCCATCCACAAGCTGTCCGACTGGTACGACACCGAGGTCGTCGATACCGCCCGGCCGGTCCTGGCCGCCATGCCGTCACGCGACGACATGTACCTCGACCCCGTCCACTACGGGCCGGGCGGGATCGGCATGACGGGTGTATTGCTGGCCGACAGCCTGTGCCGCCTCGCCGCCAATCCGCGCGCCGAAGCCGCGCTTCCCGAACCGGTCGATATCCATAACTTTGAACACGCCCATGCCCTGGCGACAGAGCTGTTTCCGGGAACGGAACCGACCGTCTTCCAGAACAGTCGTTTCCGCAGCGAAGCCGTCACCCTGACCGACTCTGACCTGACGTTCCAGATCAGGAACGGCCGGCTCCTGGCCCTGATGTATGTCTGCGAGGCCAATACCCGTCCCCTCTACATCAAATCTGGCGGACGTCACTTCCACTACAACATCATGAAGCCCGGCGTCGCCGAGGGCCAGTTCCGTTTCCTGGTCAGTATGGCCGGCACCGAATTCCTGTATCCGGACGATATCGACCAGCCGGCCCCGGCCAGCCGCGACTACCACATTTCGCAGACGCCCTGGCCCGATACCGCGACGGTTGTCACCCCGGCCAATGGCGTCCCCAGCCCGGTCGACGGCCAATCCATCTTTTCCCTGATGGGCATTCTGTACTCGGGCGACCTGATCGACTTCACTGTGCGCCCCCCGCACGCGCAAGAGACCTGACCTTAAACACGGCACTGGTAGCTGACCGCTAAGAGGACCCCTCCGTCTCGACGCGTTTCGCCACTGGCCTTCGGCCTGGCTCACTTGCTCGCCATGGCACGGGCCACCCCGCTCCCCATCTTCGATAGGGAGGAGAAGAATGTAGGATTTTCAATTACTTCTCCTCCCTATTTCTTCAATGGGGAGCGGGGTGGCCCGTGCCATGGCGAGCAAGTGAGCCCCCCTTATGGGCGAAACGCGTCGAGACGGAGGGGTCCTCTTCGTTGAACGACGTAGACAAGTCAAAGCCATTTGCCGCTGGTATTACCCTTCCACCGCCACCAGAGCCGCCCTCGCCAAAGCCCCGCACCTCGCCCGCGACACAGCCGCTTCCGGCGCTTCACGCCACATCTCACGCGTCGCCGCGACGATCGACTGCGCCGTGATCACCGCCCGCTCCGGCTCGCCGGCCGGGGCTTCGCGCTCGATCGCCGTCGCCAGCTTGACCACCAGGTCCGCCAGCCCATCCGCCGCATCCTCACCCAGCCTTCGCGCGGCCGACTCCAGGATCACGCCCAACCGCCCGGCCAGCCGACGCTCAGGTCCACGCCTCACCCGCATATCCGTCATAACCGCGACCTACCCTTCCCAACCAGGTCCAGGGGCACCTCACTGGCACCGACCAGAACCATTTCGCCCGCCAAATCCGCGACCGGGCCATAGCCAGCCAGCCGGCGCTTTTCATTGATGCTCAAACCCACGAAGCGGGTCGCCCGTTCCCAGCGCACGCCTTCGTCGGAGAGACTGGCCGCGTCACCGCCATAGTCGAACCTGATCTCGACACCCGGCGCCAAGGGCTGCAACCACGCCGTCAACTCGGCGGCAATAAACCCGCACAACGGCCGCACCGCTTCGCGTGCAAACGCCACCCGCGCCTCAGCCTGGTTGTTGAAGGTGGAATCGCCGGCAATCCCCAGCAGGACCGGCGGCACCCCCAATCCGAAACAGATTTCCCGCGCCGTCGCGTTACGCAGCTCCATCGCCTGCATGTCCGACGACGACGCCCCCAGTTCCTGATAGGACAGGGTCCCGGCCAGAAACGTCGGCAGCCGGCGCGTCGCATCGTCCTTCATCTGCGCGTTCAGCCTGACGCGCTCCTCGCGGATCTGGTCAGGCTCCAGCGTCGAATCCTTGTCGACCACCACCACCGCCGGCCGCCGGCCCTGATGCTCGAACTGGCCCTTGGCATAGGTCCGTACGGCATTATTCTCCTCGATCGCGCGCCCGGCCATCTCGATGGGCGACGCCGCCCTGTCGCGGACATTGGGCCTCTGCCGGATGATCCGGCGCACCTCGCACCAGCCATCCGGTTCAAACGGAAACATCACCGGTCCGCCATTTTCACGCCGGAACGTGTAACCGCTCAGCACGCCCTGGCGATCGCGCCGGACCTCGAAACCCTTGTGGCCATGGACATACACCTCCGCCAGCCCCGCCGTTACGCGCAAGCCCCGCACATAGGCCTGGCCGCACGTCGCCAGCAGCACCGCCAGCCCGTACTTGACCTGCGCCGCGCTGTCCTCGCCATTGGCTCGCCGGTTCAGCACGCCCAGCAGCGGATGGTCCTCGACCTTCTTGCCGTCGCGCCAGACCTCGACCGGCAACTGCGCCACAGCCTGGCCGATCATGTCAGCGCAGCGCGCCGCCACCGGATTGCGGTAGGCGACGTCGTAGGCGTCCACGGCCCCGCCCAGCCAGTCGATCCAGCTCGTCTGCGGCCAAAAAAGGTTGGGCCTGTCGAGCCGCGCCCTGGAGTTCCGCGCCATGCTGCGCCGGAACCAGCCATCCCAGAAGGACATCAATAGACTCCGAATTCGATCTGGCGCCGGCTCAGCTCAGTCAGCGCCCACACCAGCGCATCCAGCCGGTCGGGCGACGCGCCGCGGACGGCATATCCATTCGGTGTCATCTGCAATAACTGCCCCTCCAGCGCCGCAAACTGGCGCCTGTGATAGACCTTGTGCTGCTCATAAAGGGCTGCGATCGGCTCGGCCCGCACCTGCTTGCCGCGGCTGGCGGTCACCTCCCGAATGCGGCAGGTCACGCCATTGACCCGCAGATTGCTGGCTACCAGATCACCGCCGAAATTCCGTTCGACCACCACGCAGTCGGCGCCATAGGCATCGACCGCCCGCAAGACTTCCGTCGCCCAGCCGCCCGGAGACTGCGCTGCCATCGACCGGTCCTCCAGCACCATATAGCTGTCGGCGCCATAGCGCCCGGCGACCACGATCCCGACCTCATCGCCACCACCGCCGGCGGGATCGACCCCGACCACGACGCGGCCGACGGCCTCCATCGGCCTGTCGCGACCCTGAACCCAGGCCCAGTCCAGCAAAGCCCGCGTCCACAGGGCGTTCTGCGCCGACGGCATGTAGGCGCCGTCCCAGATCCACGCCGCCCGCAACGGATCTTTTTTGCGGTCCAGCGCCATCTGCTCGCGCAGCGCATCCGGGAAATGCGGATTGCGGTCCCAGTTGATGTGGCGACACACCGCCTTGAACGGCGGTGTCCCGCCGCGAAAGAAGCGATCGACCGCATCGGTCGCCAGCATCGGGTTCCACAGGCACCACAGTTCGGACGCCGGTGTCCGCAAGACGGTCGGGATCAGCACGTCCAGCGACCTTTGCCGGCCTTCGCTGGCCTCCTCCCAGATGGTCAGGGTAGCCCCTTCCAACGACTTGATGCCTTCGGGTTTATTGCCGCGCCACAGGCCCAGAAACAGGATCTCGGCGCCATTCAGCCGGTTGTGGAACCGTCCGTTGGCCTGGCGGTAGATGGCGTCGAGCCCGTAGGCTTCGAGGCGGTTACGCACCAGGGTGAAGGAACTGTCGTCCAGGCTGGCCTGGATTTCACGGACAAAAACGACGCGCGCCTTTGGCGTCATCAGGCTGTGGAAGATGGCGGCATTGGCGAACTCCCAGGACTTGGCACCGCCGCGCCCGCCGAAAGCGGCGCGGAAGCGATAATGTCCCAACGCCTCATCGGTGAGAAACCGATAGGCCGGAAGCGGTACAATTTTCACTCAGAAAACGCTGTAGGAATCCCCTCTCCCCGCTCGCGGGGAGAGGGTAAGGGTGAGGGGCATGCGGTCGCCCCCCCATCTCCCGGGCCCGCCAGTTCAACACGCACAATCCTTGACGTTGAAATCTGGCACATCTGAATCGCCCGCCTCGTCAACCCCCGACGTATCATATTCGCCTTCTCCCAGTGGCGGCAGGTCACCGGTAATCACATACTGGATAACCGGCACATGCACCTGCCCCTTGTTGGCCACCTCAGCCTGCCGCCCGGCATGCTCCATCAAGAGCTTGGCAGCCGCTACCCTTGACGTTTCACTCTTTCCGCTGGCGACGATCTCGGTCAAATAACGGATGGCGATAGCCAGGCAGTCCGGCGGCTGAAAATCGTCCCTGAGGTCCAAGCGGGCCTTACGTCGCCTGGCCAGTTCCTCCTCCGAAGGCGGGGTCACGATGTCCTTCAAGGCCAAAATCCTCTGATGCTGCCTGCGGCTCATCGCCATCGGCCACCTCCAATGAAAAAGCCCGCCGGCTACCTCCGGTGGGCTTTGTCTGTCCGTCACAATCCTTGACGATGAGATTCAGCTCATCGGACTCGGCGCACCTGCCAACATGTAATCTAAGGCGCAGAAAACATTGACGAACTCCCTCTCCCCAGCCTCGCCGGCAGGCAAGAGGGGGAGAGGGCGGGGGTGAGGGTTTGGTGCGGCCAACAACGGCAAGAAACGAACCTGCGCTAACCCACCTCTTGCCGCCAACAACCGCATCGCCGCCGCCATCATCCCGTCACCATGCACGTGCACCTTCAACCCCGGCACCAGTTCCATATATCTCAGACCGGCCCGAACCTCCGCCGCCCAGGTCTGCGTCGTCCGATACAGCCGCGCCCCTACTCGCACCTCGATATCACACGACCGGTCATGGTCCTGCGCCACCGCATGATCGCGGCCATCATCGCTGTAACAGCAATCCCAGCCCTGGATATGCGCCTCGCGAAACCCGAGGCTGTAAACCAACCCCAACACGGTCCCGGTCACACTGACGCCCGGCGCGATAACATGGCTGCCGTCGGGCAAGGCTTGCGCCCCGCCATCGCCCACATGCCACAAAAACACCTGCTGTCCCGCCAGCCGGTCGAACACCGCCGGATGACACTTGCTGGCCACCAGATGCCGGGTTCGAGGCTTGGGTTCCGCCACATGGTCCGCCACGCACGCCCGCGCATCGACGGCCGCCCACAGATCCGGCCCGTCGCCGAACAACCGGTAGGCCCCGTTCAAGGCCAGGGACGGGGAACGCAACGGCGCATTCACGACCGACGGCCCGTTGGCATAAACATGCACCGGCCGCGCCAGGTTCAATCCTGATGGCGCCAGGGGCAATCCGCGCGCCAGGGCTGACACCACATGGGCCTGGACCTGGGCATCATCGAACCCGGTATCGGTCTCGAACGCCACCACAACGCCCTCCGCGACGGGTCGGGCCACAGCCGTCCACCGCCCCGGCGCCTCAACGACATAGTCCAACCGCATGGCACCCCGGGACAGCAAAAAGCCCCGGGGCACGAACCCAGGGGCTGAAGAACCGTTACGTCACAATCCGTGACCATGAAAAAACGGGTCATCTGATTCTGCGCATGCGTCAAGCCAATTTTTCAGCGCAATCGCGTCCCTCTTCTTGTTATAAATCCTGGATTGTTGACGCTTATCCACGCGAACGCCCGCAATGCGCCATCGGCGTGCCGGTGACCTTGAGTCAAAAAGCCGCACGCACCTCAGCCCCGCGTGAAGCGCGCCGGACCTGACACGGTCAAGTATGCACGCGCGGGCGGGGTCCTGCAACCGGTCACCTCGTAAGCCGCGGCAAAAACCCTCTATCCTTTGGACGGTTTGCCAAACGCGGGACGTTTTCGAATTGACAAATCTCGTCATTGGATTAATTCTGGATGTGTCCGGGCAGACCGGGCCTTATCGCACTGAGGGAGCCTCATGCACTACGATTTCACTGTCTTTATCGGGCGTTTCGAGCCCTTTCACAACGGCCACATGGCGGTTGTCCGCCGCGCGCTCGAATCCTGCGACCGGCTGATCGTCCTCGTTGGTTCCGCCCACTCGGCGCGCTCGACCCGCAACCCGTTTTCCGCCGCCGAGCGCGAAGTCATGATCCGCGCAGCCCTGGGCGCCGACGCCGGTCGCGTTGTCATCCGCCATCTCGTCGATCACCTCTACAACGAAGGCGCCTGGCAGGCCGACGTCCAGGAACACGTCGCCAATGTCATTGTCGAAAGCGGAAAAGATCCCGCGCAGGTTCGCATCGGTCTGGTCGGCCACGACAAGGATGACAGCTCGTGGTACCTGCATGCCTTTCCGCAGTGGGACCTGATCGAGGTCCCCTTCGCCACCACCCTTTCGGCGACCGAACTGCGCGGCCACCTGTTCGCCGCCGACGAAGGCGCCCTGCGCCTGATCCAGGCCAATGTCCCCCAGGCGGTCCATGAAACCCTGCTGGCCTTCCGCAAGACGAAAACCTTCGCCCAGCTGGCCGATGAGCAGCGCCATATCGCGGCCTACCGCGCCGCGTGGGATGCTGCCCCCTACCCGCCGACGTTCGTGACCGTCGACGCGGTCATCGTCCACTCCGGCCACGTCCTGCTGGTCAAGCGCGGCGCCCATCCCGGCAAGGGTCTGTGGGCCTTGCCGGGCGGCTTCCTCAATCCCAATGAAACCCTGCTGACGGCCGCCATCCGCGAGCTCAAGGAGGAAACCCGCATCAAATTACCGATCCCGGTGCTGAAGGGCAGCCTGAAGGGCCGCCAGGTCTTCGATGACCCGGACCGCTCGCAGCGCGGCCGCACCATCACCCACGCCTTCTATTTCGAGTTCGCCAGCGGTGACCTGCCGGCGGTGCGCGGTTCGGACGACGCTGCCCGTGCCCGCTGGGTCCCCCTGGCCGAAGCCCGCCGCCTGCGCGAACACCTGTTCGAGGACCACTACTTCATCCTCGAACACTTCTTGGGAACCGCCTAAAAACATACCTCCCCGCCGAAGGTGGGGAGGGGCACTGCCCAAAGCCGCAGCCTAGCGAAGGCGAAGGGTGGTGGTGGGGCGACTTTCTTTGCCCCAAACTCAAGAGCAACCCCAGGGGATAGACCCCGACGCGTTCAAACCACAGAAGGAGCTTCTGTCATGACCAATCCGATCCTTAACACCGACAGCTACAAGGCCAGCCACTACCTGCAATATCCGCAAGGCACGCAACAGGTCTTTTCCTATGTCGAAGCCCGAGGCGGCCCCTATGCCGAAGCCTTGTTCTTCGGTCTTCAGGCCATACTGAAGGCGGAATTCGCCGCCCCCGTCACCCGTGCCGACCTCGAAGAAGCCCGCGATATCCTGCCGGCCCACGGCCTGCCCTTCCATGAGGCCGGCTGGCAGTTGCTGCTCGACCGTCACGGCGGCCGCCTGCCGCTGGAGATCCGCGCCCAGCCAGAAGGCACGATCGCTCCGGTCCGTCTGCCGATGATGACGGTGGTCAATACCGATCCCGACTTCTTCTGGCTGACCAGCTATGTCGAAACTGCCCTGTTGCGCGTCTGGTACCCGATCACGGTGGCCACCATCAGCCACGGCGTGCGCCGCATCATCCGCGACGCCCTGGTCAGGACATCCGACGATCCCGATGGCGAACTGCCGTTCAAACTGCACGATTTCGGCGCCCGCGGCGTCTCTTCGGCACAGTCGGCAGCCCTGGGCGGTCTGGCCCATCTTGTCAACTTCCAGGGGACAGACACCCTGGCCGCCATCCTCGCCGCCCGCAAATACTACCACGAACCCATGGCCGGTTACTCGATCCCGGCGGCGGAACATTCGACCATCACCAGCTGGGAACGGCCGAACGAACAGGCCGCCTATGCCAATATGGTCCAGCAATTCGGCAAGCCCGGAGCCCTGTTCGCCGTCGTCTCGGACTCCTACGACCTGTACCATGCTGTCGACCACATCTGGGGTGAAGCCCTGCGTCATAAGGTTATCGACAGCGGCGCCACCCTGGTCGTCCGCCCCGACAGCGGCGACCCCGTCGAGGTCGTATCGAAAACCCTGCACCTGCTGGCCAACCGTTTCGGTACTGAAACCAACACCAAGGGCTTCCGCGTCCTGAACAATGTTCGTGTCATCCAGGGCGACGGGGTCAATCCCGTCAGCATCGCTGCCATCCTCGACCGCATCACGGCCGAAGGCTTCAGCGCCTCGAACCTGGCCTTCGGCATGGGCGGCGCCCTGCTGCAGAAATGCGACCGCGACACCCTGCAATTTGCCTACAAGGCCTCGGCCGCCAGGGTCAACGGCGTTTGGCGCGATGTCTACAAGGATCCGGTCACCGACACTGGCAAACGCTCGAAACGCGGCCTGCTGGGTCTCGGCGCCGATTACAAAACCGTTGCCGTCCGCGACAGCGACTGGCAGCCGGTTGGCGGCGGCGAGAACCTGCTGCAGCCGGTATGGCGCAACGGCGAACTGCTGCGCGACGAACCCTTGGGCGCCATCCGCGCCCGCGCGGCCGCTTTCGGCACGTGACATCGTCGTAGGGGCGATGTTACACCAGCCCGCGATGACCTTGACTCATCGCGGGCTGGCAAGCGCGACTGCGCGCCCGAGCCTATGCGAGGAGCCATGCGGCGCCTGAGCTGAAAAAATGCGAATACCGAGCGTCATTCTTTATGAGGCTTGGTATTAGATTGTGGCATGCTTGGGGGGGGGGGACACCATGACACGACGCCGCAACGCCTTGGCTTCTGCCCTCGTCGGCCTGGGCCTTGCCGTCTCGCAGGCTCAGGCCGCTCCGCCGCCTTGTACGGATGCCATGACGGCGGACCTTCCCCAACCTCGCAACTAGAGCTGGGGGAGAACCCGACAGCGCCCACGTCAAAAACCTTGCGAAGACCACCAACCAATGATGACTCTGACTCATCAGTGTTAGTTCCTTCTCCTCCCCGTTTCTTCAATGGGGAGGAGGCGAGCAAGCGAAGCCGGCCCGAAGGCCACCGGCGAGCGCGTCGAAACGGAGGGGGCCACTTTACTGCGATGTGTCAAAATCATCCTTGGTTGGTCTAACTCCATCGAAAACCGCCTTCTTACGCCTGGCACCGCTCCTGACCTGCACGGTAGTTCAGAATTTGAGTCGGCCCCCTTTCTTTCATGAACCCTTTCTTTAGCGCTCTGTCGCAGGCCCGTTGAGATCCTGGAGGATGGCGCTGATACGGGCGTTGGCCGGATCAAGCACCAGTGCACGCTGGTAGCTTTCCTTCGCCAGAGCGGTCTCTCCCGCCACACGATAGGCTTCGCCAAGACTATCATGTGCATTAGCAGACTGCGGAAAACGAGCCGCGTTCCATTGGAATACTGGCAGCCCGGCATGGACGTCGAGTATGTTCATTGCATCATAGCCGACGCGGTTGACAATGCCTTCGAGGCTGTCGCCAGGCACTGTAGCGGCAAGCTGTGCGATAGCCTGGTCCCATCGGCCGCAGGCCAGTCCGCGATACAGAATTTCTTCCTGTTCCTCGCCCGCGCGCGCGGCGCCGGGCATAACGCGGTCCGCAATGAGCGTTGCGACGCGATGCCTGTCGAATGTCGTGCGGCCGCCATTGTCCAGATAGATCACCGTGGCGCAATCGTCGGGGTCCGATGTTCGGAAGAAGTGTCTCCACACGAGACGTACGCCCCCGCCATGCCCGACGATCGTCACATCATTGTGCCGATAATACTCCCAGCCATGCGTGTGCCATGCCGCCTCGCCCGACGGCATAGGAAACGGTGCCCATGAAGCGCGCAATGGACCAAGCGGGATCAGCTCACCGCGAAGAAGGGACTCGCTCCAGGCCACAAGATCCGACAGCGGCGCGCGTATCCCCCTTGACCCGTATGTATAGGGCGGCCCGGACTCAGGAAGGAAGGGAACCGGTGGCCGGTCCCGCGCCGGAACCGACTGATAGCTCGTTACCAATCCCGAAGGCCGCCTGTTCGCGTCAGGATAGCGGGTGTGGTGAACTCCGGCCTGACGAAACTGGTGATTTACGAGTGTGGTCAGTTTCGTGCCTGTCGCCTGCTCCAATGCCGCCTTGGCAAATAAAAAGTTGGTCTGGTTGTAATCGTTGCGTGTTCCGGCAGCGAATCGCAGCGGTAAATCCCGAATGGCGGCGAAGGCCTGATCGGCTGTTGGCGCTATATGGTCGGGGATGTAATCCGGCAATCCGGAGACATGGGCAATGGCTTGGGCAAGGGAGATCGTGCGCCATGTCTCAGGAAGTCCTGGTCGTATTGCGCCCAGCGGCATGTTCAGATCGATTTGCCCCCGCTCGCGCGCCTTTAGAAGTTCGACGACGAGAAACAGCTTTGAAATGGAGAACAGCGGATACACCGAACGATCGGTGATCCGCGTTCCCTGATCGCGATCCGCCAAACCGGCGTGCCGGCTGTAGATGTGCGTGCCGCGCCGCAGTACGGCTACCGAATAGCCCACCGTTTCGTAAGCGCCCGCAGTGGCGTCAAGAAGCTCATCGATACGTCCGGTCTGCGTCGCAGTCTGCGCCGCGGTTGCAGAACTAAAGGATGCCGTGAGACCAGAGAGGCCAAAGCCAAGGACACGGCGCCGGTCTGGCGTAAACCTGTCTGGCGCAAATAAGACGTTCGTCTTTGACAAAGGGCGGCTCCCATCCAAGATTGCGCTCACGATACGGGTCGGATATCATGGACCTGTAGATGGGACGAATGACAAACCCTGACTTTGTCTGACATAGACTGACCGCGCCTCCATCTTGGGCGCCTTGCGAGTAGCTTGAGATGCTTCGTTTCGCTGACTTTTGCGTCGATCCCGCCGCGCTACAGATTCACCGCGGCACTGTGTCGCTCGACGCTTCGCCGCAAGTGGTTGAGGTTCTGGTTTATCTCATCGAACATGGCGACCGGATCGTCACCAGGCATGAACTGCTCGATCGTTTTTGGCCGCATGCCGCAATTGGCGGCGATGCAGCGCTCAATACCTGTATCCGGCGTATTCGGAGCTTGCTGGGTGATGACGCTGATGCGCCACGCTTCATCCAGACCCGGCCACGATCAGGGTATCGCTTTATCGGAACGATCCTTGCTGTGAGTTCAGAGCCCAAACCTGAACCCGAACACCAGACCCGCAAGGTCGGCAGGCTTACGGTTCTGGCGGGTCTGCTGATCCCGCTCGCGATCGGAGGGGCGGTATGGCAGCAAGGGGCGATGTTTCCGGTCCAACAGCGCATCGCCATCGAGCCGGTGACGGGCCTTTGCGAATATGTCCTGTTCCCGAAATTCAATGCGGGACTTCGTGAAAGCTTCGTGGCCGAAGTCAGTCACAGGCTGCCGGCGGGTTATTCCGTCGCTGCCAGCGGGACGAAGGCTGATCTGCGAGCGCGTGTCAGTGTTCGTCAGACCCCTAAGCAAACGACGGTCGTGGTGACGCTCACCCAGGACGGATCAGGCAGGATTGTATGGTCCGATCAGTTCGCCGCTCCCACGGACACGGAGGACTATGTGCCGCTGCAAACCGCCATGGCAAAACGCATGGCGACAGGACTGGCTCGGGCCATTAAACGTCCGGCTTGAAATCTGGCCCTCAACCAGACGATCCAGCAGTGATCGGTTCGCACGCTGGCAAGAAAGGTGTCGGAGTCAATCTCTGAACCATCAAATTTGCGACGCGCGTGCTGCCCTTCAGGTTTGGCACCAGCCTTTCAGGTCGCAGCTAACAACCTCGTGCTTCGACATCTTCTCACAACGACGCCATATCCCAGCGATACCACATTCCCAACCATGGGATTCCCCTGTCGGATGAAGCAACGACGACCAGCGCGTTGCAAAATGTCACCACTGGCATCGTTTGTAACTAAATTGTTGCATTAGGCCAAATATGTCTGAATAGTGTCTCTCACTAACCAATAAAAAGGCCCTCAGGCCGACAGTCTTCAGATGATGTGGTCCCATGTTGAATTTTGTATTTCGCTCTCCTCGCCGATCGTCTCTGCGCACGGCATTGCTGCTGTCGGCCAGTGTGATCCTGTCCGCCGTCACGGTTCCTCATGCCATGGCAGCAACCGACCCTGTGACCGCGGTTGCGCCCAGTGCAGAGGCCTTCGGCAAACTGCCGGCTTTGACCAGCATGACCCTGTCGCCGGACGGCAAGCATATGGCGGCTATCGTTTCCCCTGATGGCAAGGTCGCACGGATCGCCGTCTGGGAGGTTAGCGCACTGAATGTGGCCCCGACGCAACTCGCGCTGGATCCGCGCGTCAGCCTGGTCTCTGTCAGCTTCGTCAAGGACGGCGTTCTGGCCGTCGAAACCCGGCAATTGTTTGGCGTGGCCGGTGAGGATACGCACCTGTTCCAGACATTGTTTACCGACCTTAAGGGTAGCAAATGGAGCACGGGCCTGCCGCGCGCCGAAAAATCCATTGATGCAGACTACAAAGAAATCGACATTATCGTAAACCAGCCGCGCATCGTCTCGACCCTGCCGCTCGACCCTGACAATATCCTGATTCAAGATAGCGACGGGGCTGTGTATAAGTCGAATCCCCTGACCGGCAAGTATCTCAAGGTTGCCCAGATTGGTCAGCGCGAGACCCTGGCCTATTTTGATCAGAAGGGCGTGCTGCGGGCCAAGGTCGGGATAGAACTCAACGCCGAACCGCCCGCAACGGTGCAGTTTATCCTCAACCCCGAAACCCGGAGGATGGAGGAACATTTCCGCGCCCCGTTGCGTGAACGCGACTTCCCGTCGGTCGTAGGACTAACACCGGACCCAAACATTGTTCTGGTTCAGGCGCGCCGCGACAAGGACAATACGGTTGTCTACAACTATGACATAAAAAACAAAGCCTTCGTCGATATTGCTTTTGAACACCCGCTTTTTGACGCCGGCTCGGTGCTGATCGCTCCGGAAAGCCTTGAGCCCATCGTTTTTTACTATGAGGGCGAACGTCCGACGGCCTATTATGTCAATGAGAACCTCGAGTCCTTGATGAAAGGCATTGCCCAGGCTTTGGGCGTCAAATCCGAGTTGATCGATTGGACCACGCTGAATGGTGGGAAAAAGGTCAAGTTCCGCGTCACGGACGGCCCGGACGTCAATCTGGTTGATATTTCCAACAATCGCGCCACGGCTATTATTTCGCTCGAAGGCTCCGCCCAACCCGCGACCTATTATCTTTATCAGGAAGGACAGCCCCTGGTCTCTCTCGGCAGTGCGCGTCCGGATTTGGACACGACATTGCTGGGTGATGGTTACCTGACCCAGTTCACGGCGCGTGATGGTCGTCCGATACCTGCTTTCGTTTATAGACCGAACGAAACGCGCTACGGCACAGGGCCTTATCCGACGATTATCCTTCCGCACGGCGGCCCATGGGCGCGCGACTACAATGACAGTATCGACCCATGGGTGCAGTACTTTGTCGCCCGCGGTTACCTGGTCGCCAAACCACAGTTCCGCGGCTCTGCCGGTTGGGGCCTGTCACAGTTGGCAGCGGGGGATAACAGGTGGGGCCTTGAAATGTCCGACGATATGGACGACGTCGCGCTGGGTCTTGTGGCTCAGGGCCTGGCGAACAAAGACAGGCTGGCCATTCACGGCTATTCGTTTGGTGGATATTCCGCCATGGCAGCCGTCGTACGTCCTAACCAGATCTACCAGTGCGCCATGTCGGGTGCCGGACCGGCTTCACCGTCCAGCATGAAGTATGAGACTGGCATGAACCGTGTCCTCGAGCACCGTCAGCGTCCCTTTGTCGACGGGCTTGACGCCAGGTCCGCGGCCCGCAGCGCCTCCATCCCAATTCTCATCTATCATGGCGACCGCGACACCAATGTGCGTCCGGCGGAATCGGAAATCTTCCATGGCGCCCTTCGCGGCGCCGGCAAGACGACCGAAAGGGTCGTCTTCAAGGATATGGGCCACGGTTCGGTGACCTGGTCGCCGGAGAATATGATTGACCTGCTCAAGCTTCTGGAAGTGTATGTCACGACCAAGTGCGGCCCTGACGGGCTGTAGTCGCGCCGATCCGTGTGCCAATCGCATCTGATTAACGCCAACCCTCGATGACCTTGACACATCGCGGGTTGGCAAGCGCGCCAGAGAACGTACTTCGGGCGCCCGAGCATATGCGAGGCGCCATGGTGGGCGCCTGGTCCGGCACTTGAGCTGAAAAAAGCGAATACCAAGCGTCATTCTTTTTGAGGCTCGGTATTATACCAACGGCATTAATCAATGACCCTTGCGTATTCTCTGGTTCCGATTGACCTTATAGTGTCTGGCAAGTCCATGAGACATTTCCATGCCTTGCACGACGCTTCAACGATCTCGTCGTAGTTTTCGTAGACACGGTTTGCGAGG
>NZ_AWGC01000053.1 GCF_000495835.1 Asticcacaulis sp. AC402
ATGAGCGTAGCGCGTTAGCCGTGAGCGATAAAAATGACTAGATGGAATGAGCTGGTGCCGGAGGCGTTTGCTGACCGCGACCATCCCATCCTGCGGGCCATGCGCGGCACCCTGATCCTGGTGCGTATGAACCAGATCGACGGCGACGATGCGCTGTTGTCGACGGAGATACTGGCCGGGCGGTTGATCCGCGCTAACCGGTCGGAAGGGTTTGTATTGTCCCTGGTCGGCAAGAAATCTGGCCAGGAGTTGTTTCTACCGCTGGTGCCGGATGCCTTCAACCTGGTCGACCGTGGCCGGTATCAGCTTTCGTGCGGGACCATCATTCACAATCCGGAATTCCTCGGTGCGTTCGACATTTATCGGGAGGGCAAATGAACCTGCCTTGGGATCAAATTTTCAGCGATCCGTGGCTGATCGTGATGGTGGGCCTGTTCGTGGCGCTGGGCGGATGGATGCTGTACCAAAAGTGGCGGCGCAAGCCGTAAGAAAGAGTCTTCACCACGAACGGCACGAACAGGCACGAACTTCAGAATCTCTTTGAATCAGCCGCGAAGCGGCGTTCGTGGTCAATCCTTGCTATATTTCTTTCAGCGACTCGACCAGCTCGGTCATATCTTCCGGCATCTTGGCCTTGAATTTCAGCTTTTCGCCGGTGATCGGGTGCACGAAACCCAGGACACCGGCATGCAGCGCCTGGCGGCTGAACTCGAGCTCACGCAGAATCTCTTGAACCTCACGCGCCGGCGCGCCCGAGCCATAGACGGGGTCGCCGAGGCACGGGCAGCCGAGATGGGCCATATGGACCCGAATCTGGTGCGTCCGCCCGGTCTCCAGCCGGCAGGTCAGCAAGGCCGCTAAGGGTTTGGTGATGCCGAAAACCTCGTCGAGCTGATAATGGGTGGTCGCCTCGCGCCCGCCGCCACGCAGGACCGCCATCTTCTTGCGGTCGTGATGCGAGCGGCCAATGCGGGTATTGACCGTGCCGGTCATGTATTTCGGCGCACCGCGCACCACCGCCTTGTATTCCCGGTCGATATCGTGGCGGCCGAAGAGCTCCGACAGTCCGCGGTGCGCGACGTCGCTCTTGGCCGCCACCATGACGCCGGACGTGTCCTTGTCGAGCCGGTGGACGATGCCTGGCCGCACCACGCCGCCGATCCCCGACAGGCTGTCGCCACAATGAAACAGCAAGGCATTGACGAGGGTGCCATCGCGCGTACCCGGCGCCGGGTGGGCGGCCATGCCAGGCGCCTTGTTGATCACGATCAGGTGAGCATCTTCGAACAGGATCTCCAGCGCGATATCCTGTGGCTCCGGATTGGCGCTGACCGGTGCCGGAATGTTCAGGCTGTAGTCACCGGGCTTGGCCTTGTGCTTGCCGTCGGTGACGATGGTGCCGTCGTGGCTGAGGCGGCCTTCGGCGATCAGGGCCTGTAGCCGGGCGCGCGACAGGTCCGGAAAGTGAACTGTGAGGGCGCGGTCCAGTCGGTCACCGGCCTGTTCGGGCAAAAGGGTTACGGTCAGGGCCTCGGCTTCGCCTTCGAGCGCAATGTCGTCGTCGTCGATATCGTCGGGGGTGTCATTCATGCGTTCCGATACGCCAGTATGGGCGCTTAGGGAAGCTCACTGCCTTCGACGTCTTTGGAAATAATCGCGACCCTTTCAAAACCGTGCAAATGAAGGAGGTCGATCACTTCTGCAAAGTACCCATCTAGATTGCCATCCTCGGAGACAACATAGATTCTTTCGTCGTAAGGATAGGAGGTTTTCAGAAGCAATCTGACCTTATCCGGCAAATCAGCCAGCGCGACCGTTTCACCATGGATGACGATTGTGGCTTGGGCGGTTACGTGGACATACAGTGGTTTTTCGACCGCGGCAGTACCTGACGGGGGTAGACGCACATCTTTGTCGTCCAATCCAACTGACGATAATGCCAAGGCGGCGGTGAGATACAATACTAACATGCTTCGTGGCTCCTTAGTCCATATCCTCGTTGATCAGGCCGATGCTGCTGTAGCCGTTGGCCTTCAGTTCGTTGAGCACGACCATAAAGTCGTTATACTCCACATCGGCATCGCCGCGCACCAGGATGCGCTCTTCCAACGGATGGTCGCTCTGCAAGGCGGAACGCAGGTCGGAGTCGAGTTGCAGCAGGCTGGTCTTCCGGGCGCCGATATAGATCTCGCCAGGTCCCTGGATCGAAATAAAGATCGGCTTTTTCCCGGTGGTCTCGCCGGCCGGCGGCATGTCGAGCCTGATGGCCCTGGTCGCCACCGGCATCGACACCATGAAGATGATCAGCAGAACCAGCATGACGTCGACGAACGGCGTCACGTTGATGTCGGAGTTCTGTTCGATTTTGTACACTGCGCTTGAGCTGCGAATCTTTGCCGGCATTGGCTTTTCCTCCCTCTTACCTGCCGGAGGGGGCTCCGGAGACATCCTATTGTACCATGATTGCGCGCTTGCTTAGTCGATGAAAAAGTGATATCACTGTGATATGAGAAATCGGAGGGCTTTATATGTCGAACGATGACAAACCCCTGAGCACCCTGGTGTCCCAGGGGTGGGAGATCGTGAACTACACCGTCGCCTATGAGGCGGAAGGGGCCATGCAGAGCGTGCTGCTGCGCCGGCAGAAGCAGCACAAGATCCTGCGGTTTCGACAGAAGACCTTCGGTAAGGGCTATGTCGTCAAGGAAATGGACGTCTGAGAGATTATCTCTGAAGACGCCGTATGGGAGGCTGGAATGAACGATCAAACCATCAACAAAACGCGCGAAGTTACCGGCGCAGGCGGCAGCGGCGGCCTGTGGCTGATCATCCTGCTGGTGATTTTGGTAGCGATAGGCGCAACCCTGTTCGCCCGCATAGTTGTAGCGGCGGTGCCACTGGGCCTGGCCGCGCTGTTTATTCTGTGCGGCTTCTATACGCTCCAGCCGAACCAGGCGGTGGCCGTCACGGTGTTCGGCAATTACAAGGGCACCGACCGGACGACCGGTCTGCGCTGGGTGCCGTTCTGGTATGGCCGCAAGAAGGTGTCGTTACGAGTCCGCAACGTCACCAGCGAGGCGCTGAAGGTCAATGACCAGCGGGGCAACCCAATCGAAATCGCTGCCAATGTCGTGTGGCGCGTGTCCGATTCGGCCCAGGCCTTGTTCGATGTTGACGACTATACGGCCTTCGTCAACATCCAGATCGAGACGGCCTTGCGCGAAACGGCGCGCCAATATGCCTACGACCACGCCGATGACGGTGAACCCACCCTGCGTGACGATGCCGAGATTGTCGGCCAAAGGCTGAAGGCCGACCTTGCCGTCCGGGTCGAGGTTGCCGGCGTCGCCATCGACGAGACCCATCTGATGCACCTGGCCTATGCACCGGAAATTGCCGGCTCGATGCTGCGGCGTCAGCAGGCGGAAGCCGTCATCGCCGCCCGACAAAAGATCGTCGCCGGCGCCGTCGGCATGGTCGAAATGGCGCTGGACCAACTGTCGACGCGCGGCGTGGTCGAGCTGGATGAAGAGCGCAAGGCGGCCATGGTGTCCAACCTGCTGGTGGTGCTGTGTGCCGACCGCGAAGTCCAGCCGGTGGTCAATACCGGCACGCTTTACGGCTGATGGCGTCGCCGGGCAAACGGTCCTATCCGCTTCGGGTGCGGCCCGAGGTCATGGCGGCGGTCGAACGTCTGGCCGCAGGAGAATTACGTTCGACCAATTCCATGCTGGAAATGCTGCTGCGTGAGGCACTGGCGCGGCGGGGTATCAAACTATCTACCGGGCAAAAGCCGGAGGCGGATGAATAATACCAACCCGCGAAAAAATTGACACATTGACAGTAGGTAGACCCCTCCGCCTCGACGCGCTTCGCCCTTTGGGCTCGCTTGCTCGGCACCTCCCCATTTGAAATGGGGAGGAGAAGAAACCATTGAATTTTTTTTTCCTCCCCATCCCTTCGATGGGGAGCGGGGTGGCCTGTGCCATGGCGAGCAAGCGGAGATCGAAGATCGTAGCGCTGCCTGCCGGCGAGGCTCGAGACGGAGGGGTCCCCTTGCGGAAAGAATGTCAAAGTCAAAGCGGTTTGGTATAAGGTGCGCCAACCCATGTTTCACGCAACAAAAAGCCCCGGCAGGATATCCTGCCGGGGCTTTAAAAACTCGCGATCGGAAAAGACTATTCGATGTCTTCGTTGATCAAACCGATCTTCAGGAAGCCGTGCTGCTGAAGCTCGTTCAGCACCTTCACGAAGTCCTTGTATTCGATGTCCTTGTAGCCACGGACCAGAATGCGCTCGTTCAGCGGATCATCCGACTGCAGAGCGGCGCGGACATCGGCGTCCAGCGTTTCCAGCGACGTCTTGCGATCAGCGATGTAAATGTCGTCCGGACCCATGATCGAAATGAAGACAGGATCCTTCTTCTTCTCGCTTGTAGGCGGTGCCTTTGCAGGCGGAAGGTCGAGCTTGATCGAAACCGTGGCCACCGGGATGGACACCATGAAGATGATCAGCAGAACCAGCATGACGTCAACGAACGGAGTCACGTTGATATCCGAATTCTGTTCGACCTTGTACTTGCCGCCGCCGCCGCCGCCGAGCTTTGCACCCATGAGTAAAACTCCCTTTGAGCCCCGCGCCGCAACGCCTGGGGCGAAATCTTATGCCATCCGGTTACTGCATCAGACCAATGGGCGCAGGACCGTAAGCGCCCGAGTTCAGAACCGACCCGCTGATTTAGGCCAAGTCCCGGTCAAAAGTAAAGACCTAAACCCGCCGAAACGCAGGCTTAGACGAAAGGGATTAAGAATATTCCCTATTGCCGTGCTGAATTTTCGCGCCATAGGAGAACCAGAGGAGAGCCAGAGGAGAAAAAGACGGCGCGGGCTCTTCAACCGGGCATGCGCCATGTCAAAAAGTCATCCGGAAGGCCTGACGCTATTTCTGGCTGAGTCTCAGAAAGCGCTCCTGAAGGGACTTGTCGGTCCTGAACACGCCGGTGAAGCGGGTGGTAATGGTCGAGACGTTTTTGTGATGGACGCCGCGCGTCGTCATGCATTGGTGCTCGGCGTCGATCAGGACGGCCACGCCATGCGGCGCCAGCGACTCTTCGAGCGCGTCGGCAATCTGCTTGGTCATGGTTTCCTGGGTCTGCAGGCGCTTGGCGAAGATTTCGACCACGCGGGCGATCTTGGAGATGCCGACGACCTTTTCCGTCGGCAGATAAGCCACCCAGGCCTTGCCGAGGAACGGCGCCATATGATGCTCACAGTGCGATTCGACGTCGATCTCGCGCAGCATGACCATGTCGTCGTAGCCCTGCACGTCCCCGAAAGTGCGCGACAGCTCTTTTTTCGGGTCGGCTGTATAGCCCTGGAACCATTCGTCATAGGCCTCGACCACGCGTTTGGGCGTGTCAATCAGGCCTTCACGGTCGGGATTGTCACCGGCCCAGGCCAAAAGCGTACGGACGGCGTCCATGGCCTGTTCGCGACTCGGGCGGTTGGTGAAGGTGGTTACGCTGACCGGCTTCGATGTGGCGAGCAGGCTTGTTGGATCCAGGCTATCCATAGTCAATATCACAGTCCCCTGAGGGCCGAGTAGCGCCGGTGCGAAGGCAACCGGAATGACGCGTGGCATCCCTCGATTTTGGCCTCAAAATCGGCCTCAAAATTGTTTGTCCCGCGCAATGGTGCGCGACACGGCTGCCCGATTCCGTCAGAACGGTAAAAAGAGCGGCCGTGACACTTACGTTTCTAGCACATTTTGGATCAAACTGCGCGAGTTAAACATGGTGCATCGGCGAGACCGCGTCTATATGGGACCCTGACCCCCGATTACAACTGAAAACACCCATGAAACTGCATATTTACGACACGCTGCGCCGCGAAAAAGTCGGCTTCGAACCTCAAAACCCCGAGCGCGTGACCCTGTATGTCTGTGGTCCGACCGTCTATTCCTTTGCCCATATCGGCAATGCCCGACCCGTGGTCGTGTTTGACGTCTTGTTCCGGCTGCTGCGCGCCCTCTATGGCGAACACCACGTTATCTATGCCCGCAACATCACCGATGTCGACGACAAGATCAACAAGGCGGCCTTTGACCAGGGCGTCGAGATCGACGTCATCACCAACCATTTCGCCGACATCTATAACGCTGACATGGCGACCCTGGGTGCCCTCCGGCCGACCCTGGAGCCGCGGGTGACGCACAATATCGACGCGATCCTGGCCCAGATCGCCGCTATTCTTGCCAATGGTCACGCCTATGCCGAACAGGGCCATGTCCTGTTCGACGTTGAGTCGTTCAAGGCTTACGGCGCGCTGTCGCGGCGTTCGCTCGATGACATGATCGCCGGCAGCAGGGTCGAGGTAGCGCCCTATAAGCGCAATCCCCACGACTTCGTGCTGTGGAAGCCGTCCAAGCCCGGCGAACCGGCATGGGACAGCCCGTGGGGACCCGGCCGGCCGGGCTGGCATATCGAATGCTCGGCGATGATCGAGGCCAATCTCGGTCTGCCGATCGACATCCATGGCGGCGGCCACGACCTGATCTTTCCGCACCATGAGAACGAGATCGCGCAAGGCCTGTGCGCCCAGCATGCCCATGGCCAGGACAGCGGCTACGCCCGCTACTGGATGCATAACGGCTTTCTGACCTTCGAAGGCGACAAGATGTCGAAGTCGCTGGGAAATGTGAAGCTGGTGCACGACCTTATCGAACAGGTGCCCGGCGAGGTTATTCGCGCCGCACTGTTGTCGGCGCATTATCGCGGGCCGCTGGACTGGACCGGTGAATTGATCGCTCAGACCCAGTCGCGGCTTGACGGCATGTACGGCACCTTGCGCAAGTTCGCTGCCGTTCCGGGGCGTGACGAGGCTGCGGCGCCGGCGATCCTGGAGGTGTTGTGCGACGACCTCAACACGCCGCGGGCGTTTGCCGAACTGTCGGCCCTGGCCAAGGCCCTGGAAACGGCGGCGGATGACGAAGCTCGCATCGCCGCCAAATCGCGGTTGTTGGCGGCCGGCCGTGTCCTGGGCCTGTTGCAGGGTGACCCCGAGGCCTGGTTCAGGGGCGGTGTGGACGAAGACCTGAAGGCGAAAATCGACGCTCTGGTGGCGGAACGGGTAGCGGCGCGGACGGCAAAAAACTGGCCTGACGCCGACCGCATCCGCAAGGCGCTTGACGACCTGGGGGTGGACGTGATGGACTCTGCCACAGGCGCGACATGGAAGTTGAAGGCCGCGGAAACGGAAGATAGGGGCTTGAGCCATGGCCTATAAGATCGAAGCACGGATCGGCATCGCGGCACCGATCGACGATGTCTATGACATCATCGCAGATATCGACTCATGGACATCGTGGAGCCCCATTCACCAGGCGGTTTCAGGCAAACTCAGCTTCGGCGCACCTTTTCATTCCGAGGAAAAGTTCGAAGGCCTTGGCATATGGGAGATCGACGGATTTATCGCCGACTGGACTCCGCTGTCGCATATCCACATTACCGTGCCCAAGAAGTTCTTTGAGGGCAAGCTGGTGCGCTATTTCGAATTCGAATCGCTGTCGCAGACCGGTTCGGCCTTTAGTGTCGGCGCGCTTTTTTCCGGTTTCCTGTCGGAGCGCGAGGGGCGTCGTTTTGGCCGATATTTCCGCGCCGGCTTCGAGTCCTTTTCCGAGGCCCTGAAAACCAAGGTGGAAGCCGAATACCTGGCCAAGCCGCCCGAACAGCGCGGCAAGGCCAGTAAACCACCAACGGTCCCCGAAGTGCCGCTGAAAAAAGAAGCGCCCTGGGCGCCGCCCAAACGCTGGAAGATCGGCAGTACGAGGTAGGATCTACCCCGCCTTGATCAAAGTCCCTGCCCCATGTTCGGTGAACAGCTCGACCAGCATGGCGTGGGGGCGGCGTCCGTCGAGGATGACCACGGCCTCGACGCCGGCCTCGACCGCCGCAATCGCCGTTTCCAGCTTGGGGATCATCCCGCCCGAGGCGACACCGCTTTCGATCAGCCCGCGCGCTTCGGAGACGGTCAGCTGGCGGATCAGGTCCTTGTTCTCGTCCAGAACGCCGATGATGTCGGTCAGCAGCAGCATGCGCTTGGCATTGAGCTTGCCGGCGATGGCGCCGGCCACGGTATCGGCATTGATATTGAAGGTCTGGCCTTCGTCCGACACGCCGATCGGGGCGATGACCGGAACATAGTCGTGGTTCGGATCGCCGATCAGGGTGCGGATCAGCTTGTCGTCGACCACCTTGGGCTCTCCGACGAAGCCCAGATCGACGATCTGCTCAATCATCGAGTCCGGGTCCTTCTTGATCCGGGTGGCTTTTTCAACCGTGATCAGGCCGGCATCCTTGCCCGACAGACCAACGCCGCGAACATCGGCTTCCTGGCCGGCGCGCGTGATCCAGCTGGCGATTTCCTTGTTGACCGCGCCCGACAGCACCATTTCGGCGATTTCCATGGTGGCATTGTCGGTGACGCGCAGACCGTCGACGAAGGTCGACCTGACGCCGGCACGGCCCAGCATGGCCGAAATCTGCGGCCCGCCGCCATGGACCACGATCGGATGGATGCCCAGCAGCTTGAGCAGGACGATGTCGGAGGCGAACTGCTTGGCCGTCGCTTCTTCGCCCATGGCGTGGCCACCATATTTCACCACGACGATTTCGCGGTCATAAATCTGGATGAAGGGCAGGGCTTCGGCAAGCGTGCGGGCGGTGGCCCAGCCCTTTTCCTCTTCCTCGGTATAGGTTGCGTCGGAGGTGATCTTGGTCATGGCGCGCGCCATACCTGAGAAGTCTTACGCTGTCATCACATGATTGCTATGAAACGGTGGTAGCTTGACCGTTGGCGGGACCAGGACTAGCTTGAGACCGTGCCGATATCGGGAAAAGACGCATGCCGGTCGTGTCAGACTACACCGCTCTTCTGTCCGGCGACTCATGGAACGGCCTGGAATTGAGCAGCGCGCCGGCCATTGTCACCTTCAGCTTTGCCGTCGCAGCGCCGCCTGCCGACCTGTCCGTCATGGGGCCGGAGGCCTATGCCACCTTCCTCGCACTGAGCAACGCCCAGCGCAATCAGGCGCGCACCGCCATGCAGGAATGGGCCACCGCCTGTGGCATTACCGCGGTCGAGGTGGCGCACGGCACGTCCGATATCACCTTCTCATCCTACGATTTTTCGGCCTCTGTCTATAACGGCAGTGACGGGGTCGGCTTCTATCCGTTCGGTGACTGGAACTATTACAGCTATCCACACTTCTTCGACGGCGGCTTTGACGTCGCTGGCCATGTCCTGCTCAACACGGACTCGCAGACGGGCGGCCTGTTCAACTACGGCCTGCTGCTGCATGAGATTGGCCACGTCCTGGGGTTCAAGCACCCGACCGAGGTGTTTGTTAACTACGCGTCCGGCGTGACTCACGATCAGGTTCTGGCCAGTGATAACGGCACCGCTACCATCATGACGCAACAGACCAATGGACCACAGCATCTGACAGCGCTGGATATGGCCGCCGCCCGGCATGTCTACGGGACCAACGCTCAGGACGGCAGCCAATATGCGGCCTGGGCCTATAGTTCGGTCGGCAACAGCTTCTCGTTTACGGCCAAGGCGGCAGGTGGTTTCGTGCGCGGTTCGGCGGTGGATGATCTGGTTACAGGCTCAGCCAATGGCGACGAGGTGGTCGGGCTGACTGGCAACGATACGCTCAACGGCCTGGGCGGGGCGGACGAATTGTTCGGCGGCAAGGGCAATGACCGACTTGATGGCGGGGTCGGAAATGACTCGCTTTATGGCGGCAAGAACGATGACCTTTACATCGTCGACAGTGTATTTGACTGGGTGGTTGAATTCGCCGGCGAAGGCAGCGACACCGTCCAGGCCGGGCTGAGCTGGACACTGGCTGCAGAGGTGGAAAACCTGACCCTGACCGGCAGCGCCCCTGTCAACGCAACGGGCAACGGGCTTGGCAATGCCCTGACCGGCAATGCCGGTAACAATGCCCTGGACGGGCTGGCCGGCGCCGATACCCTGTCTGGCGGGGGCGGCAATGATACCTACCTGGTCGATCAGGCCGGCGATCATGTCGTGGAGGCCAGTGGCCAGGGTAGCGACCTGATCCTGGCCGGGGTCAGCTACAGCCTGGCCGGGCGGGTGGTCGAGCATCTAACCCTCACCGGCAATGGAAATTTGAAGGCGACCGGCAATAGCCTCGGCAACGCTCTGACAGGCAACAGCGGTAACAACCTTCTGGACGGCGGGACAGGCAACGACACCCTGACCGGCGGGGCTGGGGACGATACCTATTATGTCCAGACTGCGGGCGACAAGGTCGTCGAAGCCAATGGCCAGGGCAACGACACAATTCTGTCGAGCCTCACCTACGACCTTGCCGGGCGCTATGTCGAAACCCTGACCCTGACGGGAACAGCGAATATTCATGCCACGGGCAATTCGCTCGGCAATGCCTTGAACGGCAACAGCGGCGACAATATGCTGGACGGTGGTGCGGGCAACGACACGATGACCGGCGGGCCGGGCAACGATACCTATTATGTCCAGGCGGCCGGCGACAAGGTGATCGAAGCGGGCGGGGAGGGGACAGACATTATCTATGCGAGCGTCACCTACAGCCTGAGTGGTCGTTATGCCGAAACCCTCATCCTGACGGGAACAGCGCCTGTCAACGCCACCGGCAATTCGCTGGCCAATACATTTATCGGGAGTGACGGCAACAACGGCCTCAACGGCAAGGGCGGCGCGGATATCCTGACCGGTGGCCTGGGCGCAGACATCTTCCTGTTCGAGACCAGCAGCGGCGCAGACACCATCACCGATTTCAATGCTCTCCAGAACGACAGCATCAACATTCACGCCTATACCGGCGGTGTGGCCAATGCCGGTCTGGTCAGCCAGTCGGGGGGCAATGTCGTGATTGCGCTGGGTGGTGGCAATGCGGTCACGGTGACCGGAGCCTTGGTGGTCGATGTCCTTAGCCATATGGTCTGGTAGGCAATTCCCGCCCGGGCGATGCCGTCCAAAGGAACGGCCTGAGGTAACGGGGGACCGGACTTTTTGCCGTGCGGCAAAATTGTTCCAAGACTTGGGTTCAGAACGATTGCAGTTTATGCTTTTTTAACCCGCCGCCGGTGAGCGGCCAAATGTTGTGGGGGGTTTTCCTTGGCGCGTGTTTTCGGTAACGATGACGACTCGATCTGGTCCGTGCGCACCGCGCGCGATCTGTCGCCGCAATCCGGCGCTTCGACCACCTTATTTCTGAACGAAGCCGCCGATACCGACTCTTCCCCTTCGCCGACCTTGCTGTCTCGCCCCTTTGCCGGTGCTTTCGACTCCAAAGCTCAGTCCGACTTTTCCGGTGATACTCCGACGGGATGCCTGTGCTGCGGTGGTGGCGGTCTGGGTGGTGTCGGTGCTAAGCAGGGCGCTTCGGGTGGCATCCGCGATGCGTCCCAGCCGGGCATTTCCGAGGTCATGACCTACACCTTCGATCCCGTCGATAACCGCTATGAATATACCGGCAACCCGTTGATCGACGGCGCCATCTTTGGTTCGCGCTGGACGGTGACCAATATCACCTTCAGCTTCCCGGCGACCGGCGAATTCTACAACACGCCCTATTACGATCCCGCTTATACGGCGGAACAGGTGCCCTTCAACGCTGCCCAACAGTCGGCGGCGCTGTATGCCTTCAGCCTGATCAGCAGCTACACCAACCTGACCTTTACCCAGGTGACGGAAAGCGCCGAAACCCACGGCATTATCCGCATGTCGCAAACGACGGCGGACGGCGCCGGCTCGGCCGAGGGCAACTTCCCGGGTTCGGACGCCTCTGACGGCGACATCTGGTTCGGCCAGACGGGCCAGCCCTTCTATCTGACGCCCCGGATCGGCAACTGGGGCATGGCGACCATGATTCACGAAATCGGCCATACCATGGGGCTGAAACATGGTTACCAGGACTATCATACCTTTGACTTGACGGTGGGTGGCTATCTTGATGGTCCCGGTCCGCATTTCGGCACCCGTGCCCTCCCTTCGGACAAGGACGGTTGGGCGTGGTCGGTCATGACCTACCGCTCGGCGCCGGGGTTCGACATCGATTTCCAGGGTGACCAGTTCAACCAGCCGCAAACCTATATGCAGGCGGATATAGCGGCTCTGCAATTCATATACGGCGCCAATTTCACCAGCAACGCCACGGATTCGGTCTATACCTTCAACGCCACGACCGGCGAAATGTTTATCAATGGCGTGGGCCAGGGCCTGCCGGAATTCGACGCCGTTGCGGGTCTTGGCAAGATCTTCCGCACCATCTGGGACGGCAACGGTGTCGACACCTACGATTTCTCGAACTACAGCAACAACCAGACGATCGACCTGGCCCCCGGCGGCTTTTCGACCTTCAGCCTGGCGCAGTTGGGAGATTCCCTGCCCCTCGAGGATGGCTTTACGGCCCAGCCGGGCAATATTGGCAATGCCCTGCAATACCTTGATGATTCACGCTCTCTGATCGAGAATGCTATTGCCGGCTCCGGCAACGACCTGATTATCGGCAACGCCGCAATCAACAATTTGACCGGCGGTTCAGGTAACGACACCTACGTTGTCGACAGTAGCGATGTCGTCGTGGAAACCGCAGAGCAAGGCACAGACCTGATCATGGCGCTCAGCAGCTACAGCCTGGGTGACACCCTCGAAAACCTGACGCTGCTGACGACGTCTGATGCGACCGGTAACGGCAATGACCTGGCCAATGTCATTATTGGCGGCACCGGAAGTTATGATCAACTCAATGGCCTGGGCGGCAACGACATTATCCATGGCGCCGATTTGGCGCCTTATCCCGCCGCAACCTTGAACGAAACCGGATTGCCGCAACACGACACCATCGCCACGGCGATCCACCTGGCACCCTCTGCGTTCGGGCTGAACAGGGATGCCAATATCGCCAATTCGACAACGGTCCCGCACACAACGGTAACGGGGACGGGTGACGGCTTCTATGATGTGTACAGTTTTGTTGTCGATGCTGCCGGTGTTGTCGGTACATTCGACATCGACGCCTCGGTCAACCTGGATTCCTTCCTCGAACTGTTCGACGCGGACGGCACGCGCCTGGCCTTTGATGACGATTCGCTCATCACGAACGGCGGTGGCGGCAGTCGTTTCGACACCGATTCTTTCCTCACCCATACCTTTGCAACAGCCGGGACCTATTACATTCGCGTCGGCGAGTATGTCACTGCCACCAGATCTGCGGCTCTGGAATTCGGAGACGGCTACACGCTGCAAGTGTCGCTGGCAGGCAATGCCTTGCCGCCTGCGGGCTTCGATCCGGCCGACGGTGCCGATGCCATAGATGGCGGCACCGGCAATGACACGCTGATGGGTGGGGCCGGCAATGACTATGTGGTGGGTGGCAACGACACAGGGACCGGCGAAGACGGCGCCGATCTTCTCGA
>NZ_AWGC01000054.1 GCF_000495835.1 Asticcacaulis sp. AC402
GTGCTGCAATGCCTTATCGAGACCTTTGACTTCCAAACCGTTTGTTTTTCGGCGAATGGTCTGCGTGAAGGCTTGCTTTTTGACAACCTGGCCCCGGACTTGAAAGCCCGAGATCCGCTTCTGGAAGGCTGCGCCGCTCTGGGGGCCAGGCTGGGCATTTCCACCGACATCGGGCCGGCTCTGGCAAAATGGACGCGGGACTTTTATCAAAGCACCGATGGCGTCCTGATTGAGCGGCCAGATCAACGATTGATCCGAGCGGCCGCCAAGCTGGCCGATATCGGCGCAACCCTTCACCCTGATCATCGGGCCGATCTGGTCTGCGACCAGGTACTGCGAGCGCCGATTCCCGGCCAAAGCCATGCCGAACGGGTCTTTCTGGCCTGCACATTGTTCACCCGCTACGCCGGCGAAGCCTATGTCAAGGAACCGGTACTCATCGACCGTATCCTGGGGCAGGATGGTCTGAACCAGGCGACGCAACTGGGCCTGACCTTAAGGTTGGGCTGCGACCTCTCGGCCAAGTCTGCGAGCCTCCTCAACAATGCCCATCTCTTGCAACAGGAACGCAACCTGGTTCTGGAAGCGCGGGAAGGCTGGGAAGACCTTTTGCTGGGCGAACAGACGCGCAAACGCGCCAAAACCCTGGCCAATGCTCTGGGGCTGAACCTCAAGATGGGCAGCTACTAGCTTAAATTTTCAGGAAGATTCTGCACCCAGACCGATGCTGCGCCCCAACCAATCAAGGCGTCATGATGGTTATGGCAAATGAGATAGGCCACCTCGGCATCAAAGACATATGTTTCAAAACCCGGCGTGTTTGCCAGAACAAGCCCCAAATCTTTACCGCTTTCGAACGCCCGGACAATGCGGGTTCCCCCACCGTGCAGCAGACAAGACTGATCCCCCACAAACTCGTCAATGAGGCTCCAGCCATCGCCCCGGCGTACACCTCTCTTTTCGCCAGGCGTTTCCCACGGAAACAACTTCGAGAGATCAATATTGAAGGACTGATTTAACCGATCCAATGCGACGTTCAACTCAGGTTCGGCAAGACGCTCGACTGTGACCTGAAATGTTGCCGCCGCCTCGTCGATCCCAAACGTGTCCATCAGTCCAACTCGACAACCTCAACCTTGGTGCCGTTAAGCACAAGGGCCAGTTCTCCGCGCTTCAGGCGCAGCGCATCATCGCCAAACACCTTTCGGCGCCAACCCGTCATGGCCGGCACATCGGCGTTGTCGTCGAGGGCGATCTTTTCCAGGTCGGCAACCGTCGCCAGGAGTTTGGGCGCCACACCCTCTTCTTCGCAGCGGATGCGCAACAACACCTTGAGAAGTTCAACCACCGACGCCGGCACCTGGAGGGGCGCAGCGGATCTCTCGATCTTGGGTGCATAAGGCTCAGGGTTCTTGAGCACATTGCGGATGATCTCTGTCAGGTCCTGACCGAACTTTGATGCGCCAAAGCCCTTCGATGTCGAACGCAGATGATCAAAAGCCCCTGCATCGGTCGGCAATTGCGTGGCGATCTCGTCAACGCCTTCGTCCTTCAGGATACGGCCGCGCGGCATGTCACGCTCCTGGGCCATGCGTTCGCGCCAGGCCGCAACCTGAGAAAAAACAGCCATATACTTCACGGAGTTCTTGCGTGGCCTCAACCGGCGCCAGGCATCCTCGGGATTGGTCGAATACAGGTCCGGTGCGCACAGGTCGGCCATTTCCGCCGAAACCCATTCCAGCCGGCCTTCGCGCGCCAGCCGGTCGCGCAGTTTCGGATACACCTTGGCCAGGTGGGTGACATCGCCCAGGGCGTACTGCAACTGTTGCTCCGACAACGGACGTCGAGACCAGTCGGTGAAGCGTGATCCCTTGTCGATATCGATCTTCAATTTCTGCCGAACCAGCGAATCATAGGCGACCTGATCGCCGTAGCCGGCTGCCATGGCCGCGACCTGGGTGTCGAAAATGGGCATCGGCAGGGTGCCAAGATTGACGAAGATTTCCATGTCCTGGCGGCAGGCATGAAAAACCTTCAGGATCTTCTCGTCGGCAAGAATATCAAGAAATGGCTTCAAATCCAATGACTTGGCCAGCGGATCAATAATCGCGGCGTGATCTTCGCTGGCGGCCTGGATCAGGCACAGCTTAGGCCAGTAGGTGGTCTCACGCATGAATTCGGTATCGACCGTGATAAAGGGCGCGGATTTTATCGCCTCGCAAAAAGCTATCAGGTCATTGGTATTTGTAATTGGAGTCATTTTGTCGCTATAGCAGAGCGCAAACGCCTCCCATACCCCAATTTACAGGATTTTCCACGAATGTCCGAACTGAAAAACGGGCTGACCTATGCCGCATCCGGCGTCGATATCGATGCCGGCGAGGCGCTGGTCGACGCCATCAAGCCTTTGGCCAGGTCAACGCGCCGTCCGGGCGCCGAGGCCAGCCTGGGCGGGTTCGGCGCGCTGTTCGACCTCAAAGCTGCAGGCTATGACGATCCCTTGATCGTCACCACCACCGACGGCGTCGGCACCAAGCTGAAAATCGCCATAGAGACCCATCGCCATGACACGGTCGGAATTGACCTTGTCGCCATGTGCGTCAATGATTTGCTGGCCCAAGGGGCCGAACCGTTGATGTTCCTCGACTATTACGCAACATCAAAGCTCGAGATCGATGTCGCGCGCCGCGTCGTCGCCGGCATCGCCGAGGGTTGCAAGCGCGCCGGCTGTGCGCTGGTTGGCGGCGAGACCGCCGAAATGCCTGGCATGTACGGTGACAGCGATTACGACCTTGCCGGTTTTTCGGTCGGCGCCGTCAATCGCGACGACGTACTGCCGAAGCTGGATGACCAGCGCGAGGGCGACCTGATCATCGGCCTGGCCTCGTCGGGGCCGCACTCCAATGGTTATTCGCTGATACGCAAGGTGGTTGAGGTCGCCGGCCTGACCTGGTCGTCGCCGGCGCCTTTCGCCAAGGACCTTTCCTTAGCCCAGGCCCTGCTGGAGCCGACGCGCATCTATATCAAGGCGGTTCTGCCGCTGATGAAGGCGGGTTTGATCAAGGGTGGCGCTCACATCACCGGCGGCGGCCTGATCGAAAACCCGGACCGGGCGGTTCGCGAGGGATTGACGGCACAATTCGATTTCGACGGCTGGGCGTTTCCGCCGGTGTTCGCATGGTTGATGCAGGCGGGCGGGATCGACAGGTACGAAATGCTGCGGACCTTCAACTGCGGCGTCGGTTTTGTCCTGTATGTCAGCCCCAGGAACGCCGATGTTGTGTTGTCGGCACTGCTGGACGCCGGTGAGGATGCGTTTATCTGCGGGCAATTGGCGGCGGTTGAAACATAAGATTTGGCCACGAACCGACACGAAAAGCACGAACTTCAGGATTTGTCTTTCATAGAGGTGCTTGAGACGTCTTTCTCACGATTTTGATCAAGGATGTCACCGATGCCCGGCCTTGGGCTGGCACACGGACAGACTCGGATGGACGGCGTTTCCTTCACCGACCGCGCATTAGCACAGGCCTGATGAGCGCCTTACTGCGCTCGGGAAACGCGAGTTTAAGGAACGACTTTAGTGGTTTCATGACACCATGAAATCCGTAGGAGCCCTGGCAAAAAAACTTGCTGTCAGTTCGCCTTTACAATCGGTTCAGAACGATCGCAAAGTTCGTGCTTGTTCGTGCCCTTCGTAGTTAGACTCTTTCCATAGTCACATGCCCGATATCTGGTTCTACCACCTCGAAACGACACCTCTGGACCAGGCCCTGCCGGGTCTGCTGGAAAAGGTTGCCCAAAAGGGTTGGCGCGCCTATGTCCACGGCCACGAGGATGACAAGATTACGGTGTTGAATGACGGGCTGTGGACCTACCGCGCCGACTCGTTTCTGGCGCACGGCCGCGAAGGTGACGAACTGGAAACACGCCAGCCCGTGCTGCTCGGAACGACCGGTGCCATGGCCAATAAACCTCAGGTATATCTGTCGGTTGCTCCGGTGGATTTACCGGATCTTAGCGGTTTGGAGCGCTGTATAATTGTCTTCGACGGCAACGACGACGAGCATCGAAACTGGGCGCGAACACAGTGGAAAGCCCTGAAGGCTGCCGGTGGTGACCTGGCGTACTGGAAGCAGAATGACCGTGGTCGATGGGAGAAGGTGCAGTGAAAACAATGCGAAGTGTTTCCCTCTTGATGCTGGTACTCAGCACCGCCGTCCTGGCCGGGTGTAGCTCAGGGCCAGACGTCCCGCCGCCATCTGCGACACAGCCCAAGCCGGAGTACTCGCCGGTTCCCGATCGGAGCGAGTCGCAAGCTCAAGCCCCTGGAACTCCGCCGGCGCCTCGGTTCAAACCCGTGTCCGCCGACCAGTGCGGCGCCGCTGAGTTGCAGTATCTGATCGGAAAGCCCCGCACCGAAATTCCCGTTCCCCTGCATCCCGGCAAGCGCCGGGTCGTGTGTTCGACCTGTGCGGTGACCATGGACTTTGCGGCGGATCGCCAAACGGTCGTTTTCGATACAGATACGGGTTTGATCCAATCCGTTAAGTGCGGCTAGTCTACCTGGTTCTCAACAGGGCTGCGTCTTCACAACGCCAGGCCGCGTTGATTCGCCGCATGGGAGAATTTTTGCCCCCGGCTGAGGAAATGGAATGACCAAACGTCTTATCGAGGGTAGCCGGCCAGCCGAAATCCTGCTTGTTGACGACAATCGCGGTGACGCCTTGCTGGCACAGCATGCTTTGCGCGACGCCAGTTTCGCCACAAATCTGACGGTCGCGCAAACCGGTGAGTCAGCTATGGCAATTTTACGTGGCGATGGCGACTATGGCGGCAAACGGTTGCCTGACCTGATCCTTCTGGACCTGCAGTTGCCCCAGATGAGTGGCCTTGAGGTGTTAACAGCCATAAAGGTCAGCGAACGAACCAAACACATTCCGGTGATCGTGATGTCCAACTCAGGCGCCGGACGTAATATAATGACGAGCTATCGGCTTCACGCCAATGCGTACGTCGTGAAGCCGCTGGATATCGGCAAGTACCGCGAGGCGATTGCCTTGATGGAACAGTTCTTTTTTGTGTTGGCCACCCTGGCCGATGCCGATCATTGACCAGGGCGCGCTATGGAAGATGGAGATAAGCCTGTGCAGGCATGTCGCGAATTATCAGCGCCGATCCAGGTAGATGCCGCTGACGAGTTCAAGGATTTCGCCTATATCGTGTCGCACGACCTGGCGGGTCCGGTGCGTTCGATCGTTGGCTTCTCGCAACTGTTGACTGAGCGCCTAAAGGCCAGCACAACCGAAGAGGACAAGCTGCATCTGGAATTGATTATCGAGAGCGGCCAGAAACTTAACGACATGATTCAAGGGCTTCTGGCCTTTTCGCGGCTCAACACAATTTCCCGAACGCCAGAACCTGTAGATTTGGAGATCATTCTGGCGCGTTGCCATATGGAAGTGCAGGCTGAGCTGGACGTCACGGGCGGGCAGTTGCTCTACCCGCCCATGCCGACCGTCACGGCCGATCCCACACGCATGTTCACGCTTTTCCATGCTCTGATTGACAACGCTATCCGCTTTCGCAAGCATGGTATTGGGCCGGATGTGCGCGTCTCAGTGACCGAGTGCGCTACCAGTTGGGATTTTTCGGTTGAAGACAATGGCATCGGCATCGATCCAATGTTCTATGACGACGTTTTCCGGCCGCTGCGCAAACTGCACACGGACGACGCCTATCCGGGCGTCGGCATGGGCCTGCCCCTTGCACGCAAGATCGTTTTTCAGCACGGTGGCAATATATGGATTGAACCCTCGCCCCTGGGCGGTACAGCACTCTGTTTCAGCCTGGCCAAGCAGGTGTGACGTGGCGACAGACCACAGGGTTCATGAGGCGCAGTCTCGCGACTGCATCCGGACGACAGCGCAGGTAGACATGCTGTAGTCCGGGTGCCGCCGGGCCGAGCGACTGGCATGATTTCCGATGGTGCGGCCGCTGGTGTGTAGCGACATCCCCAGTGACCGAATGTTGCGCCGGGATGCGTCGACAGACAAGTTCGGGGTTTTCAGGTCGCCAGCCGTTTACAGTAACAGCAATACGGTCGATCGTCAGGGCCGGCCGGTGACGTGAGCCAGATGGCACTTTGCTGGGTGAGATCGTGATCGGTGAGCCTGTATCGAACGTCTCGTTTGGCGGTGCCAGGCGGAACCGGTTGTGCATTCCGGCGACGACACGGGTGTATGCGGTGATGCTGGCGGTAAATGGCGCCAGGACGTGTTATACCAAGGGCATTAAGCGCTGACTCTGTTTGGGGATTCCCTTTTCATAGGGATTGTGATTCCCTTTGCCATTGATTTGGCAGGAGGGTTTGGTTTTGTCGGCATCGGTCTCGATTACACGGCTGGATTTGGACGCTTCGGGTTTGCGTCAGGCTGCATCGCGAAGCCATGATGCGAATGCCGCGCGACGGATGCTGGCGTTGGCACTGATATTGGAAGGTCGCACCCGTACAGAGGCGGCTATGATTTGCGGGATGGAGCGTCAAACGCTTCGCGATTGGGTGCACCGTTACAACGCTGAAGGGCTGGCAGGTCTAAGCGACCGTCCTTTACCTGGTGCGCCG
>NZ_AWGC01000055.1 GCF_000495835.1 Asticcacaulis sp. AC402
ACTCTGTTGACGGCTGAACAGCAGCAAACGGTAATGCAATGGGTCAAGGATGGCCCGGATATAGCTGTGGACGGGGTTGTACGCTGGAGGCGGTCCGACTTGGCGCGGCGGATCAAGAGCGAGTTTGATGTCGTCATGGCTGAACGTTCAGTCGGCGAGATGTTGCGCCGCCTGGGTTTTCGTCGGTTATCAGTGCGCCCTCAGCATCCAGGGCAGGACGCGTCCGCCCAAGAAGCGCATAAAAAAAATTTACCGACTTGGTCGCGGCGGCCATACCTGAGTCCGAGCGAAACAAGCCCATCGAAATCTGGTGGCAGGATGAGGCGCGCATTGGCCAGCAAGGAACGCTGACGCGTATCTGGGCTGAGCGCGGCAGTCGACCTCGGCAACCGCGTGACCAGCGCTATACCTGGGCCTATATCTTCGGCGCCATCTGCCCAGCCCGGGGTATCGGCGCCGCATGGGTGGTTCCCAAGGCCGACGCCTGGTCCATGACGCTGCACCTTGAGGAAATCAGTAAACAGGTCGATCCAAAAGCCCACGCCATTGTCGTTCTTGATGGAGCCGGGTGGCATCAGACAGGTGGAAGATTACGCGTCCCCCAGAATATCTCCCTGCTGCATCTGCCACCTTATTCGCCAGAGCTGAACCCACAGGAAAACGTATGGCAGTACCTCCGTCAGAACTA
>NZ_AWGC01000056.1 GCF_000495835.1 Asticcacaulis sp. AC402
GCGGCTTGCCAAGACAATGAGGCTCGATCTTCAGCCATTGCTCATCTGTGATACTCAAACGATCCATAAGCGCTCCTTTGGGAGCTTGAATCATTTTCTAGACGATTTGGGAATCCTGAATCTCAACAGACCCTAGGCGCCCCCCATGGCGCCTCGCAAAAGCTCGGGCGCCCCAGAACGTTCTTTGGCGCGCTTGCCAACCCACGATGAGTCAAGATTTTCGCGGGTTGGCATTAGTCGACGGGGGGCCGGGCGAGCGCTTCGTAAAGCGAAATCGACGCGGCGTGGCTGACGTTCAGGCTTTCGAACCCACCCGGCATGGGGATCCGCGCCAGGTGGTCGCAATGTTCGGCGACCAGCCGGCGCAGGCCTTCGCCTTCTGACCCCAAAACCAGGACCAGTTTTTTCAGCGTCCGGCCCCAGCCCTGTCGTTCGAGCAATTCGTGCAGGCTGAATTCGCCCTCGCCGGCCAGGCCAATACTGACATAGCCGTTCTCACTCAACAGTTCCAGAGACCGGGAAAGATTGGTAACGCGGGCAAAGGGCACCCGGTCGGCAGCGCCGGCGGCGGTCTTGGCGAGGACGCCTTGCAGCGGCGGCGAGTGCCGATCCTGCATGATCAGGCCCTGGACTCCGAAAGCGGCCGCTGAGCGGAAGATAGCGCCGATGTTCTGCGGATCGGTGACCTGGTCCAGCATCAGGATGACGCCATCGCCGCTTTCCAAAAGCGATTCGAGCGTTTCCCCCTCCAGAACCGGGCCGTGCAGGGCGATTCCCTGGTGGACAGCGCCCTGGGGCAACATGCGGGCAATGTCAGGCATCAGCAGGGTCGAAACCTTAAGGCCGGAGCGGTTCAACAGGGCCGGCGCGAGGGTTCTGGCCCGCTCTTCACTCAAATACAGCTTCAATGGCCCGGGACGGTTCACATTTTTCAGCGCGGCTTCGACGGCGTGGACGCCCCACAACCAGCCATCGTCGTTCGCCTTAGATTTTTGAAAAGTCTGGGGTTTTGGGGATTTTTCCGCTTGCCTGGGGCGTTGCGGTTCTGGCGGGCGCGGGCGCCCAGAGAACTTTTCTGGCCGGTTTTTGTCTTTCGGACGTTTCGGGTCGTTGCGTTCGCGATTTGATGACACTATAAGACGCGCTCCGATTTGAGGCCTTGGTGACGATGGCTTTTAATTCCGGCCCGGTCTTTACGTCCGAAAGCCTGTGAATCAAAAAGTTTTTTTCATTTTTGGACTTGAGCTTTTACAAAGGTTCGAGTTTAAGGCGTCCGGTTCTTTGTGAGTGTATGGGGGAATGTCCCGAGCGGCAAAGGGGGGGGACTGTAAATCCCCTGCGTAAGCTTCGCAGGTTCGAGTCCTGCTTCCCCCACCATCACTCACAGAACATCCGGTCTCACGCTTCAAATCGCTATGCGGGTATAGCACAATGGTAGTGCAGCAGCCTTCCAAGCTGAGGATGTCGGTTCGATCCCGTCTACCCGCTCCAATCCATAGCGCCCCATAGTGACCGCAACGCCACGAACCGCCGGTCAACAATACGCTGACTGTGTCATCGCAGCTCATTTGGGCGATGAACGGGTGTTACAGCTCTTGCCAAGATCCTGCTGAATGTCGAACGGCGCGTCTGTCTGGGCATAGGACTCACATAAGCTGTCCCAATAAATCTGCGATTGGCATCAGGTAAATGCTCGCACGGCTTGATATTGGCCTGCACAATGTTATCCAGTGGCTGGCGAAGGCGTGGTCGTTTCGCGAAGGGGCAGCATGTTGTGGATCATGTGGAACCCGGCCGCGGTCAGTTACCTGGCCCAGTTGGCCTTGAGCCTGGCTATATCCCTGTATTTTTTGCGACGCGTCGTATTGGCCAAACGCCAGGGGAAGGACTGGACGACTCTGGCATGGCTGTGCGTGACCGTGGCTGCCGTTGTACCCGTTATCACGCTGAACCTTCTGAGGTCGGCGCTGTTGCCTTCACTGATGGCCTATGCCCTCCCGTGGATAAGTCCTTTCTGGGCGATCTCCATCTGTGCCTTCATACAGTTTGCTTACCACTTTCCGCAGCGCTTAAAGACGAGGCCATGGGAAGCCCTTTGTGCACAGTTCCTCTCCCTCGCTTTTTTCGGTGTTGAATGCGTGGTCGCCGTGTGGCGCTTCGTTGCCACGCTGCAAGGCGACGTCTGGTTTAGACCTGGTTACATGGACTATCCTGTCGTCGCCGGCGTAGCCTGGGGTCTGCTGGTGATGGGGCGGCAACTTTTTCGTGCTTCGGAGACGGAAGCGTCTGATGCGACGTTGATGTACCGTGTCAGGCTGATGCTTTGGCAGGCCCGAGGCCGCGATGCCTGGGCCGCCCGCGCCTATGTGATGTTCACGCTCCTGCCGCTGGTCCAGGTGCTGCTCTACTTCCTGCGCGCCCATTCGATCATCAGCATCGCGTTCACCGAGATTGCCGTCACATGGTTCATGCTCGCCATGTTGTCAGGTTACGCGCTGGTGTTTCTTAACTACATGCCCGAACAGAGTTCGTTTCAGGTGAAGACCGCCGGTGGAACCATGACCATCGTTCTGGCCGTGATCGTCGCCCTGTCCTGGATGATGGCACCAGCCTATACCGCTGCCTATCGCAGCGACGATCGTATCCGTTCACATCAAACCTACCGATTTCTTCCGGACAGGCAGGGGGGATACCGGGCTTCCGCGATCGCGTACCAATACCACACGGTCGGCGGTGCTGATGTCGATATGACGACCGGGCGGATTGACCTGCCGTTTGAATTTCCCTTTTATGGCAAGAGCTATCGCGCGGTTTTTGTCCGTGAAGACGGCATGGCGGGCTTCGACCGCGTCACCACCTGGGCCGAGGCGCAGTTTCGCTATGGCCGCCAGCCAGGCATCTATCCCCTCGCGGTGGAACTGGGCGGTTACAGGTTTGACGCGCCGTGCGACGATTGCAGCCTTAAAGCCCTGACCGAAGGCGATAAGGTCGTTGTGACGTGGGACCGGCTGACGGAAACCATGAACCCGGTCAACCGCTACAGCTTTCAGGTGACGCTGTATCGTAACGGCGTCATCGACCTGTCCTACGCCGAGGTCCCGCAAAACCTGCGCTACGATCTGGTCCTGACCAACCTGACCGCCTGGATGGTGGGGATCACGCCGGGGGGCGGACGGGTGAGGGTGGTTTCGCTGGGCGACCTGCCTGTTGAGGGATCGCCCGGGACCGGCCTCATGGCCGACCATTATCTTGACTTCCTGCGCTATGTCGACCGGGCCTATGCACCGGTCGCAGGGTTCCTGGTGGTCGCCGTCCTGCTCACGCTCATACTCCTGCCGGCCTTTCTGCGCGGTAATCTCGTCCGGCCGCTGGATTATCTTCTGACCGGCGTGGAAGACTTCCGTCGGGGAGATTTGGGGGCGCGCGTGCCCGTAACCTTTCACGATGAAATCGGTTTTTTGACGACCTCGTTCAACGAGATGGCTGACGCCCAACAGACCCTCGTCGATACGCTGGAGCAACGGGTTGCGGCAAGGACCGAACAGATTGCCGACATGACAGCCCGAAATGCACGGTTGGAGGAGCGCTTTCGCCTGTCGGGTGACCTTCACGATACGGTCAGCCAGACCCTGTTTTCCGCTGCCATGCTGGCCGACAGCCTGCCCGAACAGCTACGCCGGGATCCGGCAAAGGGGGAGCAGGCCCTGTCGCGGCTGGGCGGGCTTAGCCGGCATGCCCTGATCGAAATGCGGCAGCTTCTGACGGACCTGCGTGCCGCCGAACCGGAGGAACGACCGCTGGGCCCGTCTCTTGAGCTTTTGGCGCGCGACTTTAAAGACGATCACACGGTCGCTTTCGAGTTCGATATCGTAGGCGACGCCGCCCTTCCGGCTGAGGTTCACGCGATCTTTCATCGCTTCGCCCAGGAGGCGCTCAACAACATCGCCAAACATGCGGGCGCGAGTTCAGTGACGATCGCCTTTGAAGGCCTGGGCACGCAGGCCCTTTTGACGGTCGCCGACAACGGATGCGGCTTCGCCCCGGAGACCGTCGGCCCGGCGCATTTGGGACTGCAGATCATGCGAGAGCGCGCCAACAAGATTGGCGCCCAACTTGACATCGTCTCTGCGCCCGGCCAAGGCACGACACTCACCCTGATCTGGTTGCCCAAAGATGAGCCATGACCCCATTCGAATCCTGATTGTCGACGACCACATGGTGGTCCGCGCAGGCCTGGTCCAGGTCATCGGCACCAAGCCGGGGATGCAAATCGTCGGCGAAGCGGCCAATGGTGAAGACGCGATCTTCCTATGCCAGAAGCTGCGGCCGGATATTGTCGTCATGGACATCCGGATGCGCGGCATGGGCGGCGTCGCGGCAATCGAAACCCTTTGTAAACTCTATCCCGAGACACGTGTCGTCGCCCTGAGCACGTTCGACGATCCCGTCACCGTCGAGCGCGTCATGGCGGCCGGCGGCCGCGGCTTCCTGGCCAAGACGCTCTCAGCGGCCGAGCTTGTCGACGCGGTTATGCGCATCCACAGGGGCGAGATTGCGATCAAGGTTGACGGCGACGGCGCGCCGCCCGAACCGGAGGCAGCCGGAAACCTTGAAGACCACGGCCTGGGCAGCCAGCAGAGGCGCGTCCTCGCCCTCCTGACCAAGGGCTATACCAATGCCGATATTGCCGCTTACATGAACCTTTCGGTGCCAACAGCGCGGTATCATGTTGGCGCTGTCCTGATGAAGCTGGGCGTCGCCAACCGGGCCGAAGCCGCTGCCATGGCGGTGCGAAATCGCCTGATAGGCGACTCCGACTTCTGAAATTGTCCTTTTTGGTGCATTGACTGTACGAATGTACAGGTCTGCCTGTCCGTCCGGTCAGTTCCGCAAAAATTTCAGCAGGTTACCCTGACTCTCGTGACGTGTTTCCACCAAAATCGGAGACATCTCTGCGGGTACTGGCTTGCCTTTTTGCGGGATTTGGTTAAGTCTCCGAGTATTAACAATTTTTTAACCCTCCGCGGAGGGCGGTGAAGGTTGGAGCTAGGTTTTGGTCCTCACTAGAGGTGTCGCGCAATGCGTTATGCGCTTCATGCTCCAAGGTGCGCCTTCACTTGCGATTCCGGCTCTCGTCGACGATGACGGAGTCCCACGATGAAGAAAACGCTTTTCGGTTTCGACGCTGACGGTCTGGACGCAATGCCGCAGACGCGCTCCGTTCTGAACACTGTGACGGCGCCGTCGATAGCGGCGCCACAGCTCTTGTCTTCCTCCGTTAAGGGGTCGATTATCAGCGCGCCGGCGGGCACGCCCAGCGCAACGGTAGCGGACGGCAGCGAGGATACGGCCCAGGTCATCCTCGAAACCCTCCTGTTGGAAGGGCTGACCGGCGGCGATGGCCAGACCCTGGCCGTATCCTCCATCTCGGTGGATCTAGGTACCCTGACGGCCACGGCTGGCGGCTGGACCTTTACGCCGGCGGCCAATTACTACGGCGTGGTGACACTGACCTATTCCGTCACCGATGGCACCGACATCTTGTCGGGACTGACCCGCAGCTTCAACCTGGCCGCCGTCAACGATGCGCCCGTGGCCCCTTCGGCGGCATTTACCGTTGCTGAAGATGGCACGTTGGAAGGCGCCGTGTTGGCAAGTGATGGTGACGGCGACAGCCTGAGCTACATCCTGGGGACCGGTCCGGAACATGGCACGCTGGGCTTCAACGCCGACGGCACCTTCACCTACACACCGGACG
>NZ_AWGC01000057.1 GCF_000495835.1 Asticcacaulis sp. AC402
TGAAACCCTCCTGGGTGGTACAGGCATCGACACCGTCACCCTGGGCAGCATCCTGGCCAATACCGACAGCATCAACCTGGGCGCCGGCGTCGACGTTCTGAACCTGGGCAACTTCGCCAATACCGGTTCGCTGTCGAACGTCGAAACCCTCACCGGCAATGCCCTGGCCGACACCATTACCCTGGCCACAGCCATTGCAGCGGGCACCATCAACCTGGCCGGCGGCACCGATGCCCTGACGTTTGGTAACTTCACCAACTCGGCCACGGTGTCGAACACCGAAACCATCACCGGCGGTACGGGTAACGACACCATCACCATCGGCGCGGCTGTGGCTTCGGCCACGATCAACCTGGCGGCAGGCACCGACAGCCTGACGTTTGGCAACTTCGCCAACACGGCGACGGTTTCGAACGCCGAAACCCTGAACGGCGGCACGGGTATCGACACCATCACCCTGGCCACCACCCTGACCGGCATGACGCTGGATCTGAAGGCCGGCGCCGACGTCCTGAACCTGGCGAACGTGGCCAATACCGGTACCGTCAGCAACGTCGAAACCCTCACCGGCAATGCCGATGCCGACACAATCACCCTGGCCACAGCCATCACGGGCGGTGTCTTCAACCTGGCCGGCGGCACCGATAGTCTGACGCTTGGCAACTTCGCCAACTCGGCGACGGTGTCCAACACCGAGACCATCAACGGCGGTTCTCTGGTCGACACCATCACCCTGGCCACGGCCCTGACCAACACCATGGTGGTCAACCTGAAGGGTGGCGTCGACGTCCTGAACCTGGGCAACTTCTCCAATACCGGCACCATCTCGGGCGCCGAGACCATCAACGGCAATGCCGGAGCCGACGCCATCACCCTGGACACGCCGATCACCAGCGGTACGATCGACCTGGGCGCCGGCACCGACAGCCTGACCCTGGCGGGCATGCTGAACGGCCTGTCGGTCGCCAATATCGAGACGGTGACGGGTAGCTCCAGCATCGACACGGTCACCCATACGGGTACCGGCGCGGTGACCTTCTTCGGCGGCGGCGGAGCCGACAACTTCATCTGCGGCACGGGTGTCGAAACGGTCGTCTTTGACGACAGCACGGCGCTGATGACGGTGAAGAACTTCCGCGTATCAGGTGCCGACAAGATCGCCCTGGATGTCACCGGCCTGGGCACCTACTCGGCCAACGAATTCGACATCGGCGGCACCACACTGGTGGCCGGCAACAATATCGCTGTTGTCACCGACTATGACGCCATGCTGGCATCGAACCTGACCAGCACCGCCGGCGCCTTTGTCTACCAGCAGGACACCGGTGCCCTGTACTTCGACGCCGACGGCGATTTCAGCAGCGGCGCCACCATGGTGGGCGTGATCCTAGCCGGCGGCACCACACCCTGGACGTACGACATCAACGGCTTTGTTCTGGGCTAACCCTCAGTATGAGTTGAACTTTTGGGCCTTCGTTCCGAACCGGGACGGAGGCCCTTTTCATATCTGTACTGTTTCAAGATGCGTGCCAGACGTGTCCGCCGCCGCTGTAGGTGGCGTAAACATGCTGATAAACGAGGTCGGTTCTTTCTTCCAACTCATCGTCGCCATAAGCCTCTTGCGGCAGGTATTGCAGGTTTTCCAAAATCGCTAACCGCACCTGAGCCGTGACCTGGGTGCTTTCCCGCCACTTGGCGATACGCAGCTTTTCAGCCTTCAACGTCTCAAGCGTCTGAATGGCGACAGCCTTGACCGCCGCTTCATCCTTTTTGCTGAGGTCCGGCTTCTTCAACAGATCAAAGATAGCCAGCGTCTCCTGATCCAGACCTTCGCGTACCGCCCGTTCTTCTTCCTCGGATAGCCCTTCGATAAACTCAGTCAGTTGATCGAAGGCGTCTTGTACGGCCTGCTGATCCTTACCGTTATTATAGGCGGCGATGATTTCGCGATATCGGTCATAGAATTCAAGCCGGATCGGGTTTTCACGCACCATCCGTTCAAGGCGTTGTTCAATCGCCTCCTGAAGGTCAAAGACCACCATGTTCTGATTTTCGGACCGCCGAAACGCCGCGCGCAGCCTCGCGAAGTCCAGCCGGCTCAGATCGATCGAGGTCGTGCCGTCCCGGTCGGTGGTGATAATCTCAATGCTGTCATCGACTTCGCGCTGAAGCTTCATGATGATGGCCGTGATATCGGCCTTTTTCTGCTTCTGGTTCAGTTGGCTATAGATCGCCTCAATGGCGTTGTGCGCCTTGATATGCGGCTTGATCTGCTCTTCGGGATAGAGCGCCTTGTATTTCCGGAACACGTCCCGCGCCGAAAACTCAAAGGTGGTACGCGTCGTTTCGTTGAGGCAGACACAGTTCATCGCCTTCTTGATCAACCCCAGCTTTTCCATAGGGCTTTCGCAGGCGATCAGACCATCCAGATCGCATCCCACCTCTGACAGGAAACGCCGCACCGCCATGATGGACGCGCCCAAAGCAAGCGCCAGGGCGTAGATCTCGCCGACGGCCTCACTGTTGTCGTCCTCGCCGGGTTCACTCACGCCGGGTGGCTTGGTCTTGACGTCACCTTCGCCGTAAACCGCATAGGCCGCACGCAGCTTTTGATAGACATTGCCATAATCGACAATCAGGCCGTTTTCCTTTTCGTCGTCATAGACGCGGTTCGCCCGCGCTATGGTCTGCATCAGGGTATGACCCTGTATCGGCTTGTCGAGATAGACGGTTGACACACACGGCGCATCGAAGCCGGTGATCCACATGGCGCAGACAATGGCCAGCCGGAACGGATTGTCTTCGTCCTTGAACTCTTTCTCCAGATCGCGTTCGACCATCTTTTTACGATGCGGCGCGATCTCCAGCCCCATGGTACGGAACTTGTCGACTTCATTCTGTTCCGACGACACGACAACGCAAACCTCGGTCGCTTCAACCTGTCTCAGCTTTTGCGTCACTTCGGCAGCTTCCTGCTCATCCCCAGCCTTGGCAACGCGGGTTTTCAGTTCAGCGACATAGTCGGGCCAATGCGCCATGACCAGGTCGTACATTTTCACGGCGGTTGGCTTATCCAGCGCGACAAACATCGCCTTGCCCTGATAGCCCCGGTCGTTGAAATGCCAGACCAGATCACGCGCAATCGCATTCAGCCGCTTGTGCGAGGTAAGCACCGGATAGTCGCGGGCAAATTCGCGTTGCAACTTGGCGCGCTGATCGTCGTTGAGGTCTTCGCCTTCTATGATCGCCGCCATACGTTCGTCGAGTTCCGGCCGTTCGATACCCAGCTTTTCGCCGCGATTGAGATAATAGAGCGGCAAGGTGGCGCGGTCTTCGATAGCGCGTTTGAAATCATAGACCGAGACATATTCTCCGAATATGTTTTTGGTCAGTTCCAGTTCTTCCTTGATCAGCGGCGTGCCGGTAAAGCCCAGATAGGACGCGTTGGGCAGGGCATTGAAGCGCATATTTTGCGCGAACTTGCCGCCCTGGGTGCGGTGCGCTTCGTCCGATATGACGATGATGTCGGAACGCTCCGACAACAGCGGATAGACGCTCTCGGTCTTCGGATCGATGGAAAATTTGTGGATCAGCGTGAAGACGTAGCGGTGGTTCTCACTCAGCAGTTCGCGCAAATGGTCGCGGCTCTTGGCCTTGACATTGTCTTCTGTCACCGCGCCGACGGCGGTGAAGGTGTCATAGATTTGCCGTTCCAGTTCCGAGCGATCCAGCACGATCAGAAACGTGTAGTTGCCGCCAAAACGCCGGAAAATCTTCTGACACAGAAATACCATTGAATACGACTTGCCCGACCCTTGGGTGTGCCAGAACACCCCCAGCTTGCCTTTCAGCTCCTCGAGATTGCGCGCCTAATTGATGACCTTATTGACCCCGATATATTGGTGGTTCTTGGCCATGATCTTGATCGGCTTGGCCCCGTCGCCATCAAACAGCAGGAAGTTTTCAAACAGGTCCATCAGCCGGGTCTTGTCGCAAGTACCGCGCAACAGCGTGTCCAGGCTGACCACGCCTTCGCTGTCCTCTTCGATGCGCTTCCATTCCAGAAAATACGGGTACGGGCTGGTCACCGTGCCGACCTTGGCATCGGTGCCATTGCTCAGGATGATAAAGGCGTTGCAATGCAGGATGTGCGGAATCGTGTCCTTGTAGTCTTTCAGGTTGTCGGCAAAGGCATGCTCCAGGTCCTGATGGTGCGCCTTAAGCTCAAAAAAGACCAGTGGAATGCCGTTGACGAAACCAACCACGTCCGGACGGCGATTATACATGTCGCCGACCACCTCAAACTGGCGCACGGCCAGAAAGTCGTTGTTGAGCGGGTCTTTGAAATCGAAGACCCTAAGCCGTTTTGTCTGGGTTGCCCCCTTGGCGTCCTTGAAACTAACCTGCACCCCCTTGGTCAGCAAGTCATGTTTGTCCTTGTTGATCTGCCCCAGTGTCTTGTCGGCGGCTTTTTCGCTGATCTTGTAGACGGCCTCATCATAGGACTTGTCGAGCAGGCCGGGATTGAGAGATTTCAGCGCGGCGAGCAGATAACGTTTCAAGATAACTTCGGACTTGCTGTCGCGTCCCAACAGCCCATTCGGACCGAGGATTTCCTTCTTCCAGGCGGTGACGACCCGCCAGCCGAGACTTTCCAGCACCTCTTGCGTGGCGCTTTCGACCAGACCATCTTCCGAGTATTCGTAGCTCACGCCACCCCCGCCAATGGTGCTTGTCCTGCTAGGTAGTCATCGATGTCAAGTGATCCACTCATCAGCCGGTCCGCTAATATATCTCGCGCTTCACTTAATAGACGCGAAGATTCACTCAACGCCGCAATATTCTCCCAAATTTTGCCGACGTACTGGTCAAATTTTTCGACTATTCTAAAACTAGGAATGTCGATTTCTAAATTTTCTATCACAGACTTATTCAAGCTTGACTGGCCGGTAGATCCGCTAGCGACAGACTCAAAATACCCCTTATGCGACGATAAAAAATAATAAAGTAAAAATTGACTGCATCCCAACTTGGCTCTCACAACAGTAATGCAGTTGTGAATAATCATTTTATTTTTGATGGTTAAATTTCTCGCGACCCTACCTAGGGTTCCATCTCCCATCGAGTTTATAAGTATGTCGTTCAATTTGAGATACAAATGACTCTTGTTTTCGGGCAATGCCGCCGCGAATAATATTTTCTCCAGACGAATTTCGCCGTCTCTTATACAGCTTTGATTTAATACCGGACAACCGTCATTGTCATCACCCAACTCGTAATTGACGGAGGGGCCTCTTGATATAATTGATGAATAGTCGCCGATCGAAATTCTCTGCGTAGCCGCATTATTTTTCAATGACTGACCAATTTGACCTTCGCGGAGAGGACGACGCAAAAACCATTCTTCGTAAGTATTTTTTGCAATTTCCTCCAATAAATCTATTTTCCTCTGATTGTTGAAAATCAAAAGATCGTATCTAGAAAGCAAATGACCTATTCTAATCTGCTTGCCTATCGGCGGCAAAATTGGCGCGTACCC
>NZ_AWGC01000058.1 GCF_000495835.1 Asticcacaulis sp. AC402
AACCTGAAAGTGGTCGATGTCCGCGAACGCGACCCAATCCCGGGTGTGACGCCCATCCATTGGCGCCTGCTCACCACGCATAAGATTGATGACGTGGTGGAGGCTTTGAAAGTTGTCGACCTTTACCGGCGTCGCTGGGCCATTGAACAACTGTTCAGAACCTTGAAAACTCAGGGCTTCGACATTGAAGGCATTCGTATCGAAGATGAAGTCCCGCGCTCGAAACTGGTCACAGCCGCCCTCATTGCTGCTGTCAACGTTCAGCAACTGGTCCATGCCAGAGACGGAGCTCCCGACAACAAGCCTTTGCGGCCGCTAACCGATGCCTTCGATGCCTGTGACATGCCACTCCTGCAAGCCTTCACTCAGAAACTGGAAGGCAAGACAGACAAGCAGAAAAACCCACATCCCCTAGGATCACTTGCTTACGGAGCATGGGTTTGCGCCCGGCTGGGAGGGTGGACCGGATACTACGGAAAGCCGGGTCCAGCCGTCATGCTCGAAGGATGGCTAAGATTTAACGACGCCAAAATAGGAGCCGCATTAAATGTGTGAATCCGATAGCGCTGTTGGGGGGGGGTGACGTGAGTATTGCGGGCACCGGCAAGTACACGGTAAGCGCCTTCATGGCGGCTCGAGGCAATCGTCTCGATATCAGCGCCTATTCCGGAGGTGTCGCCAATGCCGATCGCCTGAGTCTGGTTGGCGGCAATGTGCTGATCCACCGTGCAGATCCACCTGGGCGGTGGCAACACGGTAACGGTGTGGAAACCGTGCGCGTGGAGGCGATCCGGTATATTGGGTGATAACAACCGAAAGTATCTTCTGAATGCGAACTTTTAGCACCTGCGAAAGGCTTCAAATCGCATAGCTTTTTCGCGAATCGAATTTATTTTCGTTTTTTGGCTACAAACGGCTTGCGAACAGCGTTCAATTGGATAATTTTGTCAGCGGTCCTTGCGTGCTGGGTGACGAGGGCTGCGAGGCGGTTTCGGTCTTGCGTGGTGTTTGGCGGTAATTTGCGGCGTTGCGTGTTATCTGCTTTGCGCGCAGGTTTTCAATATATTTCAACCTGAACGGTCACTGCGTGTGGCCGACTAATGCTGTGCGCCCGTTGTGGCGCCCTGCCGTGTGTTTAAGGGAGGCTCAATCATGGCAAAGTTTCGCGGTCTTAAGGACAAGGATCAGGTCAATCCCGGATTGGGTCCGATTTTGTCGGGAGCATTCAACCGTATTGATTACAGCGGCACACCGGGCGACGATACCTATACCGGCACAGTAAGCGACGACGCGATTGACGGCCTTGGAGGCAATGACTCACTGTCCGGCTCTAACGGCCAGGATTCAATTTCCGGCGGAGATGGCAATGATACGCTTGGGGGCGGGCTTGGTGATGACACCTTGTCGGGTGGTGCAGGTACGGATGTTCTTGACGGTGGCACGGGTTATGACCGCGGTATACTGAACTTGGGTGATATGGCCGTCACGGTTCTTTATGACATGACCGCGGCTGCGAGCGCTGGTGGAACGACGCTGGCGGACGGCACAGTCGTTCGCAACCTTGATGCTGTCGAATTGACGACAGGCAGTGGTAATGATGAGTTTCGGGCAACAGAAACGGAATGGGAATTCGATTGGACCGCGGGCGCCGGAACGGATCTCCTTGTCGTCGACTACACCGGCTCAGCATTCTCTTTGAATGCTTATTGGGCCGGAGCAATTTTTCAATTCGATAGTAATTTTGGCTCCTCATATGCAACGAATATTGAACAGGTCAGCATAGTCGGAGGCTCATCCGACGACTCGCTTTCGGGAGCCGCAGGCGATGACACACTTACCGGTGGCGATGGCAACGACACCGTGTTGGGCGGCACCGGCGTTGACGAATTGATCGCCGGGAATGGTAACGACTCGATCACCAGTTCCGGCGAGGGAACCGACATAGACGGTGGGGCTGGCACGGATGACCTGGACTTCAACCGGTCGACGTCGGTCCTTAACTATCTCTTCGATGTCGCTCAGGTAGCGACCTCGACCGGGCAAACTCTCGCAGACGGTGGGGTGATCAAGAATATCGAGCGCGTCACAGTGGCCACGGGCGTTGGCAACGATACCTTTGTCGGTGGCGGGCTTGTCGATGTCTTCTTCGGCGGCGCCGGGAATGATGTTGCCGGTACCGGCGGCGCGGTCGGCAATTATCTCTCTGGCGGCGCAGGCAATGACACACTGACAAGCGAAGCTGGTGGAGACACTCTGTTCGGCGGTGCCGATAATGACTCGATCATCGCTGGTGGCGCAGCTGACGCCGCTTTGGGCGGCAGCGGAGATGACAGTATCGACGGTGGAACCGGCAATGACGCACTGTATGGCGGAGATTACGCTGCGGGAAGCGATATCGGCAACGATTCTCTGCAGGGCGGTGCCAACGACGACCAGTTACACAGCTATGGTGGAGCAGACACGGTCGATGGCGGTACCGGTATTGACAAGGTGGTTCTATATCGCACGGAACTGGCCGTGGATCTCATTATAGATGCAAGCCTGATGGCGACCGCGGGTGGAGCCATCCTGAGCGACGGGACAGTGCTTCGCAACCTTGAGAGTGCGGATGTCAAGTCAGGTTCGGGCAACGATACGGTCATCAGTGGTTCGGGCAGTGACACTGTTGTTGGGGGGGGCGGAAATGACTCCCTCAATGGCGGTGGCGGGACGGATTCGTTGCGCGGCTCCGGCGGGGAAGACAGTTTAAATGGCGGCGACGGCTTTGACTACCTTTACGGAGAGGCGGACGACGACGTCATTTCCGACTCCAGTGGCGGTGGCTACTTGTACGGTGGCGACGGCGACGATTCGATCACAGGCAGCGCGAGCGACATCGACTACCTTTGGGGTGACGCCGGCACCGATACCTTAAGCGGTGGCGCAGGCAATGATCAGATTTTTGGTGGCAACGACAATGATCTGATCCTGGGTGGCGCCGGTACGGACTACCTTTCCGGCGACAACGGCAACGACACAGTGAGCTATGCCGACGCGATATCTGCCGTTACTGTCAACATTGCCAACGGGAACCAGCAGAATACCGGTGGTGGCGGGTTGGATACGCTTACGCAGTTTGAGAATGTCACGGGGTCTGCTTATAATGACAGCCTGACCGGCAACAACAATGATAACCGAATCGAAGGTAGGGCCGGGAATGACACTCTGACGGGTCGGCAGGGCAACGATACCTATGTCATTGATTCGTCGACTGACAGCGTGGTCGAAAATGTTGCGGAAGGCACTGATCTTGTCGAAGCCTCTCTATCCATTACGCTCGCTGCGAACGTCGAAAACCTGACTCTTGTCGGTATCGCCGATATCAACGGCACCGGGAACGGCCTGAACAACTTGATCAGCGGCAACGCCGGCAACAACCTTCTGACCGGGTTAGGCGGCGTCGATACCTTGGCCGGGGGGGCGGGCAACGACACCTATGTTGTTGAGTCTGGCGCTGCAGTTGTCCAGGAAAGCGTCGGCGGCGGTAACGATGAGGTCCAGGCGTCTGTAACGGTCATCCTGGCCGATCAGATCGAAAACCTCAGTCTTACGGGCTCTGCGGGCTTTGGCGGAACCGGCAATAGCCTTGATAATGTCATAACGGGTAACACGGGTGACAATTCGCTTTATGGCTTGAGCGGACAAGACTCGCTTATCGGCGGTGGCGGCGCCGATACGTTGGCAGGTGGAAACGGCGACGACCTCTATGGGGTCGACAACATCGCAGACAGCGTAGTTGAAGCCGGTGGCGAGGGCTATGATGAGGTCGAATCAACGGTCAGTTTCACACTGTCTTCCGACGTTGAAGCCTTGACGCTGTTAGGTTCGGACAACCTGAATGGCACCGGCAATGCCCTCGACAATGTTCTGGTCGGCAACAGCGGTCTCAATATCCTGACCGGTGGCCTCGGTGATGATACATATCAGATTCAGAACGCTGGCGATGTCATCGTCGAAAACTCGAACGAGGGTCAAGACCAGGTCGTGAGCCTCGTTTCCTACACCTTGGTTGGCAATGTTGAAAACTTGTCGATAGCCGGCCTTACAGATCAGACTGCGACAGGGAACGTACTCGCCAACCAAATCGTGGGCGGGATTGGCAACAATCTGATCGACGGAGCGCTCGGCGCGGACACGATGTCCGGCAACCTCGGGGACGATACCTTCATCGTCGAAGATGCGGGAGATACCGTTTCCGAAGGTTCAGAACAAGGCACTGATCT
>NZ_AWGC01000059.1 GCF_000495835.1 Asticcacaulis sp. AC402
CATGCGTTGTGTTGAGGAACGATCAAGCCGATCGGATTATTAGTACCGGTTAGCTTCACTCCTCACGGAGCTTCCACACCCGGCCTATCAACGTGGTAGTCTTCCACGATCCTCAGCGAGACCTTGTTTTGAGGTGGGTTTCCCGCTTAGATGCTTTCAGCGGTTATCCCGTCCATACTTAGCTACCCTGCTGCGCGGCTGGCGCCACGACAGGTCCACCAGAGGTATGTCCATCCCGGTCCTCTCGTACTAGGGACAGATCCTCTCAAGTCTCGAACACCCACGGCAGATAGGGACCAAACTGTCTCACGACGTTCTGAACCCAGCTCACGTACCTCTTTAAATGGCGAACAGCCATACCCTTGGGACCTGCTCCAGCCCCAGGATGAGATGAGCCGACATCGAGGTGCCAAACTTTGCCGTCGATATGGACTCTTGGGCAAAATCAGCCTGTTATCCCTAGAGTACCTTTTATCCGTTGAGCGATGGCCCGTCCACGAAGGACCACCGGATCACTATGGCCGACTTTCGTCTCTGCTCGACTTGTCAGTCTCGCAGTCAGGCGGGCTTATGCCATTGCACTCGTCGAGCGATTTCCGACCGCTCTGAGCCCACCATCGCGCGCCTCCGTTACACTTTGGGAGGCGACCGCCCCAGTCAAACTACCCACCACGCCATGTCCCGGACCCGGATAACGGGCCGCGGTTAGACGTCAGCATCAATAAGGGTGGTATTTCAAGGATGGCTCCACGAGGACTGGCGCCCCCGCTTCATAGCCTCCCACCTATCCTACACATGTTGATGCTAACGCCAAGGCGAAGCTATAGTAAAGGTTCATAGGGTCTTTCCGTCTGACCGCGGGAACCCCGCATCTTCACGGGGAATTCAATTTCGCTGAGCCTATGCTGGAGACAGTGGGGAAGTCGTTACGCCATTCGTGCAGGTCGGAACTTACCCGACAAGGAATTTCGCTACCTTAGGACCGTTATAGTTACGGCCGCCGTTTACCGGGGCTTCAATTCGCAGCTTGCACCACTCCTTTTAACCTTCCGGCACCGGGCAGGCGTCAGACCCTATACGTCGCTTTACAGCTTCGCAGAGCCCTGTGTTTTTGATAAACAGTCGCTACCCCCTAGTTTGTGCCACTTGGATCTGGTTGCCCAGAGCAAGTCACGCTTATCCCGAAGTTACGCGTGTAATTTGCCGAGTTCCTTCAGCATAGTTCTCTCAAGCGCCTTGGTATACTCTACCTGACCACCTGTGTCGGTTTCGGGTACAGTCTCTGTGTGAGTTATTTCCAGGGACAACGCCCCTGCACAGACAATCCAATAAGTCCGTACAAGTTATGCCATCCGTCACTTCACACTGGCTCCGGAATATTTACCGGATTCCCATCGACTACGCCTTTCGGCCTCGCCTTAGGGGCTGGCTAACCCTGCGCAGATTAGCTTTACGCAGGAACCCTTGGTCTTTCGGCGAGAGTGTCTCTCACACTCTTTATCGCTACTCATGTCAGCATTCTCACTTCTGATACCTCCAGCCAACCTCACGGTTGACCTTCACAGGCTTACAGAACGCTCCGCTACCGCTCACTTACGTGAACCCATATCTTCGGCGTATGGCTTGAGCCCCGTTACATTTTCCGCGCAGGATCGCTTGATCAGTGAGCTGTTACGCTTTCTTTAAAGGATGGCTGCTTCTAAGCCAACCTCCTGATTGTCAAAGCAATCCCACATCGTTTCCCACTTAGCCATAACTTGGGGGCCTTAGATGATGGTTAGGGTTGTTTCCCTTTTCACGACGGACGTTAGCACCCGCCGTGTGTCTGCCGGATAGTTCTCCTGGGTATTCGGAGTTTGGTTAGAATTGGTACAGCTCGCGCCGCCCGCATCCATCCAGTGCTCTACCCCCCAGGGAATACATCCGACGCACTACCTAAATAGTTTTCGCGGAGAACCAGCTATGTCCAGGTTTGATTGGCCTTTCACCCCTATCCACAAGTCATCCGAATCTTTTTCAACAGATATCGGTTCGGACCTCCAGTAAGTGTTACCTTACCTTCATCCTGCTCATGGATAGATCACCTGGTTTCGGGTCGTCATGCGACGAACTTAACGCTCTATTCAAACTCGCTTTCGCTACGCCTACACCTAACGGCTTAAGCTTGCTCGGCACATGAAGTCGCTGACCCATTATACAAAAGGTACGCCGTCACCGCGCTTGGCGGCTCCGACTGCTTGTAGGCTTCCGATTTCAGGATCTGTTTCACTCCCCTTGTCGGGGTGCTTTTCACCTTTCCCTCACGGTACTTGTTCACTATCGGTCGTAGAGGAGTACTTAGGCTTGGAGGGTGGTCCCCCCGTGTTCAGACAGGATTGCACGTGTCCCGCCCTACTCGAGTCTCTTGCTATTTAACGTCTACGGGACTGTCACCCGCTATGGTCAGCCTTTCCAGACTGTTCGACTTTATTTCACAAGAGCACTGGCCTGGTTCCCGTTCGCTCGCCACTACTAGGGAAGTCTCGGTTGATGTCCTTTCCTACGGGTACTGAGATGTTTCAGTTCCCCGCGTTTGCTTAATAACCCTATGTATTCAGGTCATTATATCTTAAAACAACCAACCAATCTAAAGATCCCGGGTCACCCCAGGCAAACGCCTCAC
>NZ_AWGC01000060.1 GCF_000495835.1 Asticcacaulis sp. AC402
AAGGTAGTTGGACATGGAGTTGCCGGTGCCGTTGATGTTGGCGGAACCGTTCAGGCGCAGGACCTCGATATAGGCGCCCAGGGTGAAGGTGGCCGACGAGCGGACCATGTCGAAGCCGCCGTCATCGACGCCGTCCACGATTTGCTCGGACGCCACATCGCTGGAGCTGTCGACAACGTAGATGTCGTCGCCGTCACCGCCGTACATGGTGTCGTTGCCGGTCTTGCCGTCGAGCTTGTTGGCGCCGTCATTGCCGGTGAGGACGTTGCCGAGGCTGTTGCCGGTGCCGTCGATGTCGTCTTCGCCGGTCAGGATCAGGTCTTCATCCGTTGCCCCAAGCGTGGTGGTCTCGTCGGACTCGACCAGGTCGATGACCGAGTTGACGGTCAGATCCAGGGTGGCCTCAACCGGATCGCCTTCACCGTCGAGGATGGTGTAGCTGATGACGACCGTGCCATGGAAGTTGGCGTCGGGGGTGATGGTGTAGACACCATCTTCCTCGGTCACCTCGGCGTTGGTGGCGGTGACCTCACCCAGGGTGAGGGTCAGGCCATCGGCGCTGCTCCAGCCCTGCAGCAGGTCCTCGGTCGACACCGTCGCGGTGGTGTCTTCGTCGATGGCCTCCAGTTCGACCGGAGCGTCCAGTTCCGGGGCGTCATAGACATTGGTGACGTCCAGGGTGGCCGAACCGAAGCCGGTCCCGCCATTGCCATCGCTGACTTCATACTCGAAGGCGATTTCGCCAACATAGTCGTCCGGCGCCGTGACCGTGTAGTAGGTTTCGTCGTCACTCAGGGTGATCGTAAAGCCATCACCCGCCGACAGGTTGCTGACGGTAAACTCGGTATCGCCGTCGATGTCGGTCCAGCCGGCCAGCAGGTCTTCGACCGAAACCTCGATTTCGGTGTCTTCCTCAACGCTGCCCAGGTCGATCGCCGCCGGGGCGGTCGGGTCGTCATTGGCGCCGGCGATGGTGAAGTTGCTGGTGAACTCAGTCGTGTCTTCGCCGTCGCTCACCGTGTAGGTGATGGTGGCTTCGCCGCTGTAGTTTTCGTCAGGGGTGAAGGTGTAGCTGTCGGTGCCTTCATCGTAGGTGATCGTACCGTGGGTCGCCTCGATGTCGGTGATGGTCAGGTCGTCGTCTTCGACATCGGAGATATCGGCCAGAAGCTGCGCCGTCGTCAGGACCAGGTCTTCATCTTCGGTGGCGCCGGTGATGGTGGCGCCTTCGCCTTCGGGGGCGTCATTGACGGCCGCGATGGTAAAGGTGCTGGTGAACTCTGCGCTGTCGATACCGTCGGACACCGAGTAGGTGATTGAGGCTTCGCCATTGTAGTTTTCGTCCGGCGTAAAGTCGTAGGTATCGTCATCGGCGTTATAGACGAAGGTGCCGTGGGTGGCACTGATCGCGGTAACGGTCAGATCCGACGGAGGTACCCCCATGATCGAGTTGTTCACGGCGCCGCCGTCGATGTCGGAGATATCGGCCAGCAGTTGCGCCTTGGTGAAGGCCGACGGGGTGTCTTCGGTCACACCGGTGATGGTGGCGGCGTCTCCGCGCGGCGCGTCGTTGACCGCTTCCACGGTGAAGGTCTTGGTGACCTCCGTCGTGTTGACGCCATCGGACACCGTGTAGGTGAGGGTGACCTCGCCATAGAAGTCAGCGTCCGGCGTATAGGTGTAGCCATTCGCAACCGAGGAGCTTGGGCCGCTGGCCGCTTCGATGGTGCCCTCATCGACGCTGATGGCGGTGATGGTGAAGGACGTCGCGCCGTCCGGATCGCTGAAGCCGTCCAGGAGGTCGGCGGTCGAGATGGCGAAGTCTTCGTCTTCGACGGCGCCGGTCAGTTCGGTAGCTTCGTCCTCGTCATAGACCGGAGCATCGGCCACCGGGGTGACGGTCAGGCTGCGGGTGGCAGTGACTTCGGTCGTGCCGTCCGACACCTTGTAGGTGACGGTGATGGTGCCGTTGTAGTTGGCCGCCGGGGTGATGGTGAAGCCGCCGACATCGTCGCGGGTGACGGTGCCATTGTTGACCGAGATATCCGACACGACCAGAGCCGGCAGGACATCGTCCTCGTCGCGTTCGAAGTCGATGTCGGTCCAGCCGGCCAGCAGGTCTTCATCCGAGCCGACAAAATCAACGTCCTCGTCCACCGAACCCAGCGAAGCGGGGCTGGTCGGC
>NZ_AWGC01000061.1 GCF_000495835.1 Asticcacaulis sp. AC402
GAGGTAGTTGGACATGGAGTTGCCGGTGCCGTTGATGTTGGCGGAACCGTTCAGGCGCAGGACCTCGATATAGGCGCCCAGGGTGAAGGTGGCCGACGAGCGGACCATGTCGAAGCCGCCGTCATCGACGCCATCCACGATTTGCTCGGACGCCACGTCGCTGGTGCTGTCGACGACGTAGATGTCGTCGCCGTCACCGCCGTACATGGTGTCGTTGCCGGTCTTGCCGTCCAGCTTGTTGGCGCCGTCATTGCCAGTGAGGACGTTGTTGAGGCTGTTGCCGGTGCCGTCGATGTCGTCTTCGCCGGTCAGGATCAGGTCTTCATCCGTTGCCCCAAGCGTGGTGGTTTCGTCGGACTCGACGAGGTCGATGACCGAGTTGACGGTCAGGTCCAGGGTGGCCTCAACCGGATCGCCTTCACCGTCGAGGATGGTGTAGCTGATGACGACCGTGCCATGGAAGTTGGCATCGGGGGTGATGGTGTAGACACCATCTTCCTCGGTGACCCCGGCGTTGGTGGCGGTGACCTCACCCAGGGTGAGGGTCAGGCCGTCAGCGCTGCTCCAGCCCTGCAGCAGGTCCTCGGTCGACACCGTCGCGGTGGTGTCTTCGTCGATGGCCTCCAGTTCGACGGGGGCGTCCAGTTCCGGGGCGTCATAGACATTGGTGACGTCCAGGGTGGCCGAACCGAAGCCGGTCCCGCCATTGCCATCGCTGACTTCATACTCGAAGGCGATCTCGCCAACATAGTCGTCCGGCGCCGTCACCGTGTAGTAGGTTTCGTCGTCACTCAGGGTAATCGTAAAGCCATCACCCGCCGACAGGTTGCTGACGGTAAACTCGGTATCGCCGTCGATGTCGGTCCAGCCGGCCAGCAGGTCTTCGACCGAAACCTCGATTTCGGTGTCTTCCTCAACGCTGCCCAGGTCGATCGCCGCCGGGGCGGTCGGGTCGTCATTGGCGCCGGCGATGGTGAAGGTGCTGGTGAACTCAGTCGTGTCTTCGCCGTCGCTCACCGAGTAGGTGATGGTGGCTTCGCCGCTGTAGTTTTCGTCAGGCGTGAAGGTGTAGCTGTCGGTGTCATCATCGTAGGTGATCGTGCCGTGGGTTGCCTCGATGTCGGTGATGGTCAGGTCGTCGTCTTCGACATCGGAGATATCGGCCAGAAGCTGCGCCGTCGTCAGGACCAGGTCTTCATCTTCGGTGGCGCCGGTGATGGTGGCGCCTTCGCCTTCGGGGGCGTCATTGACGGCCGCAATGGTAAAGGTGCTGGTGAACTCTGCGCTGTCGATACCGTCGGACACCGAGTAGGTGATTGAGGCTTCGCCATTGTAGTTTTCGTCCGGCGTAAAGTCGTAGGTATCGTCATCGGCGTTGTAGACGAAGGTGCCGTGGGTGGCACTGATCGCGGTGACGGTAAGGGCGTTGTTGGGCTGTACCCCCATGATCGAGTTGTTCACGGCGCCGCCGTCGATGTCGGAGATATCGGCCAGCAGTTGCGCCTTGGTGAAGGCCGACGTGGTGTCTTCGGTCACACCGGTGATGGTGGCGGCGTCTCCGCGCGGCGCGTCGTTGACGGCATTCACCACAAAGTTAGCCGCGAAGTCTGTTGTGCTTTCGCCGTCGGAAACGCGATAGTTGATGGTGACAATGCCCGAGTACTCTGCATCTGGCGTGTAGATGTAGTTGCTGCCATCCGCGACGACCGCACCGGAGGAAACGCCCAGGATCTCCGTGATGGTGAAGTCAGCCTCACCATCGGGATCGGTGATCCCGGCCAGCAGGGCGCTGGAAAGGATCGCATAGTCGGTGTCTTCCGTTGCGTCGGGCAGGCTCGGCAGTTCGTCGCGTACAGGTGCATCGGCCACCGGGGTGACGGTCAGGCTGCGGGTGGCGGTGACTTCGGTCGTGCCGTCCGACACCTTGTAGGTGACGGTGATGGTGCCGTTGTAGTTGGCCGCCGGGGTGATGGTGAAGCCGCCCACATCGTCGCGGGTGACGGTGCCATTGTCGACCGAGATATCCGACACGACCAGGGCCGGCAGGACATCGTCTTCGTCGCGTTCGAAGTCGATATCCGTCCAGCCGGCGAGCAGGTCTTCATCCGAGCCGACAAAATCAACGTCCTCGTCCACCGAACCCAGCGAACCGGGGCTGGTCGGT
>NZ_AWGC01000062.1 GCF_000495835.1 Asticcacaulis sp. AC402
CACCACCCTGACCGGCATGACGCTGGACCTCGCCGCCGGCGCCGACCGGCTGAACCTGGCCGCGGTCGCCAATACCGGCACCGTCTCCAACGTCGAGACCATCACGGGTAATACCGCCGCCGACGTCATCACGCTTGCTACCGCCGTCACCGCCGGTGTCTTCGACCTGGCCACCGGTACCGACAGCCTGACCCTGGCTAACGGCACCAACTCGGCCACCGTTTCGAACACCGAAACTGTTACCGGCGGAACCGGTGCCGACACCATCACCCTGGCGACGGCCCTGGCCAACACCATGACGATCGACCTGGCGGCGGGTGCGGACGCCCTTACCCTGGGCGCCTTCGCCAATACCGGCACGCTGTCGAACGTCGAAACCATCACCGGCGGCAGCCTGGCTGACACCATCACCATCGCTACGGCCCTGACCGGAACGGTTAATCTCGGCACCGGCATCGATACCCTGAATCTCGGCAACTTCGCCAACACGATCACGGTAAGCAACGTCGAAACCCTCACCGGCAATGCCGACGTCGATACCATCACCATCGGTGCGATCCTGACCGCGGCGACGATCAACCTGGCCGGCGGTACCGATGTCCTGACGCTCGGCAACTTCGCCAACACCGCCACCGTTTCGAACGCCGAGACCATCACCGGCGGTACGGGTATCGATACCATCACGCTGGCCACCACACTGACCGGCGTCACCCTGAACCTGGGCACCGGCGCGGACATTTTGACCCTGGCCAATGTCGCCAACACCGGTACCGTCTCCAACGTCGAAACCATCACCGGCGGCACGGCGGCCGATGACGTCACCCTGGCCACCATCGCCACGGCAGCGGTTATCAACCTGGCCGCCGGCACGGACGCCCTGACGTTTGGCAACTTTACCAACTCGGCCACGGTATTGAAT
>NZ_AWGC01000063.1 GCF_000495835.1 Asticcacaulis sp. AC402
CGAAACCCTGACCGGCGTCGCCGGAGCCGATACCGTTACCCTGGGCACCACCCTGACCGGCATGACCCTGGACCTGGGCGCCGGCGTCGACGCCCTGACCCTGGCCAATGTCGCCAATACCGGCACGATCAGCAATGTCGAAACCGTCACCGGCGGCACGGCGGCTGACGCCGTCACCCTGGCCACCATCATGACCGCCGGCGTCGTCGATCTGGCGGCCGGTACCGACAGCCTGGTGTTTGGCAACTTCACCAACTCCGCCACGGTCTCCAACGCCGAAACCGTCACCGGCGGCACCGGCGCTGATACGATCACGCTTGGCACGGCCCTGGCCAACACCATGACAATCGATCTGGCGGCGGGCACCGACAGCCTGACCCTGGCCAATGTCGTCAATACCGGCACCCTGTCCAATGTCGAAAACGTCACCGGCGGCACCGCGGTCGACACCATCACCCTGGCCACGGCCCTGGCCGGCACGATCAATCTCGGCACCGGCGCCGACGTCCTGAATCTGGGCAACTTCGCCAATACCGGCACGGTGTCCAACGTCGAGACCATCACCGGCAATGCCGATGTCGACACCATAACCATCGGCGCAGCCCTCGCGGCAGCCACCATCAACCTGGCCGGTGGCACCGATGTCCTGACGCTCGGCAACTTCTCCAACACCGCAACGGTCTCCAACGCCGAAACCCTCACAGGTGGCACCGGCGCCGACCTTATTACGCTTGCCACGACGCTCACCGGCATGACCCTGAACCTGGGTACCGGTACCGACAGCCTGACCCTGGCCAATGTCGCCAACTCCGGCACCGTCTCGGGCGTCGAAACCATCACCGGTGCAGCCGCGGCCGACGCGATCACGCTCGGCACCATCATGACCGCCGGCGTCGTCGACCTGGCGGCGGGCACCGACAGCCTGACCTTCGGCAACTTCACCAACTCGGCGACGGTTTCGAACGTCGAAACCATCACCGGTGGCACCGGCGCCGACACCGTCACCCTGGGTGCGGCCATTACCGCCGGCACGATCGACCTGGCGGCGGGCACCGACAGCCTGATCCTGGGCAACTTCGCCAACTCGGCGACGGTCTCCAACGCCGAAACCATCACCGGCGGCACCGCCGTCGACACGATCACGCTCGCCACCACCCTGACCGGCAGCACGGTCAATCTGGGCACCGGCGCCGACACGCTGAACCTGGCCAACGTCGCCAATACCGGCACGGTGTCCAACGT
>NZ_AWGC01000065.1 GCF_000495835.1 Asticcacaulis sp. AC402
ACTCTTACCCCCTTTTTTTCGCGTCTTCGCGTCTTCGCGTGAGACCTCTTGAAGGTCTTCGGCTACCGCGCCTGACAGCCGAACCGTTGCAATTTTTCACGCGAAGACGCGAAGACGCGAAAAAAAATGGCAGACCGGCCTTGCTGCCCCGGGTTCAGGCCAAAGGCCGGTGACGAACTTTGATAATGTCCGCGGCGATCGATGGTTCAGGCCGGTCGGGTGCTAGAGGTATCCGACCGGAATCGCCCAGACCGATTTCGATAACGCGACATCAGTGTCCTTGAGGCAGATGACGCATCCTTCGCCGATCGGCTGCATCAAGGCTTCGAGGGCCGCGAAGTTCTTGCTGGCACCGAGGCTGGGCGTCATCGTTTTCTTGAACTCGGTCGGGTACAGTCTCCCATCCTGGCTTATGATGAGGTCGATCTCCTTCTGGTCGCGGTCCCGGTAGAAGTAGAAATTCCCAGTCCTGCCCCTGTTCCAGTATGTCTTGAGGATCTCGGCCACCATATAGGTCTCAAGAACAGCCACCGACATGGCGCCGGCTTCGAGAGCCTCCGGTGTCGACCATCGGGTCAGATAGGCGCAAAGCCCGGTGTCGAGGAAATAGAGCTTCGGCGTCTTCACCAGGCGATTGGTGATGTTGTTGTGATAGGGCTGCAGCATGAAGACCAGGCCGGACGTTTCCAGGATTGAGAGCCAGGCCTTGACCGTCTTTTGGTCGACATCGACGTCCCGCGCCATATCCGCATAGTTGACGAGTTGGCCGGTCCGAGCCGCCACGGCGCGAAGAAAGCGGGCAAAGGCGATTTCATCACCCACGCGCGCCAGGTCCCGGACATCTCGCTGGATGTAGGTTTGCGTATACGAGCTGTAGAAAATGTCCCGCGGCATTTCCGGATTTAGGGCGATTGCGGGGAAGCTTCCGGTCCAGATCGTGCGGTAGATGTCAAGGACGGCTGAGCTTGAAGGTTTTGCCCTGGCCTTTTCGATCCAGCCTGGAGTTGGCAGGAAGGGGCCCTGGTCAGCAGCGCGGTCGTCGCATTCGGCCTGGGAGAGTCCGATCAGGTCGAGAATGGCGATCCGGCCAGCCAGGGTTTCAGATATGCCGTGCATCAGGTGGAATTTTTGCGATCCCGTGAGCCAGTATTGGCCGCGGGTTTGTGTCTTGTCGACGAGGCTCTTGATCACGCTGAACAGTTGCGGGGCATATTGCACCTCGTCGATGATCAGGGGCGGCTTGTGCAGTTGCAGGAACAGGGCCGGGTCGGTCCGGGCCAAGGTGCGCTGATCGAGGTCGTCCAGGCTGACATAGGCTCTGCCCGGTTCCTTACAATCCTGAAGCAAGGTCGTCTTACCGACTTGACGGGGCCCGGTGACGAGCACGACAGGAAAGACCGTCGAGACGGACTTCAGCGTTTCGGTCAAAGTGCGGCGTACGTGTTCCATAGTCTCGGCTAATCTGGAATTGAATTCCATATTAGCCGGAAACGGTGCTGTTGGCGATCAAAAATTTCATAGGCGGGTGTGAAGCGCGGCGCCTGGAAATGATTTAAGGCGGAGGACTTATACCAACCCACTTTGACTTTCACATTCTTTCCGCAAGGGGACCCCTCCGTCTCGACGCGCTACGATCTTCGATCTCCGCTTGCTCGCCACCTCCCCATCGAAGGGTG
>NZ_AWGC01000066.1 GCF_000495835.1 Asticcacaulis sp. AC402
CTAGGAAGAAACTAAAAATCTAGGCATTGATTTTACGCGGCTTTTTGTAGGGTTTGGAGATCGACGTTGTATCCGAGTTTGTTAAGCTGATGTACCAGGTGTTTAGCTTTCATGTCGGTGTTGCGTTTATCGAAATGGTCTGCGCCGAGATCGATGTGTTCAGTGCCGTCTTTGAGCATGTTATGGATGGCGGTTAGCATGGAGGCCGCGACGGCGCAGATCGCTTTCTTTGCTCCGCCTCGGGCCTTTAGCCGGTTGAACTGGGCTCTGTAGTAGCTGTCCTTCTTCTTGACTGCGGCCCAGGCACACTGGACGAGCATTGTTTTCAGCCAAGGCGCCCCTTTACGCAGGCGTGAAGACTTTCGTTTGCCTGCGCTCTCATTCTGGCCGGGACACATCCCAGCCCATGCGACCAAGTGCCCTGCGGTGGCAAAGCGGTTCATATTCGTGCCGATCTCCGCCAAGATCGTTGTGGCTGACAAGACGCTTACGCCTGGGACGGTGCTGAGCAGGTTGATCAGGGATCGAAAGGTGGCCTTACCCGCTGCCACCTCCGCATCCATGCGTTCGATCGCGACATCAACCTTTTGGTCGATTTCGAAGATAGACTTATCCAAGGTATCGTACTGGCTGAGATAGAGCTTGAGCATGAAACGATGATGGTCCGTGAGCCGGCCATGCAACGCGTCGTAGAGTTCCTTGGGTGAGGCCTTGAGACGCCGGTCAGCCAAGGCCGCCAACTTGGTAGGGTTCTTTACCCCCTCGATCATCGCTTCGATCATCCTGCGACCGGAGACGCCCATGATCTCGCTGACAACCGAATCCAGTTTGATATTGGCCTCTTCCAAGGTCTTTTGGATCCGCTGGGTATGGCGGGTTTGCTCGCGGATCATTTGTTTGCGAGCACGTTGCAGTGACCGCAATTCCTGGATTTCTTCCTCCGGAACAAAACTGGGTTTAATAAGGCCGCAAGCCACAAGATCGGCGATCCACGTAGCATCGTTGACGTCCGTTTTGCGGCCGGGGACATTCTTGATATGCGCCGCATTCGCCAGAATGAGATCAAAATCCCCCTCGCTGAGGATATTCCAGACCGGCTTCCAGTACACCCCGGTCGCCTCCATTGCCACGTGAGTGCACTTGGACTCCGTTAGCCACTCCAGCAAATCCAAAAGGCTGGTCGTCGTCGTCTCAAATGTCCGACACTCCCGCTCCACCTTACCGTCAACGATTTTGCGAACACAGGCCACAATCATGGCTTTGTGAACATCAAGACCCGCAACGCAATCAAACATGACATCCATAGGATACTCCTTCACAAGGGTGTCGCGGGCGTGGGCACCTCAAAGAAAAGAACTCTAGGAATCAAGCTCCGGGAGCGTTGCCGCCCCTTGGCTAAAATGGGGGTGATCGAGGTGTCCCAGGTCAAACTAATACACGGGTTCTTCAACACCATAGACGAACCGACCTCATTGCCGACGACCTGCCGATTATAGCAAACTGAAAAAGCCGAGGGAACATACTCGGAAACGTTTCATTGCTGGGGGTCGGCCATAGGCCGGTGGCGAAC
>NZ_AWGC01000067.1 GCF_000495835.1 Asticcacaulis sp. AC402
TTACAAAACACAGACGTCGTTCGACGTCAGATACAAAAATGTCTTCTCAATTACAGCAACTGCTTTTGGTTGACCTGGTGACTATGCCGGAAGGTCCCCACCCGATCCCATTCCGAACTCGGTCGTTAAGCCTTCCTGGGCCGATGGTACTTCGTCTTAAGTCGCGGGAGAGTAGGTCGTCGCCAGGTCTACCAAGAGCAGTTGCCAGAACCCTTCATATACAAGCCTTAAGGACCGGATCGCGTAAATGCTGTCCGGTCCTTTTACCATCTTGGCGCGGGATGGAGCAGCCCGGTAGCTCGTCAGGCTCATAACCTGAAGGTCGTAGGTTCAAATCCTGCTCCCGCAACCAAGCCTATCAAACTAACCCCGGATCACCTCCGGGGTTTTTTGTTGTCTGGACCTTCCCGACTCAGGTGGCCGAGTCGCCGAAATCAGCCGACGGGTTGTGGCCCGGCCGATTATCCTGCGCGAATAGATATCCGTGCGCTCAGCGCCCTGGGGTCTGCGGCCGGTAAACTGAACCAACCTTTGCGGAGGGCCTGTTTACGCCATTGATAAATCTGGGAGGGCTCTACGCCAACACGTTCGGCAATGCGCGACGGCTTGGCACCGGGCAGCAGAGACCCGGCCGCTATGCCGAACTTAAAGTCATCCGACCAGCGGCTGCGAATTTCAGCCGGACCGCCCTCGATCGGCTCAAGTACGACCTCGACCATTTGGAGCCCATTAGGTGCAGACACAGGTGTAGACATGGGAGGAGCCAAAAGGAGCAACGTTGATCGCGTCGCGCAGACCTTAAAGCTCAAAGCCCCACAGCTATACGGGGGAACCTGATCGCTTACGCTGCAGGTGTTCTCTTCGACGGAGCGAAAGGAAAAGAAAAAGGCCGGCGGTTTCCCGCCGGCCTTTCTTAGTTTGTCGTTCAGCCTTGTCCTATTCGAAGATAAGGTTGGCCTTGGTGATGGTGACGGCGGTGTCGAAGACGATGGTGGCTGTGATGCCGCCACTGCCGGTGCCGTTTGAGTCCCAGACCAGGGTGTTGGTCGTGGTGTTGTAGATGAACTGACCACCGGTGCCGACCGCCGTGCCATTGGCATTGCTGGTGAAGGTGGTGTTGGCCAGGGTGGTGGTGAAGTCCGATGCCGCGAAGGCCAACAGGTCGAGACCGACCTGGAAGTCCATGATGCGGTCGCTGCCGCCGCCCGACCTGGCGAAGACGAAGGTGTCAGCATCGGCGCCCCCGGTCAGGGTGTCGTTGCCGGTGCCACCGGTGAGGCGATCCGTGCCGGCGCCGCCCGTGAGATTGTCGCCGCCAACACCGCCGATGACGGTGTCGTTGCCGGCGCCGCCGTCGATGGTGTCGTTACCCGCGTCGCCATCCAGGCTGTTATTGCCTGTATTGCCGGTCAGGATGTTGCTGACGCCGTTGCCGGTGCCGTTGATATTGCCCGAACCTTCCAAAG
>NZ_AWGC01000068.1 GCF_000495835.1 Asticcacaulis sp. AC402
GCGTCCGGAGCATCATTGACGTTCTCGATATTGATCTTGAGCTCGGAGAGGACCTCGGTCGTGCCGTCGGACAGGGTGAAGTTGATGGTGACTTCGCCGTAATAGTCGTTGGGCGGGTTGTAGCGGTAGGTGCCGTTGCCATTCAGGGTGATCTCGCCTTCGGAGGCGAAGACATCGGTGATCGTGACCTCGGCATTGTCGGGGTTGGAGATGGCGGTGAGGAAGTCCGCAACCGTCAGGTTGATGACGGTGTCTTCCAGCATATCCAGCGGCTCGGCGCCCGGGAGGATGGACGGGGCGTCATAGGTGTTGGTGACGTCGACCGTGATCGTACCCTGGGTCGTGGTCTCGCCATCGCTGACCGTGTAGGTGATGGTGGCTTCGCCGTAGAAGTCGTCCGCCGGCGTGAAGGTCAGTTCGGTGCCATTGATGGTCACCGTGCCGTTATCGCTTTCGGCCTCGGTGACCTCAAGGTCCGCGCCAGGGTCGATATCCGCGATATGGTCGGCGACATCAAGGACGATCGCTGTTTCTTCCTCGGTGGTACCGCCGTCGAAGTCGTCAGCGGTCGGCGCGTCGTTGGTGTTTTCGATAATGACTGACAGCGTACCCGTATCCGTTTCGCCGTCTTCGTCCTCGACCGTGTAGGTGATGGTGGTCGAGCCCTGGAAGTCGGCGTCCGGGGTGAAGGTGATTTCGGTTCCGTCGATGGAGATGGTGCCGTCTTCACTTTCGGCCGTGATCGTCAGTTCATCGTCGCTGTTGTCGACGTCGCTGATCAGGTCGGCGATGTCGATGACCTTGTCCTCGTCTTCGGTGCCCATGATCGAGGCGGAGTCGTCGCCGATCGGGGCGTCGTTGACGGCGTCGAGCGTATAGCTGAGCTCGGCTTCGATCGATCCGCCCTTATGGCCGTCCCAGACATTGTAGCTGAGGGTGATGTTGCCATTGTAGTCGGCGGCATGGCTGATGCTGTACAGGCCCTCTTCGACCTCGGTGATGATGGCGCCGTTGCTGGCCGTCAGGTTGATGATCGACAGGTCATCCGAGGTATCGACATCGGTGAAGCCAGCCAGCAGCTCCGCTTCGGTGACCAGGTAAGCTTCGTCTTCGGTGCCGTTTTCGAGCACGGTCTGTTCACCGGTCAGCTCCGG
>NZ_AWGC01000069.1 GCF_000495835.1 Asticcacaulis sp. AC402
GTTTCATAGTGATCCTTTGGCCTTCGTCAGGTCAATGGAGATGATTTGTTTTGCTCCGAAACAGACGGAGTAGATCCCCTCATTTGTGGTGGGTCTGATCGCGAGCGTTTCGCCTATGAAGGCCTTCGGAACGCGCCACAGTTTACCTTTGAAGGCGATCTTGGGCTGGCCCCTTGGAACCCTTCGGAGGATGTCTGTAGTGTTGTAGGTCATTTCCGGCAGCTTATCCGGCATGGACCTGGTTGAAAATTTGTAACGGGTAATAGGCGCCTGCATATCCAAGCTCTGGTGTGGCCGCAGGTGGTTGTAGACATGGCGCCATTCGTCGAATTCCGCTTGAGCGCATTGGAGATCTATGGGGAGCCGAGCTACCAGAACTTCACGTTTAAGCGTGCGATGGAAGCGCTCATTCTTGCCCCGTCCCTGAGGATGATAGGGCCTGGCGTGGATCACCTCGACTCCCAATTTCAGGAGCCAGATGCGCAAAGGCGTGTACTGGCCGGGTTCACTGCCACCCCAAGGAGGGCCATTGTCGACATAGAAGGCTGCCGGCAACCCGTAGGTTCGGAAGGTGTGCTCCAACCATGACTTGACCGTCTTCGTCTCCTGTTGGGCACAGGCCTGGATGCACAAGGCGTAACGCGAATGGTCATCAACAATCGTCAAGGGCCAGCACCACTGACCATTCCCCATCTGGAACTGGCCCTTGAAGTCCATCTGCCACAGCAAATTCGGGGCTTCCTTCTCGAAGCTCTTGTATTTCTGAGGATGCCGGTCGGCGTCGGCTATCCGTCCGTGGCGATCAAGAATACTGTGGATCGTTGATATGGCCGGAGGTTTCAGCCCATCGTTCAACAGGATGCGATGTATCTTGCGAGCGCCCCAAGCCGGATGGTCGTCGCGTACAGCCAAGATCGCTTCTTCTATCGAAGCCTCGGTACGTAGCGGGCTGTTATGAGGACGGCGGGAGCGATCCTCGTAATCCTCTTGCCTCAGCAAGCGATGACCGGTGTCGCGGCTTATTCCGAAACGCCGACATAACTCGCTGATATTGGCACCCTCGACTCGCGCAAGGGCCGCAAACTCTAAACGTTGTTCCATGATCGA
>NZ_AWGC01000070.1 GCF_000495835.1 Asticcacaulis sp. AC402
AGCAGGTCTCGCCGCAGAAATAGGTTTAGCTGCAGCAGACGTGCGATCTGTTGCATGGTCAACTGGACGCGGGAACTGAACTTTAGGAAGGCGATCAGGAGGCAGACGCAGAGCGCGACCCATATCTGGGTTAGGACGGCGTTCCTGGACGTGCCGAGGAAACCTTTGAGTTTGAGGTTTTGCTTGATCCACTTGAAGAATAGTTCGACCTGCCACCGGCTCTTGTAGATATCGGCGATGGTCTGAGCGGACAGGTGCTCGATATTGGTCATGAACTCGTAGGATCGCCCCGTGTCGGGGCAGGTGTATCCAACGAGACGTAACGGCTTGAGCTTGGGGCTGTGCTTCTGTTTGCCCGTCAGTTGGACGCGGCGGTCGAAGTCGATCTGCCCCTTGGCCGGCGGCCCTTCTTCGATGACTGTCGACACCATATTGCCGCGAGCGCGGGTGACGAAGTAGACACCGGCGTCGGTCAGTTTCTGACGCCAGCCATAATCGCTGTAGCCCTTGTCGAAGACAACGATCGAGCCCTTTGAGAAGGCGAACTGCTTTGCGCCAATCATGTCGTTGGTCCGCCCCTCGGTGACAACGGCGAAGGCCGGCAGGAAACCATCGTGGTCCAGCCCGAGATGCAGTTTCATGGCTGCCTTGCCCAAGGCCAGGTGCGCCCAGGGGAAGATGCGAAGCGACAGATCGATCAGCGAGCTGTCCATAGAGTACAGCTTGTTCTTGAAGCGGAAGCCGTGACGCGGCGCCAGGTGCCGGCAGCGATCATAAAGCCTTCCGAACAGGGCTTCGTAGAGCGTGTAGGGCTGTGTTTCATTCACGCGCGCAAATGACGACCGCGCCACAGGCTGTACGCCCAGATGATAGAGCCGGGGACCTTGAGCCTGCAAGTTGGCGACGACGTCGCGCAGGCTATGGCGATGGGCCAAATGGCCGGTAGCCAGCGCTACGAACTGCGAAAAACGGCTCATTGACCGCAGCGGAGACCCCGAGTGATGTGCCCGCGACAGGCTATCGAACTCATGTCTCGGGACTAAACGTAAGAATTGCCCGAAAACTGTGCTATGGTG
>NZ_AWGC01000071.1 GCF_000495835.1 Asticcacaulis sp. AC402
TAGAGCGGTATGACGCTTAGTTGAATCGCGGCGTGGTATGCAAATCAGCTTTTCTCTGATTCAGTCGTTATGCTGGAAGCGGAGGTCAGCGCATATGGCACAGCCTTTATCATTGGATTTGCGTACCCGTGCTGTGGCTCGGGTTGAAGCTGGCGAAACGATCCGATCTGTTGGGCTAGCCTTAAGTATTGCCCCATCGAGCGTGTCTAAGTGGTGTAAGCGATACCGCTCAACTGGCAGCGTTGCACCAGGTCAGATGGGCGGTCATAGGCCGGGTATCTTGATTGGCGCTACCAAGGATTGGTTGTTAGAACGCACCCAGACAGAATTTACGTTGCTGGGCCTAGTGTCGGAACTGGCTCTTCGAGGCACGAGCGTGGATTACAAAACTGTTTGGAAATTCGTTCATCGCGAAGGCTTAAGCTTTAAAAAAAAGTATCCTCGCCACCGAACAAATGCGCCCCAAAGTAGCGCGTCACCGCGAACGTTGGAAAGCATATCAAAATAAATTTGAATGCTCTCGTCTTGTTTTCATTGACGAAACTTGGGCCAAAACGAATATGACGCCGTTGCGCGGCTGGTGCAAACGAGGGCAAAGACTTCGAGCGAATGCTCCGTTTGGTCATTGGAAAACCATGACATTTGTCGCGGCTTTGCGATGCGACAGAATAGATGCCCCTTGTGTGTTTGATGGTCCAATCAACGCTGCTGGCTTTGTCGCTTACGTCGAACAGTGCCTGGTGCCTACCCTAAAACGTGGTGACATCGTCGTTGCCGACAATCTGTCGTCCCATAAAGCCAAGGCCGCAAGAAAGGCTATCCGGGCTGTAGGAGCAAGGCTGATATTCCTGCCGCCCTATAGTCCAGACCTGAATCCAATCGAACAGGCCTTTTCAAAACTCAAGCATCTTATGAGGAAAGCAGCAGAGCGCACTCAAGAGGCTACATGGCGAACGCTCGGCACCCTCTTGGATCTGTTCCCGCCAACCGAATGCGCCAACTATTT
>NZ_AWGC01000072.1 GCF_000495835.1 Asticcacaulis sp. AC402
CGCCATCGCCTTCGTCCATTCGGGCAAGCTGGGCCGGGTGCGCATGGCCAAGGCCTGGGCCTATCTGGCATGGGTGCAGACCCTGGCGGTCCAGCCCGATGGTCAGCCGCCGGCAGGTGTAAATTACGACCTGTGGCTTGGGCCGGCGCCGCTTCGCCCCTTCAATCCCAACCGCTTCCACTTCAACTTTCGCTGGTACTGGGACTATGCCGGCGGCTTCATGTCCGACTGGGGCGTCCATTTGATGGACATGGCCATATTGGGCATGAAGGCGGGAGCGCCCAAATCCGTAATGTCCGTCGGCGGAGCCTATGCCTATCCTGGCGCGGCGATGCAAACCCCGGACACGCAGTCGGCCCTGTTCGATTACGGCGACTTTTCCATTGCCTGGGAGCACAGTACGGGCATCGGGATAGGTCCCTATTCCGGCCGGGACCATGGCGTCGCCTTTATCGGCGAGTATGGTACACTGGTCGTTGATCGTGGTCAGTGGATGGTCACGCCGGAGACGAAGAATGGTGTGGCGAGGACCGAGGCCGTCGCCGTGACCAAGTCCAACGACAACGGCTTGAATAAACACGCGGCCAACTTCATCGACTGCATCAAGGACCGGTCGAAAACCCCCAACTGCAGCATTGAAGACGCTGCGAACACGGCCGTAGTCTGTCAGATGGGCAATATCGCCTATCGTACCGGCGGCAAGGTTCAATGGGACGCGCAGAAAAACCGCTTCGACGTCGCTGCGGCCAATGCCCTGATCACGCCGACCTACCGTGCCCCCTGGAAACTGCCAAAGGTATAGCGCCAGGGTTCCGCTGATGACCTGATGGTGCAGCGGCATAGATCGCAGGCTGTACCCGCGCTTGACATCTTGTCCATCCTCGTAAACGATTACAAAAAACATACGAGGAAACCGCTATGCAGGATTTCAATCGCC
>NZ_AWGC01000073.1 GCF_000495835.1 Asticcacaulis sp. AC402
AACGGTCCTAAGGTAGCGAAATTCCTTGTCGGGTAAGTTCCGACCTGCACGAATGGCGTAATGATGGCCAGGCTGTCTCCACCCGAGACTCAGTGAAATTGAACTCGCTGTGAAGATGCAGTGTACCCGCGGCAAGACGGAAAGACCCCGTGAACCTTTACTATAGCTTGACACTGAACATTGAGCCTTGATGTGTAGGATAGGTGGGAGGCTTTGAAGCGTGGACGCCAGTCTGCGTGGAGCCATCCTTGAAATACCACCCTTTAATGTTTGATGTTCTAACTCGGCCCCATAATCTGGGGTGAGGACAGTGTCTGGTGGGTAGTTTGACTGGGGCGGTCTCCTCCCAAAGAGTAACGGAGGAGCACGAAGGTTAGCTAATCACGGTCGGACATCGTGAGGTTAGTGCAAAGGCATAAGCTAGCTTGACTGCGAGAGTGACGGCTCGAGCAGGTACGAAAGTAGGTCTTAGTGATCCGGTGGTTCTGAATGGAAGGGCCATCGCTCAACGGATAAAAGGTACTCCGGGGATAACAGGCTGATACCGCCCAAGAGTTCATATCGACGGCGGTGTTTGGCACCTCGATGTCGGCTCATCACATCCTGGGGCTGAAGTAGGTCCCAAGGGTATGGCTGTTCGCCATTTAAAGTGGTACGCGAGCTGGGTTTAGAACGTCGTGAGACAGTTCGGTCCCTATCTGCCGTGGGCGTTGGAAGATTGAGAGGGGTTGCTCCTAGTACGAGAGGACCGGAGTGAACGCACCACTGGTGTTCGGGTTGTCATGCCAATGGCATTGCCCGGTAGCTAAGTGCGGAAAAGATAAGCGCTGAAAGCATC
>NZ_AWGC01000074.1 GCF_000495835.1 Asticcacaulis sp. AC402
TAGCGCTGCCATCTTCAATCTCCGAATAATGTCCGAAAAAGGGAATCAGACATTCAGCGGCTACGCAAGAGATGTGTGCATCCGATAGCCCAACAGCGAGTGGCTGATCGAGCTGCGGGTAAGAATTTGATGTCACAACCAAATGTCCGTTGCGCAAAATGAATTGCTTATAAAGTGGCACAGAGCACATTTTCACTCAAACATGGAAAAAGCGGCGGGTCACCGACCCGCCGCGAAAATTTCCAGCTTTCCAGAACCGTTAGCCTGCTTCCTTGACCAGGCCTTCCAGCCCACAGTCACGAACCTTGCGGTACAATGTCGACCGGCCGATACCCAGACGCCGCGCCACTTCCGACATATGCCCGGCATAGACGCCAACGGCGTGCTCGATCAGGTCGCGTTTAATGTCTTGCAGCTTGCGCAGGTGACCGGCCTAATCCAGCATCCCGGCAAGGTATTGACCCACGCCCAGCTTCTGAACGCCGTCTGGGGCCGGCGCTCAACCGAGCAAAACCACTATCTGCGCATCCATACCCAGCATCTACGCGAAAAGCTCAAGGACGACCCGTTGCGCCCACGCTTTATCTTGACCGAACCGGGTATCGGCTATCGCTTCTCCGATTGACCTACCAAACCATATGGGCAAGCACATCGGCCTGGGTCGCGCTCAGCACCGTTATGATATTGCCGCCACCGAGATTGATAACAACATCGGCCCCGACCTGACTGACCAGACCCACATTGGCGACGCCGCCGGTGTAGGCATTGACATTGATCGC
>NZ_AWGC01000075.1 GCF_000495835.1 Asticcacaulis sp. AC402
AGGGTTTAAGCGTCTGTCCTCGTGTGAGGGGGCCATAACTCAGTTGGTAGAGTGCCTGCTTTGCAAGCAGGATGTCGTCGGTTCGACTCCGTCTGGCTCCACCATTCGCGTTGCGAATGGTTCGTTTGTTGGCGTTCAAGCGCCCAGAAATGCCTGACACTTGGGGCTGCGCGCCGCAGTGGCGCTAGGTCGCTTCGCTCCCGGTTCCGGTTGAGCAGCGAAAATGCTTACGATGCAAAACAAGTTTTTCGGCTGTGAGGGTAACCTCTGGTCGGAAGGGTGCAGGGTCTTGACCCTGCCTGAAATTGTAAATGAAGGGTTTCCCCGGTTGTTCATAGCTTTAGGGGTGATCCGAGAAGACATTGTCTGACACAGACATCTTCGATGAACTACGTATGCCACAACTTTCCGAGCATACGGGGGAGAAGATGTCTAAGAACGACGTATGAATATGTGATGGTGCGACGCTGCCCTAGTAGCGGTCGTGACAATCGACGTGATCGTATCATTACATTGTAAACACATGCGTTTTGTTGAGAACGATCAAGCGTTAAAGGGCTTCTGACGGATGCCTTGGCGTAGAGAGGCGAAGAAGGACGTGGCAAGCTGCGATAAGAACCGGGGAGGCGCTAGCACCCTTTGATCCGGTTATTTCCGAATGGGGGAACCCATCTTTACGGCCTTCCAATTTAAAGAACGTGGATAAGACAGAGGAAGCGGTTGCATGCCGCAGAGACTGTTT
>NZ_AWGC01000076.1 GCF_000495835.1 Asticcacaulis sp. AC402
AAGGTTTAAGCGTCTGTCCTCGTGTGAGGGGGCCATAACTCAGTTGGTAGAGTGCCTGCTTTGCAAGCAGGATGTCGTCGGTTCGACTCCGTCTGGCTCCACCATTCGCGTTGCGAATGGTTCGTTTGTTGGCGTTCAAGCGCCACGCAGGCTGCGCGCCTCATCAGGGCGCTGCTAAGTTCGCTTCGCTCCCAGTTCCGGTTGAGCAGCGAAAATGCTTACGATGCAACACAAGTTTTTCGGCTGTGAGGGTAACCTCTGGTCGGAAAGGTGCAGGGACTGTGTCCCTGTTGAAATTGTAAATGAAGGGTTTCCCCGGTTGTTCATAGCTTTAGGGGTGATCCGAGAAGACATTGTCTGACACAGACATCTTCGATGAACTACGTATGCCACAACTTTCCGAGCATACGGGGGAGAAGATGTCTAAGAACGACGTATGTATATGTGATGGTGCGACGCTGCCCTAGTAGCGGTCGTGACAATCGACGTGATCGTATCATTACATTGTAAACACATGCGTTTTGTTGAGAACGATCAAGCGTTAAAGGGCTTCTGACGGATGCCTTGGCGTAGAGAGGCGAAGAAGGACGTGGCAAGCTGCGATAAGAACCGGGGAGGCGCTAGCACCCTTTGATCCGGTTATTTCCGAATGGGGGAACCCATCTTTACGGCCTTCCAATTTAAAGAACGTGGATAAGACAGAGGAAGCGGTTGCATGCCGCAGAGACTGTCT
>NZ_AWGC01000077.1 GCF_000495835.1 Asticcacaulis sp. AC402
TCGAGAAGATCGGCCCCGTCTTCGCCGGTCACCGTGTCATTGTCACCCGTCACATAGTCATTGCCGGCCCCACCCATCAGTGTGTCATTGCCGGTGCCGCCATCAATCGTATCGGCACCGTCGGCCGTATCGAAGCCCGCGGGTGGCAGGGCGTTGCCTGCCAGCGACACTTGCAGCGTGTAGCCCTGTGCGACATCCAGAGCCGAAGATCCGACGTCAGTGTCAAACTTGCCGACGCGAATAAAATAGGTCCCGGCTGTTGCGAAGGTATGGGTGAGAAAAGAATCGGTGTCGAAACCACTGCCGCCACCGCCGTTCGTGATGAGCGAATCGTCATCAAAAGCCAGTCGCGTGCCGTCCGCATCGAACAGTTCGAGGAAGGAATCCAGGTTGACCGAGGCGTCGATGTCGAATGTACCGACAACACCGGCGGCATCGACAACAAAACTGTACATATCGTAGAAGCCGTCGCCCGTCCCCGTTACCGTCGTGTGCGGGACCGTTGTCGAATTGGCGATATTGGCATCGCTGTTCAGCCCGAACGCAGAGGGTGCCAGGTTGATCGCCGTGGCGATGGTGTCTTGTTGCGGCAATCCGGTTTCGTTCAAGGTTGCGGCGGGGTAAGGCGCCAAAGCGGCACCAAAGATAATGTCGTTGCCGCCAAGCCCGGTCAAGTGGTTATTGCCCGCGTTACCCGTCAGGCGATTGTCAGAGGCACTACCGC
>NZ_AWGC01000078.1 GCF_000495835.1 Asticcacaulis sp. AC402
CCTCTAGACGAAGGGGACACGACACCGTACTTTTATGACGCTTTTGCTCGTTACTTTTTCATCAGACAATCTGTGTGAGCACGCCACGCGAACTAATATCTTTAGGTAAGGAGGTGATCCAACCGCAGGTTCCCCTACGGTTACCTTGTTACGACTTCACCCCAGTCATGAATCACAAAGTGGTAAGCGCCCTCCCGAAGGTTAAGCTACCTACTTCTTTTGCAACCCACTCCCATGGTGTGACGGGCGGTGTGTACAAGGCCCGGGAACGTATTCACCGTAGCATTCTGATCTACGATTACTAGCGATTCCGACTTCATGGAGTCGAGTTGCAGACTCCAATCCGGACTACGACATACTTTATGAGGTCCGCTTGCTCTCGCGAGGTCGCTTCTCTTTGTATATGCCATTGTAGCACGTGTGTAGCCCTACTCGTAAGGGCCATGATGACTTGACGTCATCCCCACCTTCCTCCAGTTTATCACTGGCAGTCTCCTTTGAGTTCCCGGCCGAACCGCTGGCAACAAAGGATAAGGGTTGCGCTCGTTGCGGGACTTAACCCAACATTTCACAACACGAGCTGACGACAGCCATGCAGCACCTGTCTCAGAGTTCCCGAAGGCACCAATCCATCTCTGGAAAGTTCTCTGGATGTCAAGAGTAGGTAAGGTTCTTCGCG
>NZ_AWGC01000079.1 GCF_000495835.1 Asticcacaulis sp. AC402
GCGATCCTGGTCGCACAGGGTCGGACAACCGGATGTTTTTGGAGGCAGTGTTGTGGATTGCGCGTACGGGCAGTCCTTGGCGTGATCTTCCACCGAATTTTGGCAATTGGAATACAGTGTTCAGGCGTTACCGAGATTGGGTAAAAGCTGATGTTTTTTATAGGATTTTCTCAGCCATATCGGACGATCCTGATATGGAATATGCCATGATCGATGCTACGATAGTCAAGGTCCACCGCCATGGTCAGGGCGCTAAAGGGGGACTCAAAATCAGGCCATAGGAAAGTCAAAAGGCGGGATGACGACCAAAATCCTCGCTTTGACTGATGCCTTGGGCAACTTGGTGCGCTTTGTTCTACTCCCCGGCCACCGCTTTGATACCGTCGGAGTGGCTCCCTTGATTAAGGGGCTCGAGTTTGGGGCCCTCTTGGCTGACAAGGCATTTGATTCCAATTGGATAATCGATGACCTCAATACCAGAGGCGCCAAGATCGTCATCTCTCAACATCCACGTCGTACAAAGCCAATCGACATCGACGCCGAAATGTACAAATGGCGCCATCTCATTGAAAACTTTTTCTGTAAACTCAAAGAGTTC
>NZ_AWGC01000080.1 GCF_000495835.1 Asticcacaulis sp. AC402
ATGGTAGTTGGCGGTCGGCGTATAGGTAAATGTGCCATCGGCATTGAAGGCCAGGGTGCCATTGGCCGGACCGGTGGTGAGGACATAGGTCGGGCTGACGGTTTCGACGTCGCTACCGGTGACGCTGCTGGTCAGGGTGCCGTCTTCAGCGACCGAGAACGAAGCCGCGTTGGCCACAGGCACATCATCGACCGCGGACAGACTGAAGTTGCGGGTCTGGTCGGCCAGCGTGCCGCCATTGCCGTCGCTGACCGTATAGGTCACCGTGACCGGGCCGTTGTAGTTGGCCGCCGGCGTGAAGATCCAGCCACCCGTCGTTGTCGCCAGGGTGCCGTTGTCGACCGAGATGTTCGACACACTCAGGGTCTGGCCTTCGACGTCGCTGAAGCCTTGCAGCAGTGTGCTGGCCAGAATGGTCTGGGCTGTATCCTCGGTGCCATCGACCACAGTGCCGGTCGGCGCGCCTGTCGGCAGGTCGTTGACCGAGGTGACAG
>NZ_AWGC01000081.1 GCF_000495835.1 Asticcacaulis sp. AC402
TACGGCAACTCGGGCAACAACCTCCTCGACGGCAGCTTCGGCGGCGACATCATGGCGGGCGGTCTCGGCAACGACACCTACTACGTCAACACCGCCACCGACGAAGTCGTCGAATACATCGACGGCGGCACCGACAAGGTCGTCTCCCAGGTCAGCTACACCCTGGGCGAAAACCTGGAAAATGTCGAGCTGGCCAGCTGGGGTACGGCGGCGATCAATGCCTGGGGCAATGATGTCAGCAACGTCGTCACCGGCGGCCGCGGTTCCAACCAGCTCTTCGGTCTGGGCGGCGATGACACCATAACCGGCGGTGAAGGCAACGACACCATCACCGGCGGTAACGGCGCCGACTCCATGGCCGGCGGTACCGGTTCGGACGTCTATTACATCGACGCCACCGACACCATTACCGAAGACGCGGCTTCCGGCACCGATACCGTCTTCGCCAGCCACACCTACACCCTGCTCACCAACTTCGAGCGTCTGA
>NZ_AWGC01000082.1 GCF_000495835.1 Asticcacaulis sp. AC402
GGAAACTCCTCGGCGGCGCGCTTGCGTCGTCGGCGGCGCTCGCCACCGCGTCATCGGCCAAGGCCGCGCCCAGCGACACCGTTCGCGTCGGCGTTATCGGCGTCAAGGGTATGGGCTGGGCCAATATGAAGGCGCACCTCGAAGTCCCCGGCGTCGAGGTCGTCACCCTTTGCGATATCGACGATACCGTGCTGGCTACCCGCGCCGCCGAATTCAAGACCCTGACCGGCAAGGCGCCGCGCATCGCGCGCGACTATCGCCGCCTGCTCGACGACAAGGACCTCGATCTGGTCATTATCGCCACGCCCGACCACTGGCACTGCCTGATGACAGTCGACGCCTGCTCGGCCGGCAAGGCTAGCTATGTCGAAAAGCCGCTCGGCAATTCGATCGCCGAATGCCAGGCCATGGTTGCCGCCAAGCAACGTCACAACAGCGTCGTCCAGGTCGGCCAGTGGCAGCGCAGCAACCAGCACTGGGCCGA
>NZ_AWGC01000083.1 GCF_000495835.1 Asticcacaulis sp. AC402
ACATCGCTGACCGTCAGGGTATTGGCGAAGTTGCCCAGGGTGAGGACGTCGGTACCGCCGTTCAGATCGACGACGCCAGCCGTGATGATGGTGCTGAGCGTAATGGTGTCGACATCGGCATTGCCGGTGATGGTCTCGACGTTCTGCAGTGTTCCCGTGTTGGCGAAGTTGCCCAGGACCAGGGTATCGGCACCTGCGCCCAGGTTGACCGTCATGCCAGTGAGGGTGGTGGCCAGGGTGATGGTGTCAGCCGCGCTGCCACCGGTCAGGGTCTCGACGTTGGAGACGGTGGCTGAGTTGGCGAAGGCGCCGAGCGTCAGGCTGTCGGTGCCAGCCGCCAGGTCGATGGTACCGGCGGTAATGGCTGCCGCAAGTGTGATGGTATCAGCGCCGGTGCCGCCGGTGATGGTTTCGAC
>NZ_AWGC01000084.1 GCF_000495835.1 Asticcacaulis sp. AC402
TTTAATGGTGGCGCACACTATTATGCCTATGACATCGAAAAAGTCAATGTGACCGGCGGTTCGAGTGCAGACGTCCTTCGTGGTCTCTCTGGTGACGATACATTGAACGGAGGCACAGGTAACGATTGGCTGAATGGTGGCAGTGGTATCGATGTTCTGGATGGTGGAGACGGCACAGACCGTGCATTTCTGGATCTGTCTGATGAGGTCGGGGCGGTCAGCTACAATATGGCGACTGCGGCGACTTCTGGCGGCTTTACCCTGGTCGACGGTACCGTCGTACGCAATATGGAAGAGGTCGACCTGACAACGGGCTTGGGGGATGACCAATTATTCGTCTTCGGCGCCCAGAAGGATTTCACGTGGCATGGTGGTGGTGGCGTCGATACGCTTGTCGCCGACTATACGACTCTAA
>NZ_AWGC01000085.1 GCF_000495835.1 Asticcacaulis sp. AC402
TCCGCCGGCATAGGTGTCCGCGCCCAGGCCGCCATCGAGCAGATTGGCGCCGGCATTACCGGTCAGGATGTTGGCCAGGCCGTTACCCGTCGCGTTGAGGTTGGCCTCGCCGGTCAGGGTCAGGCTCTCGACCGCGCGTCCGGCCAGTGAATAGCTGATCGCTGAGACAATAAGGTCCATGCCTGCGAGGTGGTTTTCGACGACATTGTCGGCGGGGTTGTCGACGTAATAGGTGTCGTTGCCCAGGCCGCCCACCAGGGTATCAGCCCCCAGGATCCCGTCCAGCCGATCGTTGCCGCCAAGCCCGGTCAAACGGTTATTGCCCGTATTGCCCGTCAGACGATTGTCATGGCCATTA
>NZ_AWGC01000086.1 GCF_000495835.1 Asticcacaulis sp. AC402
AAAGCGTGCCGCCATTGCCGTCGCTGACCGTATAGGTCACCGTGACCGGGCCGTTGTAGTTGGCCGCCGGCGTGAAGATCCAGCCACCCGTCGTTGTCGCCAGGGTGCCGTTACTGACCGAGATGTTCGAGACGCTGAGGGTCTGGCCTTCGACGTCGCTGAAGCCTTGCAGCAGTGTGCTGGCCAGAATGGTCTGGGCTGTATCCTCGGTGCCATCGACCACAGTGCCGGTCGGCGCGCCGCGCGGGGCATCGTTGACGGCGCCAAGGCTGAACGTGCGGGTCAGACCGGTCTGTTCGCCGCCATTGCCGTCGCTGACGGTATAGGTCACCGTGACCAGG
>NZ_AWGC01000087.1 GCF_000495835.1 Asticcacaulis sp. AC402
TGGAAGGGCTCAGTGACATCGATGGCGCATTAACCGTTTCGGACATCTCGGCCGATCACGGCACTCTGACCATCACAGAAGGCGGCTGGACCTTTACGCCGGCGGCCAACTACAACGGCAGCGTAACCCTGACCTACACCGTCAGCGACGGCCAGGGCGGTGAACTGTCCGGCCAAACGCGCACCTTCACCCTGGCCAGTGTTCCCGACGCGCCGGTGGCGGCCGCCGCCAGCTTTACGATCGCCGAAGACGGCATCCTGGAAGACTCGGTTGTGGCCAGCGACGGCGATGGCGACACACTGACCTACA
>NZ_AWGC01000088.1 GCF_000495835.1 Asticcacaulis sp. AC402
AGGCGCACCAGGTAAAGGACGGTCGCTTAGACCTGCCAGCCCTTCAGCGTTGTAACGGTGCACCCAATCGCGAAGCGTTTGACGCTCCATCCCGCAAATCATAGCTGCCTCTGTACGGGTGCGACCTTCCAATATCAGTGCCAACGCCAGCATCCGTCGCGCGGCATTCGCATCATGGCTTCGCGATGCAGCCTGACGCAAACCCGAAGCGTCCAAATCCAGCCGTGTAATCGAGACCGATGCCGACAAACCCAAACCCTCCTGCCAAATCAATGGCAAAGGGAATCACAAT
>NZ_AWGC01000089.1 GCF_000495835.1 Asticcacaulis sp. AC402
CTCGACGGCGACCTGACGGTGCAGACGGTTTCGGCCGATCACGGCACTTTGGTGGCTACGGCGGAGGGCTGGACCTTCACGCCCGACGCCAACTACAACGGCCCGGTCGTCGTGACTTATACGATCGGCGACGGCGTGACGCCGGACGTAGAGTATACGCTAAGTTTCAACCTGGCCGCCGTCAACGATGCGCCCGTGGCCCCTTCGGCGGCATTTACCGTTGCTGAAGATGGCACTTTGGAAGGCGCCGTGTTGGCAAGTGATGTTGACGGCGACACACTGA
>NZ_AWGC01000090.1 GCF_000495835.1 Asticcacaulis sp. AC402
AAAGTCTGACGGCTACGGGTTACGTCGCCGCGGCGACAGATGCTGAAAACGACGCCCTGACCTACAGCATCGCCGGCGGGGCCGATGCCGCCCTTTTCGGCATTGACGCCGCGACGGGAGCCCTCAGCTTCCTGGCCGCACCGAACTTCGAAGCGCCGGGTGATGCCGGCGGCAACAATGTCTATGACGTCACCCTCCGCGTCAGCGATGGTGTTCATACGGTCGACCGCGCCGTCATGGTCACCGTCACCAATGTCAACGATGTGGCGCCGGTCTTTACA
>NZ_AWGC01000091.1 GCF_000495835.1 Asticcacaulis sp. AC402
TTGGCGCCGTCATTGCCGGTGAGGACGTTGCCGAGGCTGTTGCCGGTGCCGTCGATGTCGTCTTCGCCGGTCAGGATCAGGTCTTCATCCGTTGCCCCAAGCGTGGTGGTCTCGTCGGACTCGACCAGGTCGATGACCGAGTTGACGGTCAGATCCAGGGTGGCCTCAACCGGATCGCCTTCACCGTCGAGGATGGTGTAGCTGATGACGACCGTGCCATGGAAGTTGGCGTCGGGGGTGATG
>NZ_AWGC01000092.1 GCF_000495835.1 Asticcacaulis sp. AC402
TTGACAGCGCCGGCGACGTCCTGACCGAACTGGCCAACGGCGGTGCTGACGAGGTCCAGGCTTCGTTGAGTTACACCCTGGCCGAAGACCTGGAAAACCTTCTGCTGACAGGATCGGGTGACCTGAACGGCACCGGTAATACCTCTGACAATCGTTTGACGGGCAATACGGGCAGCAACCGCTTGACCGGGCTTGGCGGCAATGACACGCTGACCGGCGAAGACGGGGCCGATCTTCTCGA
>NZ_AWGC01000093.1 GCF_000495835.1 Asticcacaulis sp. AC402
GGTGTTCTTCGCGTCTTCGCGTGACTCGTAGCTTTTCTTCAGTTGCCACGGGGAATGATACCCACTGTCTCCAACACCGGGCATGGGTATTATGTCTCACGCGAAGAACGCGAAGCTACGTCACCCTCTTCGGCGTGGCCGGTAGCAGCTCCGAAGGGCGGGCAACGCGCCGGGCGAAGCGTTAAAGATGGTTAGTGCATCGATGCCGTTGGCCGGTCCGGAAGGAATGACGTCGTTT
>NZ_AWGC01000094.1 GCF_000495835.1 Asticcacaulis sp. AC402
TGCCGACGGGACATTTACCTACACACCGAACGCCAACTATCATGGTGGCGACAGCTTTACCTTTACGGTCAGCGACGGCGCCACCACGACGGAAGAGACCACTGTCACACTGACAGTCATCCCGGTCGACGACGCCACCACCGGCACGCCCACCGGCACGGTCGCCGACGGTACCGAAGATACGACTCAGCTCATACTGGCCGCGACCCTGT
>NZ_AWGC01000095.1 GCF_000495835.1 Asticcacaulis sp. AC402
GCTCTTCGCGTGGGGAGGAGGACCGCACGAGGACGAAGCGTAGCGAAGGACGAGATGTGGTGGTGGGGCGACTTTCTTTCGGAAACACCGCAGCTACTACTCCGAAGGCAAGTCGCCCCACCACCATTTCGCTTGGCTTCACTACGTTTCGCTGCGCTCATGGTCCCCCTCCCCACGCGAAGAGCGCGGGGAGGTATAATCCCCCGCC
>NZ_AWGC01000096.1 GCF_000495835.1 Asticcacaulis sp. AC402
GCGGGATCTCGATCTTTTCGAGGAGGCTTTGCAGGACGTTGTCGACCGACTGACCCTCGATTTCCGCCGAGGGCGACAGCAGGACGCGATGACGCATGCACGGCTTGTACAGGGCTTTGATGTCGTCGGGCAGGACATAGTCGCGGCCGTCCAGGGTGGCGCGCGCGCGCGCCGCCCTGGCCAGCAGGGCGCCGGCGCGCGGGCTG